>CAVTQT010000003.1:0-189119 GCA_963736955.1 uncultured Pseudomonadota bacterium
AGCTCGGGCCAGTCTCCGAAGGACGCGGCGCTCGCCTTCGGCGTCGCCGAGACGCTGCTGCACCGTCTGTCCGCCTCCAAGGAACTGACGGTCATCGCCCGCCAGTCCTCGTTCTCCTTCGCGCCGCACGGCGCCGACGTGCGCGACATCGGCCGCAAGCTCAACGCGCGCTTCCTGGTCGAAGGCAGTCTGCAGAGCACGGCGGATCGACTGCGCATCACGGCGCAGTTGATCGACGCGACGCACGGGCGGCCACGTCTGGTCGCTGCAGTTCGATCGCAAGCCGGAAGACATCTTCGTCATCCAGGACGAGATCGCGGCCAAGGTGTCGGAGGCGATGCGGATTTCGCTGGCCGGCCCGGCGACGACGACGGATCGAGGCACGCAGGACTTCGACGCCTATCTCGCGCTGCACAGGGCCGTGCGCGGCTGGCGACCACGCGTCTGGCGGACGCGAAACTGGCGGTCGCCGATTTCGAGCGCGCCATCCAGATCGATCCGAAATTCGCACGCGCGTATGCGGGCCTGGCGGAGGCGCGCGCGAGCGTGGCCAATGGATGAAATGAGCCGGGACCACCAGCACAATCTCGAAAAGGTCTGGACCGAGAACGGCAACTGCTGGAACACGCGCTGAGATCAACGAACTCGACGCCGACACGCATCTGCAACTGGCGGACCTCTACTGGGAAGGCGATCGCGCGGAGAAGGAACTGGCGCGCTCGCTGGAGCTGAATCCGAACAGCGCGCCGGCTTATCGACAGCTGTCGACGATACGATTCTTCCGCGACCACCTGCCGAACGACGCGATGAACGCCATCGACACAGGCCCGGCGATTGAGCCCGCTCGAAGTCCTGTACGACAACGAGAAGGCGATGTATCTGCCTCTGGGGCAAGTCGGACGCGCCCGCGGCGGAGCAGTTGTCGCTCTCGGTGCTGGATCGCGATCCCTCCTCGAGCGCGGCGCTGTGGCGCCTGGGTGAACTCTACTGGTGCTGCCGTGCCGAGTAGGCTCGCGGCGTCAAGTACCTCGAGCAGGCCATGAAGCTGGATCCGGATCACGAATTCGGCCGGCGCATCCTCATCAACGCCTATCTCGAGCTCGACGATCCGAAAGAGGCGGAGGCGGTGGCGGCAAGCGCACCGCACCCGGTGTCGGCGCGGCTCATACAGGTGCTGGTGTATGCGCACGACTATGCCGCGGCGGCGGAGCTCGGCTACGAAGAGGATCGCCTCGGCACGACGCAGCCCATCGATTCGACACTGCGAATATTTGCGATGCGTATCCAGGCACGCGCGGACCGGCGAGTACGACCGCGCCATCGCGCATCTCACCAAGTGGTCCGCCGTCAGCTGGGACGCCAAGGGACAGCCCGTCGTGCCGACTACCTGGATGAGTGACGCCTCTGTGGCCCTGGCGGACGTGCTCCTGCAGAAAGGTGAGCACGAACGCGCGCAACGGCTCATCGAGGAAATGCTGAAGTCGTTCGACAAGGAGGCACACGTGCGGGGCCGCGGCGACTTCTGGTACCTGCGGCAATGGGCGGTGCTGTACGCGCTGCTCGGGCGTGACGACGAGGCGCTGACGTGCTGGAGCGAAAAGTCATCGAGCAGAACATGTCGGGTATACGCTTCGGCTCACTGGCCGACGACCCGGCCTTCGAGCGGCTGCGTTCCCAGCCGCGATTCCGCGCGGTGGTCGCGCAGGCGGATGCGTCATCGCCGCGCAGCGCGTAGAGCTCGACCAGATGCGCGCCAAGGGCCTGGTTCCGTATCGCTCGCGCGGGTGACGTGCCGGCCTGGTCAGCGCCAGGCCGGCACGGTCCGCGAGGGCATCAGTGGTTGCCGCCGTTGTTCGGCAGCAGCGCGTGTCGGCGATGTAGTGCGCGACGGCACGTCCCAACGCCGCACCATGCTGCACGGAATTGCGGAAGTGCATGCCGCCGTACACTCGCGCATCGCAGATCTCGTCGACGAGCTCGCCCGGCCGATCGAAGTCATGCGTGGCGCCGGTGACGGTGCTGTTGAACGAGAACTGGACGCGCTGTCCGCCGAAGAACGCTTCCATGGTCTCCGCCACCGCACCGGCGATGCAGCCATGCGCGGCCGGGTACTCGGGGTGCGGTGGCGTGTTCACGAACGGCAGCCAGGCGAAGGATCGGTCTGCTGGATCGCGGTCGACGGACGCCAGAAGCTGTAGGTGTATTTCGATTCGAAGCAGGCGTTGCCGGCGTCGGCTTGCGCGAAGGCGAACAGCGCCATCAGTCGCGCGCTGCGCAACGTGCCGAGATCTCTCGAGGCCACGAAGTTGCTCAGGTTCCGTCCCCAGAACTGGTTGGGGTTTTCGGTGTGGAAGCGTCCGATCTCGGACTGCGCGTCGGTGCGCACGGTGCTGGTGAGCGAGCCGTACTGGCGCACTTCGTCCAGGTCGCGCAGGTAACGGGCGCTGGTCAGCCCGGGCGGACCGTAGGCGCGGAACTGCCGAGGGCTGGCCATCACCATCGGCGTGACTGCCGGACGGTGGGTGTTCACGGGCTGGCCGGTCGGCGGGAACGGGATGGTGGCCTGGTAGACGCCAGGGCCCGTAGCCGAACACGTAGACCGGAGCCGGTGCGGCACGACCATCATTCGCGCGCAGCGCGACCATGGCGACAGCCACCTCCTCGCCGAGCGCGATGCCTTTCGCGCGCGAGCGATGTCATCGGGCAGCGTCGCCAGCGACGCGGCATACGCGGCATCCAGCGTCACCGCCTGCTCGGGAAATAGCCCGATCAAGGCGCGGTGCGCCGCGGCGACGGCGGCCGCTTCCGGCGAGGCACCAAGCCGCGGTGAGACGGGCACGATCTTGTACGGGTCATAGCGGCGCTCGATGGCGTTCACCGCGTCGAACATGGCGGCGTGCACGATGGCGAAGTCCACGCGCCGGCCCGCCCGCCCTTGGTGACGACCGCCTGGGTCGTGATGAGCGACCAATCGGTGACGATGTCGGCGGCGGCGATGCCGGGCAGAACGAGCAGCATCGACAACCACCAGCTACACGAGCCCGGCCCTTCTTTTGTTGCGCATGACGAGTCTCCTTGAGGGGATTGGTGGACTTAAGGTCCGGGTCGCGGGAGATTCGCCGCGTCGGCGGCTCGATGAATGAAGGAAGGGGAAAGATTCGGGGAAGATTGGCCGAAGGTTGGGGATCTTGTGTCCCTCCAATTGCTTCATCCCGGAATTCTTCGGCGAATCGGCGCATGAAGAGCAGATTGCGGGTCGAGAATCCTTTTATGTCTGGGAAGCTTTGCCGCAGGTCGCGAGCCAAGCGGTCAACGACCTTGGCGCGCCAACCTTCGCCTGCCTGGCGCTCGAGGATCATTCGGCCAATATCCCAGTACAGGAAAACCATCGCGGAGTTGGCTGCCAGCACCACACGGACGCGTTCGCGCGATACGCGTTGTTTGATGATCTTGAGTGTCGCGCCGTAGTCGGCGGGTATTGAGTGTTTCGCATCGGGCATTTCACCTACAGCATCGCGAATGCGCCGCAGCCAAATGTCATGCTGATGTCGGTCGCCTGATCCGGGCAAAGTCGAGACGGAGGCGTGGCAGAGCGGGAACAGCTGATCTGCTCGCAGGGCTACTTGCTTGCGCGTTTGCCATCCCGGACCTTTGGCCTTCCAGCGGCTCGGCACGTGGCTTGACGCTGGGCCGGCACGACGGCTGATACAAGCCCCGGGGCCCCACCAGAACCCGAATTCAGTCTCTAGTTAGGCCATGCGGCGACGTAACGGCGAAGTTCCCCGCACCCCTGCCGTCCGCGTCTGATTGACAGGGTGTTGTGCGAAGCGCCTGCTGCACGTCACTCAAAAAATCAGCGAGTCACTACCATGCGCGCGTCGGTCTTCGCCTTTGTCAGTCTGCTGCTCACCCTGTCAGGGATCGCCGATGCCCAGACCGTGCCTCGTCCCGCGGCGCCGGTGCTTACGGTGGGTGCCAACATGAAAGAGCTGGTCTTCGACTGGGAGCCGGTGCCAGGCGCGGTGAACTATCGGTTATTCGCCAACACCGCCGCGCGCGGCTACTTCGAGCCTGTCGCTGACCGTATCACGTGGCGCCGGACGAGCACCTCCGTCGCGGTGGCGGTACACAAACAGGCTTGGGCGACGCGGCGCTATTTCGTGCAGGCCTGCAATCGGGGCGGCTGCACGCGATCCAACGAGGTGTTTCCACGCGATCTCATGCTGGACACCATCGGGTACGCCAAGGCGTCGAACACGGGCGCGCACGACAATCTGGGAGCCCAGGTGGCGATGAGCGCTGACGGCAGCACCCTGGCTGTGAGTGCGGACGGAGAAGACGGCTCGGCCAACTCGCTGCCGAATTCCGGCGCGGTGTATGTGTACCGGCGCGATGGACGCAAGTGGATCCAGGAAGCGTTGCTGAAAGCATCGGACGGTTTGCCGAATACGAGGCTGGGCGGCGGCTCGCCGCTTGCCTTTCGCTATATGGGGCTGAGCGCGAACGGGTCGACGCTCGCGGTGGGGGCGCCGACACGCGAGCGCGCGGGTCATGCGAATGCCGGTGTGGTGTTCCTGTTCCAGCGCGCAGCGGACAACAGTTGGAGCGAGGTGACGCAATTCACGACATCGCCAGTTACCACGAACGACTACTTCGGCTACTCAGTGGACGTGAGCTCGGACGGCACCGTGATCAAAGTGAACTCGATGTACCCGCAGGGTGGTAGCGGGACGCCCGAAGGCCGCACGCACATCTGGAACTGGAACGGCAGTGCCTGGGCTTACTCTGGCGCGATCGCCCCGTTCTACGCGGGTGACCGCTGCCCGACGGTGCGCATGACGGCCGACGCCAAACTACTGGTGTCGGCCTGCCATACGCCTGCGGGCGCGGGGCGCCTGGTGACTTCGCGACGAGTGGCCGCGCTGACCTGGTCGCGCGTGGCGGATCAGGCGTATCTGTGGCTCGAGAACCCGAACATGGCGGTGACGTACGACGGCTCTTTTCTGGCGATGCACGAGGACGATCCCTACGAAGAAGATGGCGGCATCGGCGTGTATAGCCGCGACAATCTCACCTGGGTGGAGGACGCACTCTGGCTCGGCAGCACGCAGAGTGTTGGCTATAACGGCTTCGGCCATGCGATCGAGTTCAGCCGATTCGGTGATTACCTCGCATTCAGTGATCCGAAGTGGCCCGCCACCGGCGCGGGCTTTATGGAATCGTGGACCTTCAGCGCCACAACCGACGGCGCCGTGCTGATTCTGAAACGCCGGCCCGGGATCAAGCCGGACTTCTTCTACACCGGGCTGCTCAAAGCATCCAACCCGGGCGATCAGGATCGGTTCGGTGAGTCCGTGGCCTTCGGTGGCGCCGACGGCCACTACCTCGCGATCGGCGCGCCGGGAGAAGACGGCGCCGCGACGGGGGTGGATGGAAACCAGATTAGTGAGGCGGCAGAAGATTCTGGCGCTGCTTATTTGTACTGATCTCTCGGCCTCACAACTGCAACAGGCTACTGCGCGACGCGTTTCGCCCTTCGCACCGGCCTCTTCACCGCTCTCCGCACCCGATACACGCCCGCCGGCTCGCGAATCAGCAGCGCCGGTGGAATATCCAACTTCTCGTGTAGCGCGCGGATCATCGACAGCGTCAGCGGCCGCTTGCGCGCCAGCACTTCCGACGCGCGGTTCTTTCCTCCGAGGGCGCGGACGATGTCCTTCTGGCGTAGGCCGCGCTCCTCCATGCGAAACAGGATGGCGTCGATGGGATCTGGCCTCGCGAACACGAACCGCGCCTTCTCGTAGTCTTCAACCAGCTTCGCCAACAGTTCGAGACGAAGGCCGTTACTGGATTCAGGTTCAGGATCAAGCCGCGCCAATCGCGTTAGCTCCGCGAACGCTGCCTTGTGCTGCGCCTTTGTCTTGATGATGCGAATGATCATGTTCAACTCCTGCGACCGCGTTTGCGGTTCCGCACGTCATAGCCAGCGTGCGTTCCTGCCCAGTTCACCACGACGTCTCCGCTTCGATAGACGATGACGGTTTCGAGGCGGTACGAATTTCCCTTCACGTTGAAAATCACCACGCCGCCCGCCAGAAAACTCGCCGTTGCAAAAATTCCCTTGACGTCGGAAGGCCTGCTCCAGATCGCCGACCCGACAACTTCCAACCAGTTTTCGACCCAGCCTCTCGCATCCGGATGTCTTCGGCAAAACGCATCGAGAATGTGTCGACCCGCGATACGCATACCGCCACCTCACCGAGATGAGAGGACGATAGATCGGAGTTCCCATAATGGGAACCGCGATTCTACATGCAATCGCGCAGAAACGAAAAAGCCCCGGCGACTCTCATCGCCGGGGCCTTCATTCAATCGAGCTCTTCGCTTCTAGCTCAGGTCTTCGACGCCTGGTAGATGCTCTCGATCGCCGTATCCAGCGACTTGTTGAACTCGGCATCGCTCTGCTGCGCGGTCAGGCCTTCCGACAACGCGCGCGAGAAGCTCGCGATCATGCCGTTCTGCTTCGCCAGACGCTTGTTGGCTTCATCACGCGAGTAGCCGCCCGACAGCGCGACGACCTTCAGCACGCGCGGGTGCTTCACGAGATCCGCGTACAGGTTGTCCACTTCAGGAATCGTGAGCTTCAGCATCACCTGCTTGTCCGCGGGCAGCTTGTCGAGCGCCGCGTGCAGCTCCGCCTTCAACACCTTCTCCGCGCCCGCCTTGTCCGGGGCACTTGATGTTCACTTCCGGCTCGACGATCGGGACGAGGCCGTGCGACAGCACCTGCTTCGCCACCTCGAACTGCTGCGCCACCACGGCCTTGATGCCTTCGGCATTGTTCTGGTTGATGATCGAACGCTCCTTGGTGCCGAAGATGCCCTTGCTCTTCGCCTTCTTCAGAAGGTCATCGAGCGTCGGCATCGGCTTCATGAGCTGCACGCCGTTCGTTTCGTCGGCGAGGCCCTTGTCGATCTTGAGGAACGGCACCACCTGCTTGCTCCACAGGTAGTCAGCCGCCGGCTTGCCGCCGAACTCGCGATCCATGGTCGCTTCGAACAGGATGGCGCCGGCGATGCGCTGGCCGGTGAACACGGGGCTGGTGACGATGCGGCTGCGCATCTGGTGGACGAGATCCATCATCTGCGTCTCGCCGGAGTACGTGTTCTCTTCCACGCCGTAGAGCTTCAGCGCCTTCGGCGTGCTGCCGCCGCTCTGGTCCAGCGCCGCGATGAATCCTGGCTGGTTGCGGATCTTGGCTGCTTGTTGCTCGGAATTACTCATGGAAATCGCCCCTCTGGGTTAACTAGGTTTTTTAAGAGGCGGGCATGGTAAGGGCGTCACCCGGCCCCCGCAACCGGACGACACGTCGATGTCCTGTGGACATGGGCGGGCGCATCGCAAGGCCTTGAAAACCCGGGTCGGGGCCCGTCAGGGGACACTCTTATATATGTGTCGGCGGGGGTTCCGGGGCCCCTCGTGCCACCGGTTTCCGGCCGGGCGGTCAGCCGCCCTTGGCGTCGTCCTCGAGGTCGTCGATCTCTTCTTCCGTGATGCCGAGCTGGTCCTCGTCGGCTCCTTCGCCGGTGCCGTTCTGCTCCCGGGAGTCGTCGTCGTCCTGGCGTTGCAACACTTCGATGCCATCGGAGCCGGGCATATCTTCCGGCGCGGGTCGTTCCTGATTCATCGCTGCGCTCCCTCAACAAGTGGAGGCGCAGCTATGGCGGCGTGGATTTCGCAGATACCTCAGGCGGCGTTCATTCGTATAGGCGGTTTTCCGAATCTCGCCGGCATCGACACGTGCTCATGGCCGACTAACCACTGGCCGTTCGCCTTCTGAAAACACGTGGTCACGCGCACCCAGTAGTCGGCCTTCTCGCCGTTCGCTCGCGTGCCTTGACGTGACTCACGCAGTGACAGAAGGCATGGCTCTCGCTCATCGAGATGCGCAGGTCGTTCATCTCGTAGTCGATCGGTCCGCGCATCGAGGCAAACCATCGCTCGAAGTTCTTGCGATAGTCCGCCGCGCCCTGCACGGCCAGCGGCGGCATGACGTCGTAGGCAACGACGTCCGGCGCGTAGTGCGTCATCAGGAAGTCGATGTCCTTGTCGCGGATCGCCTGCGCCAGCGAGGCGACGCGGTCGCGCACCGATGAGTCGTCTCTGATTCGTCTCTCGGGCATTGGCATGGTCGCTCTCCGATCGTGATGGAGCAATCGCGGCCCACGCGGCGGTCGGCCGCGTGGGACGCGAGGGTTTTGCTTCTTGGCCGGATCTCGGCGGCGCGTGTTCGAAGCGCTCACCTCTTCCTTTTCGATGAAGCCGTTACCGTTCTTGTCGTAGCGCGAGAACTGCTCGGTCACGGACGTATTGACCGCAGGCTTCTTCCTTCGAAATGCGCCCGTCACTGTTGGTGTCGAGCGATTCGAAGGTCGCGCCCTGCTGCGCGGGCTGTGCTGGGCTCCTCCGCTGGAGGTGTAGGACTTTGCGCAAACGCGCCCGCGAGCGGCAGCAATGCGGCCACGCTGGCCGCGATCAGGAGTCTGGATGATTTCATGATGTTTCCTTGTCGCTGAAAGGGATCACATCAGAGAGAGGCAAGTGGCGTGCCAACTTTCAGCGGCGCGAATAGCGCAACCAGCGGCCGCTTGGGGCTGCGCGACGCTGTCACATTGAAGGAAGTACTCGCGTCGTGCGCGAATATGCAATGCAAGGGCCGCGCGCGCCGGGCTAACTACACGACACTCCGCGTCGCTGTCAGATTCCGCGGCGCAGCGGTGTAGGTGTTGCCGCAGGATTCAACGCACGCAGCCGAGCCGCCGTCGTTGAACCACAACTGGCCGTCCGCCGACGACAGCCTCACGCCCGCGGCCCACTCGTCGATTGGATTCGCGGGGTAATTCGATGCGGCGCCGCTCAGCACCGCTTCACCGAACGGCGTCAGCGCAACGTCGAGTCCGCGCATGCTGGTGCGATTGCCGGTGAGAGCGACCAACGGCTTCGGCAGGCGCTCGTCGCCGAGTCGCAGCAGCCGGCCGAAGAGATACAGATCGCCCGTGAGATCACCGTCGTTCCAGTCTTCGGCCATCGCCTCGCCGATGATCCTTGCAGCTTTCGGCCCGCGCTCACGCACGCATTTGAGCAGCAGTGAGTCCCAGAATGGCAGGCCGTTCCGCGCGTCCGGAAACCGACGCAGCATGAGCTGCATGGCGGTTTTGAGCCACGTCTTCGCGGCCGGGCGCTCGTTCGCGAATCGCTCGAATCCGGTGGGGTCGTCTGAAGTCAGCGCGCTCCATGCGGCGCGATAGTCCTCGAGCGCGTTGGTCGACAACCGCACGGGCTCGGGGTGATTGCTCATGCTCTCTTCGTTGAGCTCGCCCATGCCGAGTACGCGCGTGGTTCGGCCTGGGACAGTTTCGAATTGCACGAGCGAGAGTCGCTCGGGGTCCGCGCCGACGCCGTCCGCGAGATCGAACGACATGCGCAACGAACAATTGTTCGCTCAACGACGTGGCGGCCCAGATGCAGATGTGATCCGCGGTGCGCAGCCGTTCGGCGTTGTCGTCGAGATTGAACGGTGACTGCACGTGCATCTGTTCCGCGCCCGGAATGAGCGCGCTCCAGTACTCGTGCCGCGCATGGCTCCACGCGCGCCGGTCGTCGCACTTGGGCGTGGGACCGCAACTCAGCACGTCCTGATCGATGAGCAGCCGGTCGCGCGCGTGATGGATGCGCGTAAAGATGCCGGCCGCGGAATCGCCCAGAATGACGTGCAGACCGGGCGGCAGTGGTTTGGCGGTCGAGCGTGTCACTGCCCGATGGTGCTACGAATTCCTAGCGGTTTACAGGCCTTTGGCGTTGACACTCCCACTCGTCATCGCGAATTGCCACTTCGTCAAAAACCTCTTCGTCGTGATGGCACGACGCGCGACGCTGCGCGGCCACGAAATCGCGCACCGCACCTCAAGGAGCCCACGATGAAGACGTCGACCCGGATTGCCTTCTGCCTGACTCTCTCTGCCGGCGTCCTCGGCGTTGCGCAGGCGCACGGCGACGGCTGCCGCCCGCTACACGCGCTGATCGTGGACACATCCGATCCGATGAACTGCGTGAGCCCGTACAACTTCTGCGCGTCGGGAACGGTCAAGGGCAATCTAGGCCTGAAGGGCACTACCTACTTCGTGCTCGATGGCGTCGGCCGCCGGCCGGACAGCGCACCTGGCTGGAGTGTGACCACTGGCCTGCTCGTGTACACCACCGATGACGGCACGCTCACGGTGCGCGAAACGGGCGTCAGCAAGCTGACCGGCAGTCCGTCGAACGGCATCCTCACGTCGATGCAGGAAATCGTCTCGGGCACGGGCCGCTTCGAAGGCGCGACCGGCACGCTCTACAACAACGCGACGGATGTGAACGGAGTTTTCTACAGCACGGTGACGGGCACGCTCTGTCTCGCGCCGCGCGGGCCGAAGGAGGATGCGGAGTCGTAGCCGGCCAAGCGTCAACGCAATTTTGGTCAAATGCAGCGACACCGCCGTGCGCGTGAACATCGAAATCATGCGGTAGCCGTCGGCGCTCTCAGGACAGAACTGCAGGCTCGCGCAGCATCCGCGACAGCTCGTCGTACTGCTCGCGGCAACGGCGCGCGAACTGCCAGCGCGTGAACGCCAGCGCGATCATCTTGCCGAAGGCGCCGAGGCAGAACGAGATCACCAGCACGACGGCAAGCTCGAGCAGCGCGCGGCCGGTGAACAGCGACGGGTTGCGCAAGAAGACGTTGGTGACGCCGACGATGAGCGCGAGAAGCATGATCCCCGCGGCGGCGAGACTGCCGCCGCGCTCCTGCAGGCTGTTGAGGGCGTCCTGCGCGTCGGTGAGCGCGTGATCGTTGAGCGTGGGGATTTCGAGTTGCAGCGATTCGCGGCGGCGGAACCCGTTGACGTGTTCGTCGCGCGGCAGATCGAGTAGTTCTTCGAGAGAGTGAACGATGCGCATGTGACCTCCGTGTCGCTCTTGGGAGGAACACTAGCGTCCCGCGCGGCGGCCGCCATCAGGCCGTCGCGCGGGAATTACCGGTTGTGTGACGAATTCCCAGAAATGGGGTCAGGCCCCGTTTTCTAGGAAACGGGGCCTGACCCCATTTACTTCAGCCAGCGCCAGAATCCGCCGGCGGCCATGGCACCGACAATCGGCGCGACCCAGAACAGCCAGAGCTGCTGCAGCGCCCACCCACCGACGATGAGCGCGGGTCCCGTGCTGCGCGCGGGGTTCACGGACGTGTTGGTGATGGGAATGCTGACGAGGTGGATCAGCGTGAGCGCGAGGCCGATGGCGAGCGGCGCAAAACCCGCCGGCGCGCGCGGATCGGTGGCGCCGAGGATGACGATCAGGAAGAAGAACGTCATGAGCACTTCGGTGATGAACCCCGCCGCCTGCGAGTAACCACCCGGTGAGTGATCGGCGAATCCGTTCGCGGCGAGCCCGCCGGCCACCGGATCCGATCCGTTGCCGGACGCGATGATGCAGAGCAGCCACGCGGCGAGCACGGCACCGAGCACCTGCGCCACGATGTAGGGCACCACGTCAGAGGGCTTGGTGCGGCCGGCGGCTAACAACCCGAGCGTGATGGCGGGATTGAAGTGACCGCCGCTGATGAATCCCACGGCATACGCCATGGTGACGACGGTGAGGCCGAATGCGAGCGAGACGCCGACGAGGCCGATGCCGACTTCGGGAAATTTCGCGGCGAGCACGGCGCTGCCGCAACCACCGAACACCAGCCAGAACGTGCCTAACAACTCGGCCGCAGAACGCTTGAGAATGGGCATGAGCATCTCCCTGGGTTGTTCTTCTCGGGCGAGGCACCTTATGCAAGCTATATATAAGAGTAAATAGGCCTAAGGGGCCGCTGGATGGCCAAATTCGGCCATCCGGGGCGTTTCCCCGCCGGCCCGGCTTCCCGGGGGTCAACGGAACGACCGGCGACGCGTTGTAGTCCGCATGCGCCCCCTTCGTAAGACCTTGCTTGTTTGTGCCTTCGGCTGGCTCGCCGCGTGTGGCGGCGGCGGTGAAGATGCGGTCTCTCCTCCCACGGACCCGATCGCGGATCCATTCACCGACGTCGACCGCGCGGCGAGCGCAGCCTTTGCGGCGCAGGGCATTTCCGGAATGGGTCTGGCTATCTACGACGCGAATGGCGTGAAGCGGTTCGAGCGCATGTACGGCAGCTTCAGCGCGGACCAGCGCGTGGCGATCGCGTCGTCGTCGAAGATGGTGGCCGGGCTCGTGATCCTGCGCCTCATCGACCAGGGATTTCTGACGCTGGACTCGACCACCGGCGCGGTGCTCGGCTGGACCGGGCCGCAGGCCGCGATCACGCTGCGCCAATTGCTGTCGTTCACGTCGGGCCTCGAGCGCGAGATGCCCTGCACCTTGTTAGCGGGCATCGACCTCGCCGATTGCGTGGCGACGATCTCGCAGCAGCCGTTGGTGGCGGCGCCCGGCACGCGCTTCGACTACGGCAGCACGCATCTGCACGTGGCCGCGCGCATGGCGGAAGTGGTCACGGGCCAGTCGTGGGCGAACCTCTTCGCGGCGCAATTGAAGACGCCGCTCGGTCTCACCTCGCCGGATCTCGTGTGGTACACCGCGCCGCGCCAGGCGGCGGGCACGACGAACCCGCTGATCGCGGGCGGCATTGCGCGCCACGATGAATGAATACGCGAAGATACTGGCGCTCGATTTCAATCGCGGCGTGCACCAGGGCAACACGACTGATCAGCGAGCGCGCTGTTCACTGCGCAGGCCACCGAGCAATACCCGAACGCCGTGATCGGCAATTCACCGTTCGCGAACACGGGGCTCAACTTTCACTACGGCCTCGCTGCGTGGCTCGAGTGCCCGCCGCCGGCGACGAACTGCGCGGTGCTGTCATCGCCCGGCGCGTTCGGATTCACGCCGTGGTTCGATCGCGACAGCGGCTACTACGCGATCCTCGGCATGGAAGTGACCGAGTCGCAGTCAGGCGTCGTGGCGTTCGCGGTGAACCTCGAGCAGGACCTGAAGCCGCTGATCCGCAGCGCGCTGCGGTAATGGGGACATTCCTCATTTCCTAGCAACGAAGCAAGTCGTCAGGCGAGCGGACATCGCCGAGTCGAAGGATTGCTAGGAAATGAGGAATGTCCCCATTACATCCGCCGACAGGTGATCTCGCCGTCGAGCTTCACGCCGGTGGAGGTCGCCCCCGTGAAGCTCAGCAGCGTGTTGCCGCCCTGGGTCATGAGCTGCGTCTTCACCTTGCCGGTGATTCCCTTGTTAGCCCGCTCGGCTTTCTGAATCGGCTGCGAGCACGGCATCGGGACGCGTATCGATCTCGTAGGTGGTGCTGGCCGTGCCCTTCATGCTCGCGCCCGCCTTCTTGTCGGCCACCACGAGCACGATCTGGATCTCGCTGGCGTGCTTCTCGTCGATGTTCGGGCACGTCGATGGACAGCGAGGAATTCTCCGACGACAGCACCACGGAAACGCCCGCCGGCTTGTCGCCGAACGCGGTGATGACGCACGGCGAGGTCGGCGCGAAGTTGTACGTGCCGGCGTGCGGGCCGGTGCCCACGCTGATGCTGGCGGTGCTCCCCAGCGCGGCGCTCTGCGGCAGCGCGGGCCCCGCGACGAGCGCGAGGACTGTGGCCGAAACAAGGTCTGCAAGGATACGCGGTGTTTTCACGTTACTTGATGTTGTAGACCAGGTTGACGGTGGTCAACAGGTCGGTGGTTTCGGACAGCGGCGGTGGATCGGTGTTGTAACGCACGCCGAAGCCGACAGCCAGTGCCAGCGTGTCGGTCATGCTCACCTGCAGCGAAATGTCATCCTGCACGGCGGTGTTGTCGGACCCGGACTCGGCCAGCAGCTTGTTGGTGAGCTTGGTGGTCTCGTTGAAGTTGTGCTCGAACGTGGATCCCAGCGTGATCACCGGTTCGCTCGACGACTCGCCTTCGATGCGATCGATGACTTCACCCGCGTCGGTCTTGATGAGCACTTCTTCTTTCAGGGTGCGATAACCGGCGCCGAGCGAGCCGGCAAACTTGGTCGTCGGGCTGTCGATGAACTTGTAGGCGGCGCCCGTGGAGACGGTCGCCTGGTAGACGAACCCGCTGAAGCGATCCTTCTCCCCGCGTAGTGCGCCAAACCACGACAGGCGATCGTTGATCTTGTAGTCGAGCTGGTAGCGCGCTTCGACGCGCTCGGCGGTGGTGAATTCGCCGTTGGCGCCGTACAGCGCGCCGGCGTAGATGGTCTGGCGCCACTTCTCGCTCTCGTGCGCCAGGTCGAGCTTGGTATTCGCGGAAGTGGCTTCGGCATTGCCGCTCGACACCATGATGCCGAGCTCGGCCTTGCCGGTCCATTGCGCCTGCGCCGTGGAAGCGGCAAACAAGGCACAAACGACGATCACAACAGTTGATAGGAGACGCACGGAGAAACCTCGTTGACCTAAAAGGGAGTCGTGGAAGTTTATCGTCACGCGCCACGCCGTCGATCACCCGCCAAACAACTCGGGGAGATGTCTGACAAGATCGTCCTGCGCTGCGGCACAACCGCTTGCGCCGTCAGCTCAGGTGATAGCTCACCTTGCCGTTCACCTGGCTCACATATTTCAGCCGGACGAGCTCGTCGATCAGCAGCGCCACGATCTTGTCGGGCAGCTCGCCGCCATGTTGTTTGAAATAGCTGGCGATGGTCTGCGACAGCTTCTTGCTGGTGGCCGGGCTTGCCGCTGAGCGAATGCAGATGCTTGATGATGGGCGCGAGTTTCTCGGCGTGCGGGCGCCGCGGGCTCGGCACGTGCGGGGTGTGTTTGACGCCTTTCGCCGCGGGCATCGCCGCGCGCGCCGCGACCTGCTTCGGGATCTCGGCGATCGATTTGACGCGCTTGCAGGCGCTGCCCTTGGCGTGCAGGTATTCGATCAGCGGATCGAAGTCGGTGTCCTTCGACACGATGTGAACGACCGCGTTCGGTTCCTTCTCGAGCAGGCGGCCGACGTAGTACGCGATGTGCATGTCGACGGCGTTCTTGCCGGTGCGCGCGATCTTCACGTACTCGGCGTTTGCACCCAGCGCCTGCATGGAGTGCACCAGCTCGAAGGAGATTCTTCCCTTGGCCTGGGAGGCGCCGACAAACACCTTCACGCGGAACTGGCCAGTGGCAAGCGCGGCGAGGCTGTCGGGCTGGACGTTTTCGAAATCGACGAGGACGTAGTTAGTGGGCATGGGTATGTGATCCCTCGGGTGCGCGGATTCTGCGCTTTCAGTCACGAGAAAGCGCGCGGATTTCCTTCGATGTCCGCGCGATGACTCGTGTCCCACGTTGTCAACGAAAAGCTGCGGCGCGTCATGGGCCGGATTTTGTGACCACTTTCCCAGGCGCGTGATGAATCTGAACAAACGCTTGCGTCCGCCGAAAATCGCTTACAGGATGTCACCGGTGTCATTTTGGCGCCGGGCTGTGGTGGCAGAATTCAGCAATTCACGGGAGAAATTGATGTTTTTACCCAGCCTGGCGCGGGTATTGGCGTACATGTTGTCCATCGGTTTCCTGCTGGGGTCCGCACGGGCGGCTGCCGCCGCGCCTGACCCCGGGCGCGAGGTTCTCCCGGTAAATGACGGCTGGGGCGCGCTGCCGACGGCATCCCTGCCCCCGGGCACCACCGGCGGCTCGAGCGCATCGCCAGCGCGCACGGTGACTGTCACCAGCCGCAAGGAACTGGTGGCGGCGCTGGCTTTCCGGACCCCACACCGAAGCTCATCTACGTCAAAGGCGTCATCGACGTGAACGTGGACGACGCCGGCAACGCACTCTCGTGCAAGGATTACGCGCGCCCGGATCCGGCCACGGGCGAGATGTATTCGGTCTTCGCATTTCTGGCGATGTACGACCCGGAAGGCCCGTACGGCCGCAACACGCCGGCGGGCGGCCAGGAAGAAGCGCGCCTGGCTTCGGCCGCGGCGCAGGCAGACGCGCGTGCACATCCGCATTCCACCCAACACCACCATTTTTGGCGTGGGCGCGGACGCCACGCTCATCGGCGCCTGGCTCGACATTCGCGGCAATGGCGGCAGCCAGCCGATGAACGTCATCGTGCGCAACATCTCCTTCCAGGATACGGCGGACTGCTTTCCCGAGTGGTCACCGACGGACGGCGTGACCGGCAACTGGAACGCCCAGTACGACAGCATTTCGGTGAGCAATGCCACCCACGTATGGATCGATCACAACCGCTTTGCGGATTTGCGGACGCGCGATGAGATACAACCGACGTACTTCGGGCACCGCTACCAGGTGCACGATGGCCTGCTCGACATCACCAACGAGTCGGACCTCGTCACCGTGTCGTGGAACCAGTTCACCTCGCACGACAAGACAATGCTCATCGGTAGTTCCGATAGCGCGCCAGAGGACCGCGAACACCTGCGCGTGACCCTGCATCACAACCTGTTCGACGGCGTCGGCCAGCGCGCGCCGCGCGTGCGCTACGGCAAGGTACACGTGTATAACAACGTCTATCGCGCCGACAAGAACACCAACTATCGCTCGAGCTGGGGCGCGGGCCTCGAATCGCAGATCTTCGCCGAGAACAATTACTTCGAGATGAGCGCCATCTTTGGCTCCGATGGAGGCCATCGACGGCAAGAAGGGCACGCGTATGACGGTGCGTGGCAACTGCTGGAAGGAAAAGGAAGCCTGTGAGCCGATGGATCTGCTCGCGGCACACAACACGCGCTTCGATCCGGATCTTGCGCCCGATGCGGGTTGGACACCGAGTCTTTATGGCTCGGCCAAGGAAGCGGAAACGGTTGAGGCAGCACGAGAACGCGTGCTGCGCGAAAGTGGCCCAGGACGGGTCTATAACAAGAAGCGTGGCGCAGGGCGCAGCGACTAAACTGGCGCCCCGTCCCATGGCTCTAACTATCACAGGTCCGAGTACTTCTTCGCGCTGCCGCGCGCCTTGTCGACCGGATATTTCTTCGCGTTGAGCTCGATCTTCTCGCGCGCGGCCTCGAGCAGATTCACGTCGAGCTTGTCGGCGAGCCGCACGAGGTAATTGAGCACGTCGGCCATTTCCTCGCGCACCTTCTGCAATTCCTCGGGCGGCAGCTTGCGCGACTGATCTTCGGTGAGCCACTGAAAGCGCTCGAGCAGCTCGGCGGCTTCCACCGAGAGCGCCGAGGCCAGGTTCTTGGGGCTGTGGTACTGGTCCCAGTCGCGCTCGTCGGCGAACTTGCGGAGCGCGTCGCGAAGCTGCGTGAGGCCGTGGGGTGAGGGGGCTGTCATGACGCACACTTTAATGGGGACATTCCTCGTTTCCTAGCAAAAGGGGACGGGGCACAGCGGTGGGGCGTCAGCGCGTGGCGGACAGGCTCCCGGCGCGAAGTGGAGGGCGGCGAGCTTCGAGGCGTCTGCGCGCAGCTCCTCTTGGCAGTTCAATCGCTCGAGGCTTGCGGGTTCAGAGCTGTCAGCGCTCCAGCGGAGCGCTGACAGCTCTGGACGCGCAAGCCTCGAGCGAGCGAACGCCAAGAGGAACTGCCTCGCAGGACGTTCTCGAGCTCGCCGCCCTCCGACTCTGAGCGCCGGGAGCCTGTCCGCCACGCGATGACGCACTACCGCCGAGGCCTCGTCCCCTTTTGCTAGGAAACGAGGAATGTCCCCATTAAAGCGACTTCACGATCGCTTCTTCACCGAGCGGCTTCTTGCGCTTCACCCGGATGCTCTCCGCCCACTCGTTGGCGAAGTCACGCTGCATGCGCCGGTTGATGAAGTAGATCACCGTCATCGCGATCAGCGCGCCGAGCGAGGCCAGCGCCATGTCCTTGTGCGCGTCCCAGATGTCGCCCTGCGTGCCGAGATAGGCGGCACCGAGATCCTTGCCCACGGTCTCCGCTGCGCCCCATTCGATGAGCTCGTAGAGCATGGAGGTCGACATGGTGAGATCGAGCGGCAGGAAGTAGCCCCAGAAGCCGCGCACGTTGCCGATGCGCAGGAACATCTCGCGAATCGGATACGCGAGCAGCAGTCCGTATGAGAAATGCACCAGCCGATCGAAGTGGTTGCGGCCGCCCGCGAGCGACGGGAACCACTCCTGGTAGGGCACCTTCGCGTAGGTGAAGTGCGCGCCCAGTGCGTGCAGCATCATGAACACGAAGATGCAGGTGTAGGACACGCGCGAGAGCGGAAAAGATTTGTAGGTAGACACCAGCAGCACGGCGGCCAGCACCACCAGCACGTTTTCCATGAGCCAGTCGGAGAAATCGAGCGGCTTGATGGCCATGAGCACCCACCAGACCAGCGTACACGCCCGTGAGCAGCCAGAGATAAGACTTACGCGACATTGACCGCCCCCTCGCCGTTTTTGAGCACCACACGCTGCCAGTAGCTTGCGAGATCGGCGCGCAGCTCCGGCATCAATAGATAGATGGCGATGATGTTCGGGAATCGCCATGCAGAAGCTGCACGAATCGACGATGTTCACCACCTGGTCGAGCGGAAACGTGGCGGCGATCGACAACATGGCGCACAGGAACAGCCGGAACGCCACGCGGCTGCGCTGGCTCTCCGAGAACAGCCACATCCACGCCTGCTCGCCGTAGTAGCCCCACGCGAGCACGGTGGACAGCGCGAACAGCACGGCGACGACGGCGAGCACGGCCGGGAACCACGGCACCACGGTGGCGAAGGCATCCGAGGTGAGCGCGATGCCGACGCTCGAACTGGTCTCGTTGACGCCGCTGACCACGATGACCAGCGCGGTGAGCAGGCAGATGATGACGGTGTCGAGGAACGGCTCCATGAGCGCCGCGAAGCCCTGCGACATGGGCTCGTTCGTACGCACGGTGGCATGCGCCATGGGCGCGGAGCCGATGCCCGCTTCGTTCGCGAATGCCGCGCGGCGGAATCCCATGATCAATGCGCCGATGGCGCCGCCGGCCACCGCGTCCGGCGCGAAGGCTTCGCGCACGATGGTGGCGAGCGCCGGCAGGATGTTGGCGTAGTTCACGCCGAGCACCACGAGGCAGGCGACGATGTACAGCAGGCACATGAACGGCGAGAGCTTGTCGGTCCATTTCACGATGCGCTTCACGCCGCCAAACAACACGATGCCGATCCACACCGCGACGATCAGTCCGAACACGAAGGCCTGGTCGAAGCCGGTGACGGCGCGCACCTGCGAATAGGCCTGGCTCACCTGGAAGATGGTGACCGAGCCGCCGATCGCGGCCACGCAGAAGAATCCGGCGAGGAATTTTCCGAGCCGCGGCAGGCCGACGCGGCCCAGCGCTTCGGGCACGTAGTACATCGCGCCGCCCGTCACGGTGCCGTCCGCGCGCACGCGCCGGTATTTCACGGCCAGCGTCACTTCGGCGAACTTGAGACTCATGCCGAGGAAACCGGCGAGCATCATCCACAACGTGGCGCCGGGCCCACCCAGCGTCACGGCCACCGCGACGCCGCCGATGCTGCCCAGGCCCACGGTGCCGGACACGGCCGTGCTCAGCGCCTGGAATGGCGTCGCTTCGCCGGGATGCTCACGTTTCGAGTAGTCGCCGCGGATAACCCGCGCGGAATGCCGGAAGCCGCGCAGATTGATGAAGCGGAATGCCACGGTGCAGACGATGCCGCCCACGATGAGCCAGACGACGATGAGCGGCAGATCGGCACCGGCCAGGGGCACGGTGAAGAACACGACTTTGCCGAGCCAGTCGGCAATGGGCGCGAGCCACGCATTGATTGTTTGGTCGACAGTCATCGATTCACCCCAGTGTGCCATGGCGCAGACGCCATTCGGGCAGATTATGTTCGTCGACGCACCGCGCGAACTGACAATTTTTCAGACTCTGTTGGCGAAAGGTCCGCAATGCGCGTTCCCCTATTGCGGGCGCGGCGCACTCGCTCCTAACCTGATCGCAACGTTTTTTCAGCCGAGGTCGTTCGATGGTCCGGAAGGATCACAGGTTCGATCACTTGTTCGGGTTCGCGCTTTGCCTGCTGGCGATTTCGCGAGCTTGCGAGCGCGGGCGATGACGCGCGCGACAAACGTGCTCCGCCTCGCGGCGCCGATGGAAATTCCACACGTCACCACGGTCACCCTCGACGCGAAGGCGGCGAAGAAGCGCGCGTCGAACATCGAGAAGTCGCTGCGTGATTTCCTCGCGCGGCCTCTCGCCGCTGCCGTTTCCGAAGAACACCGACGTGCGCGCGCGCATCCTCACGACCGAAGTGCGCAACACGCCTCTGGTCGGCTGGATCGCCGAAAACCTCTATCGCGACAAGAAGGACGCCGGCTGGTGTCTCGAAGCCGATCCGGGCCAGAGCGAATACGTCGTCTTCTACCGCTGGAACCTGAAGTAGGAAATGGGGACAGTCCTCATTTTCTAGGAAACGGGGCCTGACCTCATTTCACGCGCACGCGCGGTAGACCTGCGCCACCGAGTACGACCTCGCCCCCGTCGCGCTGAGCTCGGCGCACACACGCGCGGCGGCTTCCGCATCCGCGCCGCAGATCTTCTCCGCCAGCCGCAACGCCTCAGCCGGCTCGAGGTTGCGCAGGTTCTTCACCGCGTAGCATCGCCCCGGCCGCAGCAACGCATCGTCGATGTCGTTGATGTTGGGCAGGTTGGTCGTGAAGATCACCTTGCGGCTCTGCGCGCGCACCACGCCATCGGCGATGCCGAGGAAGCGATGCAGCTCGAAGTTGCCGCTGGTGCGCGCCTTGAGCAGATGATCGGCGTCTTCGATCACGAACGCGTCGTGCGAACCGGTGATGAAGTCGACGAAGATCTCGTCGTTCTCGAGCGCGCGCTTGTCGGCGGTGTACATGATCTTGGCGCTGTCGCCCTTGCGCCTCGACATCGCGGCGAGGATGGCGCGCACCAGGCGCGTCTTGCCGGTGCCCGGCGGGCCCTGCAGGATCAGCACCGTCTCGCGCGCGTGCAGGTAGCCGTCGATGAACTCGCTCGACCGGTTTGCCGAGTGACGGGTACGCCTCTTCCAGCAGCAGATCGTCCGCGATCTCGTCGAACGAGGTGCTGATGCAGGTTGCCGCGCGAGTTGCAGAAATTCCAGTCGACGACAAACATCTGGTCGCGCAGACGCTGATCGCCGATCACCTGCAGCAGGCGCGCGCGCACTTCTTCGAATCGCGCGAGCGAGTCGGTCCACACGCGGAACGTGCACGAGATGTACTCGCCCTTCGAGTACCCCTCGGCGCCGATGAAGACGCCCGGCCCATCGAGCAGCAGGCTGTCCACGCCCATGCGCTGCGCGGTGCAGCCCATCTGCAGCGCGAGGTCGTCGAACACGGCCCAGCCTTGCGCCGCACCGCGCAGCGAACGATGCGGTGGATCGGGTACGCCTTCGCGGCGTGGTCGAACGCCTGGATCGCGCGCGTCTGCACGATGGCATCGCTGACGTCGTAGAGTTCCTGGATCAGCGACACCTGCACGCCCATCGGCGCGGCGCCCTCGGTCTTTTCCGGCAACAGTTTGTGAATGGTCATTTGTATGCTTTCAGTGTCGAGCGCTGGGGCCTCGCCCCAAATGACGAGGCCCCGGTGGCGGCAGCCGACCGGGGCCTCTTGCGAGACTTGCCGGAGAGCAGCCGAATGCCGCCCTCCGCAAATGAAGGGCTAGCAGATCAGGTCTTCACGCGCGCAATACGGCGGCGCCGCGAACGCGTGCGTGAATTGAATATTGAGGTAGTTAGGGTTCATGAGGGCGCGCATTCTAGGCGCGATTGCGCCGCTTGTCAAGCGGGACGATGAAATATTGTCTCAGGGCCCGATCCAGCTGCGCGGCTCGCGCGCCGGCACGCCGTGATCGGTGAGCCAGCGGTAGACGCTCTCGGTTTGCGCCGGATCGATCCACGACTTGCTGTGGATGTAGAGCGCGGTGACGCGATCGTGGCTGAAGATCTGCACCTGCGAGTACGCGGCCCATGTGCTGGAGGGCCACGCCGTCCATGTTGTGCAGCTTGAGCTGCAGCTCGGACATGAGATAGCCGTCTTCGAGGCTGAAGAGGTTCAGGTCCTTGTCGGTCTGCACGTAGACGCAGTCGAAGAACTCGGGCGGGTCATCGGTCTCCACCACGGCCGCCGAGCATTGCTTGCGCAGTTGCGCGTCGGCGGGAGCGACGCCGGCGCTTTGCAGCAGCTGGTCGTCGTTGACGGCGCGCTGTACGTCGCGGTAGTTGGACGCGGCACAAACGCCGGTGAGGAGACAGAGGGCGGAGACCAGGACGACGCGCATGGTGCCGACTCTAGTAGCCGGCCGGCGGCGTGGGTGTCAGCGGGAATTACATCCGGAATGGAATTGTGCTGACGCCTGGCCAGTGAACCGGTGCCGGCGCCCATTTCCCGCAGCCAAAAAAAAACGCGTACAGGCCCTTCCGTTCCTGTACGCGTTCTGTCCAGCAAAAAGTCTCACGAGGGGGGAGGAGAACATTCCGCAGACGAACTAGATAAAGCAATCTGCGTGCCAACTCGCTCCGGCGGAAAATCGGCGGGAAGGCGCGTAAATCGGCTTTCTGACGGGCCGTCTGAAAAGTGACATCCCAGGATGGGTGCACTTGCACCGAAATCGCTTCGATCCGGTGCAACTATCCGAACCCGGAATTGGCGAGGCTGAAAGCCGCGATCCAGACGCCGGGAGAGGGGCGCGACGAGCAGCACCGGACCGGTCGGAGCACCGGTCGGCGATCCTCCCTCGGGTTCCAGGCTGACCGCGATCTGCTTCGCCCCCGCGAGGGCCGCCTGCTGCGCGGGCGTGAGCACGCGGCGCTGCTCGCCGGCCTGCGGCAGCAGACCGAGCGATACAGGCGCTCCGCCTTCGGGCAGCGCCCAGAGCTCATGGGCCTTGCCGGCCGGCAGGTCGTACACGTTCTGCACGTGCAGCTCGAGCTCCTGGTTGTCACCGAGAACCTCGACACGCCAGTAGATAGTCTGCGGGTCGGCCTGCAGCAGCGACTCCTGCGTGCGCGCGAGTTGCGGCACGTCGGACTCGACGGCCGGAGGTGAGCAGGATGCCGGCCACGACGAAGAACGCCAGCGAGGCGGCGATGGCCAGCCAGCGCACGGCAGGCCGGCGCTGCATGCTTGCGCAGTTCCAGCCTCTCTTCGATGCCGTGCCACACCGCGTCGGGCGGAGTAACCGGCGCGAGCTGCGGTTCCAGACCCGCGAGCCGTTCTTCCCAAGCTTTCACGAGTGCCCCCACCTGCGGCGACAGCAGCCAGCGCTCGAAGCGTCGGCGCGCGCGGTACCGCAGTGTGCCGAGTACGTACTCCGCCGCGAGGCGGTCCAACAGTTCGCGATTGGCGCTCTTCATGTCGCCTGCCTCTCGGCCGACAGGCATTCCTTGAGCGCGAGCAGTCCGCGCCGGATCCAGCTCTTCACGCTGCCCAGGGGGTTCGTGGTGAGGCGTGCGATTTCATCGTGCGAGCGCCCTTCGACGAACGCCAGCGTCAGGCATTTGCGGGTGTTGTCGTTCAACTGCCCGATGCAGTGATCGAAGTTGTTAGGCTTTTCGATGCCGCCGGATTCCGCGGCGGATTCGTCGGCAATTTCGGCCAGCGAATCGTCGGACACCAGCGTCAGGCGCTCGCGGCGCATGAGGTCGATGGCGCAGTAGCGCGCGATGGTCACCATCCAGGCGAGCGCGCGGCCGCGACCCACTTCGTACTGCGCGGCGCGCTGCCAGATGCGCACGTACACATCCTGCAGCGCCTCTTCGGCCACCGAGCGGCGCCTCAGCATGCGCAGCAGGCGCGCGAAGAGGATGGGCGAAGTCTTGTCGTACAGCGTGCGGAACGCCACGGAGTCCTGCGCGGCGCATCGTTGCAGCAGTTGGGCGAGCTCGATCTCCGGCGGCAGGGTATCGATCCGGTTCATGCAGGGTCCTACGCGGATGATTCGAAGCTGGATGCAGCGGAATTGACTCTAGCATGGCACCAGACATATGCCGGACAATGCCGGCACGCATGCCGTCATCCCGCGCCGCCCTGACCTTCGTCCTGCTGTCGGTGTTCATCGACAGTCTGGGTTTCGGAATCATCATTCCCTCGCTGCCGTCGGTGATCATGGAGCTCACCGGCGAACCCGTGAGCACTGCTGCCGACTGGGGCGGCTATCTGATGGCGGTGTACGCGCTGCTGCAGTTCTTCATGGCCCCGATCTTCGGAAACCTGAGCGACCGGTTCGGCCGCCGGCCGTTGCTGCTCTTCTCGTTGTTCGCCTTCGGCGTGGATTTCCTGCTGACCGGACTGGCGAAGTCCATGACGTGGCTATTCGTCGGCCGCGCATTCGCGGGAGTCTTCGGTGCCTCGTACTCCACCGCGGCTGCGTACATCGGCGACATCAGCAATGACGACAACCGCGCGAAGAACTTCGGTTTCATCGGCGCCGCCTGGGGTTCCGGTTTCACTTTGGGGCCGGTGATCGGCGGCTTCGTCGCCGAAGCGATCGATCCGCGCGCGCCATTCTTTGTCGCCGCGGCGCTGGCGCTCGCCAACGTGGCCTTCGGATTCTTCGCGTTGCCGGAATCGTTGCCGGTCGAACGGCGCCGCAAGTTCGAGTGGGTGCGCGCGAATCCGTTCGGCGCATTGAAGAGCCTCGCCCATCTACCCATGGTGGCGGGCTTGCTGTTCGCCGTGTTCCTCTACCAGATCGCGCACGACTCGTTGCCTGCCGTGTGGATGTTCTACACGCAGCACAAGTTCGGCTGGGGTCCGTCGGAGACCGGCTGGTCGCTCACCTTCGTCGGCATCATGACGGTGATCGTCATGGGTGGTTTGACTGGCTACGCCGTGCCGAGGCTCGGTGAGCGCCGCGCCATCGTGCTCGGGTTCGCGCTCATGACGCTGGGCTTCCTGGGTTACGCACTCGTGCCGCAGGGCTGGATGATCTACCCGGCGCTCGTGATCGGCTCACTCGGCGGCATCGCCAATCCCGCGGTGCAGAGCGTGATGTCGAAACAGGCCGGGCCCGAACTCGCAGGGCGAACTGCAGGGCGCCGTCGCCAGCATCGCGAGCATCGCCGCCATCATCTCGCCGCTATTCATGACGCAGCTCTTCAGCCACTTCTCGACGCCCGGTGCGCCGGTGCAGTTGCCAGGCGCGCCGTATCTCGTGTCCGGCGTGCTGGTGTTCTGCTGCGTGCTGATCGCGATGCGCACGGTACCGAAGCCGGAAATGGGGTCAGGCCCCGTTTCCTAGCAAACGGGGCCTGACCCCATTTCACATCTCGATGGCTTTGGGCCACAGCCACCCGAACGTGCCGGCGGCGAGGCACGCGTAGATCAGCCCGTCGAACATGAGCTTCAGCGTGGTGCTCCACGCGCGCTGATACCAGATGGACTGCGGCAACTGCCCGAGCGCGAAGCCCATGAACGCCGTGGCGCCGATGTAGCGGAACACTTCGTGATAGTGAGCGCCGGGAGCCAGCGCGTGGCTCGACACATACGCCGCGAACACGCAGCACCAGCCCCTGGAACAGGAACCAGTACACCAGGCTCGCCGCCATCCCGGTGTCGCCGGGCGGCAGCACGGTGATGATCCACTTCGGACCCTGGCGCAGCTTTTCCTTGAAATCTTCCGACCCCATCTCCTTCATCGACTTGCAGCGCGGCAGCATGTAATCGCCCGGCGGCACGTTCAGCGCGCCGATGGCCGCGCGCGCCTTCTCTTCATCGGGCAGCTGCGGATATTCGTTCTTGTGCCAGAGCGGCGACATGTGAATGATGGAACTGGCGATGAAGCAGAACACGGTGCCTAACAGGATGGGCAGCCACAGCGCGCTGAGCTCGGTCATGACGATCTCCCCAGGTCTTGCGAGTGAAGTTCTTGTTTTCCGACGCCGCGCATTCTGCAGCGGTTTTCCCTGCTGAACAACCGCTTGCGGCCGGCCACGCTGCCCGTCCACACTGCTCGCCATGCACAGACTCTTCGCGGGACTGCTTTCGCTGCTTCTGTTCGCAGGCCTCGCCTGCGGCCAAGGCAACGCGCAGACCCAGCGCGACCTCATCGACGCGCAGATTGCGCGGTTTCCTGCGGAGACCGGCAGCGAGGCGCACGTGTACTTCCTCGGCTTCGCCGGCTACGGCGAGGAACGCGTCTTCGCCGAAGAGATCAAGCTCGCCGCGCAGCAGTCGTGGGCGACAAGTACGGATCCGCGCCGCGTTCGGTGTTGCTGCTCAATGACCGGCGCGACCTCACCACCTATCCGCTGCGCGTCGGAGTCTTCACTGCGCTACGCGCTCAACGCGCTCGGCCGCGTGATGAACCGCGATGAGGACGTGCTGTTCCTCGCGCTGTCGTCACACGGCTCGCGGGACGCGACCATCGATGTATCGAATGAAGGAATGGAGCCGCAGCCGCTCGGCGCCGTGACGCTCGCGGAACTGCTGGCCGAATCCGGCATTCGCTGGAAGGTGATCGTGGTGTCGGCGTGTTTCTCCGGCGCGTTCGTCGAGCCGCTCGCCGACGATCACACCATCGTCCTCACGGCCGCCTCGAAGAGCCGCACCTCGTTCGGCTGCTCGGACACGCGCGACCTCACCTACTTCGGCGAGGCGTTCTATCGCGATTCGCTGCCGGGCTCCACGCAACTGCGCGCGGCCTTCGAAACGGCGAAGCGGGAAATCCGCCGCCGTGAGAAGGAAGAAGGCGTCAGGGCTTCGCAGCCGCAGGGATACTTCGGGCCGTTGATGGAAGAGAAGCTCCGGCGATGGACGGCGGGACCGGGAACGGGTTCCGGAACCGCTGAACGATCGCAGCGTCGGATCCCGGCGATTCTCACAGCGGAATCCGGCCTGGCCCCATCCTACGGCAGTTCGGTGGCGCCCATCAGCCAGCGGTCGCACTCGCGTGCGGCACCGCGGCCTTCGTTGATGGCCCAGACGACCAGCGACTGACCCCGGCGCGCATCGCCGGCGGCGAATACGCCCGGTACGCTGGTGCCGTACTTGCCGTACTCGGCCTTCACGTTGCTGCGCGCGTCGGTGTCCACCTTGAGATCCTTGAGCAGTGCCTGCTCGGGCCCCAGGAATCCCATGGCTAACAACACGAGCTGCGCGGGATGTTCCTTCTCGCTGCCCGGCTGCTCGACCGGGATGAACTGACCCTTGTCGTTCTTCTCCCAGCGGATGTTCACGGTGACGACGCTGGCGAGATTGCCGTGCGGCATCACCGTTGAAACGCTTCACGGTGGTCAGATACACGCGCGGGTCGGCGCCAAACTTCGCCGCGGCCTCTTCCTGGCCGTAGTCCATCTTGTAGACCTTGGGCCACTCGGGCCACGGATTGTCCTCGGCGCGATCCATGGGCGGCATCGCCATGATCTCCAGCTGCGTGAGGGTCTTGCAGCCCTGGCGCATGGAAGTGCCGACGCAGTCGGTGCCGGTGTCGCCACCGCCTAACACGAGCACGTCTTTGCCCTTCGCGGTGATGGGGGTGGAATCCGGCGAGTCCTTGAGCACGGCCTGGGTGCTCACCGTCAGGAAATCCATCGCGAAGTGCACGCCCTTGAGATTGCGGCCCTCGACGGGCAGATCGCGCGGCAAGGTGGCGCCGGTGCAGATCACGGTCGCATCGAAGTCCCGAACGAGCAGCTCGGCCTCGACGTTCTCGCCGACGGTCGCATTGCAGAGGAACTTGATGCCTTCCTTTTCCAGGAGCTGGATGCGGCGCGCAACCACTTCGCGCTTGTCGAGCTTCATGTTGGGGATGCCGTAGGTGAGCAGTCCACCCGGGCGATCGGCGCGTTCGAGCACGGTCACCGAGTGGCCGGCCTTGTTCAGCTGCGCGGCAGCCGCGAGTCCGGCGGGACCGGAACCGATGACCGCGACCTTCTTGCCGGTGCGCGTCACGGGCGGCTCGGGCAGGATCCAGCCTTCTTCGAAGCCGCGATCGACGATCGCATTCTCGATGTTCTTGATGGTGACGGGCGGCGCGTTGATGCCCAACACGCACGAGCCCTCACACGGCGCGGGACACACGCGGCCGGTGAACTCCGGGAAGTTGTTGGTTCGATGCAGGCGATCGAGCGCCTCGCGCCACAGCCCGCGATACACCAGGTCGTTCCACTCGGGGATCAGGTTGTTCACCGGGCAGCCCGAGGCCATGCCGGAAATCAGTTTGCCCGTGTGGCAGAACGGCACACCGCAGTCCATGCAGCGCGCGCCCTGCTGGCGCAGGCGCTTCTCGTCCATGTGGTGGTGGAATTCGTTCCAGTCGCGCACGCGCTCCACCGGTGTGCGATCCACCGGCAGCTCGCGCAAGTATTCAATGAACCCTGTTGGCTTACCCATCGTCCCTAACTACTTGTAGTTCTAATTGCCGCCGACGCGCGCGAGGTCGCGCGCATTCTCTTCGAACGCCGCCATGATGGCTTCGTCGCCCGACAGCCCCTGGTCGTGCGCACGCTTCAGGCACGCCAGCGCGCGCTTGTAGTCCTTCGGAATCACCCGCGCGAACTTCGGCAGCTTGGTGGGCCAGGCCGCGAGAATGGCCTTGGCGTGTTCGCTGCCGGTGTACTCGACGTGTTTTTCGATGAGCGCGCGCAACGCCTCGGCTTCCGCCGGATCGTCGACGCGTTCGACGTCGACCATCTGCGCGTTGACGCGCGCGGCGAACTCGTTGTTCTCGTCGAGCACATAGGCGATGCCGCCCGACATGCCGGCGGCGAAGTTGCGGCCCGTGGGCCCGAGCACCACCACGCGACCACCCGTCATGTATTCGCAACCATGGTCGCCCACGGCCTCGACGACGGTGTCCACGCCCGAGTTGCGCACGGCGAATCGCTCACCGGCCATGCCGCGCACGAACACTTCGCCGCGGGTTGCGCCATACAGCGCGACGTTGCCGACGATCATGTTCTGCTCGGACGGGAACGTGGCCTTGACCGACGGGAACACCGCGAGCTTGCCGCCCGACAGTCCCTTGCCGAAGTAGTCGTTGGCGTCGCCTTCGAGCGCAAAGGTCATGCCATTCGGCATGAACGCGCCGAAGCTCTGTCCGGCCGAACCCTTGAACTTGATCTTGATGGTGTCGTCGGGCAGGCCCGCGACGCCCCACTTCTTCGTGACCTCGCTGCCGGTGATGGTGCCCACCACGCGGTTGACGTTGCGCACCGGCACTTCGGCCGACACTTTCTCGCCGCGCGCGATCGCCGGCTCGCACAGGCCTAACAACGTGGTGACGTCGAGCGACTTGTCGATGCCGTGATCCTGGCCGATCTGCTTGAAGCGACCGATCTCGGGTCCCGCGTCCGGCGCGTACAGGATGTTGCTGAAGTCGAAACCCTTGGCCTTCCAGTGATCGATGGCGGCGCGCGGCTCGAGCATGTCGACGCGGCCCACCATGTCTTCGAGCTTGCGGAAGCCGAGCTGCGCCATGATTTCGCGCAGGTGCTGCGCGATGAAGCGCATGAAGTTCACGGCGTGCTCAGGCTTGCCGGCAAACTTCTCGCGCAGCCGCGGATCCTGCGTCGCCACACCCGCCGGGCAGGTGTTGAGATGGCACACGCGCATCATGATGCAACCGACCGCGACCAGCGGCGCGGTGGCGAAGCCGAATTCCTCGGCGCCTAACAACGCGGCGATGGCCACGTCGCGGCCCGTCTTCAGCTGTCCGTCGGTCTCGACCACGATGCGCGAGCGCAGGTTGTTGATGACCAGCGTCTGGTGCGTCTCGGCGAGGCCGAGTTCCCACGGCAGGCCGGCATGGATCAGCGACGTCAGCGGCGATGCGCCGGTGCCGCCGTCGGCGCCGGAGATCAACACCACGTCCGCATGCGCCTTGGCGACGCCCGCGGCAATGGTGCCCACGCCGACTTCGGCCACCAGCTTCACGCTGATGCGCGCGTCGCGATTCGCGTTCTTGAGATCGTGGATGAGCTCGGCGAGATCTTCGATCGAATAGATGTCGTGATGCGGCGGCGGCGAGATGAGACCCACGCCGGCGGTCGTGCCGCGCGTCTTGGCGATCCACGGATACACCTTGGTGCCGGGCAGCTGCCCGCCCTCGCCGGGCTTCGCGCCCTGCGCCATCTTGATCTGCAGTTCTTTCGCGTTGACCAGGTAGTGGCTGGTGACGCCGAAGCGGCCCGACGCCACCTGCTTGATGGCCGAGTTCTTCGAGTCGCCGTTTTCCATCGGCACGTAGCGATCGGGGTCTTCGCCACCCTCGCCCGTGTTGCTCTTGCCGCCCACGCGGTTCATGGCGATGGCCAGCGTCTCGTGCGCTTCCTTGGAGATGGAGCCGTAGCTCATGGCGCCGGTCTTGAAGCGCTTCATGAGGCTTTCGACGGATTCGACTTCGTCGATGCTGATCGATTCGCCCTGCTTGAAATCGAGCAGGCCGCGCAGCGTCGACAGATTCTTCGCGCGGTCGTCGATGAGCTCGGCGTAGCTCTTGTACGTGGCGTACGAGCCCGTGCGCACCGACTTCTGCAGGCGATGGATGCTTTCCGGGTTGAACAGATGGAACTCGCCATCCGAACGCCACTGATACTGGCCGCCCGACGGTAGTTCGGTCTGGCTCTGCGGCTTGCGTTCGGCGAACGCCGCCGTGTGGCGCATGAGCACTTCGCGCGCGATCACGTCGAGGCCGACGCCGCCGACGCGCGAGGCGGTGCCGGAGAAGTATTCGTCGATGACGTCCTGGCGCAGGCCCACGGCTTCGAACACCTGCGCGCCGTGATAACTCTGCACGGCCGAGATGCCCATCTTGGACATCACCTTCACGACGCCCTTGACCGCGGCCTTCGCGAAGTTCTTGCAGGCGAGCTTGTGCTCGACGCCCGGCAGCATCTCGTCGCGGATCATGCCGTCGAGAGTTTCGAAGGCGAGATACGGATTGATGACCGAGCAGCCGTAGCCGATGAGCAACGCGAAGTGATGCACCTCGCGCGCGTCGCCCGTCTCCAGCGCCAGCGACACCTTCATGCGCAGGCCCTGGCGGATGAGGTAGTGATGCAGGCCCGAGACGGCCAGCAACGACGGGATCGCCGCGTATTCCTTGTTCACACCGCGATCCGAGAGGATGAGGATGTTGACCTCGTCTTCGTCGATCAGCCGGCGCGCTTCGGCGCGCATGTGCTCGATGGCTTCGACCAGCCCGTCCTCGCCGCGCTCGGCACGGAACAGGATGCGCAACGTGCCCACCTTGAGCCCGGGCAGCGACATGCGCCGCACCTTGGCGAACTCTTCGTTGGTCAGCACCGGTCCCGGCAGCTCGAGCCGGCGGCAATCGCCCGGGCGCGGATCCAGCAAGTTGCCTTCCGAGCCTAACCACACGTCCGAAGACGTGATGATCTCTTCGCGGATGCAGTCGATGGGCGGGTTGGTGACCTGCGCGAACAGCTGCTTGAAGTAGTCGTACAACATGCGCGACTTCTGCGAGAGCGCGGCCAGCGGCGTGTCGTTGCCCATGGAGCCGACGCCTTCATTGCCGTCACGCGCCATCGGCGCCATGAGGATGCGCTGGTCTTCGAAGGTGTAGCCGAACGACACCTGGCGCTTGGCGAGCGCCACGGGTTCAGGCTGCAGGCATCTCCGGCGCCGCGGGCAGATCCTTGAGATGCACCAGGTGCTGCTTCAACCAGTCGGCGTACGGCCGCTCGTTGATGATCTGCGCCTTGATCTCCTCGTCTTCGACGATGCGGCCGAGCTCCGTGTCCACGAGGAACATGCGGCCCGGCTGCAGGCGGCCCTTGCGCAGGATCTGCTCGGGCGGGAAGTCGAGCACGCCGGCTTCGCTCGCCATGACGACGAGGTCGTCCTTGGTGACGTAGTAGCGGCCCGGACGCAGACCATTGCGGTCGAGCACCGCGCCGATGCGCTTGCCGTCGGTGAAGGCGATGTCCGCGGGACCGTCCCACGGCTCCATCAAACTACTGTGGTACTGGTAGAACGCGCGGCGCGCCGGATCCATCGAGGCGTGTTTGGACCACGGCTCGGGGATCATCATCATGACGGCGTGCGGCATCGAGCGGCCGGCGAGCACCATGAGCTCGAGCACGTTGTCGAACATCGAGGAATCCGAGCCGTTCGGATTGATGATGGGCGTGATCTTCTGGATGTCGTCGCCGAACGCCGGCGACTGGAACAGCGCCTCGCGCGCGCGCATCCAGTTGATGTTTCCGCGCAGCGTGTTGATCTCGCCGTTGTGCGCGATGCAGCGGTACGGGTGCGCGCGATCCCAGCTCGGGAACGTGTTGGTGCGAGAAGCGCGAGTGCACCAGGGCGATGGCGCTCTCCATGAGCGGGTTCTGCAGGTCGAGGAAGTACTGGTCGAGCTGATTCGTCGTCAGCATGCCCTTGTAGACCAGCGTCTTGTGCGACAGCGAGACGATGTACCAGAACTCCGCGCCGCCGATGGTCGACACGCGGATCTCGTTGTACGCGCGCTTGCGGATCACATAGAGCTTGCGCTCGAACTCCGCCTCGTCGGGCGTCTCCGGCCCGCGGCCGATGAACACCTGGCGCACGAACGGCTCCGACGCCTTGGCGGTTTCGCCGAGCGAAGAGTTGTCGGTGGGCACGCTGCGCGCGCCGAGATACACCTGGCCTTCGGCCTGCACGACTCGCGCGAACACTTCTTCGATCTTGCGACGCTGCGTCGCATTGCGCGGCATGAAGATGTTGCCGGCGGCGTACATGGCCGGGCTCGGGCAGGTTGATGCGCGCATCTTTCTTGGCGACCTTCTTGAGGAAGGCATGCGGCATCTGCAGGAGGATGCCCGCGCCGTCACCGGTGTTGACCTCGCTGCCGCTCGCGCCGCGGTGATCGAGGTTCTTGAGGATCTGGATGCCTTGTTTGACGACGGCGTTCGATTTGCGTCCCTTGATGTCCACGACAAAGCCGACGCCACAAGCGTCATGCTCGAACTGAGGGTCATAGAGGCCCTGCTTCGCGGGGGGCCCAAGTCGAATCGCGGTCATTTTTTCAGTCCTCCAAACACAAACGCGCGGGGCGCAACTTCCCCGCGCTATGGGCTCCGCGCCCATAACTTTCACTCTTTCAATTGGTTACATCTGGAGGCGCGGCCCGCGAAGGCGCTTCGGCAGTCAGATATATATGAGTCTGATCATACAGACCGAGGCTCATCGGTCAACCGCGTTTGCAGCCATCCGTGGCCGAAAACGGCAGCAAGTACGATCGCCACACCCAGGAAGAACATGCCGTCGAGCTCGCGCGCCTCGCCCAGGAACAGCGACCGCGATGACGATGGCGTACACCGGCTCGAGGTTGATCGCGAGCTGCGCGGTGAACGCGGACAAATGCCGCAGTGTGGCAAGCGACACCGCGAAGGGGATCAGGGTGCAAAGGATGGCCAGCACCAGCAGCCACGCTCCGTCCCGGACCGACGGCAGGACGACGCCCGCGCCATCCGGGGCCGCGAATGCGGCGATGGCGGCCAGCACCACGAAACCCGCACCAAGCTCGAGCCAGGTCACGGCCATCGCATCGTGATGGCCCAGATAACGCTTGTTGAGCGCATTGAACAGCGCCGCGAGCGCCGCGGAGATCACCCCCACCCAGAACCCCAGGTGCATCGAGCCCGGGATGCCACCGACCACCAGCGCCACCCCGGGGATCACGAGGATTCCGAGCAGAAGATTATGTCGTTCGAAGCGCGCGCCCGTGATCGCGGGCTCGATCAGCGCCGTGACCGCCGGGGCCAGCGCCATGCGTCGTGGCCGCCACCGAGGCGTTCGCCAGCTTCACCGAGCCGTAGAACGCCAGCCAGTGCAGCGCCACCACGCCGCCGATGCCGGCGAACACCAGCATCTGGCGTGGCGGAATCGATTTCAGCGCGCGCCACACTCGCGGGAAGCAGGCGAGCGCCATGGTGACTAACAACATGCGCCACCACACGAGCTGCGTGGCCGGCAGCGTGATCAGCTTGCCGAGGATGGCGGTGAAGCCCCACAGCACCACGCAGATGTGCAGTTCGATCAGCGCGCGGCGGTGGGGATTCATGATGTCGGGATCGTGAGGGCGCGCGTAACTTTGCGTAGACAGAGAGGGGGCAATAGTGAACCACATTCGAACGATGAGAATTTCCGTGACGCTGCTTGCTGGCTACTGCCTGATGGCGCTTGCCGCGGGCCAGGCCGCAGCGGTCGGCGCGGCCGTGAACCCTGGGCAGATGACGCGCTACGAGCTTCCGCGCTACACGCTGCTGGCGGTGGGCAACCAGCAGTCGCGCCGCGACCTCACGAAACTGCCGCGACTCAAGAGCGCGCTCGAGGAGTCCACGGGAATCAAAGTAAAGGCCACGGGCATTCCCACCGTCGTCTGCGTGGTTCCGGACTCCATCTGGGACAAGAATCTCGAACCGGCAGAGGTCCTCCAGAGCGAGTTCATACCCACCGGCTTCAGCAACTTCATCGTCGCGATCAACGCGCGCGTCGATCGCGTGGCGAAGTCGAGATACGCAGCGGCGTAATAGTTCATCTGGTCCTGGTGCTGGTAGCAAGGCCGCGCCAACGACGAAGCGATGCGCCCGGGAAGCGTGAGGCCTTCTCCATCGGGCTCGAGGAAGTGCCCGTCGGCGGCGTTCCGAAATTGGCCAGCATCACGGCTATATCCTGAGTGAGAACGTCAATTCGCCAGCCATGGTTCGGCGCGTGGACAACTCCTGGGCGCCAAATGGCTCACTCCAGGAGTCGATCACTTCGGCTCGGGCGCCGGGCATTTCGCGCAGCACGAGATTGCGCGAAGCACGAAATGCTGACGGATCGCCACGATCTGCCTGGATGCGGGTATCCACCTGGATCAGCGTGCACGAGCTGATCGACGCGGCCGCGGCTGAATCCGGCGGCACTGAGCGAGCCATTCCTCTGCGCATGCGACTTGCCGCCCGCACTCAGAACGATGCGGAGCTCGAGAAGAATTACGCGCTGCTCACGAAAGACCCGACTGACCTGCAGGCGGCGCGTGCCGCGGGCCTCGCGCTCTACGAGCGCGCCCAGTCGCTCGGCGATCCGGCGGCCGCGCAGCGCACCGACCTCTCATCGCGCAGCCTCAAGCTACTCGATCTCTCGCTCAGAGGCTCGTGCCGATGATCCCGAAGCGGCGTGGGCTTTCGCGATGCAGGCGGCGGATCTCAAGCGCGACATGGACCTCGCACTGGAGCGGCTCGTTTCGATGTTCAAACGCCTGCCCGAAAACGCCGACATGTCTCTGGCGGCAGGACGGCTTCTTTATGCCAAGGGCGATCCGAATCTGAAGCCCTACGCCGCGGGTGTTGCGCTGAGGACTCAGCCCGAGAGCGGGCCGGTGGCCGTAGTCTTGGGCCAAGGGAGAAGAACATGAAAGTCAGGTCAATGCTGGCCGGCGCATGCGCGGCCGTGGCGCTCTGCGCCGGCGCCGTCGCCGCCGAGCCGCGCCTCGGCAAGTTCGTCAGCTACGAGATGGAAGACTTCACCATCTACACCACGCGCAGCGGCGACCAGGCGCGCCAGTTCATCGAGGATCTCGCGAAGTATCGCGTCACGCTCGAGAAGACGCTCGGCAAGCGCGCCCAGAAGAACACGGTGCCGACGCGCATCGTCATCTTGAGCTCCACGCGAATGGGAGAAGTACCTGCAACCCCGGCAGAACGTCGCGGGCTGGTTCCAGCCCGGAGCCTTCTCCAACACCATGGTCATGGACGGCGACGCCGTACGCGGCGCGGCGCTGCAGCTCATCTTTCACGAGTACACGCACTTCTACCTGGCGTCGCAGTTCGCCGGCGAGTATCCGCCATGGTTCAACGAAGGCATGGCCGAACTCATGGGCTTCGCGAAATTCGATCACGGCATGGCGATCATGCAGGTGCCCATGTGGCGCGTGTACGAGGCGCGCGACGGCGACTGGATTCCATTCGAGCGGCTGATCCGCGTCGATCACAACTCGCCGGAGTACCAGTCGCACAAGCTCGCGAATTCGTTCTATGCGCAGGCCTGGCTCACCGTGCACTACGGCATGGTGGAGAACCGCGCGTTCGGCAAGCAGATGTTCGAGTTCCTGAACCAGCTCAACAGCCTTCATCCCTTCGACGAGGCAGCCCGCACCGCGTTTGGTCCGGATCTCGGTTCATCGACAAGCAGCTGCGCGACTACTCGCGCAACACCAGCATGGCCTCGGGCGCCATCGCGATCGGCGAGGTGCCCGCGGTGACGCTGCCCGCCGGCAAGCCGGTGGCAGAGCTCGATGCGCTCGCGAACATCATCGACATGCATGCTCACCACGCAGCTCGCGCCCGATCGCATCCGGCCGCTGGTGGAGTCGCTGGCGCGCCGCGAGCCCAAGTCCGCGCGCCCGGCCATCTTCGCGGCGCGACTCGCGCAGGCAGCGAGGATGACGACGCGGCGTTCGGCGCGCCATCGCCCAGGCGGAGACTCTGCTCGCGCCGGATGATTTCACGGTCACGGCGCGATCTCGCGAGCGTGTTGCTCGCGACCGCGCTGGACTTCGGGCCGCTGAGCAAACTGAGCACCGAGGACACGGATCGCTATCTGAAGCGCGCCATGCGGCTGTACGCCGAAGTCGTCGCGCATGACAACACCGACGTCCAGGCGTTGTGGGGATTCGGCACCGCAGCCACTCGTCTCGACAAGAATCTCGATCTCGCCGAACAGGCGCTTGCTCGCGGCGTACCAGCGAGCGCCCGTGAGCGCGGAGATCGCGATGTCACTCGCGAATCTCAAGGGACGGCAGCAGCAGCCGGAGGCGATGATTCCCTATCTCAAGGACGCCGCGCGCCACGCCACCAGTCTGCAGACGAAGAAGTGGGCCACGGAGCGGCTTGCCGAGATGGAACAGTGGGTGGCCGAGCGTGACAAGGTCGACGCCGAGAACAAGAAGCAGCAGGAGAAATACGAGAAGGAACTCGCCGAGTACGAAAAGAAGTACGGCAAGGTGAAGAAGAAGCCCGCTGGCTGAGCGGGCGAGGAGTTACTTCTTCTTGCCCGTGAGCTGATCGAGGACCGAGCCGCGTTCGCGGGTCGGCGAGCCGGTGACGCCGGCGCGCTGGGCAGCTTCGCCCTGGCGCTTGCCAGAGCCGCGCTGGTTGTAAGGATCGAACCCGCCCGCCTTGTCGCGGCCGGAGACCTCGAGCTTGAGCTCGGTGGGTTTGTGGTCTTCGATCTTGAGATCGGCCACTTCGAGCTTCTTGAGCGCGAGGGACGTACTCAGCGTGCAGAACTCACCGGAGGCCACCGCCCAGTCCCACACGGCAACACCACGCTCGTCGTGACGCACGCGGCCCGAGGGACCGCCGCTCTGCATGTCCTTCGAATCCTGTGATTTGGTCGGCTTGATCGCGTCGCTGATCTGCTGGTCGGCCACATCGGCGCGACGCAGCTTCAGCGACTTGAGCCGCATGGTGGTGGTCTCGATGCTGAAGCCGCGGAGAATCCGCGGGCATCGTCACCGCGTCATGGCGGTTGCCGGAGCGGCTGCTCTTGTCTACCGGTGGCTTGGGACGCTGGGGCATCGGCATTTTCCGCTAAGGGTTTCTTCTCTCTCCAGACTTATGTCGGCGCCGGAAGGTTCGAATTAAATGGCAAAAGGTGACGGCGATCACGTTTCGTCGGCATATCGTCGGTGTATCGCGATGCTCCGGCTGTCAGCGGACCACGACGATCCGCGCGTGCCACCTGCCAGGCGCCTTCCGAACGCCGGAACTCTACCTTCAGCCGCTGCCGGTTGGGATCCGTGAGTTCCACAGTGGTCACGCTGATCACCGCCTGCGCCAGCCCATCTACCGGGAATTCCAGGCTCTCGATATTCACCACCAGTTCGAGTTTGGGGTGCGCGAGGAAATAGCCGCGCAGGAAATCCCGAAGCTGCGTTTTGTCCAATCCACTCGAGTCGGCGTAAGTTGTCGGCGACGTGCTCGAGTACGTCGCTGGTGTCGCGCGCTTCGGCGGCGGTTTCGACCTCGTCGATGAGCGCGCGCACTTGTTGTTCGTCGCTCGTCTTCGCTCCGCACGCGGCGAGAAGAATCGTGGCGAGCAAAATCGGTGACGCGTTCGGTGAAAATTTCATGACCCGTCCTATTGAAGTTGAAAACGTTTAGCCCTATCGTTCGCGCGCGTTGCGGGGTTGGGAACCGGTCGTGACGTCCAGAAATGGTGCCCCGGACCCAGTTGGAGGTGGACAACTGAAATGAAGAAATCTGTGCGGTCGAGTGACTTACCTGGCCCCCGTCTTCATACCGTCAATCAGTATTTAGAGAAGAATTTCCCCGACTTCTTTGCTGAAGCCCGTTTCCACGTTGGAAACGACGACTACTTTCTGTACGCCCGCTTCGGCAAGTACCTCGCCAGCTCGATCGAGCACCGGCGTTTCAAAAGCGACAAGATCTCCCGCGGCTTCACCGTGCTGAACAAGCTCGCCCGCAAGGCGGAGCATGATCCCCACGTGCGACACATCCTCGTGTCGGGCTCGCTGGAAGAGATCGTCGATGAGCCCAAGGCCCGTGAACTCGCGCGCAAGCGCCTGTCGCCGGTGGCCCAGGGCTATCTCGAAGGCCTCGTCGAATAGACTGACGGACGCCGGGGCTTCACCCCGGCGTTTTCCGATGTGGCCGTGCAGCCCTGAGGAATTGACTCCATTTTCCCGCGCCACAGGCCGTTCGCCTTCCACGCGTTGAACGCCCAGCGCAGCCAGCCCACCAGCGCGAACGCCATCCACGTCGCCCACGCGAAGAACAGCGCGCGATACACCCACATCGGCACCGAGAAGATGCTCGGCCCCTCGATGGCACCGGCGGTCTGGTCCTGGAACCATCGATAGCCGCCGTAGATATCGCCGCTGCCCGCGACATGCATGTCGGGCTGCGCCAGCAGTCCATTGCGAATGCCCGAGAACACCAGCGTGAGGATGGTGGCGAAGGTGAACGCCGCGAGCACGAACTGGACGGCGTTGAAGCGCCAGCGTGCCAACGTCGCCGCTGGCTGCCAGTGCTCGCGCCAGCGCATGGTCATGAGCCACGCGGCCGTGAGCGAGAACACGAACCACGACTGCGTGGAGAGTCCGAGACCGAGCAGCAGCCATTCGACGAAGCGCAGCGGCGACTTCGCCCATCGCCCGAGTAGCCACGCCACCGCGATGAACACCACGAGTTCGCCCCAGTAGAGCACCGCCGGGCCGACGCCCGGTCCCCACGCCGCCAGCACCCAGCGCGAGTCGGGCAGCGACACGTGCGTTTCGATATTGCTGGCGGGTGTCTGCAAGTCCACCAGCGACGGCTTCGTTTTCAGGCTCACGTCGCGGGATTCCTCCCAGACGATCTGGAAGTTGTGCTCACCGGGCGCGAGCGAGAGCGGCAGCTCGCCCTTCTCTGGGCGCAACTGCTGTGGCCGACCGTCGAAGCTCACCGACGTCACGCGCGCATCCACCGGCAGCTTGATGGTGTGTCGACCGCCCTGCGTGCTGCGATAGCTGAACGAGAGTGTCGTGGTCGAGGAGCGCATGCCGATGGCGGTCACCTGGCTGACCGAATCGATGGCGAGCGTGGTGCCCTTCACGCCCTTGGGACGCGTGAGCTTGAGCTTCAGCGTTTCGCCCGGGCGCGGCATGAATCGGAACACCCACGCTGGCGCGTTCACGTCTTCGGGCAACACCGGTGCGAATCCTTCGAACGCCACGTTCCACTGCGGATTGACGACGAAGCTCCAGACCTCGGTGCGCGCCGCATCCGCAGGCAGCGAGACTTCCAGTGTCTCGGCGCGTGCCAGCCCCGAGTGCCACTGCATCTGCGATTCGCCTGCGCCGAGACCCACGAGCGCCGCTTCGTTGTTGCGCACTTTCACGCCGTCGGTGAGTACCGATTCGCCGGCCACCAGCGGAATCTCGATCGACAGCGCCGCTCGCTGCGGGGCGATGCGCGTCACCACCGTGTCCACCGTCCAGTCGAGGTCGAGGTTGAAAATGCGATCGACACGCACGAAGGCCGGAAACTCGGCGCCTGCCTCGAGCGTGGCGCTGCTGTGTTCGGGGTCACGCTCGCGCGACAACTCCAGCGACCCTGAAACCAGGCGCCCCTCGTTCACGCCGCTCGTGGTCCAGCCGCGGGCGCTCACGTCGATGACGCGCGGCGGCTGCGGAAAGGCGAGCTGCAGTGATTCGGCGGCGGCGAGCCGGCCGGTGAGACGAACCGTATGCGCGCCCGCGGTGAGCGGCACCCACAACGACGCGTCATCGTTGCGCGCGACGGCGAGCGCGCCGCGCCCATCGACGCTGACCTCATCGAGCTGCCAGCGATCGCTGGCGTGCGGCATGGCCACCGCCACGCTGGCGAGCGCGCTGACCTGCATGACGACTTCGAGCCGATCGCCCTCGACCTTCACATTGGCGGCGGTGATCTCGGCGCAGTGCGGCGCGCAGGCGGGCGCGGCGGTCAACCGCGTCTTGAGCTCGGCAAGCACATCGGTTCCCGGAGTCGCCGGCGCGATGGCGTCGGCGCGCGCCACACCGCCAGTGCCGAGCAACATCGCGAAGCCCAGCAATGCCGGCAGCGCCGCGGCCGCCGCCTTGCGCGGCATTCCGGGCAGACGCGGTGTCTTGCCGTAACTCAACATCGCCAGCCAGGCGAACAACGCCGCCAGCGCCACGACGCCGATCAACCGCCAGAAGAACAGCACCAGCGGACCGACATAGATGAAGCGCACGGTGTCTTCGGCGTTCACCGGCCCGCTCCAGTAGTAGCTATAGGAGTTGTAGTGCCACGCGGGAATGCCGGGACCCGCCTGCAGCACCGTGCCGGCGGCGTAGCGCTGCACCACCTGCGCGGCGTTGAGGCCGTTGCCCTTCAACGCGCCCGTCACCCGCTGCAGGCTCTCGCTCACGTTCTTGTCGGGAAGTCTGGCCATGTCTTCGGCCTCGACGACGTCGGCTTCAACGGGCGCGGGAGCCGCGGCGTCGGCGGCCGCGTAGCTCTCGCGTTTCTGGCGGCGGTGGCGCGGCTTCACCGCGGAAGGTAGGTAGACGTCCGCGCGCGCGCGACCTTCCAGGTTGGACATCGTTTCGATGCCGTACGCGCCCATGCTGCCCTCGAGCTGCGGATACAGCGCGTAGCGCACCTGCACCCACAGGAACGGCAGCAGCGCGAGCCCGAGCAGCGCGAAACTCAGCGTGCGATAGCCGCGCGCGAATTTCTGGAAGCGTCCGATCGGCGCGGCGCGCGCGATGGCCAGCGCCGCGAGCAGGTTGCCCCACAGCCAGATGTACTCCGGCGCCTCCTGGTAGGTCAGCACCAGCGCGAGTGCCGCGATGACCGCGGGCACCAGCCCCGCGGCCCAGTAGACGAAGCCCACGATGAGCAGCACGCCGAACACGTTCCACAAACCCCAGCGTTCCCACCACGAGTACGGCGCGGCGTCCGCGCCGATGGCCGCGAGCAGACGATGGCCGGGCGGCAGGTTGATCGTGCCGGTCACGCGATCGAAGCGGCCGTCCCACCCCGTGGCCGGCATGGCGCCGCCACCGGATTCCTTGCGCGCGACGGTGGTGAGATTGAGCTGCGGCTGGCGCAGCTCGACTCCCGCGCGGCCGTCGGCGCCTTCAGTCACGAGCAGCTGATCGTCATTCTGGCGCGCGCTCTTCAGGGCGAACGGCACCTGCATGTCGAGGCGCCAGTCGCGGCGCATGGCGCCCTGGATGTTGTCGACCACCGTGAATCCGCGATGATCGAAGTCCAGCCACAGCGTTCGCGTCATCGAAAGGCGATTGTCGTCGGCGTTGGAGAGACCGCGGTTTCGTTCCACCACGTTGAGCTTTGCCGCCTTGTCCATGCGAAAGGCCGGGTACTGGCGCCACTCGGCGGGCACGTTCGCCTGGGCAGGATCGATGCCGTCGGGGCCTTCGGCACTGGCCACTCGCAGCGCGTCGTTGGCGGCGAAGCTCCAGATTTCTTCGCTGGGCCACTTCGGCCCGCTGTCCGGGCGCGCCAGCGTGCTCGCGACACCGGTACCGCGCGCGGCCAGCATCACTTCGTGACTGCCGGCGCGCAGCTGCACGCGCAAGGATCCGTCGCGCTCCAGGCGCGCGGGCAGATCGCCGCGCAGCGACAGCGGCGTGAACCCATCCGGCAGCGCACGCCCGAGCACCACCTCGCGAGCTTCACCGGCCACGTTGAGCCGGATGCGCGTCAGTAGATAGGTGGGGATCTCGTCCTGCACCAGGCGATAGACCTGCACCTCCATGGCGGCGGCCTGCTCGGCACTGCGGCGTTTACCCAGCCATACGCCGCCATCCGGGCGCTCGGGTTGCGCCACGCGCGAACCGTCCACGAACAGATCGACCATGGCGGTGGACTTCGGAAGCGTGAGTGACTCGGGGCGCGAGCTCCATTCGAAGCGGCCGGAGAGCGTGTAGGTACCGGGCTTGAGCCGCACACTGGGGACGTCGTCGACCTCAACCACGGCCGCTGGCGCGCCATTGAGCCGCACGTCGCGTGGCCAGTGTTCGGCGTTGCCGGGCAACGCCACCCAGCTCTCGGCATACACCTGCCATCGCTGCGAGAAGGTGCCGCCGCCCGACTCGACGGCCAGCGTCAGCCGCTCGGGCCACACGCAGCGGAATTCGGCGGCGTCGATCGGCTTGCCCGCCTCTGCATCGGCCGACGCCGCGAACGGGCAGCGGCGGAACTCCTGGTCGTGCAGCACCCAGCCCTGCCATTCGCGCAGGGCCGGCGGAATTGCATCCTGGGCGCGTGCCGCCATTGAACAGAAGATCCCGAGCGCAATGAATCCCGCGCGGACGAGCTTGTACATGCAATGCCCCACCATTGTTGTTGGTCTCGAGTGTAACAACGTCGTTAGACGCCGGATCGGTCTGGCATCCTTGGAGACATGCACAGTGCCGCCGAAGTACTCGAGTTCTGGTTTGGCCGTGGGCCGTGGGATGCCGCGCGCCTCGCCGAGCGTTCGGCCTTCTGGTTTGGCGGAGATGATCCCGCGGCCACCGCCGCGCACGACGCTGCGGTTCGCGAAAAGCTGGAGCCCCTGCTCGAGCTCGCGGCGCGTGGCGAGTTTGCGAGCTGGGCGGCGAGCCCCAGGCGCCGCCTGGCATTGATCATTCTTTTCGACCAGGTGCCGCGCAACGCCTACCGCGGCACCGCCGCCGCGTTCGCGTTCGATCGCGAGGCGCTCTCGCTCACCGTCGAGGGTATGCACCTCGCCGCCGACGCCGCGCTCGAACCGCTGGAACGCCTGTTCTTCTATCTACCGCTGGAGCACGCCGAGTCGCTGGAGGCGCAGGAAACTGCCGTGGCGTCGCTCGATCGCCTGGCGGGCGACGCGCCCGAACACCTGCGCGAGTATTGCGAGTACTGCGCGGGCTTCGCGCGCGGGCATCGCGACATCATCGCGAAGTTCGGGCGGTTCCCGCATCGCAATGCCGTGCTCGGGCGTGAGAGCACGGCGGCGGAGATCGAGTGGCTTGCTGCCGAGGGCGCGCGGTTCGGACAATGAAGAATGGGGTCAGGCCCCGTTTTCTCAGGAAATGGGGCCTGACCCCATTCTTAGTCGGCGATGTCGGGCTCGACGAAGCACCACGCGACGGTTGGAAATTTCGTCTTGATGCGTTTCTCCAGCGCGTTTATCGACGCCACCGCCTCGTCGAGAGAAAGCCCCGCGCGCATTTGCACCTTCAGCGCCAGCATCACATCCGGACCCATCTGCAGGGTGATGGCGTTCAGCAGTGTCTGGATGTCGGGGTCACCGGCCACCTCGGCGCGCAGCTCGGCCACCAGATCGTCTTCGGCCGACTTTCCGACCAGCAGGCCCTTGATGCGGTTGGCGATGAAGATCGACACGCACACCAGGATCACGCCGATGACGATCGAACCGGCGGCGTCGAACAGCGGATTGCCCGTGAGCACCGCCAGCGAGACGAACACGAAGGCGAGCGCCAGCCCTAACAACGCGGCCAGGTCCTCACCGAGCACCACCACCAGCTCCGCGTTGCGCGTGGTCTTCACCCAGCTCCAGAGTGGTTTGTCCTTGCGCAGCTTCTTGATCTCGCGCAGGCAGCCCATCAGCGATCCGAATTCGAGCAGGATTGAAGCACCGAGCACCGCCAGCGCGATCCACGCCTTGTTGAGCTGCTCGGGCGCATGCAGCTTGTGCCAGCCCTCGTACATCGAGAACAGGCCGCCCATGGAAAACAGCAGCAGCGCGACGATGAAGCTCCAGAAATAGGTGACCTTGCCGTAGCCGAGCGGATGCTTGGCGTCGGGTGGCTTTTGCGCCTGCCTGAGTCCCAGGTACAGCAACACCTGGTTGCCGCAATCCGCAAAGGAGTGGATGGCCTCCGCCATCATGCTGCCCGAGTGCGTGTAGATGGATGCCGCCAGCTTGGCAAGCGCGATGCCGAGGTTCGCGGTGAATGCGTAGAGGATCGCCTTGGCGGAAGAACTGTGATCGGACATCAGTGAGCAGCCGGCGCGAAGTCCGGATCGGAAATCTTCATTTCCGTCACGGTTCCGTATTTCGCCGCGACCTCACGAATCTTCGCCGCGTCGCCGATCAGCACGATGACGAGATCCGTCGGGCGCGGATAGGCATCGGCGATGACGGCGGCCGTTTCGGCGAGGTCCACTTTCGCCAGCGCCGGTGGGTAGCCTTCGATGTAGTCGCGGCCCAGACCGTAGAACTCGAGGTCGGCCAGCATCGTTGCCCAGTCCGCCGCGGACTCGAATGACAGCGGGAACTGCCCGAGAACATAGGCACGCGCGGAATCGAGCATCTCGGGCGAAAGGTCACCGTGCTTCAGCTTCTCGAGCGTTTCGCAGCGTGAGGTCGATGGCCTGGCCCGTGGTGTCAGTCTGTGTATAGGAACGGATCGCAAATTCGCCGGGGACCGAAGCTCGCGTGAATCGCGACGACACGCCGTACGTCAACCCCGACTTGATGCGCAGCTCGGTGTTGAGGATGGAGGTGAAGCGTCCGCCGTAGAGCGTGTTCACCAGGTCGAGTGCCGGACGGCCGCTGTATCGCCGATCGACACCCACGTTACCGAGCCAGAAATAGGTTTGCGACGCGCCGGGAGAATCCACCAGCAACACGCGAGTGCCGGTCACCCGGGGCGCGGGCTTGACGACCGGAAGCGCCGCCTTGGCTTTTGCCCATCCGCCGAATGCCGTCGTGAGCGCCTTGCGCATCCACTTGGGATCCAGATCGCCAGCGAACACCAGCGTGGCTCGATCCGCGCCGAAATTTGCGGCGTGATAGCTGACCACGTCGCTCTGCGTCAGCGACGCGAGCGAGCGCTCGCTGCCGCCTTGCGCACGACCGAAAGGATGCTGGCCGAACAGCGCGGCGCGGCCGTAGATACCAATGAGTTGTGAAGGATCGGAATCCTTGGCCGACTTGATGAATTCGATTTCGCGATCGCGGTAGCTTCCGAACTCGGCCGCGTCGAAATGCGGGCGCATGAGCGCGTCCGCCAGCAGCTCGATCATCAGCGCGCGATCGCGCGTCAGGAACTCGCCGCCCACTGAAATGCTCTCTGCGCCTGCAGCGGCGCTGAAGCTGCCGCCCACGCCTTCGACGGCATCGGCAAATTCGAAGGCGCTGCGTTTGCCGGCGCCACGATCGAGCAGGCCCGCCGTCAGCGATGCCACGCCCGCCTTGTCGGCGGGATCCGCGGCCGCGCCGCCGCGCACGAATCCGCTGAACGCGATGAGCGGCACGTCTTTTTTGGGCACCAACACAATGGTGAGACCGTTCGGCAGCACGAAGCGCTGATTGGCCGGTACTTTCACGCCCGCGGGCTCCGCAGGCACAGCAGCCAGCGAGCTCGCAAACACCAGCACGGGAATCAGCGCCAGCAGTTTCTTTCCGACACCGCGATTCATGGCTTGGCCTCCAGCACGCCCACCGTGCGGCGATTTTTCTGGAACACCAGCGCCGCGGCCTTCTGCACTTCTTCGCGCGTCACCTTGTCGTAGGTGGCCGGCGAGTCGAACAGCTTGCGGTAATCGCCTTCGAACACCTCGAACTGCCCCAGCAGACTCGCCTTGCCGTTGATGGTGGTGAGCTCCTTCCAGAACGAGGACGCGTAGAGATTCTTCGCGCGCGTCAGTTCCGCATCCGTCACGCCCTGCGCCACGACCTGATCGAGCGCGGCATCGAGCATCTTCTCGACTTCGGCGATCTTGGCGCCCTGCGGCAGCGTGAGCTGCAGCCAGGTGAGTCCGGGGTCGAATCCTTCGGCGAAGTGCCCGTCCACTTCGATGGCGACCTGCTTCTCCTCCACCAGCAGGCGATGCAGGCGCGAGGAATTTCCTTCGGTCAATACGGACATGAGGAGATTGATGGCCGGACCCTGCGCGTCGTTGGCCGCCGGGGACTTGTATGCGTAGAAGAGCACGGGTGTCTGCGCATCCCGCTCGACCCGCACGCGCTTCTCGCCGATCTGCTCGGGCTCGACCGTGCGCACCGGCGGCGGCGGCTCCTGCTTCGGGATGGGCTCCAGGTATTTCTTCGCGAGCGCGAATCCTTCGTCGGCGGACAGGTCGCCGACCAGGATCAGCGTGCAGTTGTTAGGCGCATAGTTCGTCTTGAAGAATTTCTGCAGGTCTTCGACCTTCCAGCCCTTGATGTCGGCCGGCCAGCCGACGGTGGGGTTCTGATAGGGGTGCGCGACGAACGCCGTGGCCTGCACCTGCTCGGCGAGAAAGCCATCGTTGCTGTCTTCGGTGCGCAGGCGCCGCTCGGAATAGACCACACCGCGTTCGCTCTCGACGACTTTGGGATCGAACGAAAGATTTGCCAGGCGATCGGCTTCCAGGTCGAACACCAGGTCGAGCGCGGTGCGCGGAATCCAGTCCTGGTACACCGTGACATCGTCGCTGGTGAAAGCGTTGTTGGAGCCGCCTTGCGCTTCCATGACCCGGTCGAACTCGCCGGGTGTGCGCTTCGCCGTGCCGTTGAACATCATGTGTTCGAAGAAGTGCGCAAGGCCGGTGATGCCGGGCACTTCGTTGCGGCTGCCCACGCGAACCCAGTTGTAGAGCGCGATGTTTGGAATATCGCGATCGGTCCAGACGATGACCTTCATGCCGTTGGCCAGCGTCGTCGTGCGAACCTGGTCGATTCCGGGCACGCGTGCGGGAGGCGCGGATTTGTTGGGTTTGGTGGCGGCGCCGGTGGCAGCGCCCACCGTCAGCAAGAGGGACGCGCACAGGGCACGGACAACAGGGGACTTGGGCATGCAACACCTCGACAGGGTGCGCACTTTATACACAGAAAAAGAAAAGCGCCGCACACGGGGGAAGTCGTTTGCGGCGCCGAAGAAGCGAACACCGGGGAAGAGTTGTTCGCAGTCCTTTGTGTGAGGTGTGACCTGCTAAGGCGTTACCTCGAAACCTTGACGGCGTGGATCGCAGTGAGCTGCGCCCGGGCAAGTCGCGCATCAATGGGCGCGAACATCACGCTGCCACCGCGGCGACGCTTGACCATCATTCCCGCCAGTGCCGGCCGCATGCTCGCGACGCCCTGCGCGTGGGGAAGAATCAGCGTTACTGTGGATCTCGCCATCACGGCGTAGGACAAAGCAACGTGCGTGCCAGCGCATCGAGGCCCGTTAAATCAATGACTTGTGCTGCTGCGACGGAAGGTGGGCACAGGGAAGTGACGCTACGCGTCACGTTGTGACGCGGATCAAGCACGCGGCGTTAGAAGGTGCCGTGCTTCTGTTAAGGCCGCGCGTGCGGGATCACGGGCACGCAGGGTTTCTTTGACACCTTGAGCCCACCGCAGATGGCGCGCGCCTGTACTTCATCGCGTACTTCGGCCTGCAGGCGGTAGAGAGTTTTTCCCTGCGACTCGCCCACCACCACGCGCGGCGAGAGGCCATCGAGCAATCCCGCCGCATCGACCTTGAGCTTTTTCCATTCGTCATTGGCGCGCTCCGCCGACGAGAACGCGCCGAGTTGCACGCCATAGCCACTGTCCGCGGGCGGAGACGTTTGCGCCGCATCGGGAAGCACTGCACCTTCTCCCGACGCGGGCGCCGCTGGCGTTGTCGCGGCACCCGGAGGTACGGCACCGCGCGGCGAAATTGTCGACGCGCACCTGTGCCTCTTTGGCCCATTTTCCGGCCGGATGCTGGACGAGGAATTGCTGATAGGCCTCGGACGTGTCGGTGACCGCCGCGGCGCGCCAATCCTTTTCTTCGGCGAGCTGTTGCAGGCGCTCGTGCGCGGTGGTCACCAGTGTGCTGTCCGGGTGCGCCGCGATGAATTGTTCATACGACTCGGGTGAATCGGCGGCCTGCGCCGATCGCCAATCGCTCTTCTCACGACTGCAGGCGACGAGCGCGAGCAACGGGATTGCGAACAACGTCACGAGAGCACGAGTGGACATGGTTATGATCCCCTTAAGCGAACGCTTCATTGTAAACGCTGCAGCCGACCGGAGATGTACATGAGCGAAGAACCCAAGCGCAGACTGGCCGATCGATTGGGCATGTCCCCCACCGTCATCTCCGAGAGCACCACGATCGTCGGAGACATCGAGACACACGGACCGCTCATGGTTTCGGGACACGTGCGCGGCGACGGCAAGATCGGCGGCACGTTGAGCGTGGGCAAGAGTGCGCATTGGCAAGGCGACATCAGCGCCCGCCAGGCAGTGATCGCCGGGCATGTCGTGGGCAGGATCGTGGTCGAAGACAAGCTCGAGATCAGCGCGAGCGCCGTGATCACAGGAGAGATCGTCGCGAAGATCCTCGCCATCGCCAATGGAGCGCGCATCGAGGGCGAAGTCACCGTGACGAGCGGGAAACCAATCCTGAAGTTCGAAGAGAAGCGCGCGGGCTGAAAATGGGGACATTCCTCATTTAGTTGTCACATTTCTTGCGACCGCCGCGTTGAGATTGCGCGTCGAAAAATGTGACAACTAAATGAGGAATGTCCCCATTTTCAGCCGGGCACCACGCGGTGCAGTGTGCCAGCGAGGTTAACGATGTAAATCTCGCCATCGGTGTCCTGGCCGAAGGAAGCAATCTGCAAACCGGTATCGAGTCCCGCACTCAGGGTCATCGTGGGCACCGTATCGCGCGCGATGTGCCACAGGGCTCCGCCGAAATCACCGAACACGTAACGCCCTCGCAGCGCGGGAATCGCATTGCCTCGATACACAAAACCACCGGTAGTCGAAAAGCCCTGTGAACGCCCGTACTGCGCAACGGGCGCGATGGCGCTGTCGCGATTCGGACCGCAGGTGGCGTTGAACGAATTGGCGCCTTCGAAACAGCGCCAGCCATAATTGCCGCCGAGAATTACCAGGTCGACTTCCTCCAGCGTGTTCTGACCCACATCGTTGACCCATAGCTGGCCGCTGTCGCGATCGAAGCTCCAACGCCAGGGATTCCGGAAGCCGTAAGCGTAAATCTCGGGACAGTTGGCCGCGCCCGTGCCGTTGAGGTTGCAACGTGGGTTGGCGGCGTAGGGATTCGAGGCCGGGATGGCGTAGGTCTGCGTCGTCGTCGACGCCGACACGTCGATGCGCAGCATCTTGCCTAACAAGGTTGTCAACAGCTGACCATTGCCGATGCTGCCGTGTGCATCACCGCCGCCGCCACCGTCGCCGATGCCGATGTACAGGAATCCGTCGGGGCCGAAGGCGATATTGCCGCCGTTGTGGTTGTTTTCCGGATCATCGACGTTGAACAACACCAGCTCAGTGCCCGGGTCGAGCGTCATTCCGCCGTTCAGCGAACGAAATTCGGAAACGCGATCGACCAGCCCAAGTGTTGGATCGTTTGCCGTATAGAAGAAGTAGACCCGCGGGTTGGTGGGGTAGTCGGGGTGGAATGCCATCCCAAGCAGGCCACGCTCGTCGTTCGAACTGTTCGGATCGGATAACAGCCGCGAGGACAGATTGATGAATTCGCGCGTCGCCGAAACATTGGAGATGTTGTCGAACACCCGTACAGATCCGGTCTTCTGAACCACATACCAACGAGCGGAATTTCCCGGCTCCTGCAGCATGGCGATGGGCTGCGTGAAATTGGGAAGACCGGCAAAGGCGCGCTCCACGGCAATCGAGGCTGGCGGTGGAGGGGGCGGAGGTGGTGGCGGTGGTGGGGATGCAGACTGATCGTTGCCGCCGCCACCGCAGGCGGAGAACAAGAGCGCCAGCATCTGGACCGAGAGGCCGGCGGCATACCGCGACGCATTGGTTCGCATGCGAGAGATCTCCGGCGCTTTCCGGACACTACGTCCGTGCGTTGTCAGCAGACCAACATACTCGCGGAAGTCTGCCTAGTTGTCAGGGTTCCGCGACAGCAATTTAACGGTCTGGGCGTCGATCCAGTTGCTGTCACCGAGATTCTCGAGAAAACCGCAGTGCCCGCCGTACGCCGTGGTCACGATCTCGAGGCGCGGTGAACGCGCCACGCGCGCCAGATCCGCGGCATCGATGATGGGATCGTCGAGTGAGGTGAGCACAGTGGCCGGTGCCGACAAGGTCGTCAGACGATCGCCTGTGATGGCGTAGCCGGCAAGGTACTCCTCCATGCTCGGATATTCGGTGTGCCGGAGCACGAGCTGCCGCGTCATCTCGCGCAGGCTGCGAGTCCGCAGCAGCTCTTCGAAGTCGTAAGCGTCCGGCCAGGCCTCCTGCTTCCTGGCGAGTGACCTGCTCCACTTGCGCACGAAATAGGAGTGATACAGGCGCGGACCGTGCTCGAGCGTGTTCATCGTCACCGCCGGATCGAGCACCGGCGAAACTGCGATCACCCGCTCGATTTGCAGGTCACGGGCTTCGCGGTGCGCGGCGACGCGCAACATGAAATTGCCTCCCAGCGAAAATCCCGCGAGCACCATCGGCAAGCCCGGCGAACTGCTGCGCGAGCGTGCGCACGGCGCCGACCACTTCGGGCAGCCGGCAGGAATGGAACAACTCACGATTGAGGTGGTGAGTGGCGCCGTGATCGCGCAGGTTCAGGCGCACGACCTCGAAGCCCTGCGTGAACAAGGTCTGCGACATCGACAACACGTACGTCGAGTCGGCACTGCCTTCCCAGCCATGCAGCAGCACCGCGACGCGTTTGCCGGGTTCGCGGCCGCGCTTGGCGGGACTGGCATGAAAGGCCTGCAGTGTTACGCCGTCGCCGCATTCGATCAGGCGTTCGACACTCGCGGCGCGCACCGGGATCGCGCGCCGCTCCACGCGCGGACGCCGCGGCGGCAGGCTGGAGAGTATGGTTTGAAAATGCGGGCCCCGCAGCCAGCGCCGGGGGCGAAACGAATTGTCTGGCGGGAATCCGGTCACTGCGCCTGAGTAGTTTGCGGCTGCGATGCACTTGCCGCGGGCGGCGGCACTGGGGCGGCGCTGCTCGCGGGCGGAATAATGCCATTGGCCGGCGTGACCACTGGCGCACCGGTTTCGCTGGTGGGCACCAGCTCCACGACCCCGGTCGCGGCCGGCACGGCGTCCGCCGCGTCGACAGCGGGCAGGACCGCATTCGGATCGAGCACTGCCGGCTCCGCGGCCTGCGGCGGCGCGCTAACTACTTCCGGCTTCGCGCGCAGCGTCTCGAGCTCCGCGTAAGCGGCCGTGAGGTCGGTTCGCAGCGCGGCGACCTCACCACCCTGCTTCCACCACAGCCAGCTCATGAAAGCAGCGCCACCGATCGCGATGAGGGCCAGCGTCCACCCGGAAATAGCGCCCCAGGGGCGACGATCGGGCATGACGGTGGGCAAGTCGAGTTCGGGAGTTCGCGTGGCGGGCAGCAGAGTTGCGAGATCACCTTGCAGGCGCTCTGAATGGGAGTCGAGCGTGCTGCCGATGAAGCTGCGCAGCGCGGCGATCTCCTTCTGCAGGGAAGTGTCGAGCGCGGCGCGAATCTCGAGCGACATTTTTGGCAGCAGCAGCGCGAATTGCTGATCAGCCGCGGCGCCCGCCACCTGAGGCTGATCCACGATGATTGCCAACTCACTGGCCGACTCGATGGCGGACTCGTTGGCGGGCACCAGATCGGGCGCGCTGGTCCGGTGCCATGAAAGTATTTTGTTCGCGCGTTCGGCGATCCGATACCAGGCGCAGCTGGAAGAGCATCTTGGTGACGTCGGCCTGCTTGATCTGCTTGGGCAATACGCCTTCCGCTCCGAGCGCACGCGCCTGGCCGAGGTACAGGTCGCCTTCCTGCGAGGTGTACATGAGGATGGGAATGGCCGAGGTGCGCGGATTGTTCTTGATCGACTGCACGGCCTGAAAACCGTCCATGCCCGGCATCATGTGATCCATGAAGATCACGTCGGGGCGATTGCGAGTCAGGTAGTCGATGGCGGCTTCCGCGGACTCGGCCGCGTCCACCGTGATCTCGTGACGTTCGAGGATGCGCGACAGGAACGCGCGTGCAGACTTCGAATCGTCCACGACCAGGGCTCGCTTGGAAGACATCAGCTCTCCTCCCGTTCGAACACATCAACAGATTTAAAGAAAGTCTAGCGTCATCGGACTCGGCGTGCGCACGTTCTTGCGGACTCCCGGTCAAACCGTAAAGTTTTTCGGCACTGCGCTCGCATGAGTGGACATGCGGGAGATCTTGATGTCCGTGTGATCCAGTGCACAGATGATGGATTTGCCCGCGACGCCACGCGCCTGCATTCCGCTGACGCGACACATACTCGAGGCGTCGATGTTCTACAGGCAAGACGTTGGTAAGTGCGTCACGCAGGTTGATGTCGACAGCCACCCACCGGGCAACAGGTGGGCAGGCTCAGGGGCCTTGGCGCAAGCCACCCCGACTCGCGGCTCGGTGTGATTCACCGCAAGTCGTCAGGAGCTACGGTTCCCAGGAGCTGCGCTCCACTCGAAACGGGGTCCCGGTGGGACCCCGTTCGAACTTCTGAAGAAGTTGCTTTTACCTGCTCGTAGAACGACACAAGCCGACGGGCCATCGCCAGCGACGCCCAGGATTCGGCGTGAGCTCGCAACTTCGCTCGGCGCTGCGCATCGGGCGCGAGTTTCAGCGCCTGCATCACCGCCGCCGCGAAGGCTTCCTCCTGCTCCGGCACCACGAATGCGCCGCAATCCGGCGTGAGAATCGAGCGCGTGCCGAGTTCGGCAGTCGATACGACCGGCGTGCCCTGCGCCATGGCCTCGAGCAGTACCAGCCCCTGGGTTTCCGTGCGTGAGGCGAATACGAAAGCATCGCCGGCCGCATAGCAGTCGGGAAGTTCGGTGCTTCGATCGAGATAGCCGATGAATCGAACCGCGTCCTGGATTCCAAGCTCGCGCGCCAATCGATGCAGATGCGGAAGCGCGGGACCCTCGCCCGCAATCACGAACAACGCATCAGGCCGACGTGTGAGCACGCGCACGAAAGTCCGCAACAGGAAATCGATGTTCTTCTCGAAGGCCACGCGACCCACGTACAACAGCAGCGGCCGGTCGGCCGGCAGCTCGAACTGCTGGCGGAACCGCGCTCCATCCCCGGGCGCGAAACTTTCGGCGGCGAGCCCGGTGGGCAGCACTTCGATGGGCGTGGTGACCCCGTAGGCCGCGAGCGCGTCGCGCATGGGCGCGCTCGGTGAAATCAGCGCGGCGACGTCAGCGCATTGCGAGAGCGTGAACCGCCGTGCAATCCAGCGTCCGATGCCGCGCGGCAGGATCGGCACGTAGTGATGCAGATAGTCTTCGAAGAAGGTGTGATAGGTCGCGACTACCGGCAGGCCGTGTTCGCGGGCAAAACGCACGCCGGCGTAATGCGCGATGAACGGCGTGTGGATGTGCACCAGGTCGACTTTGGCGGCAAGTTCCTGGTTGAGCGCGAGTTTGCAGCGGGCCACCGAGAAAGCGCCGGTCTTCCGGGTCGCGAGGCACTCCGCCCGAAGGCACACGGATGATGGACGGATCATCGTCCTGCGCGGCACCCGGATAGGCCGGCGCGACCAGCGTCGTCTCGACACCGAGCTGCGCGAGGTCGGAGCGAAACGTGCGGATGGAAGTGGAGACGCCGTTGACGCGCGGAAAATAAACGTCGGAAACGAACAGTACGCGCATGCAACCTCGGGTGATGGATCGACTTCAGATCAGCGACGCGCCGATCGCGCCGCTTGCAGCGCCTAACAAGGCGCCGACCAGCACGTCGGTGGGGTAGTGCAGGCCGAGTACCACGCGCGACGCAGCGATGGACAGCGCCAGCGGCACCAGCGCGATGGCGAGTTCGGGAAACGCCGCGCAGGCCTGCCAGGTGAAGGCAACTGCATGCAGCGTGTGGCCCGAGGGGAAGCTGTATCGATCGAGCGGAGCGCCCGCCAGCGAAATGCCGGAGTGGCGGATGAAGGGCCGTTCGCGCACGAAAGTGCGCTTGAGGATTTTGTAGACGGCGAGACCGACGACGCTGGTCGCGAGCATGACCAGCGCAACCTTCAGGCCCTGGTCGCCGTAGATGAAGGGCAGCGCAAGCATGAGCGCATACCAGATGACGCCGTCACCGAGCCGGCTCGCCGCCTTGAAGTACAGGCGAATGCCGGTGTTCTCGACACCGCGGTTGAGCCGGCGGCAGAGCCGATATTCGGCCGCGTCGAACCGTGCCAGCAGTGACCCATGGGTTGCCATGGGGTGGACAGTGTCGATCCGCGCACAAGGCACCGCCGTGACGAAGAGATGAAGGATTTGTGTACAAGTGCCTGAAATCGCTCAGCCGGAGGCGTTTGGCCTGGTCTCTGCGAACCCGGCCGGCGGGATTGCTTCGATACAATCGCGGCCCATGAGGCGCAAGAACATCCGAGCTCGCAAGCATCGCCGCGAGCGCCTACTCTTGTTAGTGTGCCTCGCGCCCGGCGCGCGGGCGGTCGACGCCATCGTGCTCGAAGTGCGCGAACTGCCCGTCGCCGGCGTCCCGTTCGAAGGCGCCAGTGCGCGCCTGGACCTGCTCTCCGACAGACAGACTCGCGTGACGCTGACGGCGCGCGCCGCCACGCTGCCCGACCCCGTTGGCAGGCTCACCGACATCGAGCTCGCGTGCGATGTCGCCCGTGATCGCCGAGCCGCGGTTCGGTTGCGACGCCGGGATGCTCACGGGCACGGGCGGACCCACCGGCTCGTATCGACATGCGGGTCGCGGCGGAAATGCGCACCGACACGGGCGTCACCACGTTCAGGGGCAGCGGACTCAAGGTGGCGGGCACCACCGCGACGTTCGATGGCCGGCTCGATGACAAAGGCTGGCAGGTGAAAGGCATCACCGGGACGACGACGGTTTCCGCGCTGCGCAAGTTCGCCGCGCCGTGGTTCCAGTTGCCGACGGATGTCACCGGCGACGGCAAGGCTGCGGTCGAAGGCATCTGAGCGATACCGGCTCTGGCACTCAGGTGGACGCCACGCTGAAGCTCGATGGCGTCGACCTCACCAACGAGGCGAGCACCATCGTCACCGACAAGCTCGCCGCGACGGCGCGGATGCGCGCCCGACTCACCGACGCCGACACTGCGCTGCAGATTGATATCGCAGGCACGCAAGGCCAGATGCTGGTGAACCCGGTGCTGCTGGATTTCGGCAAGAATCCGCTGGCACTCGAAGTTCGAGGCAACCTGAAAGGTGACGCGCTCAGCGATCGATTCGCTGCGCCTCACGCAGACCGGATCTCATCGACCTCACAGGCAAGGGCGAAGTGAATCTTGCGGGCGATGTCCCCGTGGTGAACGGCGACTTCCTGCTCACGAATTTCGAGTTTCCGGCGGCGTACACCAGCTACATGCAGATCACGCTGGCCACCACCAGCGTGCTCAGCGATCTTCGCACCAGCGGTAGTTTGAGCGGCGAGCTCTCGGTGAGCGACAATGGCATCACCTCGCTGCACGTCGCCCCGAAAGATCTCGAATTGCACGACAACAAGGGGCGCTTGTTCCTGTCGCACGTGAACGGCGATATCCACTGGGCGCCGGGTGGCGGTACAAAACCAGCAGACGTCGAGGCTTTCGTGGTCTTCCGGCGGCGCCTATGGCCTGTCCGGAGGCGCGGCGAACCTCGAGTTCCTCCTGCACGGCACGAACTTCGCGCTCACGCGCCCCACCAAACTACCGGTGTTCGATGGCGGGCTCGCCATCGACCGGTTCGTGATCGCCAATCTCGGCGCGCGAGCAACATGGAAGTGGCATTCAAGGGAACGGTCGAGCCGATCAGCATGCAGCAGCTCGCGAAGGCTTTCGGCTGGCCGGAGTTCTCGGGCACGCTCGCCGCGAGCATTCCGGGCGTCACGCTCAAGGACAACGTGCTCGACGTTCCAGGGCAACGTCGAATCGCAGGTGTTTGGCGGACGCATCGTCGGCAGCAACATCCGCCTGCAGGATCCGCTCGGCCGATTCCCGGAATTCTTTGCCGACGTGCGCGCGCGCGATCTCGATCTCGGACTGCTCACGCAGACCTTCGAGGTGGGCAGCATCACCGGCAAACTCGAGGTCGACGTGCTCGGTCTCGAGTTGTTTGCGCTGGTCGCCGACGGCGTTCGACGCGCGGCTCGCGACACCCAAGGGCGACAAATCGCGGCATCGCATCAGCGCGAAGGCGGTGAGCAGCCTCTCGAACGTCGGCGGTGGCGGGCGGCGGCGTGGTGCAGGCGCTGCAATCCGGCGTGCTGCGAGTTCTTCGACGAGTACAGCTACGACAAGCTCGGCATCACCTGCCGGCTGCTCGGCGACGTGTGCGAGATGTCGGGCATCGAGCCCGCCGGTGCGGCTACTACATCGTCAAGGGCGCGGGGCTGCCGCGCATCGACATCGTCGGCAGCCAGGGGCGCGTGAACTGGAATCAGCTGATGTCGTCGATTCCCACGGACTTCAGCAGCGCCACGTGTGAAGTGAGCCGATGGACTCGGCGCGTCGTTCGGGCCAATAATCCCGCGCACATTTGACGTATGGCACGTTCAGGGCGCATTCATCGGTCGCGACCCGATCATGTCCGCGTCCAGGCCTGCGCTTGGAATAAGGAGTTATCAATGCGACGCGTATTGCCGCTGAAGATTGCACTGGCGAGTTTGCTGATCGCCGCGTGCGTCACCATCAACGTCTACTTTCCGGCTGCCGCCGCCGACAAGGCCGCCGACCAGGTGATCAACGACATCACCGGCGGTGGATCGAAAGGGGCCACCACCACTCCGCCGCAGTCGAACTTCGTGCCGGCGCGCTCGGCCGATGAGCCCAACTTCCTGGTCGCAGCTTTCGGCAACGCGTCTGTACGCGCTGGTGCCCGCCGCGAATGCGCAGGATGCGGAGGCCGCGCTCAACGTGAGCTCGCCCGCGGTCACGCGCATCAAGCAATCGATGGGCGCGCGCTTCGGCGAGATGGAGAAGTTCTTCGCGAGCGGCGCCATCGGCCTCACGAAGGACGGCATGGTCGACGTGCGCGATCTGAACGCAGTGGCGCTGCCCGATCGCGCCACGGTCAAGCGCCTGGTCTCCGAAGACAACGCCGACCGCGCTCAGCTCTACACCGAGATCGCCAAGGCCAGCAACCACCCGGAGTGGGAGGCGCGACATCAAGAAGAGCTTCGCGAAGCGCTGGGTCGCGACCGGCGCCAAGCCCGGCTGGTACTACCAGGGCGACGACGGCTCCTGGAAGCAGAAGTAATTTAGTTAGATGAACGATGCAGGGCCCGTTCCGCCGCGCGGATCGGGCCCTCGCTTTTTCCGGCCGCCGGGCATTCATGATTTCGCCGGCGTCGTTCTGCTGATCGCCATCGGCGGCAATCTGGGTGATCACGCCCTGCAGAAATTCATCACCTTTCCTCGCGCGCACCCGTCCGTGCAGCAGCCGGGCGCGCGAACCGCCGCCGGTGGTGAAGCGATCTGGTTCGATGTCGACGGTGCCCGCGTCGAGGCGTGGTTTCTGCCGGCGCGCACCACCGCGCGCGCTCCGCTCCTCGTCCACGCGCATGGCAACGGCGAGCTCATCGACATACAGGTTCAATCCGTCGCCCCGCTGCGCGACGCCGGCATCGGCGTGCTGCTGGTGGAGTATCCGGGTTACGGGCGCTCTACCGGCAGCCCCTCGGAAGAGAGTGTCACGGCAACGTTTCTGGCCGCGTACGACTGGGCGAGCCACGAGTCTCGCGTCGATCCGCGCAGCGCATCATCGGCTACGGACGCTCGCTCGGTGGCGGAGCCATTGCTCAACTCGCCGCGCGCCGTCCGCTGGCGGCGCTGGTGCTCGAATCGACGTTCACCAGCATCGGCGACATTGGTACGCGCCAAGGGCATACCGGCCTGGCTGGTCGTGAACGAGTTCGATACTCGCGCCGTCCTGGCGAAATATCCAGGCCCGGTGCTGATCCTGCATGGCACCCAGGACGGCACTTTTCCGGTCGCGCTTGCCCACGCGCTGCACAAGGCGTCGCCGCGATCGGACGTTGCATCTGCAGGACTGCGGCCACAACGATTGTCCGCCGCAGTGGGAGCTGGTGCTCAGTTTCCTCGCCAAGAACGGCGTATTTAGCAAGTCGGTATCCGGAGGATCGCCATGATCAATTCACCAATGGCCAATCTGCGTCTGGCGCTGGCCGCGACTGCAGTGAGCTTGCTGTTCACGGGCTGCGGCCTCGCGGAAACCACGCGCGGTCGCGGCGACGCGAAGCCGAATCGGCCGCCGAACAGGCCAAGCAGGGCAAGGAGCTGGAAGCCAAGGTGCAGCGCGACATCGATGCCGCGCAACAAGCCGCGGCCGACGCGCGCGCCAAGGCCGCGCGAAGACGCAGAGCGCAGTAGATCGCGGTCAGGCGCCATCCTCAGTTATTCGCGCATGCCGGTGCCGCGGTTCATGAAGACCAGCGCCACCGCGAACAGCACGACGGCCGACGCCAGCATGATGCCGAAGGCGACGTACACGTTGACGTCGCTGGTGCCGAGGAAGCCGTAGCGGAACGCGTTCACCATGTGCAGGATGGGATTCGCGTACGAAATCGTGCTGCGCCCACTCCGGCAGCAGCGAGATCGAATAGAACACGCCGCCGAAATAGGTCAGCGGCGTGAGCACGAAGGTCGGAATCCAGTTCACCTGGTCGAAGTTCTTCGCGAACATGCGCGTTGATGAATCCGCCGAGCGAGAACACCACCGAGGTGAGCACCACCGCCGCGAGGATCACGCAGCGCGTGGTGCACGGCGAGCTGCGTGAAGATCAGCGAGACGATGGTGACGGCGCCGCCGACCAGCAGGCCGCGCACCAGACCGCCGCCGACGTAGCCGAGCACGATGATCCAGTTGGGCAGCGGCGCGACCAGCATCTCCTCGACGTGTTTGCCGAACTTCGCGCCGAAGAACGACGACACCACGTTGCCGTAGGAGTTGGTGATCACGGCCATCATGATGAGCCCGGGCGCGATGTACTGCATGTACGGCACGCCGTCCATGAGGCCCACGCGCCGGCCGATCAAACTACCGAAGATCACGAAATACAGCGCCGAGGTGACCGCCGAGGGCACGATGGTCTGCGCCCAGATGCGGATGATGCGGCCGTATTCGCGGATGATGATGGTCTTGAGCCCGATCCAGCGCGCCTGCCGCAGCGACCTGGCGAGTCCGCGGCGCGCGCTTGCGCGGCAACGTCGTTCATGGTGAGCGCGCCGCCGCGCCGGGTTTGCGCTCGACCAGCTTCATGAACAGCTCTTCGAGACGATTGACCTTGTTGCGCATGGACAGCACGCCGATGCCCTGCGCGGTCAGACTTGGCGAATACTTCGTTGAGGCTCTGTTCCTTGGAGACCTCGACCTCGAGCGTGTGCTCGTCGATGAGGTCGAACTCATAACCCGGCACCTGCGGCACGGCCGCGATCGCCTCGCGCAGGTTCAGCACGAAGGTTTCCGCCTGCAGCTTGCGCAGCAGCGTCGACATGCGGTCGCGCTCGGCGATCAGCCCGCCATTGATGATGGCGATGTTGCGGCACAGGGTTTCCGCTTCTTCGAGATAGTGCGTGGTCAGGATGATGGTGGTGCCGCGCGCGTTGATTTCGCGCAGGAAGTCCCACATCGAGCGGCGGATCTCGATGTCGACGCCCGCGGTGGGCTCGTCGAGGATCAGCAGGCGCGGCTCGTGCACCAGCGCACGCGCGATCATCAGTCGCCGCTTCATGCCGCCGGACAGGCCGCGCGCGATCTTGTTGCGCTTGTCCGCGAGCTGCAGCAGCGACAGGTATTTCTCGGTGCGCTCGCGCGCGAGCGACCGATCGATGCCGTAGAACCCGGCCTGGTTCACCAGGATGGTCTGCGGCGTTTCGAACTGGTTGAAGTTGATTTCCTGCGGCACGATGCCGATGCAGGCCTTGGCCGCTTCGAGCTCGCGGTCGAGATCGTGGCCGAACACGCTCACCGATGCCCGCGGACTTGTTGACCAGCGAGGTGAGGATGCCGATCAGCGTGGTCTTGCCGGCGCCGTTCGGCCCTAGCAAGGCGAAGAAATCGCCCTGCTCTACGTCGAGATCGACACCCTTGAGGGCCTGCACGCCATTCTTGTAGGTCTTGGTGAGGCCGCGGATCGACAGTGCGTACATGATGCCGTTGAGCTTGAGGCTTCCGCGCGTGAAATCAATGCGTCATTGGGGAGAGACGGACTACTTCGGTACCGCTTCGTCCATGACTGACTTGAAGACGCCTTCCCAGAACGGCGCCTGCGGATCTGTCGCCGCAGCGGTCGGCGGATTCCTTGAGGGCCTTGGCGGAGGCCTTCCAGACCTTGGCGTCGACGTATTCGCCGGCCTCGGTACGCATGGCTGCGTACATGGTGATGGCGATGCGCGGCATGAATTCGGTGGCGGCCGCGTCGTCGGCTTCATCTCGCGATCAGCTTCCCACTCCCAGACGAAGTCCGAGCACTTCATCTTGCGGATGCGCGCCTTTTCCTTGTCGGTGAGCTGCGGATCGGCCTTGGCCGCCACCGGCTTGGGCTCGGCGCCGGTCGACGGACGCAGTTCGACCTTCATCTCGACGCTGCTCTCGATGGGCTTTCCGCTGGCGTCGATGGCCGGACGGAAACGCGCGCTCTGCAGAACCTTGACGAGCTGCGGTTCGAACACGCTCTCGGCGGTGTTTTCGGTGACCAGCACTTCGCGCACCTTGCCGTCGTCGCCCACGCGCACCGTGGCCACGATCTGGCCGGCGAGTTTGTGCGCGCCGACATTGATCTTGGCGGTGGAGGCGGCGGCGATGACCTGTGGCTCGCTGGGTCCGGTTTGCGCCAGAAGCGCGGCAGGAAATGGTAAGCAGGCTGATCGAGAACACTGCACGCGCAGTTGAAAGCATGTGTGAGCTGACTCCATTCTGTCAAAATTGCCGGTACCCGCACTAGGCGGGTACCGGCGACGACTGGCTGTCCAGAGACCTTTGTCTCGCAAATCTGGGGCTTGTTAGAAGCCGCGAGTCGCGCGCAGCGCCCGCTGCGCGTCCACGAATCCGAATCCGGTGTCGAAATCGAATCCGTTGGCATTATCGACGCGTTGCGGCCCGATGTCGCCCCCGAAGTTGCGCAGTTTCATGTCGTCGGCGGTCAGACGCAGGGCCCAATAAATCAAATCAGGGGTCAGCTTCCGGGGACCCATGAAACGCTTATGGGCAGCCACGTCGCGCGCCCGCTGGTCGAGGATGAGCGCCGCTACTGCCGCCACGTGCGGGCGCCGAAGCCGACGTGCCGAAGAAGTTCGGGATGCCATCGGGCTCGGAAGTTCCCGGCACCTCGAAACTCAGGTCAAAGAAGAAGAAGGAAGTGTTGCCGCCGTCCGGCCCGGTCACGCCGGGCTTGAGGCGCACCACCGGTGTGCTCAGGCGGCGCCCTTCTTGGCACCGAAGAACACCGGCGTTCCACCCGCGGACGAAAACGAATTAAGACAAGCCGGGCATGCATTGCGGGCGCAACGGGCTGCCCCATTCCTCGGTCTGGTACCAGGCGGCTGCGCCGACGGCCTCGGCTCCGGCGGCGTTGGCATGACCGTAGACCGTGCCGCTGGCCGTGTCGTATTCGTCGACGGTGAACACGCCGGCGTCGAGGTCGAACCAGACGTACTTGACGTAGTTAGGCGCGGGCCCTTCGAACAGCTCGATGCCGATCTGCACCTCGATGTCGTCGTCGCTGAAGTTCACCATGATGGGCGTTTCGACCGCGTCGCCGCCGATGTTGGCGTCGAAGCCGGGGATCTGGCAGACCACCTGCGTCGGGATCGTCGGTGCAGATCTCGATGGGCTCGCCATTCGCGTCGTAGAACCAGACGTCGACGTCGCTCTTGCGCGCCGCGCTGGCCGTTGGCCGACAACGAGGGCTGATCCCACTGCACCGACAGCAGGGTGACGCTGCCCGCCGAGGCGGTGGCGGTCTGCAGGCCGTCGACCTCGCGGCCATCGGCGAAGTCGTGGCGCGGGCCCGAGATGCCGTGCTCGGTCGACAGCCGGAAGCGCGATTCATAGGACGAGCGCGCGTCGTTGCCGGCGGAGGAGAAATACGCGACCCCATGCTCGATACACGTCGTCGACCGCCTGCGCGATGATGCCGTCTTCGAACATCGGCTCGGCGAAGTAGATGATGTCGTCGACGATGACCTGCGAACCCGCGGCGGCCAGCGCGCGTATGCCCGCGGCGAAGTCTTCCTGGCTCTCGAATGCCGTGTAGAACGCCAGCGGCGATCCGGGCGCGACATCGTGGATGAGCTGCATCATCGCGCGGCCTTCGTCCGAACAATCGTCGCTCGGCACGTCGGACAGATCCTTGAGAACGATGACGTCGCGCGGCAGATCGTCGTTGGCGATGTCCTGCGCCGCGCGCGTGAATGGCGCGCCCGGCTCGAACGCGCCCGGCGCGCAGTCGTAGCTGTCGGACAGCACGCCGACGCGGATGCCGCGGCCCTGTGACGCCGCTTTCGCGCGCGCGCCAGGTCGGCGCGCAGCGAGCGATCGCCCTGCGAGATCGACCGGATGCCGTGCGCGCCATCGCCAGCGTGGGCCGCAGGAATTTGAGGCCGCTGGTTGCCGCCATGTCGCGCAGCGCCGCGACCGGCGCCTTGCCGGAGACCGCGGTGGCGTGCACGACGGCGTCCTTGAGACCCTTGGCTACGAGCTGCGCGCGCAGGCCGGCAAGGTCGTCGCCATAGGCGCTGACGGAAACGTATCCCTGGCTTGCGCGCAGCGCGGGTAGTTTGCGCGTCAGCGCGATGCGTGACGTCGGACTGCGGAACCCGGCGCTGCGGCCGCCTTCTGCAGCACCGCGAGGCTCGCGCCGAGCCGGGCGCCGTCGCCGGACTTCGCCGCGTTCTTGGCGGCGACGGCGTGCGCTCGCGATTCGCGCCGACTGGCGCCAATGGAAAACAGCACCGCCACGGCGGCCATGGCCGCGATGGCTGATCTCATGGTGATCATGTTGCTCCCCGAGTTGTGTTGAGTTGGCGGGCTCCGCCCGCAGTAGTTCGGTGTTGCTTCTGCATCGCACGCGCATTTCGTCGTCGAGCAACGCGTGCGGAATTGCTCAAGGAGCATGCGCCGCGAGTGTTTCTGCGGCAAGGCGCTGAAGTCCGCCGAGCAGTAGTTCGTGCAGACGCCGGTCGGCGCCGTCTGACGCCGCGACCAGCAGCTCGCGCCAGAAACCAATCTGGTTCGGCCAGCGCGGGCGCAACGCGTCGGCATTGCGTTCGGCGGCAGCTTCGAGCGCCACCAGCGAACAGGCCGCCAGCGATTCGACGGCGGCAATGGTGGAGCCGAACACCAGGCAGGCGGCGCGCGGCCGGCTGCGCGCGAGGTGCCAGCCGTACACCAGCATGCGACGCGTGATCGAGCGCGCGACTCTTGCCGGTCGAAAAACGCGGGTTCGCCGCGCTGCGGCAATTCGTGCACTCCGCGCGTGCGCAGCTCCAGCCAGCGCGGCGCCGACGCGAAGCCGGCATCGAACAGGCTGAATGGCGCGGCCGACAAGCCGGCGCACGGCGTGCGCCGGCAGCGCCGCCCATTGCGACGCGCAATGCCGACCAGCAGCGGCGGCGCCGGCGCGACGAGGTCGCCTTCGGCGGCGCGCATGACCAACTGCCCGAGGCATTCGGCGTTGAGCTCGGCCAGTGGCGCCGGATCGACACCCTGGGACGGCAACCAGTGGCGCGCCACCATCCCGTGGCGCGCTGACCTCCTTGTCTCTTCATGGCATTCCTCCCTGATACGCGCGAGATATCTTGCGCCGCCACCCCTTGAAAGTCATTTGCAAATTTGGGAAATTTTTCCCAAATTGACAGCATCCACAAAACAACAGGGAAAGGGAGAAAACATGCGTATCTCCGACGACCGCTACAGCCGCGACCGCCTGCGCCTCGATCTCGCGCTGCGCTTCATCCATCACGAAGCCCGCACGCACACAATTCGTGCATGGACCGGGCCTCACCGACGATCGCATCCGCAAGCTCTACCGCACCTACCTATTCGAGGCCGGCGGCGCCTCGGTCGCCCGGCATCGCGGCAAGTCGCCGCGCCAGGCGGCGTTCTTCACCGCGGTCGTCGCGCATGCGGCGCGAGGCGGCGGTGTTCGCCAGCGTGAGCAGTCTGTTCGGCCTCATCACGCGGCAGTCCATCGTGGTCGACCGCCCGGCGCAGCACGCGCCGACCGTGGCGCGCGGCGCGCTGCTGTGCGAGACCTTCGAGGCGTACTGCGCGCTGGTGGGCGACACGCAGATCTCGTTCGAGCACGCGGTGTTCCTGCTCGGAGCGCTGCATTTCCGGCGAGGAGTTGCGGGTCGCCCATTGCCGCGATTGCAGCGGCGTGCTGGTGACCGACCGGCTGGCGCTGCGCGTTCCGGTCTGCAATGACTGCTCCGGCAGGCAGGCTCCGTGGCGACGAAGTCGCGTCCGACCTGACGCGCGGCGACCAGGCGCCGCGCACGCGGGTGCGGTAAATTGCCCGCGTGACCACCCGCCCCACGTTGTTCGCCGGCCCGTTTCTCGAGCGGCGCGCGGAACTGCGCGACGATCCCGGCGTGGATCACCGCCGCACGCAACGACCCGACAACGCGCTATCTGCTGACCGCCGGCGCCGCGCAGCTGGTGACCGGCGGGCCGACGGTGGAAATCGCCTTCCTCGAATGGCGGCCACGCGCTGGTGGCGGCGCCCGACGATGACGATCTCACGCTTGCTCGGCTGGTTTCGCGGCGAACGCTGCGTGCTGGTCGAGGTGAGCGATTCGACTCTCGCCCACGCCGCCCTGCCCGGACACGGAACTTCGCGAGTTGCGACCGCTCGCGCCGCTGCTGCCGCCTGATTCCGCTTCGCTGCTGGCCTACGCGCGCGCGCTCGCCTTGTGGAAGGCGCGACATCGGCATTGCGGAGTGTGCGGCGCGCCGAATCGGCCCGCGCGGGCCGGTCATGTCATGCGCTGCAGCCGCGCCGGCTGCGGCACCGAAGCATTTCCGCGCCTCGACCCGGCGATCATCGTGCTGGTGACCGACGCCGGCGGCGAACGCGCCTTGTTAGGCCGCCAGGCATCCTGGCCCAAGGACCGCTACTCCACGATCGCCGGTTTCGTCGAGCCCGGCGAAAGCCTGGAAGACGCGGTGGTGCGTGAAGTGGAAGAGGAAACCGGGGTGCAGGTGGGTGACGTCGAATACGTCGCGTCACAGCCGTGGCCATTCCCTTCGTCGCTGATGCTGGGATTCCGCGCGGTCGCGCGCACCCACGCGATCACGCTGCGCGACGGCGAGCTCGAGGACGCGCGCTGGTTCACTCGCGCCGACATCGCCGCGGGCCATCCGGCGCTGCCGCCGCCGGGCGCGATTTCGGCGCGGCTCATCGACGCGTGGTTTGGCGGTGCCGGCGAACCGCCGCGCCGCTGGTAGTCGCCGATGTGTTTGTTAGTTCTCGCCTGGCGCAGCCATCCGCAGTTTCGTCTCGTGGTCGGCGCGAATCGCGATGAATTCCACGCGCCGGCCCGCCGCGCCGCTCGCGCCCTGGAGCGACATCGAAGGCGTCGTGGGCGGACGCGACCTGCAGGCGAACGGAGCCTGGTTCGCCGTCGATGCGCGCCGGCGCCTGGGGATCGTCACCAACTTCCGCGAGTTCGGCCGCCGCCGGCGCAGCGCCCCTTCGCGCGGCGGCCTCATTCCCGGGTATCTCTCGGGGGACAACGCGCCAGGAGAATATCTGCGCGCGCTCGAGACCGACGCACCGGGTTTTGCGGGCTTCAACCTGCTGCTCGCCGACCGCGAATCGCTGTGGTACGCCTCGAATCGCGCCGACCAGTTTGCGCGCGAGCTGCCCCCGGGAATCTACGGGCTTTCCAACGAATTCCTCGATACTCCCTGGCCGAAGCTCGTGCGAGTGCGGGCACGCTTCGACGCACTGATGCAGTCGACCAAGGCGTCGGACCTCGATGCCTTCGACTCGGACGCTTTTCGCGATGCTGGCCGACCGCGAACCCGCGCCACCCGACGCCCTGCCGCCCGGAGATCTGTCTCCCGAATGGGCGCGCAAGCTTTCTGCGCCTTTCGTGCTGGATCCGGGTTATGGCACACGCTGCTCGACTGTCCTCACAATCTCGAACGAAGGCGCACTGCGCATCACCGAACGCCGCTTCGACGCCAACGGCGCGGCGACGGGACAGTCTGAACACGTGCTGAACGACACCGACGAAGATTGATGGAGTCGCGAACCCGCGCGGAACCCGCGCGCGAGGGCGGGACTCTCATTAGAATCTTGAGCCTTCCCGCCCGAAGCGGTGTCATGCCGACCTTGCAGATCAACTCTTGTCCGCGCCCTGCTCTTCGTCACGCTGCTCACGCTCGTCCTGGCGCTGTCTGCATCTTCGGCGAACGCGGGTCTGCAGATCGAAGTGCGCGGCGTCGGCGAGGCCATCCGCACCAACGTGCTCGCCTATCTATCGTTCGAGCGCTACAAGAATTCGGACGACCTGTCGCCCGAGTTCGTCGAGCGGCTGCAGGAGCGCAGCGAGCGCGAAGTGCGCGGAGCGCTGCGCCCCTTCGGGTACTACGAGCCCACGGTCACCTCGGAGGTAAGAAACCCGAAAGCAGCGGCGGCGACCAGAACTATCGCATCGTCATCAGCATCACTCCCGGCAAGCCGGTGGTGGTCGACAAGGTCGACGTGAAGGTCACCGGGCCCGGCGCCACCGAAAAGGTATTCACCGACATCACCAACGACCTGCCCGTCCAGGCGGGCGACACGCTCAATCACTCTAACTACGATTCGCTCAAGGGCTCGCTGCTGCGCACCGCCGCCACCTACGGCTATCTCGATGCGCGCATGGTGCGCAACGAGATGCGCGTCGATCCGCAGGCCTACGTCGCGCAGGTCACCATCGAATTCGAAACCGGCCCGCGTTACAAGTTCGGCGCCACCACCATCACCCAGAGCACCATCGACGATGCGCTGGTGCAGCGCTTCCTGCGCTACAAGGCCGGCGACCCGTTCGACGCCTCACAACTGCTGCGCACCCAGTTCGCGCTCGATGACAGCCAGTATTTCGCCACCGTCGAGGTGTTACCCGAGGAGCGCGATCGCGAGCAACTCACCGTGCCGGTGAGCATCACCGCCGATCCGAACCGCCGTCATCGCTACTCGTTCGGCGTGGGATATGGCACCGACACGCAGGTGCGCGGCACGGTCGCCTGGGAAGTCCGGCGCATGAACTCGCGCGGTCACCGATTCCGCACCGAGGCGCGCGGCTCGGCGCTCTCACAATCGCTCGACGCGCGTTACATCATTCCCATCGGCGATCCGGCCACCGAAAAGTTCACGCTGCAGCTCACCGCCGAGCACGAGCGCCGCGCCGACGTGGACGATCGCACCGTCGATTTCATTCCGAGCCTCACGCACCTGCGGCACTCGTGGTTTGGCGAGCACTACTGGCAGCGCGTCACCTACGTCGAGTTCCTGCACACCGAATCCGAATTCGTCGCGTCGGGCCGCAACAACACGCAGTCGCTGCTGATCCCCGGCATCAGCTTCGGACTGGTGCCCAGCAACTACCTCGGCGAGGCGCTCTTCAGCCGCACGCTGTACGCGGAACTGCGCGGCTCACACACCGCGCTCGGCTCGGATTCGGACTTCCTGCAGTTGCGGGTGCAAGGTGAGCGCGTGTTCGACTTCGCGCCGAAGTGGCACGTGCTGCTGCGCGGCGACATCGGCGCCACCGCGGTGTCGAGCACCACCGGTCTCGCCCCCTCGCAGCGATTCTTCGCCGGCGGCGATCGCAGCGTGCGCGGCTTCGCCGTCAACGAACTGTCGCCGGTGGAGCCGGTGATCGACCTGGATACCGGCCTTCCCGTCTACGAACGAAGATGGCACTCCCAAGCTCGAAAAGGTCGGCGGCAAACACCTGTTTGCCGGAGCCGTGGAGCTGATACGCGACCTGCCGAAGAACTTCGCCATCGCTGCGTTCACCGATGTGGGCAACGCCTTCGACAACTTCGGCGATCCGCTGATGTATTCGGTGGGACTCGGCGTACGATTTCGCCTGCCGGTGGTTTCGGTGGGTATCGACGTCGCGCAGGCGCTGACCACCCCCGCGGGCGAGACCGAACGCCCGGGACCACGCCTGCACCTGAATTTCTCGCCGAAACTCTGATGAAACGCCGGCTCAAGATAGCAGCGCTGATATTCGGCTCTGTTCGTCCTGGTCCTGCTGCTGTTCCTTGCCTGGGTGCTCTACACCGAGGCCGGCCTGCGCTTCGCCGTGGCGCGGCTGCCGGAGCGCCTCGGCAAAGTCACGCTCAAGATCGAAAACGTGCACGGCACGATTGCCGGCGGATTCGGCGCCGACCGGGTCGACGTGGATCAGGAACGCACCCATGTGCGCGTCGACAAGGGCACGGCGCGCGTCAATGTCTGGCCGCTGCTCGTGGGACGCATCGCGGTGCGCGAAGCGCGCTCTGACCTGGTGCTCATCGAGCTCAAGACGCGACTCCATCCGCCGCCGAAGACGCCGCCGAAATTCCTGCCGCGCCTGCTCAGCATCAGCGCGGAAGCCGCGTTCACGCACAGCCTGGTCATCATCACCCCGAGCGGCAGGCGCACCGAGTTCACCGAAGTCAGCGGCGCCGGCATCGTCGGTTACAAGACCATCCGGATATTCGAAGGCAGCATCATCTATGGCTATCTTCGCAGCCACGCGATCGGCGAGCTGCGTGCCGCCGAGACGATGAAGCTCAGTGGTGAGGCCACCACGCGCATGATCATCGAAGGGCAGCCCGTCTGGCGGGCCGACGCCAGCTTCGACGGCGATCTCGACAAACTACCGTTGACGGCCAAGCTGCAGGAGCCGTTCCGCGCCGACATGCGCGGCGAGCTGCTGACGCTGGCGAACAACTTCCACTGGACCGGCAAGGCCGACGTCCACAACTTCGATCTGCAGGCCTTCGGCGGCGGAAGCGCGCTCGGCATCATCACCGGCCCGCTCGAGATCGGCGGCGAGATGAACGCCTTCCACGCGCGCGGCCCGCTGATGGTGCCGGGCCTCGGCGCGGGCCCTTTCGACTTCGTGTTCGAAGGCAACTACGCCGACCACGTGGTCAACGCCACTCACTACGAAGTGACGCACAAGGCGACTGGCAGCCACGTCGATGGCCAGGGCACGATCGAGCCTGCCGAGAACGGCCCCAAACTACTGCTGTCCGGTGACTGGCGCGGGCTGCGCTGGCCGCTGGCGGCGCGCTTCACCAGGGAGACGCCGCAGCTTTTCTCGAGTCCCGAGGGCCAGTATCGCCTCGAAGGCCTGTGGCCCTACGCCATCGAGGCCAGCGGCGATCTCTTCATTCCGCAGCTCGATCCCATGACGGTCGGCAATGCACGGCGCGCTGCACAAGGATCACCTGCAGATCGACGAGCTCGATCTCGGCGCGTTCGGCGGCAACGCGCAGCTCGCGGGCGTTGCGCGCTGGAGCCCCGAAGAAAGCTGGGCGCTCGAGGGCAGCGTGAAGCGCTTCAATCCGGCGACATTGCGGCCGGGATTCAACGGCGCTCTCGACTTCAACATGAAGGCGAGCGGCGCGCCGTTTGGCGGCGACGGAAGGCTCGACTTCGCTTACAGCAATCTCTCGGGCAAGTTGCGCGGCAACAGCGCCAGCGGCAGCGGCCGCATCATCCTGCAGGGCGAAGACTGGACCTTCGAAAGGCTGCGCTTTCGCGCGGGGAACACCAGCCTGGCGATCGACGGCGACATCGGCGCGTCGCGCGCGCTGAACCTCGAGTTCAGTCTCGACGCCGACAACCTCGCTTTGTTAGCCGAAGGCGCACGTGGCGAGCTGCACGCGCGAGGCAGGATCGGCGGCACGTCGGACGCACCGATCATCAAGATGAGCGCCCAGGGAAGTGGCATCGAGACCCGCGCGCATCAAGCTCGACAAACTCGTGGCCAATATCGACCTCGACTGGCGCGGGCAGCGGACTTCGCACGGCGACATCGCCATTTCCGGCCTGAAGATGGATGAGCGCACGCTGACGCAGTTCAATGCCATCGCTCGACGGCACGACCGCGGATCACGTCGTCAGGGCCGATGCGCTCGCCGGCAAGACCACTCTGCATCTGTCGGGCAAGGGCGGATTCGCGGATGGTGTGTGGAAGGGAACCATCGGCGATCTGTTCATCGACGACTCCGCCAACATCAATCTTCAGCTCGACACGCCGGTGAAAGCTGATGGCGAGCGCGAAGAAGTTCAAGCTGGAATCATTGTGCCTGCATGGCAAGGTGGCGCGGCTCTGCGGCGAGGCGGCGCTGGATGAAACCGGCTGGACTGCGCGCGCCAACGCCCACGATCTTCCGATCGGCACGCTCACCGCCGGCCTCACACCGAACGTCGTGTACCAGGGCAGCCGTGAATGCCACGGCCAGCGCGAGCGCCACCGGCGGCGCGCCTTTCGTCGGCGAGGCGCGCGTGGACCTCGTCGACGCGGCGATCCAGCACAAGCTCGCCAGCGGCCGCACCGATGTCATCACCTTCGGCTCCGGCTTCGTGACGCTCAAGGCCGAACCCGCGCAGTTGAATGCCGAGCTGCGGCTCGACGCCGCGCAGCGCGGCCTGATCTCCGGACGCCTGCGCGCGGACCGCGTCATCAGCCGACATCATGAATTCACCCATGCGCGGGCAGTTGCAGATGGCCACCGGCGAGCTCGGCTTCCTCACGCTGTACTTCCCGGCGATCGATCGCGCCAGCGGCCACTTCGATGCCAACCTGAGCTTCGAAGGCACGCTGGCGGCGCCCACGCGCCAGCGGCGTCATCAAACTCTCCGGCGCCGAGCTCGATCTCTATCAGCTCAATCTCGCGATGCGCGCGCTGGAGCTCGAAGCGCGCATCGTGTCGAACAGACTCGAGTTCAGTTCCACCGCGAAAGCCGGCGCCGGCACGCTGGCGAGCTCGGGCAAGATCGAATGGCGCGACAAGCTTCCTTACGGCGAAATCCGCGTGGACGGCGAGAACCTGCGCGTCATCGACGTGCCGGAAGCGCGCATCGATGCTTCTCCGGATCTCGACTTCCACATCGCAGGCCGCGAAATTCTCGTGAAGGGCGAGGTCAAGATTCCGCTGGCGCGCATTCAGCCGGCCGATCTCACCAATGCGGTGCTGCCATCGGCCGACGAACGGCTGGTCGGACCTACCGAAGCGCAGCGAAGAAGACCCGTTTCTGGTGACCAGCGAAATCACCATGACGCTCGGCGACAACGTGACCATCGACACCTACGGCCTCACGGGACACATCACCGGCAGCATCAGCGAGCGCACGCTGCCCGGCGAACCGACGCGCGCCACCGGCGAGCTGCAGGTCAAGGACGGCCAGTATCTCGCGCTCGCGCGCAAGCTCGACATCGAACGAGGCAAGCTCATCTTCGGCGGCGGGTTGTTAGCCGATCCGGCCGTCGACATCCGCGCCATCAAGGAATTTCCCGGACGTCAAGGCGGGCGTCAACGTGCGCGGCTCGCTGCGCGCGCCGCGGCTCACCTTCTTCTCCGAGCCATCGATTCCGCAGTCGCAGATCGTCTCGCTGCTGCTCGCTGGCGGCTCGCTGCAGTCGGTGCAGGATCAGAGTCGCGCCGGTACGCCGGGCGCGCGCCAGGAAGTCGCCGGACAGGCGGCGGCACTGCTCGCCTCGCAACTCGGCAACAAGACTCGGCATCCAGGACATCACGCGTCGAGTCCACGCTCAAGAACGAGACTTCGCTGGTGCTCGGCAAATATCTGTCGCCGCGTCTCTATGTGAGTTACGGACTCTCGCTCACCGAGTCCGTCTACACGATCAAGATGCGCTACACCATCAATGATCACTGGACGATCAAGACCGAGGCTGGCCAGGAATACGCAGGCGACCTCGACTTCACCATCGAGAAATGAGCACGCTCGAACTACCGTTCTCCCGAGGCAGCGAGTCGTTGCGCCTCGGTGACGGGATCACGCTGCTGCGCGGGTTCGCGGATACCGCCCAACTACTGCCGCTGCATCCGGCACGTCGCCGAACTCGCGCCGTTCCGGCACCTGGTGACACCCGGCGGACAGACGATGTCGGTGGCCATGACCAACTGCGGCCCGGTGGGCTGGGTCAGCGATCGCAGCGGGATATCGCTACAGCTCGCGCGATCCGCTGACCAACCAGGATTGGCCGCCCATGCCGCGCGAGTTCATGCAGCCTGGCGCTGTCCGCGGCCGGCCAGCTGTGGTTTCCCGGAATTCGTTCCCGACGCGTGCCTCATCAACCGCTATTCGCACGGCGCGCGCCTCACCGCGCATCGCGATGCCGACGAGCAGAACTTCGCGCAGCCCATCGTCTCCGTATCGCTGGGACTGCCCGCGAACTTTGCGTTTTACGGACTCACGCGCGGCGGCAAGGCAAAGACCGTCGGATCTGGTCGATGGCGATGTGCTCGTGTGGGGCGGCCCATCGCGACTGGTGTATCACGCCGTGCGGCCCATCAAGCCCGGAACGCATCCGCTGACCGGGCGGCTTTCGCTACAACCTCACCTTCAGGCACGCGCGCTGAAGGACTCCTATTTGCGCGCGTGCAGCATCTTGAACAGCTTGTCGCCCTTGTAGCCGTTGTTCTCGCGCGCGTAGGCGAACTCCCAGAGCAGCGGCGTCGAGTACAGCACGGTGCCCACGCCCGTCGTCGGTTCGAGCGACAGCACGACACTCGCGGTGCACGTGGTATGCAAGCGCGCGATCGCGCGCCGGACACCAGCGCCAGATGCTGAACTTGCGATCGTTCTGATCGGTCGAGTCGCCGTCCAGCGTTTCGATCACCACCTGGCCGCGCCGCACGAAGTTGTCGGGGTGGCCGAACTTCGCGACCAGCTTCTCCAGCACGCGGTCGTAGTTGGTGACGTGCTCGACCGGCAGCTTGCGCAACTGCTTCGCGCGTATCGCTCTGGAACAGGAGGCGCACGCCGCAGAACTTGTTGATCTCGTCGAACTTCGGCGGCACCTCGCGCTTGGTCTCGTCCCAGTTCGCGCAGAACTGGTAGATCACCGGGTGCAGCACCACGCCGTCGCTCTCGTCGCCGTAGCGAAAGCCCTGACCCTCGATGGTGTACTCGGACAGCACGTAGAAGCCGCCGCCTTCGAACTCCTTGCGCATGCGCAGCAGCGTCGCCTGGAAATCGCAGCCTCCGATCGCGCCGCGACATCTGCGGACCGGCAGCCGAGACCGGAACGCAGGTGAAAGAGGATTTCTTTTCGACGGGGCTCATCCAGGCCGCGCCAACTCCGACCGGCTCGGTCGGCAGGCGATCGAAGGTGCTGCGCAACTCGCCCCACTTGCGGCCGGCGAAGCCTTCGGGCGCCACGTATTTCACCTTCTTGGGTTTGTCGGCGGCGTGCACCGGCAGCGCCGCAAGCGGCAATACGGCCAGGAACCCAAGACAGAAACTAACTAATCTTTTATGCACGGTGAGTGCTCTCGGGATCCAGCAAGCCGGGATAGGCGCCACTCATTTGCCCGAACGAGCAGTGAAAATCAACCGACATTTGCCCTTCGCAAGTATCATCGCACGGATATTCGCGCGCATTCCCCTGGCTCCACTATCATTCGCAGCCCGTCCGCGGAGACCGCCGACCATGCACTTCCTCCTCTTCTATACATACGTGCCGGACATCCTCGAACGCCGGCCGCAATTCCGCGGTGCGCACATCAAGCACGCGCGCGAATCCGTGGCGCGCGGCGAGCTCCTGCTCGGCGGAGCACTCGCCGATCCGGTGGACCTGGGGGTTCTGTTCTTCTCGGCGCCGTCCAGGGACGTGGTCGAAGCGTTCGCCAGAGTCGACCCGTACGTGACGGGCGGACTGGTGACGGAATGGAAGGTCCGCCCCTGGACGACCGTCATCGGCGACGGGGCCGCGAATCCGCTGCCGCCCGGGCTGTAACGCCTCCGCAATCCGCGCTCTGCAGGTAACGAGTCCCACGTCGCGGGTGGGCAAAACAAATCATTGACGATCCCTGCATTTTTATGCACCATGCGCGCTCTTTATTCATGGGTGGATTCAGTTCCATGCTCACGGACCATCACCGCGAGGCGCGTCGCACCGCCATCGTTCGCCTGCTGCGCCACTCTCCGGTGCGCCGCCAGCAGGAGCTCGTGCGGCTGTTGAAGCGCGAAGGCCACGCCGTCACGCAGTCCTCGATCAGCCGCGACCTGCGCGAACTCGGCGTGCTCAAGGCCAGCGACGGCTACGTGCTGCCGGACAAGGCGGAGCTTTCCTCGCGCACGCAGGACAAGTTCTCCGCGGTGGCGTCGTTCGTGCGCGAGGTACGTACGGCCGGTCCGTCGATCACCGTGGTGAAGACCACCATCGGTTCGGCCGGCAGCGTTGCCGCCGCCATCGACAAGGCCGGCTGGACTGAAGTCGCGGGCACGGTGTCCGGCGACGACACGATTTTCATCGCCACGGCCGATGCGCGCGCGCAGGCGCGCGTGCTCGAGCTGTTGCGCGAAGCTTTTGGAGTCTGAATAAAGATGAGTTCTGTGAAACCCATTGTTCTCGCCTATTCCGGCGGCCTGGACACCTCGTTCCTGGTGCCGTGGCTCAAGGAAAACTACAACCGCCCGATCATCACGGTCACCGTGGATACGGGCGGCATCGACGCGGCCGGTGCGAAGACGTTGCAGGAACGTTCGAAAGCGTACGGCGCCATCGAGCATCACCAGATCGACGCGCGCGCGGACTACTTCGAGCAGGTACTGCGCTTCCTCATCATGGGCAACGTGCGTCGCGGCCAGCTCTATCCACTGTGCGTCGGCGCCGAGCGCGTGATGCAGGCGCAGACCATCGCGCTCATGGCGCGCAAGCTCGGCACGAATTCCATCGCGCACGGCTGCACCGCCGCGGGCAACGACCAGGTGCGTTTCGAAGTGGCGATGCGCACGCTCGCGCCCGGAGCTCGAAGTGATCGCGCCGGTGCGCGACAAGGCCTTCAAGCGCCAGGAAGAGCTGGACTATCTGAAGGCACGCAACCTGCCGATTCCACCGTACGGCGCCGCCTATTCCATCAATCGCGGCCTCTGGGGCGTGACGATCGGTGGCAAGGAAACGCTCACGTCGGAAGGCAGCATTCCCGACAGCGCGTGGGTGCTTGTCGAAGGACGCCTTCACGAATCCGCGCGCGCCGGCGAAGCACACCATCGACTTCGAGAAGGGCCGCCCGGTCGGTCTCGACGGCAAGACGATGTCGGCCGTGGAAGTTGTCGAACAGCTCGAAACGCTGGGCGCGCCGTACGGCATCGGCCGCGGCATTCACCTGGGCGACACCATCATCGGCACCAAGGGCCGCGTCGCGTTCGAAGCGCCGGCCGCGGAAACACTGCTCACCGCGCATCGCGAACTCGAGAAGCTCGTGCTCACGCCGCGCCAGCAGCGCATCAAGGATTCGCTCGCCGGTCCCTATGGCGACTGGGTGCACGAAGGCCAGCTTCTCGATCCGGTGTGCCGCGACATCGAGGCGCTGCTGCTCTCATCGCAGGAGCGCGTCACGGGCAAGGTCCACGTGTTGTTCCGCCCCGGTAGTTTGTTCATCGAGGGCGTCGAATCGCAGTACTCGCTCATGGCCGTCTCCAAGGGCGTGTATGGCGAGTCCCATGGCGAGTGGACGCCGCAGGATGCCCTGGGATTTTCGAAGATTGTTTCGCTCACGGGCATGTTCCATGCACGTGCGGGAGGAAAGTGATGCGTACCGTAGTCGTCGACAAGATTGCTTCCGTTACCCAGGCCTGCGGCCTCGGCAACGAGGTGCGCGTGTCCACCGAGAACATTCCTTCCGAGGAAGGCGTGGTCGTGGTCGTGGAGATCCTCACCAACAAGTCCACCTACAACACGCTCGAGCTCACCAGCGGCCGCATGGCCAAGGTCGGCAAGGGTGACATCGTTGCGGGCGCGCTCGGCCATCGCAAGGCGCTGTTCGGCTACTCGGGGCACGTGCCCGAGAGCGTGAAGCCCGGTGACATCATCCAGATGCTCAACATCGGCGGCGTGCTCGGCATCGTCGATTCCGTAAACCCCGACAAGGGCAAGCCGTTCGACTGCCGCGTCATCGGCGGCGTGCTGCATTTCCCGTATCTCGGCGAGCGCATTGGCGTGCCCGCGCGCGTCGGCTATCGCCCACTCGATTTCGCCGCGCCGCTCATCACCAATGGCGTGCCGGTGGTCGCTCTTGCGGGCACCTGCATGGAGGCCGGCAAGACCGCGGCCGCCGCCGCCATCATTTCGCGCATGCGTCATCGCGGTCTCGTGGTCGACGCGTTCAAGGCCACGGGCGTTTCCCTGCGCCGCGACATCATGGCTTTCGAAGACGCCGGCGCGCGCAACACGCTCATCTTCACGGATTTCGGCGTGGTCTCGACCACGCGCAAGGTGGGTCCCGCGCTCACGCGCACCATGCTGACCGAGCTCTCGGAGAAGAAGCCCGACGTCATCGTGTTCGAGCTCGGCGACGGCTTGTTAGGCACCTACGGCGTGGATTCGATCCTCGAGCAGGAAGACATCCGCAAGGCGTTGACCGGTGTCGTCCTCTCGGCCAACGATCCGGTGGCGGCGTATGGCGGCGTCGACATCCTGCGCAAACGGTTCCAGCATCGAGCCGATCGCGGTGACCGGCCCGGCCACGGACAACGACGTGGGCGTATCGATCATCCGCGATCAGCTCAAGGTACCGGCCTTCAATGCGCTGGCGGCCGGCGCTGCGCTGGGTGACTCGATCATCGAGTCGGTCGGGCTCACGCAGGCTCGCCCGCTCGATCGCGCCGCGAACGAATAACTCGATTCGATGAACCAGATGACTAACAAGATTCCCGCGATTGTGCTTGGTGGCACGGGTTATGTGTCAGGCGAGCTGCTGCGCCTGATCATCGGCCATCCCACCTTCTCGCTGGCGGGCGTGATGTCAGACAGTTCGCCCGGCGAGCTCGCGGGCAAATCCTTCCCGCACCTGGCGGGAGCGCTCGGCGATACCGCCTTCAAGTCCCAGGCGGAGATTTCCGCGCTGATCGCGAAGGAAAAGACGTCGGCGGTGTTCTGCGCCGCGCCGCACGGCGCTGCCGCCGCGCTGATCGACTCGCTGCTCAAGGCCGCCGAAGCTGCGGGCACGCAAGCCGCGCTTCGTCGACATCTCGGCGGACTTCCGCTTCGCCACGGCAGCGGGTTACGAGGCGGTCTACAAACACGCGCACGGCGCGCCGCATCGCCTGGCGCAATTCACCTGCGCCGTGCCCGAGCACCTGAAGAAGGTGACCACGCCCCACGTCGGGCATCCGGGCTGCTTTTCTACGGCGATCCTTCTGGCCAGCGTGCCGCTGCTGTCTTCCGGCATCACCGAGCCCACGCTGTTCGTCAGCGGCGTCACGGGAAGCACCGGCTCCGGCCGCAAGCCGGTGGAAGGCACTCATCACCCCACGCGCCACAGCGACCTCTATTCCTATGGCGCGCTTGGCCATCGCCATACGCCCGAGATCACCGCGCTCGCCAAGGCGGCGTCGGGCGTAGAAGCGGAGTTCGCGTTCGTTCCCCATTCGGGCCCCTTCGCGCGCGGCATTCATGCCACCGTGCAGGCGCGCCTCAAGTCGCCGCGCGATGCGGCGTCCGCGGTCGCGTTGCTGCGCGAGTACTACGCGGGCTGCCCGTTCGTGCGCGTGCTCGACAACGCGCCGCGCGTCAAAGACGTCGTCGCCAGCAACTACGCGCATCTGACCGCCGTCGCGAATGGCCGCACGATCGCCGTGATGAGCGTGGTCGACAACCTCAACAAGGGCGCCGCCGGTGGCGCCGTGCAGTGGATGAACCGTTTGTTCAACCTGCCCGAAACCGCGGGACTCACCGCGCCGGCCGCCGGTTGGACCTGAGAAGAACATGAACGCAGAACTCAAGCAGAACACCTCACCGGCCGACGGGCTCGCGCCGGTCTACGCGCAATATCCGATCGAAGTCGTCGGCGCCGACGGCGTCTGGCTGCATACGCGCGACGGCCGCAAGGTGCTGGATCTGTACGGCGGCCACGCTGTCGCCTCGCTCGGCTACGGACACAAGGGCTGGACAGAGGCGCTTGGCCGTCAGGCTGCGCAGATGAATTTCCAGACCAATGCCGTGCCCATGGAAGTGCGTGCGCGGGCCGCGCAGAAGCTGCTGAAATTTTCGCGGCTGCCCTTCGACAGCGTGTTCTGGATCAACTCCGGCGCGGAGGCCAACGAGAACGCGTTCAAGATGGCGTTCAAGATGCGCCCCGGGCGCACGCACGTCGCCGCGGTCGAACAAAGCTTTCATGGCCGCACCGCGGCTTGTGCCTCCACGACCTGGGGCGCGCCGCAGAAATGGTTTTTCCTGCCGCGCGCGCCGTTCGACGTGAGCTGGATCAAGCGCCGCGACATCGAAGACATTGCCAGACACGTCACCGACAACACGGCGGCCGTCATCGTCGAGCCGGTGCAGGGTGTGGGCGGCGCATTCGACATGGGCCAGGAATTTCTGGCAGCGCTGCGCAAACGCTGCGATCGAAACCGGCGCACTCCTGATCTTCGACGAAGTGCAATGCGGAGTCGGTCGCACCGGTCAGCCTTTCGCGGCCAACTACTACGGCGTGATGCCCGACATGATCACGACGGCCAAGGCGCTGGGCAACGGCTTTCCCGTGTCCGCTTTGCTGCTGACGCCGCCCATCACCGCGTCGCTCAAGCTCGAAAATCTGGGCACGACTTTCGGAGGTGGACCCATGGCCTGCGCCGTGGCTGAAGCCACCATCGATGCCATCGAACAGGAAGACCTGCTCGCCAATGTTCGGCGCGTGTCGGCCTATCTCACGAAGACATGCGCGGTGGGTCCGGTGACCGGTTTCCAGGGCTTGGGTTTTCTGGCGGGACTCAAGATGAACAAACCCGCCAAAGATATTCAGAAGGCGCTGCTGGCTCGCGACATCCTCGCGGGCACTGCCGGCGATCCGTCGATCCTGCGGCTGCTCCCCGCGTTCGTCCTCAAAGAGGAGCACGTTGACCGGCTGCGCGCGGCACTCGTGGATCTCTAGATGAGCAACTTCATCGATCTCGCGGACTTTGAGCGTGAGCAGGTCATCGAACTGCTCGCGCTCGCCGAACGTCTCGCGCAGAAACCCGAGCCGCAGGCGCTGGCTGGAAAAATCCTTGGCCTGCTGTTCTTCAATCCGTCGTTGCGCACGCTCGCGTCGTTCCAGGCGGCGATGGCGCGCCTTGGCGGCAATTCATTCGTGATCGCCGCCGGCCACGGAACGTGGCAGCTCGAGACGCGGCGCGGAGCGGTCATGAATGGCGCACCTGCGGAACATGTTCGCGAGGGAGTGCCCGTATTGGCCCACTATTGTGACGCTCTGGGCATCCGGGCGTTCGCGGGCGGGACGGACCTCGAGGCGGATCTGCAGGAGACGTCATTCAAGGAAATGGTCGGTCTCGTCAGCAAGCCCGTCATCAATATGGAGTCGGCGGTCAATCATCCCTGCCAGGCGCTGGCCGACTGGAAGACGCTCGACGATCTCAATGTGCCGCGCCGTGCGAAGTTCGTGCTCTCGTGGGTCAATCACCCCCGGGCACTGCCGCTCGCGGTTCCTGCCGCAACCGTCCACATGGCCGCGATGCGCGGAATGGAAGTGGTCGTGCTTCGGCCCGAAGGATTCGCCCTTCCTCCTTCCATCATGCAGAAGGCCGCGGCTGCCGCCGCTGTCACGGGCGGCTCGGTGCGCGAGACCAATGACCGCGACGACGCGCTCACCGGTGCGCACGTGATCTACGCCAAGGAATGGGGCTCGACGTCCCACTATGGCAACGCCGAAATCGACGCGCGCCAGCGCACCTCGCTCGCCGACTGGTGCGTGCGTGACACCTGGTTCTCGCGCGCCGCGGTCGACTGCAAGCTCATGCATTGCCTGCCGGTGCGGCGTAATGTCGCCGTCGCCGACGAGGTGCTGGATGGCCGGCGCAGCGTCGTGCAGCGCGAAGCCTACAACCGCCTGGTCGTGCAGACCGCGGTTCTGCACCGCCTGCTTTCCACCCCGCAACACTAACTACCTGGCCCCAACGGAAATTCCCGAATGATCATGCATCGCCCCGATCCCGCCGCCGCCATCCGCAGCCTGCGCAGCGCGGCCCCCTATATCCGCATGTACAAGGGCAAGACCTTCGTCGTGAAGGCCGGTGGCGGCGTGTTTGCCGACCCGGCCGCCGTACGCGGTCTCATCGAGCAGATCGCCATCCTCCATTACTTCGGCGTACGCGTGGTGTTCGTGCACGGCGGCGGTCCGCAGCTCACGGAAGTCACCGAGGCGCTGGGTGTTCCCACGCGCATGGTGCAGGGACGGCGTGTCACCGACCAGAAGGCCATCGACGCCACCGCCATGGTGCTCAACGGCCTCATCAATACCAAGCTGCTGGCGTTCTGCCGCGAGATGGACATCGACGCGGTCGGCATCAGCGGCGTCGATGCGGGCCTGATCCGCGCGCACAAGCGCGCGCCCGTCAAGCTGGCCGATACCGGCGAGATGGTGGACTACGGATTCGTCGGCGACATCGATCGCATCGACACCACGGTCATCAAGAAGCTGCTCGACAACGGTCTCATGCCGGTGATCAGCCCGCTGTCGGCCGATGACCAGGGCACGCTGCTCAACATCAATGGCGACACCGTGGCCGCGGCCATCGGTGCGGCGCTGTCGGCCGAGAAGCTCATGTTGTGCACGGGCGCGCCGGGCATCCTCGAGCGCGTCGACGATCCCTCCTCCATCATTTCCTATACGGATCTCAACGGCCTCAAGCGCCTGCGCGAAGAGAAGAAGATCGTCGACGGCATGCTGCCGAAGGCCAAGGCGATTGAAGATGCCATCCGGGGCGGTGTGCGCCGTGTGCACGTCATGTCGTACAAGTCGCCCGAAGGCATTCTCGCCGAGGTGTTCACCAACGAAGGCGCCGGCACGCTGATCGTCGCCGACGTCAACGCGCTGTCGCCCGCCGAGCAGCTGGTCGACAAGTAGACAGGACTCCTCATGAGCCGACTCTGGGACAAGGGCGTCGATCTCGACCAGCGTGTGCTCGACTACACCGCGGGCGACGACTACGCGCTCGATGAGCGACTGGTCAAATACGACGTGCGCGCTTCCATCGCGCACGCCGAGATGCTCAACGCCCAGAAGCTGCTCACGGACGCGGATCTGAACGCGATTCGGGAGGGGTTGGTGGCCATCGGCGCCGAACACGCCGCAGGTCAGTGGAAGATCGAGCTCGCCGACGAAGACGGCCAGACCGCGCTCGAAAAGCGTCTCACCGCGCGCATCGGCGCCGCCGGCGGACGAGTGCATCTCGGCCGTTCGCGCAACGATCAGGTCCTGACGGCCGTGCGGCTCTATCTACTGGATGCCACCCGCGAGCTCGCGGCGGCCGCCGAAGGCTGCGCGCGTGCTCTCGACACGTTGGCGCAACGTGAAGGGAGCATCCCGCTCCCCGGCTACACGCACATGCAGCAGGCGATGCCGAGCAGCGTCGCGCTGTGGGCCGGCGGCTTTGCTGCCGAGATTCGTGACGATGCCTCGGGGCTCGCCAGCTGCGCGCGGCGCGCCTCGCGCAGCCCGCTGGGTTCCGCGGCGGGCTATGGCACGCCGGGGTTGCCGCTGGATCGAGAGTTCACTCGCGCCAAGCTCGGATTCGACGAAGTGCATGCGCCGGTCACTGCCGTGCAGCTGGCGCGCGGCAAGGCCGAAGCGCAATTGCTGTTCGAATGCACGCTGCTCATGCAGGACCTGGGCCGCCTCGCGGCCGATCTGCTTCTCTTCTATACGCAGGAATTCGCGTTCGTCACGCTGCCCGCATCGTTCACCACCGGCTCGTCGATCATGCCGCAGAAGCGCAATCCCGACGTGTTCGAGCTGGTACGCGGGCGCAGCGCGGTGGCGCAGGCGTGCCTCACCGAAGTGCTCGGCATATTCGCCAAGCTGCCCTCCGGCTATCAGCGCGACCTGCAGCTCATCAAGCCGCCGTTGTTCCGGGGAATCGACGTCGCGATGTCGACGGCCGCCATCATGGCGACAGCCATCGATGGCGTGCGTTTCCGTCCCGAGGCAGTCAAACTCGACCCCGCAATTCACGCCGCCGAAGAAGCGAATGCGCTGGTCGCGCGTGAGGGCATTCCGTTTCGCGAGGCCTATCGCCGCATCGGCGAAAAATATCGCAAGTAGTGCGCCGGCCGCGCCGGCGACCGTGGGGTATCGATGGCAATCTGGTTCGGCATTCCGACGATCGATGATGCTCGCGCCAGCCATGTGGGTCTGCTTGCCTCGCATCTCGGCATCGAATTCACCGAATGGGGTGACGATTTCCTTCGTGGGACGATGCCCGTGGAGCCGCGCACGCGACAACCGATGGGTTATCTGCATGGCGGCGCGTCGCTGGTTCTCGCCGAAACCCTTGGAAGCGTCGCCGCGAACTTTGTCGTCGACTATTCCAGGTTCCGATGCCTCGGACAGGACATCAACGCCAACCATTTGCGGCCCGTCACTGACGGACTGGTGATCGGTACGGCGCGCGCCATTCACCTGGGTTCACGCAGCCAGGTGTGGAGCATCGAAATCCGCGACCCGCGGGAACGCCTGGTGTGCATCTCGCGTCTCACGATGGCCGTGGTGGAGTGGCGCCCGTGAATGATCAGCACCCCGAAACCGGATACACCCACGTGATGTACGCACTGCATGCGCTCGCCGGCTTCATCGGCATCACCTCGGGTGCGACGGTGATCGGCGCGTTCGTTTTCGGCCTGCCATCGATCCTCGCGGTATTCATGAACTATGCGCGGCGCGATCGTGTCCGCGGCTCGTGGCTGGAGTCACATTTCCTCTGGCAGATTCGCACCTTCTGGACCGCCGTGGTCCTCGGGATTGCGCTCTTCTGCATTGCGCTCGTGTTGGGCGCAGTTGGACTCGTGAGCTTGATGTCGACTCCGATCACCGGCCCCGTGGGCGCAGTCGGCGCGGGCGCCGGCTTCGGTGGCGCGTTTGTCGCAATGACGCTGGGCGCCATTCTCGCGGGCATCTGGATCCTCTATCGCGTGGTGCGCGGCTGGCTCGCGCTGCGTGAAGGCAAGGCGATGCATGTCTGACAAGCCGGCACTGTTCGCAATCGCTGTGCTGCTGGCGTGCGCGCTCACGGGCTGTGGCCAGAAAGGCCCGCTCTATCTACCTGAGGCGCCGACCGAAGTGGTCACGCGGCCTGCGGCCACGCCGCCGTCGTCGGAGAACACCGAGGCACCAAATTCACCGCAGAGCCCGGATTCAGCACCGGCACCGCCATCGCCTGCTCCGGAGGTGACCGCGCCCGAGGAAACGCCGCCGGCCGATCATCCTGACGATGGCAAGAAAGACAAAAAGCCGGCGCCTCCGCCGCCGAAATAGCGCATGAATTCCCGCCCCGATCTCGTGCTGGTCGATGGTTCGTCGTACCTGTATCGCGCCTTCAACGCGCTGCCACCGTTCAGCAATTCGCGCGGCGAGCCCACCGGTGCGGTGTTTGGCGTGCTGAACATGCTCTCCAAGTTCCTGAAGGACTACGATCCCGAGCGCATCGCCGTGGTGTTCGATGCTCCCGGCAAGACTTTCCGCGACGAGCTGTTCGCCGAATACAAGGCGCAGCGCCCGCCCATGCCCGACGATCTGCGCACGCAGATCGAGCCACTGTTCGAAGCTGTGCGCGGCATGGGACTGCCCATCCTGCGTGAGCAAGGCGTGGAGGCCGACGATGTGATCGGTACGCTGGCGTGCGCGGCCGCGAAAGAAAATCTCAGCGTGCTCATCTCCACCGGCGACAAGGATATGTGCCAACTGGTGTCGCCACACATCACGCTGATCAACACCATGAGTGGAACGGTGCTCGATCGCGCTGGCGTCAAGACCAAGTTCGACGTGTTTCCCGAGCAGATCATCGACTACCTGGCATTGGTGGGCGACAGCTCCGACAACATTCCCGGTATCGACAAGGTGGGTCCCAAGACCGCGGCCAAGTGGCTCGGCAAGTATTCGACGCTCGATGCGCTGGTCGCCGATGCCGCCAACGTCGAAGGCAAGGTGGGCGAGAACCTGCGCGCGGGTCTCGCGACACTCGAACTCGCGCGCAAGCTCGCTACCATTCGCACCGACGTGACGCTGCCGGTCTCTCTGCAGCAGCTCAAGCGCCAGCCTCCGGACACCGAAGTCCTGCGCGCGCTGTACACGCGACTCGAATTGCGTTCGCTGCTCAAACAACTCGACGGCGCATCGACGCCCACACCCACCGCGCCGGACGCTCCCACCGCCAGCGGGCAGCCGGTCATCGCCGGCGCGCCGGCCGCCGCCGGCATCAGCGATGGCGCGCAGATCATCGCGGCCGCGCCGCGCCACTACGAAACGATCACCACCGAGGCGCAGCTCGCCGACTGGCTGAAGAAGCTCGAGGGCGCCGAGCTGTTCGCCTTCGACACCGAGACCACCAGCCTGGAATACATGAAGGCGGAGATCGTGGGTGTGTCGTTCGCCGTCGCACCTGGCGCCGCGGCCTATCTACCACTGCGGCATGACTACGCCGGCGCGCCCGACCAGCTCGATCGCGACGCGAGCCTCGCGAAGCTCAAGCCGCTGCTCGAGTCGGAAGAAGCACGCCAAGGTCGGCCATCACCTCAAGTACGACGCGCACGTGCTCGCGAACCACGGCATCCGGCTGCGCGGCATGCGCTACGACTCGATGCTGGAGTCATACATCTGGAACAGCACCGCGACTCGGCACGACATGGATTCGGTGGCGGAGCGATATCTCGGCATTCGCACCATTCATTACGAAGACGTCGCCGGCAAGGGCGCCAAGCAGATCGCCTTCAGCCAGGTGCCGGTCGACAAGGCGGCGGAATATTCTTCGGAGGATTCGGACGTCACGCTGCGCCTGCACCAGGTGCTGTGGCCGCAGATTTCGACCGTTCCGCTGCTCAAGACTCTCTATGAAGAGTGTGAACAGCCGCTCGTGCCGGTGCTGCTGCGCATGGAAGAGCATGGCGTACTGCTCGACCGGCAGATGCTGCGCACGCAGAGCACCGAGCTCGGCAAGCGGCTCATGGAGCTGCTCGCTGAAGCGCACAAGGAAGCGGGCGCGCCCTTCAATCTCGATTCACCCAAGCAGCTCGGCACCATCCTGTTCGAGAAGATGCAGCTGCCCGTGGTCCGCAAGACCCCGACGGGACAGCCATCGACCGCGGAGGACGTGCTCGAGGAGCTTGCGGAATCCTACCCGCTGCCCAAGCTCATCCTCGAGCACCGCAACCTTTCGAAGCTCAAGTCGACCTACACGGACAAACTACCCGAACAGATCAACGCCCGTACGGGGCGCGTGCATACCTGCTATCACCAGGCCGTCGCCGCCACCGGCCGCTTGTCGTCGCAGGATCCCAATCTCCAGAACATTCCGATCCGCACGCCGGAGGGGCGTCGCATCCGCCAGGCGTTCGTCGCGCCCGAGGGTCACGTGCTGCTGGCGGCGGACTATTCGCAGATCGAGCTGCGCATCATGGCGCATCTCTCGCAGGACGATGGATTGCTCGGCGCGTTCGCGAGCGACAAGGACATTCACCAGGCGACCGCCGCGGAGGTTTTCGGAACGCCGCTCGATGCGGTCACATCCGACCAGCGCCGCTCGGCCAAGGCCATCAACTTCGGCCTCATCTATGGAATGAGCGCTTTCGGCCTCGCGAAGCAGTTAGGCATCCCGCGCAACGCGGCGCAGGAATACATCGACCTGTACTTCGCGCGTTATCCCGGCGTGAAGCGCTACATGGAAGAGACGCGCGCCCAGGCCAAGGCGCAAGGCTACGTCGAAACCGTGTTCGGGCGTCGGCTCTATCTTCCGGATATCAACGCACGCAACAAGCAGTTCCAGCAGGCTGCGGAGCGCGCGGCAATCAATGCGCCCATGCAGGGCACGGCAGCGGACATCATCAAGCGCGCGATGATTGCGGTGGATGCATGGTGTGCGGCGTCACGCGGCGCGCGCATCATCATGCAGGTGCACGACGAACTGGTGCTGGAAGTCGAGACCGAAAGGCTCGCCGAAGTAACCGATGCCGTGCGCGAACACATGATGGCCGCGGCCGCCTTGCGTGTGCCGCTCAAGGTCGACGCCGGCAGCGGACCCAACTGGGACGAAGCTCACTAGTTGGGCCCTAACAGGGCTCCGGGTGGATAGACGGCACGCGCCGCACCCTTGCGGGTGCCTGCGAATGTGGACCCCGTCACAATGCCGCGCTAGATTCAGGAACCGTTAAGTAAAACTGCGCTCTAATCCGTCGTCCTAAAACTCTGGAGAGGTCTCTCATGAACACGAAGTTCGCTGCGATCGCCGCGCTCGGTGCGCTCTCGCTCGCCGCCATTGCTCCGCAGGCAGCCGCAGCCGACAACGGCTTCTATCTCGGTGCCGGCATCACCAAGTCCGAATTCGACGTCGGCAGTCGCGCAGCGATTCGCTCGATGACAACAGCTACAAGATCATCGCGGGCTTCAGGCCGTTCAATTGGCTTGCTGTCGAAGGCAATTTCATCGATCTCGGCGGCGAATCCGACGGATTCGGTACCTCACTCGACGCGCAGGCATTTACGGTGTCTGGCCTGCTCATCGCAGAATTCGCCGTCATCGACCTCTACGCCCGTCTCGGCATGGCCAACTGGAAGCTCGACGCCGAGTTCAACAACCTGAATGCCTCGGACGACGGCTGGGAACCGACCTACGGCGTGGGCATCGGCGCGCACTTCGGCAGCATCGGTGTTCGCGCCGAGTACGAGTCGTTCCAGGTCAGCGACTTCGACTTCGACGTCAACACGGTTTCGCTGAGCGTCACGTACACGTTTCTGTAGCGTCGGCGCGACAGGTCGCGTCGTAACCACATGATTTAACGGCAGTACTTTTTCAAAAAAGTTGGAACCTTTCCGAGGTCTCCCGTGTCTCATTACCTGAGCGCGTAAAACCGCTCCACGCTTCCCTCCCTGAGCGTGTAGCCCGGTTCACGAGACCTGTGCCGGGTTAGTCTGGCCCCGGTGGTTTACCACCGGGGCTTTCTTTTTGAGGGCTCCGCCCACGTCGGAAAACGCCGCCGAAGCGGCGGCGGACGTGAGTGTTTAAGAAGAAGATGCGTCCTTGGCGCTCCCCAGCATCTGGTCGAGGCGCTTCTGGGCGGCCTGAACCCCAATCTTGTCAGTCGCCGAAAACACCTGCGCGGTCATGCTCGTCCCCCAGCCATTCCTGCGCGTCCTTGAGCGCCGCCGCGCGGTCGCGCTGATTGAGCTTGTCGGCCTTGGTGAGCAGAACGTGTACCGGCCAGCCTGACGCGCCTGCCCAATCCAGCAACTGTTCGTCCTGATCCGTGAGTCCGCGTCGGATATCGACGATCAGGAACAACCCGCTGATGCAGGCTCGCCGCGGCAGTTTTGCGATGAGGGCGATCCATTGCTTCTTTTCGACCGGGCTTGCTTCGGCATAACCGTAGCCGGGCAGATCGAGGATGCGGCGTCCTTCTTCGACTTCGAAAAAATTCAGCAGTCGAGTGCGACCAGGAGTCTTGCTCGCGCGCGCGAGCCCATTGCGAACCATGATTGCGTTGATGGCGCTCGACTTGCCTGAATTGGAACGCCCTGCGAACGCGACTTCGGCGCCGACGTCTTCGGGAAATTGCTCCTCACTCGCCGCCGAAAGCAGGAAGCGGACTTTGGGATATTGGCTCATGGGAGGTCTGGCTCAAGTCGACACACGCTAGTGTACAATTCGCCGCCTTCCAGGGAGCCTGCAAGACCATGATTGAGAGCAGATTTTCGTTGAGCCTGGCCGCTGCGTTCGTTTTCGCCGGCTTGGGTTTCAGTTCAACTACCAGTGCCGAAGAAGCCGTAAAGGGCTCTGCCGACGCTGGCGCAACCAAGGCCGCGGTGTGCACTGCATGCCATGGTGTAAACGGCAACAGCAGCAATCCCGAATGGCCGAATCTCGCTGGCCAGAACGCCGCGTACATCCGCGAGCAGCTGGCGATGTTCAAGGCGCGCAAGCGCGTCAACGAGATCATGTATCCCGATCATTGCAAATATGACGGATCAGGATTTCGCCGACGTCGCCGCCTACTTCGCGGCGCAGACTCCCGCCGGACTCGAGGCCGATCCTTCCTACTGGAAGGCCGGCGAAGCGCTGTTCATTTCCGGAGACCCGGCGCGAAAGATTCCCTCGTGCATGGCGTGTCACGGCCCCGCGGGCCAGGGCAATGCCGGCGCGGGATATCCGGCGCTGCGCGCACAGCAATCCACGTACACCGTGAAGCAGTTGCAGAATTACCTCACCAAGAACCGGTATCGCGACTCCACCGATCCCGCCATCGTTCATCAGACTCGCAACAGCGCCATGATGACCACCGTCGCCGCGCGGCTGACCCCGGAAGACATTCGCAACCTCGCCTCGTATCTGCAGGGCCTGCGTTAGTAACAGGCCCGCCTCGTGACGACGCACCGCGCAATCTCCCTGCTCGCCGCGCTGCTGGCCGTCTCCTGGAGCCTGAATGCCTGCGCGCGCGCGCCCGATCCGGCGCTCTCCCAGTGGAAAGCAGGGACTAACTACCAGCTCCTGGCTTCCCCGCAGCCCACAACCGCCGCTGCCGGCCGGGTCGAGATCGACGAGGTCTTCTGGTACGGGTGCGGCCATTGCTACGCACTCGATCCGGCGCTCGAAACCTGGAAGGCCGACAAACCTGCGTACGTCGATTTCGTTCGCATTCCGGTCATCTGGGGACAGACCCACCGGCAACACGCCAAGCTCTACTACACGCTCCAGGCGCTGCACCGGCCCGACCTGCACACCCAGGTATTCGACGCGATTCACCAGCACGGAATGTCTCTCAGTTCGCGAGACGACATGGAAGCACGCGCCCAGCAACTCGCGTTTCTCGAGTCGAAGGGCGTGGCAGAGAAGGAATTCAACGCGGCCTACGATTCGATGACGGTCGCAGTCAACATGCAACGTGCCGAACAACTCACCAAGAATTACGCGATCGCCAACGTCCCGACGTTGATCGTCAATGGAAAATATTCCACGGGCGTGGGCGAAGCCGGCGGCACCGAGCAACTGCTGTCACTGCTCAACGATCTCGCGGCCAGCGAGAAGAATCGCTAGCGCTTGCCACCAGCATGCTGAGCGCCTTCGTCCCGCAACCCCAAGGCCTGGCGCGTCTCGAGTTGCGTTCCGGCGCGGCAATTCCGGCGGAGTCGATCTGGCTCGACCTCGTCGAGCCCACGCCCAGCGAAGAAAAACAGGTCGAGAGCTTCCTCAGCATCGACGTTCCGACGCGCGACGAGATGCGCGAGATCGAAGCTTCGAACCGGCTCTACGAAGAGGACGGCGCGCTCTACATGACCGCCACCGTGGTCACCAAGCTCGATTCGGATCTCCCCGAGAGCACGCAGATCACGTTCATTCTCTCGGCGGTCAAGCTGGTCACGAATCGCTACGTGGATCCGCTGCCATTCCGGCGCTTCATCGCTTATGCGGAGCGCCACCCGAATTCCTGCAACTCACCGCCCGCGGTGCTGGCGGGGCTCGTCGAGTCCGTCGTCAATCGCGTCGCCGACGTAATCGAACGAGTGGCCACGGACCTTGATGGCGCGTCGGTCGAGGTATTCAGCGCATCGCGGCGCAAGCGCGGTGTGATGCGCGACTTCAGAAAGATCCTCGAGCGCCTCGGGCAGAACGGCGAACTCATCTCCAAGGCGCGCGAGAGTCTCGTGAGCCTGGGAAGGCTCTTGACCTTCGTTCAGCAGAGCACCGTCGTACCGATGTCCCAGGACGTGCGGGGACGCTTCCGTACCCTGACGCGGGACGTCATGGCGATGAGCGATCACGCCTCGTTCCTCGGGACGAAGGTGTCGTTCATCCTCGACGCGACCCTGGGCCTGATCAACATCGACCAGAACAACATCCTCAAGATCTTCTCGGTGGTGACGGTGTTCCTGCTGCCGCCTTCGGTGATCGGGGCCATTTTCGGCATGAATTTCTCGAAAATGCCCTGGTTGCACGAGACCTGGGGGTTTTGGGCAGCCATGGGTGTCATGGTGGTATCCGCCATCGGGCCTTTTCTATTCTTCAAGCGGAAAGGCTGGCTCTGAACGGAGTTGCTAGAATTCGCTCCCCCGCGCCCGTAGCTCAGCTGGATAGAGTGACGGTTTCCGAAACCGTAGGTCACAGGTTCGAATCCTGTCGGGCGCGCCAGTTTTTCATTTATTCCACAGATATACTCCGCGCCCATGAGCAAACAAGACTCCCATTTCTTCAACAATTTCAGTCTGGTTCTCGGCATTTTGTTCGCCGTGACGATTGGCCTTTTCGCATTCGCGCGCCACGTCGGCGCGAACAATCAGGGCAAGCAGGTCACCACCGATCCGCGCTTTGTCGAGAGTGTCGAACAGCGCCTGCAGCCGGCGGCACACGTCGCGGTGGCGGGCCAGGACAATTCGGCGTTGAAGATCGAAAGCGTTGGCCCTGCGATGCCGGTTGCGGCACTTCCGGCAGACGGCACCGCCGCCTACGAAACCGCCTGCTCGGCCTGTCACGGAGCCGGAATCGCGGGAGCTCCCAAGGTGGGCGACAAGGGCGCCTGGGGTCCGCGCATTGCCCAGGGCAAGGAGACGCTCTACAACCACGCCCTGCATGGCTTCAACGGCAAGACCGGCGTGATGCCTGCCAAGGGCGGCCGCGCCGACTGGCCGGACGACCTCATCAAGCAGGCCGTCGATCACATCGTCGAACTGAACAAGTAACGCAACGCTCCGCAGCGACGGCTGCCGCGTGATCGGGCTCGGTGGGTTTCCATCGGGCCCGTTTCATTTGCGGGGTCGTCAAACACGATCCGCCATACGCAACTGCAGCGCTTCGGCGAGATGCGTGAGCGCGAGGTCGCACGACTCCGCGTTCCCGGCGACGTCGAGATCCGCAATCGTGCGCGCCACACGCATCACGCGGTGGACTCCCCGTGCCGACAGGCGCGAGTCTGCCGCGTGCCTGCGCCAGCAGTCGGCGACCCGGCCGGTCGAGGCGACAAAAACTCTGCAGTTCCTTCCCGGTGAGTTCGACATTCAACTTGCCTGCACGTGCGCGCTGCAGATCTTGCGCCGCTCGCACGCGTTCGGCGGCCTGCGCCGTGGTGAGCGCATTGACTGGCGCGCATTCGCCAAACAACTGCTCGCTCGTGACGGCCGGAACGGCGACACGCAGATCGATGCGATCGAGCAGTGGTCCGGAAATGCGTGCGCGATATCGCGCGATCTCCGGCGGTGCGCAGCGACAGTTGCCCGAGGGCTCTCCAAGGTATCCGCACGGACACGGATTCATCGCCGCGACCAGTTGGAAACGCGCCGGGTATTCCACCTGAAACGCGGCGCGCGAGATCGCCACGACGCCGCTCTCGAGCGGCTCGCGCAAACTCTCGAGCACGCTGCGATTGAATTCGGGCAGCTCATCGAGAAACAACACGCCGCGATGCGCGAGACTGACCTCACCGGGGCGCGCATGCGAACCGCCGCCGATGATGGCGCCGGCGGACGCCGTGTGGTGTGGCGAACGGAAGGGTCGTTTGCCGTAGTCGCAGGCGTTGAAGCCACGCACGCTCACTGAAGCGATCGACGCCACGTCGAGGGCCTCGGCGCCTTCGAGCGCAGGAAGCAGGCCCGGCAGCCGTTGCGCCAGCATGGTCTTGCCGGTGCCCGGCGGCCCGACCAGCAGAAGACTGTGACCGCCTGCGGCGGCGACGATCAACGCGCGCTTCGGCGCGGCCTGACCGCGCACGTCGGCAATGTCGAGCTGGACGTTCAGCGAAACGCGGTCGGGCAGCTCGCCGCTGTTCCCTTCGGTATGCGGCGCGTCGCAAGCGCCGTCGCGCACCAGCGCGCACACGCCAAGCAATGAGTCTGCGCCGCGCGCTCGACCCGGCTCCGCGAATCGCGCTTCGAGCAGATTCGCCGAAGGCACCACGACATTGCGGCCTTCGCGCGCCGCGTGCGCTGCTGCCAGCAGCACGCCTTTGACGGGCTTGAGTTCGCCGGCCAGACCGAGTTCGCCATAGAACTCGTTGGTGGCCAGGCGTTGTTCGGGGATTTTGAGCTGCTCTGACGCCAGCAGGATGCCGAGCGCGATCGGAAGGTCATAACGGCAGCCTTCCTTGGGCAGATCCGCGGGTGAGAGATTGACCGTGATGCGGCCCGCGGGAAATTCGAATTCCGAGTTCTGGAGCGCCGCGCGCACGCGGTCCTTGCTTTCTTTGACTGCGGTGGCTGGCAACCCCACGATCGAAAACGTGGGCAAGTCCCTGCCCCAAGTGAACTTCGACTTCGACTCGCGGCGCCGACAACCCAAGCTGCGCGCGGCTCGCGACCCGTGCGGTTCCCATGACCTCTCCTTGGCTCTGCGCATGCCAACGTCCGTGTTGGCCGCTATCCGGACTCCGCGATCAGCGCGCGGCGGCCTATCGATTTATGGAAAGTGCTGCCTTGGCTTCGAGCTCGGCGACGCGCTGTTCCAGCGCCTCGAGGCGTGCACGCGTGCGTTCCAGCACCTTGCGCTGCGCATCGAATTCGTCGCGACCGGCTAGATCGAGCTTGCTGAGATTGGCGCGAAGCACGGCCCGGAAGTTGTTTTCCAGGTCTTCGCGCAACCCGCTGGCACCGGATGCGAGCCCGGGGGGTAACCCCTGCATCAGGCTGCGAAGCAACTCCTCGACTCTGGGTATCTCCACTGGCGGCTCTCCTAACAAGTTGCGGGCGCGACGCCCTGTTTTGTTGCGTGTGCAATTCCATCGCCCCAATTTTGGGCGCGAAGGCGGGAACACGGCCGCCTTTCGCGCTGCAGCGGCCCCCTCTTCGCTCACTAGGGGGCTGGCATGGAACCTGCACTTTGCAAACAGGCTGAAGGTCGACTGATAGGGAGCATACGCGGGCGCGAAGCGCCCGCTCCATCGGATAACGATGCCAAAGCGATGAAAATGATCACTGCAATTATTCGCCCGTGGAAGCTCGACGACCTGCAAATGGCCGTCGCGCGTCTCGGCGTGCAGGGGATCACGGTGACCGAAGTCACCGGTTACGGAAGGCAGCGAGGGCATTCGGAGCACTACAAGGGCTCCGAGTATCAGGTGGAGTTCGTGCCGAAGCTGCGCGTCGAAATCGTCCTGGACGACACCTCGGCCGAGGCCGTCGTCGAAGCAATCAGCAATGTGTGTCGCACGGGGAAAACCGGCGACGGCAAGATTTTCCTGGCGCCAGTCGGTGAAGCAGTGCGGATACGCACTCGTGAATCCGGCGCGGCGGCAGCCTGAGATGTCGTTGAGGAGCTTTTACATGCATCAAGATAAGAAGAGAACGAAGGGTAGCAGCCTGATGCGCGGTCTCGGCGCAGCGCTGTTGTTGACGTTGCCGGCACTCGTGTTCGGGCAAGACGCGGCGGCGGAAGTCGCGCCTGTCGCGAACAAGGGCGATACCGCATGGATGATGACGGCAACCTTGCTCGTGATCATGATGGCGGTGCCCGGCCTGGCTCTGTTCTACGGCGGCATGGTGCGTTCCAAGAACGTGTTGTCGACGTTCATGCAGGTGTTCGTGATCTTTTCGATCGGCACTGTGCTGTGGGTCATCTACGGCTACAGCTTCGCGTTCAACGGACCCGGTATGTGGTTCGGCGACATGAGCCGATTCATGTTGCACGGACTCACGGCGGATTCGAACGCAGCGACCTTCACCAAGGGCGTCGTGATTCCCGAATACGTGTTCGTGGTCTTCCAGGCGACATTCGCGGCCATCACCACCGCCCTCGCAATCGGCGGCTTCGCTGAACGCACCAAGTTCAGCGCGGTGCTGATCTGGGCAGTGATCTGGTTCACCTTCTCTTACCTGCCGATCGCGCGCATGGTCTGGTACTCCGAGGGCTACCTGTTCAAGCTCGGCGCCCTCGACTACGCCGGCGGAACGGTGGTGCACATCAACGCGGGTATCGCAGGCCTGGTGGGCGCACTCATCGTCGGCAAGCGCACGGGCTTCGGCACCGCTGCAATGCCGCCGCACAACATGCCCGTACGTCATGACCGGCGCCTCCCTGCTGTGGGCAGGCTGGTTCGGCTTCAACGTGGGTTCGGGTCTCGAAGCCAACAACTTCGCCGGCCTGGTGTTCCTGAACACCTATGTCTGCACAGCGATGGCGGCGGTGGCCTGGATCGTTCGGTGAATGGATCTTCCGCGGCAAGCCGACAATGCTCGGCGCAGCTTCGGGCGCCATCGCCGGCCTGGTCGCCATCACTCCGTCCTGCGGCGTGGTCGGTCCTATCTGGCGCGATCATCCTCGGCCTCGTCGTCGGTCTGATCTGCCTCTGGGCCTGCGCCAGCCTCAAGAAAATGCTCGGCTACGACGATTCGCTGGACGTGTTCGGCGTCCACTGTGTCGGCGGCATTGTCGGCGCTCTGTCCTGCGCAATCCTGGGCCATCCGTCCCTGGGCGGCGTCGGCGCTTTCGAGAGCATCGGCACGCAGCTCGGAATCCAGGCAACCGGTGTGGCCATCACGCTGGTCTGGTCTGGCGTGGTCTCGGCAATCGCGTTCTACCTGATCAAGTTCACGATCGGACTGCGTCCGAGCGAGGACGTGGAGCGTGAAGGTCTCGACACCACCGAGCACGGTGAGCGTGCTTACGAGTTCTGATCGGCGACTCTAGAGACGAGATATCTCGTCAGGCCCCGGCAGCCCCGCACGGCTGCCGGGGCCTTTCCTTTTCTGGAGCCCTGCCGGGGGAATCCCTGGATTCGGCCGCCTTTGGAGGCATTCCCCACTGAAAAGGGGCTTGTCTGTGATGGACATCAAGGGTTCTCATAGGCCAGCCCTGCAATAATCCGGGCGTACCGGAGGAAGGCCATGCGTCATACCAAAGCTCTTGCCGTCATTGCGGGCGTTCTCGTCGCTGCCACCCTCGTTGGCGGAACGGCGCACGCAGGCGACATCTATAAGTACGTCGACGACCGTGGCAACACGCTGTACACCGACAAACCCATTCCGGGCGCGGTACTGGTGACCACCGGTGTCCAGCGCCCAGCAGAGGTGGCCGCGCGCACCAGCGCTGCCAACCAGGCCGCCACCACTGCGCAGCTCACCGCAAGCAATCAGCGCATCGCCGCCGGTCAGGATGACGCGCGCATCGCCTCGAATGTCGCCAAGGATCTCGAAGCGTCACGTGCCGAACGTTGCAAGAAAGCGCGTGAGGTCTATCAGCACTCCATCAACTCGCAGCGCCTCTATCGCCAGACCGCTGATGGCAAGCGCGAATATCTGAACGACGCCGAACTCGAGAAGCAGCGCCTCGACTCCGCCAAGGCGGTCGACAGCATCTGCGGCCCACAAGGCTGAGTTCCGTCCAAATGCGGAATAAACGCCGTCCTTTGGACGGCGTTTTCCTTTGTGGCGCTAGCGCCTGATAATTCGCGCCTATGATGCGCGTCGGCTTTGCAGGTCTCGGTGCCATGGGTGCTCCCATGGCAAAAAATCTCCATCGAGCCGGATTGCTCCAGTCCGTCTGGAACCGCACGAGAGTCAAAGCCGCGGAACTTGCCGCCGAGCTTGGCTGCCAAGCCCCGCCATCACTCGCCGAGTTCGCCGCCGGACTCGACGCGGTCGTCATCTGCGTCTCCGCCGATGCGGACGTGCGCTCCATCGTCGAAAGCCTGGCACCCGCTCTGCCGCAGGACGCGCTCGTCATCGACTGCTCCACAGTCAGCGCCGACACCGCGCGTTGGGCCGAACAATTGCTGGCCACCCGCTCGATTCAGTTCGTCGATGCGCCGGTGAGCGGCGGCGTGGAAGGCGCGCAGAAAGGTACGCTCGCCATCATGACGGGCGGTGATCGCGCGGCGTTCGAACGCGCTCAACCGATTCTCGCGGCCATGGGCAAGACTATCGAGCATTTCGGTCCGGCAGGTTCCGGCCAGGCGACCAAGGCCACCAACCAGATCATGTGTGCCGGAATCATTCGCGCCTGCGCCGAGGCCATGGCTTTCGCAGGTGCCCACGGGCTTCCGCTGGATCGCGTGGTGTCGACGCTCGGCGCCGGCGCCGGTTCGAGCTGGTACTTCGTGCATCGCGCCCCGAACATGGTGCGCGGCAGCTATCCGGCGGGCTTTCGCATCAAGCTGCACGCCAAGGATCTCGGCATCTGCCGCGACATGGCGGCGCGTTTCGGCGTGTCCCTGCCGGTGGTCGATTCGATGCTGGCCGAATATGCGACGCTGATGGCGCAGGGCTACGGCGACGAAGACATTTCCGCGACACATCGCCTCAAGCAGGCCTTGTTCGAGGCCGCCGCGAAACGTAACGAATGAGTCCCAAGCCGCCAGGTCCCGCTGCGGTTGCCGAGGAGTCACGGCAGCTCTATCTACCCAACTTCTGCGCGGCTTCCACCGTCCTGGTGATCGTCGTCATCTGCGAACTGACGGCGCTGCTCCTGGCGCTGGCGCGCAATTCCGCGGCGCTCGGTTTCTGGAGCGATCTCGGACTCACCTCGATGTTCCTGCTGTGGATCGCGTTGTGCGGCGCCGGTCTGCTGTGCCTGCTGCGCAACTATCTCAGTCGCCAGAGTGTTGCCGTCAGCGCCGCGCTGGTCCTCGCCATCATTCTCGCGCTCGTCACGCTGGTGTCGGGCGTCGCCTACTACTTCGGCAGCAGTGCGCTGTTCCCCGATGAACACTGGATCTTCCTGGCGCGCAATGCGGGAATAACGTTCGTCGTGACCGCACTGGCGCTGCGCTATTTCTACGTCACCCATGAGTGGCGCCATAACGTCGAGCTGCAGGCCAAGGCGCGGGTACACGCGCTTCAGGCGCGCATCCGCCCGCACTTCCTGTTCAACAGCATGAACACCATCGCCGCGCTCACGCGCAGCAACCCGGCGCGCGCCGAAGAAGCCGTCCAGGATCTCGCCGACCTGTTCCGCGCCAACCTCAACGAGAAACGCAACCAGATTTCACTCGCCGAAGAGATAGACGTGGCGCGCACCTACCAGCGCATGGAACAGCTGCGCCTGGGCGAACGGCTGCACGTGGAATGGAAGATCGAATCGCTGCCGACCGACGCGCTGGTGCCCGGCCTCACCTTGCAGCCGCTGCTCGAGAACGCCATCTATCACGGCGTCGAGCCGCGACCCGACGGCGGCGTGGTCACCGTCACGGGTGAATTCAACAAGGGCATGATCACCATCGTGGTCAAGAACCCGGTACCGGCAGCGAATCTCACCATGCGCGACGGCAATCGCCTGGCGCTCGCCAACATCAAGGAGCGGCTCGATCTCATGTACGGCGAACGCGCGACGGTGAAGGCAGGCCGTTTCGACGATCAATACATAGTGACCCTGCGCTTCCCGTTCACGGCGACACCGGTCGATTCAAAATGAATTTGCGGGTGCTCATCGTCGATGACGAGCCGCCGGCGCGCGAACGCCTGCGCTCGATGCTCGCAGAAACCGGCGAATTCGAAGTTGCCGGGGAAGCGGGTCATGGCGAGCAGGCCATCGACCTGGTCGAGAAGCTCACGCCCGATATCGTGTTGCTCGACGTTCGCATGCCGGGCATCGATGGCCTCGAGGTGGCACGTCACCTGGCGGCGTTGCCCGAGCCGCCGGCGGTCATCTTCACCACGGCGTTTGATGAATACGCATTGCAGGCCTTCGACTCCGAGGCCGTTGCCTATCTGCTGAAGCCGATTCGCGCCGAGAAGCTGCGCGCCGCGCTCGCCAAGGCGGCGCGCCTCACGCGTCCGCAATTGCAGCAGGTGGCGGCCGCGGCGCGCGAGCCGACGCACCGCCTGCACATAGGCGTGCGCGGCCGCGAGGGCCTCAAGCTCATTCCCATTGAAGAAGTGTTCTATTTTCACGCCGACCAGAAATACACCACGGTCAAGCACCTGAAAGGCGAAGACCTCATCGAAGATTCGCTCAAGACGCTGGAAGAAGAGTTCTCGGCAAGCTTCGTGCGCATTCATCGCAATGCCGTCGTGAACACACGTTACCTGGAGCGCATCGCGCGCGATGCGAGCGGCCAGCATTTCGTGCACCTGCGCGGCTTGCCGGATGCGCTCGAAGTCAGCCGGCGCATGGCGGGCGACCTCAAGGACCGCTTCAGAATTTAGGCTCGCTAGCGCGGCCGATCGAACGGTCCTGCCACACGCAGCGTGGATCCCGGAACCGCGCTTGCATCCAGCCACGCGCGAAACAAACTGTTGTCGTCGGCACACTCGACTTCGAGTATTCCCGCGCCGGCGCCGATGACCGCAAGACGCTCCGCGTCGCCCGCATGATTGCGCACGTCAACGAACTGGCCCGGGTGCGCATCGAGCCTGCCTTCCACGAAGCGCAATCGCAACCGCAGCGCGCGCAGCGGCAGCGGCTCGAGCGCGACAATCTCGCAGCTCGCGGAGTTTGAAACCCTCACCGGCACACGCCGCGCCTCGAGGGAAAGATCGCTGCGCGGCTGCGCCTGACAAAGCAGGACTTCGCCCTTGGCGACTTCCGCGGCCGTGATGCCGGGCGGTGTACCCGAGGGGTATTCGATGCGCCCGGAGAGGAGTTTCGATTTGCAGGAAGCGCAGCGCCCTGCGCGACAGCTGTAGGGAAGCGGGATTCCGGCGGCCAGCGCCGCGGTCAACACGTTCTCGCCGGGCGACACCTTGATGTGGTGACCGCCCGGCTCGATATGAACGTCGAAAAATTCCCCTGCTGTTTCGCTCAGGCGGTCTCGTCCTTCTTGCCGAACAATCTCTTGATGAACGCGCCGAGCGCGACGAGGCCGATAATGATGAACTTCTTCATGGCCAGCAGGAATACGCCGAGCTTCGCGAACAAGCCGAGCTTGGCGCCAACGCCCGCGGCGATGAGCGCACCCAGACCGTACTCAGCCATGCGGTCCGTCTTGGAGTCGAACTCGGCGTATCGGTAACCCTCGTTGAACTCGGCGACCTCGATCAGCGGCCGCATCTCGCCGCGGATCTGTTCGAGACTGGTCCATGCTCGCGACCGCATTCATGGACAGGACGCCTTCACGTCCGAGCACGCGCACGTCGTAGTTGAGCGTGTTTCCCGAAGATCCTTCGAATTTGAGCTCTTTCGCCCAGTAGAGTTTCTTGGCAGACGCGTCGTAGTGCGGCTTTTCGGCCCAGCCGATCAGATGAACGGCTTCAAACCCCGCCTTCTTGCGCTCGCCGTTGTAGTCTTCGGTGCCTTCCTTCATGTCCTTGAGCATGTCGTCGTAGTCGATTTCGGCGGCATCGGAATCGTCGATGTGGCCGTCGTCGTCGTACGTCAGGATCACGGCCCAGCCGGACTCACTCCACGGATCCACGTCTGTGGGGATGATCGTGCCCTGTGTCGTCGTGTCGCTCTCGTTGCCCCAGGCCATCAGCAGCTTGTTGGTTTCATTCGGGTCGAGATAGCGGTAGTTCTCGCCGAGATGCAGCGTCGCCACTTTGTTAGGCAGCGTGATGGTGCCGGTCTGGTACTTCAGTTCGGCGGCGGGCCGGCAGGCTGCGACCGCTTCGGGTTCTGCCGCTTCGGGCGGCGTATCTTGCGCGAATGTCGGTAGCGCAATCGCGGCGCAGGCCAGCCAGGCAGCCGTTATATTGACTCTTATGTTCACTACGCTCATCACGACCCTCCCAGGTTGATCTGGGCCGGACGCTAGCACAACACGAGGAAATCAATGTTCGACAACCCCGACAAATCTGAAATCGATGCCTTCCTGCGCCGCATCGGCACAGTGGCCATCCTGGGGCTGTCCGAGACGCCCGGGCGGCCGAGCTACAACGTCGCCAAGGGGCTGCAGAAGTTTGGGCTTCGAATCGTTCCAGTGAATCCGTCGGCCACCGAGATTCTCGGCATGCGCGCCTGGCCGGACCTGGAATCGGCGATCCAGGGCGGCGGGCCCATCGATGTGGTCGACGTGTTCCGCCGGCCTGAACACGTCGCCGCCATCGTCGATGATTGCATTCGCCTCAAGGTGCCGGCGCTGTGGCTGCAGGATGGCGTCATCGACGAAGTGGCCGCGCAGAAGGCGCGTGACGCCGGCATCTTCACGGTCATGAACCGCTGCATGTTCCGCGACCGGTCGGCCTTGGGCTAACTATGGTCTGACTAGGGCAAGCGGCACCAGCGTCACCGGCCCGAGCAGGCCTGCTGGCTCGATCTCCCAACCGGCGGCATCGAACGGCCGATACTTGACGTTGACGAGGTTGATCTCGCGCATGAGCTTCCACGGCACCTTGCGCACATCGAGATCGCGGACGCGATTCGACGCCAGATTGGTCACTTCGATATCGAGCACGTTGCCGCGGGGTTTCAGGTCATCGAGACGCACCTTGAACGGCAGGCTCCACGCCGTCGCGACTCGCTTGCCATTGAACGTCACGCGCGCTGTTTCGCGCACATCACCAAGGTCGAGCTCCCAGGCGTCCGCGCGCTTCCCGGGCGCGTCGAATTCCACGCGATAACGCGCGGTGCCCGCAAAGCGCCTGGTCTCGCGGTCATCGAGCGTGGTCCAGCTCGCAAGCTTGCTCATGCGCGTGGGGCGCGGCAACACTGGACCTCCCTTGATGAACTCGAGGCTCCACTCGCCCTGCAATGCGATGCCCGCAGCAGTGGGCTTCGAGTAGCGCCAGGGTTGTGCCTTGTGCGATCCCTTCGTACGCCAGGTGCGCACCAGCGTGGATTCTCCGGACGCGAGCTGTAGATAGACCCGCAGATTTTCCTTTTTCGCGCGCTTCACGGCCGCCGCTCCGGTGTGGCCGGTCAGCGGATCCAGGATCATCGCGAATTCGCCCGGCGTACCGAGCTGCAGCCAGCCGTCGAATGCCGTGCCCGTGAGGTTGGCGAAGAAGTAGTCGTAGCCGTCGGGGCGAGCGCGACGGATGTGGGCGAGTCCGGCCTGGGACGCCTGCTCTTGCGGCACCGGGCCTCCGGGCAAGTTTTCTCCGACAACGCCGGCGCGCAATGCCGGGTCCTCGAGCAGCGCGCGCAGCTTTGCGCGCCGTACTTCCAGGTTTCCGAAACCCGGAACATCCTGCGGCAGGGATTCGAACTGCACGCGAGCACCTTGCTTGATCAGGTCGCGTAACCGTTCGAGGGTTTCCACCGACATGCGGCGCGTGGCAGGGACCACGAGGCTGCGGTAACGGCCGCCCGGGGTGACGAGCGCGCCGTCCTTCACGGTGACACGCAGCAACTGCGCGTCGGAAACGAAATCGAACGAGTAACCCGCCTGCAAGAGCTTCGCGGCCATACGGCCCGCCGGCGCCTCGGTCAGCCATTTGTTTTCATGGACACCGTAGTGCTCCATGAGCCCGGCGCTGTGCTCCACCACATCATCGAAAGGCCAGTACAACAGGATGTCGTTGTCAGGAGCGCCCGCCTGCAATATCGACTGCACGCGAGCGACATAGGCATGCATCGCGCCGAAATCGTCCCACAGTGGATTGGACGGCGTGAGCTGCGTCGATGCGTAGAAGAACCAGCCAGGCCATTCGGCGTCTGCTGGCGAGTACACGGTGCCGTGATAGAAGATGTGATTGATGCCCGCGGCGAACAACCGGTCGAGCTGCGGCTTCGCGGCGGCGGGCGACTCGCGAAAATTCTCGCGCAGCCAGGTCAGCGTCTCACTCGATATGAGCGGCTTGCCCATGACATGCGCTGCTGACGAAGCGAAACGCCCGATGGTCACCGACGGCGGATCCGGATCGATGCTGACACCGACCGCATCGCCGCGCAGCCCCACGATTGGCAACTCGGTGAGACCAAACGATTCGGTCTCGGGAATATCCGCCGCGCCATACAGGTCGAGCAGGTTGCCGGGCGCGCCGTGTGCCTGGTTGCGCGCCTTGAACCCTTCTCCATGCGCCCAGGTCACCCATGCGATCACGTAATCGAGATGCAGTTTCGCGAGCGTGCGCCGGTAGTCTCCCTTGAGGCGGCTCAGCGTGTCGTCGTCGAGCGAATGCTCGCCCACAAGAAGGGCGGGCTGCTCGCCTGCGAGCTGAGCCGCGAATGCCTGGATGTCGTAGCCGTGCATTTTCTGAAAAGCCGCCGGCAAATCCGCTGTCCAGCTCGCGTTGTAGTACTCGAATGAGTCGTGAAACTGGCTGCGGATGCCACGACCCTGGGTGGTGTCGCGCGGCAGTTCGGCAAACGCCCTGGAGAAGTGATTCAGATAGCGATTGAGCGCGGCGGGCGAATAAGGATCGAGCACCAGTCCTTCATCGCCCGGGGCCGCCCGCTTCACTTTCATCGCGGTGGGTTTCCCGGAAAGCTTGCCATCGAGCAGCGCCAGGGTGCTCGAGCCATCGGCGGCACTCACCATCGGCCCGCCGAATGGCCAGCCGGTGCCGGTGGCCATATCCACTCCGAGTCCCAGACGCCGGGCCTCGCTCGCCGTGTAGCCGAGCATCTCCACCCATTGCGGTGACAGAAAATCGAGGTAGCGCGCCTCACTGCCGAGCGCGCCGTAGATGGGAGTGATCTCGACGCCACCGATACCCGCCGCGGCGATGGCCTCGAGTTGAGCCGTGATGTTCTTGCGATCGACCGCGCTTCCCGGCCACCACCAGCGCGTCCATGGCTTTGTGGTCTGCGTTATCGCCGGCCACACCGAAGGCGGCGCCGCGGGCGTCTCCTGCGCGGCGGCCAGCGATGAGCAAAGCCAGAGGATCAGCAGTCCCAGAGATTTCATTGCGCGGTCCTCGAAGCTAAGCGGCGATTTCCACGCGATTGCCTTCCGGGTCGCGTACCACGCATTCGTAGTATCCGTCGCCCGTGCGCCGCGGACCCGAATCCGGAACCAGGCCGTCCGCCACGAAGCGGGCCGCCAACGCGTCAACGCTGGCTTCGTCCCCGACGGCCAGTGCCAAGTGCGCAAATCCCAGCAACTCCGCGGTAGCGCGCTCGCTGACGTCTGTTCGTTTCATGATCTCGAGGCGTGCGCCGGTGCCGAACTCGAGAAAGCGCGATTCGAAGCCCTTGCGCGGATTCTGGTAGAGATCGCCAACACGGGCTCCGAAATACTTCGCGTAAAACGCGGCGACCCGATCGATGTCGCTCACCCAGAGGCCGACATGCTCGATGCGCATGTTTCAAAGCTCCCGAAGCATGACGTGATCGGTTTGCGGATCGGTACCCACCACGAAAACCTGCGTGCCGACCTTGCGGAAGCCGTGCTTGCGATAGAACGCCTGCGCACGCTCGTTGCGCTCCCACACGCCAAGCCACAGCTCTCGTGCTCCGCGCGCGCGAGCCTGGTCCTGCACGGCCTGCATCAGCAGGCCTGCGATGCCTTGGCCCTGCCAGGGCTGGTCGACATAGAACCGCAGCAGTTCAACCGGCTGTGCGGTCACGATGCCGGCCGGTGCGGGGCCGGTGCGCAGCTGCGCAAATCCCGCGAGGCGGCCCCCACCCTCGCAGGCGAGCAGCGTGTCGAACGCCGCGTCGAGAATCTCGGCGCGCTGCAATGCGGGCGCCCATGCCGACGCCAGATGCAGGCGCATGTCCTCGGCCGTGTTGTCCTTGGCGAACGTCTCGTAGAAAGTGCGCGCACCGAATTCCGCGAGCGCCTCGGCGTCGCCGACCGTGGCGCGCCGGATCGCGATGGACGACGGCGGCTGACTAACTACATGGCGGTTCATGAACTTCTAAGGCCCCACGACGCGCGCCGACTCGGCCAGCAATATCTCGCAGGCGCCGGCGCCCGTATCGCCGCGTGACAGGGAGGTGCGCATTCCACCCTCGTGCCCTTCGATGTCCACCAGCTGCCCCTGCAGCTCGACCACGCTGCCGGTGCGCAGGCGCCCGAGCACCTTCTGCACGCCGGGATTCTCCGGTATCAGGTGCCAGTTCGCCGAATGCTCTTCGATTTCGTCGCGAGGGATCGGCCAGTTCTCGGTGCGCCAGAAATAGAAGCGACTGCCCTGGGATATTTCGATGTCCGCCAGCACCGTGCTGTCGGACATGCGTCCCCAGCCCACCGCGAAGTCGGTCGGCACTAACTTGGCGAGGGGGCCGAACGAATAGTCCTCGCGGTGCAGAACGCGCACGGTCGCGCTGAACTCGGCACGCGGACGCAGCCGAAACTCGCCACGCTCGACGATCACGGCGGAATCGAGATCGCGCTGCACGGGATCCGCCGCGGCGAGAACGCCAGGCGCGTGCTCGATGTCGCGGTTCGAGTAGAACCGGTAGGTGGCGAAAACCGTGAGCGCGGCCACCACCCAGGGAGTAAGACGCATAGCGGCGGATCGTAAGGTATTCTTCGCGCCATGCAGCTCGAGTTCACCAAAATGCATGGCGCGGGCAACGACGTCATCGTGTTCGAAGCGCCCAGCGATGGTCGCCTGCCTACGCCTGCGCGTTGGCGCGAGCTCTCCGACCGCCACAAAGGCATCGGTTTCGATCAGGCCATGGTGCTCGAGCCGCCGCGCCGCGCTGGCACTGATGTTTACTACCGGATCTTCAACGCCGATGGCGGCGAGGTGGAGCAATGCGGCAATGGCGTGCGTTGTGTCGCCTCATTCCTGAGTGCGCGCGGCAGTGCGGGTAACGGCGGCGGCGAACTCCTGCTCGACAGCCCCGCCGGCCTCATCCGCGCCCGCATTCACGGCAGCAATCTCGTGTCGGTGGATATGGGGCCGCCCAATTTCGATCCGAAGTCGCTGCCCTTTGACGCCTCTGCGGAAGCTCACATCTACCCGCTCGCCGTCGCGGGCACCGAAGTGGAGATCGGCGCCGTATCGATGGGCAACCCGCACGCGGTGCTCACTGTCACCTCGGTCGCCAGCGCGCCCGTGGACCGGCTCGGTCCCGCCATCGAGCGTCACCCGCGCTTTCCGAAGCGAGTGAACGTGGGATTCATGGAAATCGTGGATCGCACGCACATCCGCTTGCGCGTCTACGAGCGTGGCGCCGGCGAAACGCTCGCCTGCGGCACCGGCGCGTGCGCGGCTGTCGCGATCGGCAGACGACATGGACGTCTCGATTCCACGGTCGAAGTGGAGCTCGCGGGCGGAAAGCTCGAGATCACCTGGAGCGCGCCGGGCGAACATATTTGGATGAAAGGCCCGACCGCTGTATCTTTCACGGGTCGCGCAGAATTCTAGGGGAGTTCAAAAACGCATGAGCACGCAAACCGCACGTGGTTTGGCCGCTGGGCAGACTGACGAAGAACGCATCGAGCGCTATCTGAGTCTCAATCCCGATTTCTTCGAACGCCACCAGCCGCTGCTTTCACGCATGCGCCTGCCGCACATGCGCACCGGGTCCACCGTCTCGCTGGTCGAACGGCAGGTGGAAGTACTGCGCGAACAGAAAACCGATTCAGATCGCCGCCTGAACGAGTTCATCGCCGTGGCGCGCGCGAATGATCATCTCGCCGATCGCATCCATCGCTTCACGCGCCGCCTGCTGCGCGCGACGAACGCGATTAGCGTGCTCGCCTCGCTCGAAGCCAGCCTGCGCGAAGACTTCGACGCTTTCCATTCCGTGCTGGTGCTCACCGCCCCCATCGCGGCGCTGGAGCATGCGGAGCTCGGCCCGTTCCTGCGCAAGCTGCCGGCTGAAGACGTCAACATCCGCTCCTTTGAAGCCCTGCTCGCCACCGGCAAGCCGCGTTGCGGCCAGGTGCGTGACACGCAGCGGGATTTCCTGTTCGGACCCGAGAGCCCAAGCATTGGCTCGGTGGCGCTGGTGCCGCTGGGCGAGAACGGCGCGCTGGGCTTGCTCGCACTGGGCAGCGCCGAGCGCGAGCGCTTCCATCCCGGCATGAGCACCGAGTTCCTCAAGCGCATGGGCGAACTGATTACGGATGCTCTCGCACGGCCGTAAAACCCGACGGACGGCGCCGCTTCGGCGCCGTTTTCCGACGTGGCGCGTAAGCGCCTGACATAGCGCCGTTTTCCGATGTGGCGCCAGAGCGCCTGGCAATGCTCGATCGCAAGCACATCGACGGCTACCTGAAGCATCTCGGCACCGAGCGGCGGCTCTCGCCGCACACCGCAACTAACTACGCGCGCGACCTGCGCGCGCTCGCGGATTTCATGGAGCGCGTCAACCTCGCCGACTGGGGCAAGGTCGACAGCCAGCATGTGCGTGTGTTCGCGGCGCGTGAGCACGCGGGGGGCCTGAGCCCGCGCAGCGTGCAGCGCCGCCTGTCCGCGGTGCGCGGCTTCTTCAATTACCTGGTCCGCGAACGCTTCGTCGCCAGCAATCCGGCCGTGGACATCCGCGCGCCGAAGGCGGGACGACGACTGCCCGGCACGCTCGATGTCGACCAGCTCAACCAGCTGCTCGACATTCCCGCGGAAGACGCCCTGGCGGTGCGCGACAAGGCGATCATGGAGTTGTTCTATTCGTCCGGCTTGCGGCTCGATGAACTGGTCGGCCTCGATGTGGGCCAGCTCGATCTGCCCGATCGCACGGTCCGCGTGTTGGGAAAGGGCCGGAAGACTCGCGTCGTGCCGGTGGGCCGCAAAGCCATCGAGGCACTTCGCGCCTGGTTGCGCGAGCGCGCCACCCTCGCCGACGTGAAAGATCCCGCACTCTTCGTCGGCCGGAATGGCTCGCGGCTGAAGCATCGCGCAATCCAGCTGCGCATCGCGCACTGGGCGCGTCGCAAGGGCCTTCCCGCCCACGTCCACCCGCACCTTTTCCGTCATTCATTCGCTACGCATCTGCTTGAATCGAGTAAGGATTTGCGTGGAGTGCAGGAGCTGCTCGGACACGCCGACATCTCCACCACACAGATCTATACCCACCTTGATTTCGCCCACCTGGCCCGCACCTACGACGCTTCCCATCCTCGGGCAAAACGAAAGACGTAGGTCTTAAAGGTCTGGAATGAGCGAAAGCTTCAACCCGCACGGCACCACTATCCTGGCCGTGCGGCGTAACGGCGCCGTCTCCATCGGCGGCGACGGACAGGTCACCCTCGGCAATACCGTCATGAAGGGCAACGCGCGCAAGGTGCGTCCCCTCGGCAATGGCAAGGTGCTCGGCGGTTTCGCCGGCGGTACGGCCGATGCCTTCACCCTGTTCGAACGCTTCGAAGGCAAGCTCGACAAGTTCGGCAATCTGACTCGTGCGGCGATAGAGCTCGCCAAGGACTGGCGCGGCGACCGCTACCTTCGCCGCCTCGAGGCTCTGCTGCTGGTCGGAGATACCAAGAATCTGTTCGTGATCTCGGGCAACGGCGATGTCATCGAGCCCGACCACGACGTGGTGGCCATCGGCTCCGGCGGACCGTTCGCCCAGGCCGCGGCGCGGGCTCTCATCGAGAACACCGAGCTCGATGCGCGGACCATTGTCGAGCGGGCGCTGAACATCGCCGCCGATATCTGTATCTACACGAACCGCAACCTCGTGATCGAGGAGCTCAAGTGACACCGCGCGAAATCGTTTCCGAACTCGACAAACATATCGTGGGCCAGGGCGCCGCCAAGCGCTCGGTGGCCATCGCGCTGCGCAATCGCTGGCGCCGCATGCAGGTCGAAGACCCGCTGCGCCAGGAAATCACCCCGAAGAACATTCTCATGATCGGACCCACCGGCTGCGGCAAGACCGAGATCGCGCGCCGCCTCGCGCGGCTCGCGAAAGCGCCGTTCGTAAAGGTCGAAGCCACGAAGTTCACCGAAGTGGGCTACGTAGGGCGCGAGGTGGATTCCATCATCAAGGACCTGGCCGAAGTCGCCGTAAAGATGACGCGCGATGAAGAGATCGCCAAGGTGCGCGATCGCGCGGCGGACGCGGCCGAGGAACGCTTGCTCGATGCGCTGCTGCCTCACCCGAAGATGATGGGATTTTCAACCGACGCCGAGGCCAGCCCGCGTGATCAGGAGACGCGCCAGAAATTCCGCAAGATGCTGCGCGAGGGTGCGTTGAACGAGCGCGAAGTCGAACTCGACCTGCGCGCCATTCCCGCCGGCGTTCAGATCATGGCGCCCCCGGGCATGGAAGAAATGCAGGAGCAGCTTTCGAGCATGTTCGCGAACCTGGGTGGCGCACGCACCAAGCCGCGCAAGCTCAAGGTGAAGGAAGCGCAGAAGCTGCTGGTCGAAGAGGAAGCCGGCAAGCTGGTCAACGAAGAAGAATTGCGCGCCAAGGCGCTCGCGAACGCCGAGCAGAACGGCATCGTGTTCATCGACGAAATCGACAAGATCGCGCGCCGCCAGGAAACCATGGGCGCCGACGTGTCGCGCGAAGGCGTGCAGCGCGACCTGCTGCCGCTGGTCGAAGGCAGCACCGTGTCCACGAAATACGGGCAGATCAAGACCGACCACATCCTGTTCATCGCCTCGGGCGCGTTCCACATGTCGAAGCCTTCAGATCTGATTCCGGAGTTGCAGGGCCGTTTCCCGATTCGCGTGGAGCTCGATTCGCTGAAAGTCGACGACTTCGTGCGCATCCTCACCGAGCCAGATGCATCGCTGACCGCGCAGTACAAGGCTTTGCTCGGCACCGAACAGGTGGACGTGAAATTCGGCGAGAGTGGCGTGCGCCGTATCGCCGAGATCGCCTTCAGCGTGAATGAGAAAACCGAAAACATCGGCGCGCGCCGGCTGCACACCGTGATGGAGCGGCTGCTCGAAACCGTATCGTTCGATGCCGCGGAAAACGGCGGCAGTTCGATCGAGATCGACGCCGCCTACGTGGATCAACACCTCGGCGCCCTCGCCAAGGACGAGGACCTGTCCCGGTATATCCTTTGAAAATTGCAGAAGAAACCCATGTTGTTGGTGCTGACACCCATCGGCGTGGGCTGGGGCCTCATCGAGGCCTGGCGCTTTCACTGGTGGCTGGCGGTGCTCATGGGCGCGCTCGTCAGCGTCATCAGCCTGTTCATGTGGATGACGGTGAAGCGGATTCGCGACGAGCGGCACCAGACGTGACCAACGAACTCCTGACCTCAGCCCCCGCCGAGCGCAACAAGGATCCCATCCGCACGGTGCTCGAGTCCGTGTTGCCCGCGTCAGGCAGCGTGCTCGAAATCGCCTCGGGTACCGGCCAGCACGTATGTTTCTTCGCGGCCGCTTTCCCCGGCGTTCGTTGGCAGCCGACCGAGCCCGACGATGCCTCGCGCGAAGCCATTGTCGTACGCATCCGCGAGGCAGGTCTCGAAAACGTCGCGCAACCGATTGCTCTCGACGTCGTCGAGCCACACTGGCCCGTGCACGAACAGTATGACGCGGTGCTGTGCATCAACATGATTCACATCTCGCCGTGGCGAGCCACGCACGCGCTGTTCCTCGGCGCCGCGCGGCTGCTGGATTCGCGGGGTTTGCTGATCCTGTACGGGCCTTATCTCGAGAACGGCACCGCGGTGCAGTCCAATCTGGACTTTGACGCGTCACTCAAGCGGCGAAATGCCGAGTGGGGCCTGCGTGACCTCGATGAGGTGACGCGTGTCGGCGCCGGACACGGCTTCGCGCGGCAGCAGATCGTGCGCATGCCGGCCAACAACCTGACGGTGGTATTCACGAAGGCGATCCTGGAGACGCGCTGAAACCTCGCGAGGCTTGCTACTGCACGCCTTCGTTGCGGGTCACCTCGCACTCCCACCCGTCGTAACGCGCGCAATATTCGCCGGCCAGGCGCTGAAGCTCGAGCGTGATGCCGTTGATGGTGTGCGTATCGACCGCGTCGACGCGAGACACCACCAGCACGTAAGGCAGATCACCGGAGCCCTCCTCGACCATGCCTTCGTCCTCGATGGCAAAATCGATCGCCGCCAGCGTCTCGCGGCAAGCCGCCCGCGAGGCTTCATCGCCAAAGTACAGCCAGTGGTCGACCTTGCGCGGAATTTCGTGCGCGTCACCCTGGTCCGCCAGCGCCTCGAGCACGCGTCGGTTCTGCATGCGTTCGAGATTGGTCTCGGAGGGATACAGCATGAGGTACTGCTCCCACTCGGGCTGGAAAGTACTGCCGGTCTCGTATTTGTATTCCGCGAAAACCTTCATGGCATTCGCGACCGAAGCGGTGAGCTCGCCCGGCTCGGCGGCATAGAAATAGAACTCGCGACGGCTGTTGCCCGTGATGCGTCCGACGAGTTGAGCGCCGCAGGTCGCCGAGATGGTGGCGTCGAGCGCTTCACCGATCTCGTTGAGCTTGGGCGCTTCATCGCTGGTCGAAAGTCCGTCGGGATTGGGAGCCTGCAACTGCACCCAGACCCATAACAGCCAAGGTCGCGATTCGACCGGCACATCGGCGCGGATCCCGAGATCGACAAAAATGGAGGAGACCGCGTCGTTGACACGCGCGAAATAGAAATCCCACTCGTCAGACAATCTGGCTCTACTCCTTGGCGGCCGCGGGCGCGAGCCAGCGAGCCAGCCAGGCGGAAACTTCCGCATAGAACAGGCGGCTGTCCTCGCCCTTCAGTATCCAGTGGTTCTCATCGGGAAAGACGATGAGCCGGCTCGGCACCTGCATGCGTTGCAGCGCACTCCAGTATTCGAGCGAATTGTTGAGCGGTACGCGAAAGTCGTTTTCTCCGACAGTGACGAGCGCCGGCGTGCGGAACTTCGCGGCATAGCGGATCGGGTTCTGGTCACGCCACACGCTGCCCTGTTCCCAGGGCGGGCCACCCAGGTTCACCTCGCGCGAGTAGATGGTGTCGCTGGTACCCCATTGCGCCTCGAGATTGACCAGGCCCGCGTGGCTGATCAGGCACTTGTAGCGCGTGGTCGTCGCCTGCAGCCAGTTCGCCAGATGCCCACCGTAGCTGGCGCCCCCGGCGCATTGCCGGCTGCCGTCGATGAAAGTGAATTCCTTGATGGCGGCATCTGCCGCCTCGTTGATCTCGTCGGCGGGACCCTTGAGAGGATCGCCCTGGATGGAGCGTGCGAACTCCTCGCCGAAGCCGGTGGAGCCGGAGTAGTTAGTGAGCAGCAGCACATAACCGGGGGCGGAGAGCAGGTGATAGTTCCAGCGCACGAAGAACTGGTCGCGCCACATTCCGTGCGGCCCGCCGTGCATCACCACGAACAGCGGATACTTTTTCGACGCGTCGAAACCTGGTGGCCGCACCAGGAAACTGTGGATGCGCTTGCCCCGGCTGCTGGTGAACCAGAAATTCTCGATGGGCGGCAGGTCGAGCTGCGCAGCGCGTTGTGCGTTGAACTTGGTGAGCACCAGTGCTCTGCCACCGGCCGGACTCACCAGCGCGATCTCGCCGGGTGCGCTCGCGCTCTCCCAGTTTGCGTACAGCAGGGTCTTGCGCGTGCGCGCGGGAATCGTGAGATTGGTGAACGAGCCCGTGTCCTTGGCATGGGACACTGTCTGCACCGCGCCGCCACCAAGGCGCACGGAATACAGCTTTTCGTTGCCACCGTCTTCGGCCGTGAAGAACAGCACGCGCGAATCCGGTGATACCGCAAAACTGCCCACCGACCGGTCGATGCCCTGCGTCACCACCTGGTGCTTGTCGAGCGCCGGCCAGGGCAAGGCGGCAACGCGCGAGGCGTTGTAGACGTTTGGCCCCTGTGTCTCGAGAACGGCCAGCAACGTGCGGCCATCGGGGGTGAAACGGGGCTGCGACCAGGTGTTCCTGCCCGTGGTGATCTGGCGCGGCTCGCCGCCACTCACCTTGACGACAAACAACTGCGAATCCGTGAAAGCAAAAGCGGCTTCATTGCGATTGGTGGTCGCGCCGAATACCACAGCCTGATTGTCAGGCGTGAATTCCACTTCGATCTCTTCGCCCGTATCGGTCTGTCGGCCGGCAAAGCCGGGAGTGGCCACGAGCCGCGTGCCCGCCAGCAGATCGCGCGGATCGCCCGAGGCGAGACCTTCCTCGTCGAGCGCCTGCACGAAGACGCGTGCCTGGCGTTCGTCGAGCCAGCGGTCCCAGCTGCGGATCGGAAAGGTGTCGAAGATGCGTACATTCGCCTTGCGCGCGTGCTGCGCATCGATGAGCGCCTTGTTCGCGACGTCATCTTGCGCCTGCGGATACATGAGCGACACGAAAGCCAGTTGGCGGCCGTCATGCGAATAGACCGGGGAACGTGCGCCGCCGGAGAGATTGGTCAGACGCTGAGCTTCGCCGCCCGACGCGAGATCGAGCGAGTAGATCTGCGCCACGTCGTCGTTGTCACGCTGCGCGCTGAAGGCGATGCGCTTGCTGTCCGGGCTCCACGCCACGCCGTTCTCCGGCCGGCGCGTCGAGGTCAGCCTGCGGCTCGAATTGCGCGCGGCAGCGTCGATGAGCCACAAGTCGCTGAGCTGCGCATTGTCGTCGTAGGCGGGTTCGATCACCGACGCCACGATCCAGCGGCCATCGGGGCTGACCTGCGGCGCGCCCACGCGTTTCATGAGCCAGATGTCTTCGTGCGTCGGACTGCGCTTGGACGCCGAAAAGGCGGCCAGCGGGATTACCAGGCAGGCAAACAACCACGCGACGGGTTTTTTCATGGGCGACAAGGTATCGCAAACCGCGGCGCGATTCTCCATCACTTGCCTCGCATCTGCCTGGACGCGAGACTACGCGATGAATTCCTCGTCGACGCGCTGTTCGACAAAAAGGTGTCCATCTGCAAACCGAACCCGTGACTTCCCCAACGCCGGCACGCGGATTGCGCCCAGGCGCATTGCTGGTCAGCGGCGCCATCAACCTGTCAGGCGCACTGCTCGTCATCCTGGCGATGCCGGAATTCTCCAGCAGCACTCGCATGGCATCAGCCTGGGCGTTGGTTCAGTTTCTTTCCGGCGTATGGGCCGGCGTGCTCGGTGCCAACTCGCCGTTCCTGCACGGTCTCATCGCAGGGTTGTCGGCGCTCGTGCTGGGTCTGGTGTTATCGAGCGCGTTGCCTGCGCAATACGTAGTGGTCACCTGGTTTCTGGCGCCATCCGCAGCGCTGCTCGCCGCGGCCCTCATGCGGTTCATGCGTCGTCGGAATTAGGAAATGGGGACACTCCCCAATTCCTAACTCTGGCGACGCTCCTGCAAAGCGTCACCAAATTTTTCCTGGTAGTCCTCGCTCGCCGCCTCGATCACGGCCTTGGCGTGGTCGAAGCCGTACTTTCCCGAGATCACCATCTTGTTAGGCTCGCCCGGCACCATCTTGTAGGTGCCGAAGTAGTGCTCGAGGCGTTCGACCAGCACGGGTGCGAGCTGCGAAATATCCTTCACGTGATCCCACACGTAGTCGCCTTCCAGAACGCCGATGATCTTGTCGTCGGCTTCGCCGCGGTCAAGAAGTTTGATGCCGCCAATGACGCGCGCGCGCAGGATGACTTCCGAACGCTCGATAGGCCGTTCGCTGACCACGCAGATGTCGAGCGGATCACCATCGCCGCGCTCGGATCCGGGCGCCAGTTTGGCGATGCGCGGTCCGCAGTAGGTCTTCGGAATGAAGCCGTACAACGCGGGCGGGTGCGATGATGAGCGCTGCGGCCGATCGACCCGCAGGTAACCCGAGACCTTGTCGATCTCGTACTTGATCATGTCGAACGGTGTGATTTCGATGTAGGCATTGACGATGCGCGGCGCGTCGGCGCCGAGATCGAGTCCATGCCAGGGATGCGGGCGCCAGCGGGAAAAGTCGTGGTCTGTCATGGGCGGCTATTCTAGGCGAGCGCATCTGCGCATGGCGAGACAGTGCGCGTGCGCTTATCCTCCCGACATGACTTCGCAAACGAGGGGGGCGGCCATCATCGGCTGGGGCAAGTGTCTGCCTCCGGCCGTGCTCAGCAATGCTGACATCGCCACTTTCCTCGACACGAACGACGAGTGGATCTTCAGCCGTACCGGCATCCGCGAGCGGCGTGTCTCCCACGTATCGCTGGGTGAGATGAGTTACGTCGCTGCCGCGCGCGCCCTCGCCTGTGCGGGTTTCGACGGCTCGAAGATCGAACTCATTGTGTTCGGCACGACCAGCTACGACGACCAGGTGCCCAACATGGCCTCCGGCATCCAGAAGCGCATCGGCGCCGACGGTTGCGCCGCCATGGACGTGAACACCGCCTGCACCAGCTTCCTCTATTCGCTGTCCACTGCCACCGCGTTGATCAAGACCGGTGTGGTGAAGAATGCACTGGTCATTGGCTGCGAGCTCATTTCTCCCTTCATGGACTGGAGCGATCGCAATGTCGCGGTGTTGTTCGGCGACGGAGCCGCCGCCGTCGTGCTGCAGGCCACCGACCAGGAAGAAGGATTGTTAGCCGAACGACTAGGCTGCTACGGCGATTCGCGTGAGATCCTGCGCGTGCACGGCATGGGCGGCGGGTACGCACACCAGAATCGCATTCTCGGAAAGACCGAATGGCAGTTCGAGGGTCAGGAGATTTTCAAGAAAGCCGTTCATGGCATGGCGACCGCCTGCGCCGAGGCACTGGGCAAGCTCGGCAAGGGTCCGGACGACGTCGACCTCGTGATTCCGCACCAGGCCAATATGCGCATCATCGAATCGGTGGCCAAGAAGGCCGGCGTACCGATGGAGCGTGTGTTCGTCAACGTGCACCGCTACGGCAACATGTCGGCGGCCACCATCCCCGTGGCCCTGTGCGAAGCACTGGAAGAAGGCCGGGTGAAGCCCGGAGCGCTGCTACTCATGCCTTCATTCGGCGGCGGCCTCACGTTCACGGGCCACGTGGTTCGCTGGGGGCAGCGCGTAACGCCAATCGCCACCACCGACATCGATCTCCCGGCTAACAACCAGTCGGCGCTCGAGATCGTCGAACGTTATCGCCGCATCGTCAACTCACCTGCCAGAGCCACCTGATCAATGCAAAGATTCATTCTGGTTTGCCTGACGCTCGCCTTTTTCTGCACCGACGCCGCCGCGACCTCGCGCGAGATCAGGAAGCGCGCCGCGACCATCGAAAAGCAATTCGACCTCATGCAGGATGCGCACAAGCTGCTGCGAATCACGGCGCGGACGCCGCGCGACTCACGTGGCCGCAACAAGATCGAGGACCTCGAGCAGTGGGCGTACACCGCCGAACTGGATGGGCACGTGACGGCGCTGCTGGAGAGCGCGCGCGCGGCGGAGGATGTCCAGGCGAATGCCGATCTCGACGAAGCAGCCCGATTGGTGAACGAGGCATCGAGGCGCGCGATGGAGATCGCCGGATATTGGCAGCGCAGTTCGACCATCCTCTGGCGCGAGCGATGGAAATCATTCGCGACACTGAACGCACTTCCGGCGGAACCCATCGATCCCTCGCTGCTCGAAGCCGAGCGGTCCATGCACGCTTTACTGAACGCCGGAGATTTTGCGCGCGCTGCCGGAGCGGGTGCGATTGTCGAAGAGAAACTGCAGACCGTTATTCGACAGGCGACGACCGGTCTGGCGCAGTCGCGCGCCGACGCTGCCCTCAAATACGTTCCGCGCACCACGCCCTGCCCAACCCCCGACGTCGCTCGGAAGAAGGCGGCCATGACTCAAAGCGCAGCACCCGAGGACTACTATCCCGCCGCCGCGAAGCAGCGGGATGAGCAAGGAGAGATCGTGGTGCGCACGCATGTCAACGCGGCGGGATGCGCCAGCGAATTTGCGCTGGTGGTCAGCTCGGGCTATCCCGATCTCGACCACGGCGCAATGCAGCTGGCGGAAGCGTCCCGATATGCGGCGGCCAAGGATGGCGAGACGCCCGTGGATGGATACGTGACGTTCAAGGTGCGGTTCGAATTCGCGCCCTAGTCCAAAGAACTACCAGAGGCCCCAAAATACAAAGCCCGCGGAGCTTGCGCTTCGCGGGCCTTGTGGACCTGTGCAATTGTCGTCTGGCTTAGGCTTTCTTCTTTGCCTTTACGGCTCTAGCTTTTTTCTTTGCTGGATCTTTCGGGCGGGACTTTCCAAACGAGCCCGCATATAACTTTCCGCGCTTCGTGCGACGGTCACCCTTACCCATTCGCCTCTTCCTTGTTCTGCGCAATCCACAGCAGCGCGGCCTCGATATCCGACAGCTGCGCGGCGGTCATGCCAGGGATGCGGCCACCGCCGGCTTCCTGTTTGACGCGCGCAAGCTCGGTCGATGACACCGTGCTGACCCAAGTGAGCCCGCGGCGCACTTTGGAGGTGAATTTCTGGGACTTCTCTTCTTCGGCCATGTCGACTCCTGATCAACCGGTTCTACGTAGCGGGCGGAACATAGCGCGGCTAACGATATCGCGCCAGAACTTTCGCTAGGGCGGCGGACCCCGGCGACAGCTGCTTCAGGGGTATCTGATTGAGAGGAATAGCCGGTGTCTCATTGACATCGTGGAACTCCTTGCCGTCTGCATCCACATAGAGGAGACCAGTCAGGAATTCACCTTTTTTCAACCGTTCGGAGATGGCCGCGGTGGCCGCGCCGCGATCGGTCGGGTCATAACTCGCGTCGAGCTTGCGGAGCAGGATCCGGCTGCCGTCATGCAGCACTACCGGCAGTACATCTCCCGCGGCGTAGTCTGCGGATATCTCGCGCTGGAATGGCACGAAGTCCGCATGCACCGCAGCGTCGTAATGCTCGCGCGTGTATTGATAGCTCTTCGTGGATCCCTCGTGATCGTTGAAGGTGACGCAGGGCGACAGGACATCGATCAGCGCAAAACCCTTGTGGCGCAGGGCGGCCTGGATCAGTGGCACCAATTGTTGTTTGTCGCCTGAAAAGCTGCGCGCCACGAAGGTGGCACCCAGGGTCAGCGCCAGCAACACCGGGTCGATGGGCGGCTGCTGATTCACCTCACCTTTCTTGGCCATGGTGCCCACGTCCGCGGACGCCGAGAATTGCCCCTTGGTGAGGCCATAAACACCATTGTTTTCGATGATGTACGCCATGTTGAGATTGCGGCGAATGGCGTGGCAGAACTGGCCGAGGCCGATGGATAACGTGTCGCCGTCACCGGAGACGCCGATGTAGCTGAGATTGCGATTCGCGGCATTCGCGCCCATGGCGATCGAGGGCATGCGGCCATGAACGGAATTGAAGCCGTGACCGCCGCTCACGAAATACGCGGTGGTCTTCGACGAGCAGCCTATCCCTGACAGCTTCACCATGTTCTGCGGCTCGATGTCGAGACCCCAGGACGCCTCGATAATAGCCGCGGTGATGCTGTCGTGGCCGCAGCCGGCACATAGAGTCGACAGGCCTCCCTCGTAGTCGCGTCGCGTGAGGCCGAGCGAATTCTTCGGAAGCGAGGGATGACGGACTTTGGGCTTCGGCAGGAAAGTCATGCGACACCAAACTTGTTGCCGGGGATGGCTTCGGGCTTGCGGGTCTTCGGCTCGATCTCGGCGAGCACGCCTTTGACGATGAACTCGGAGGAGATCGGCAAGCCGCTGTAGTGCAGCAACGAGCGCAGCTTGGCCTTCTCGATACGGGTTTCGAGCGTGAGCAACGAACGCATCTGCGCGTCGCGGTTCTGCTCGACAACGAACACCAGCTTCTGCTGGTCGAGGAATTTCTCGACTTCATCGCCGAACGGAAACGACCGCAGGCGCATGTAGTTGGTCTTGATCCCGTGTTGCGCGAGGACATCGAGCGCCTCGCGCACCGCACCGTCGGAGCTGCCGTAGGCCACCACCGCGATGTCGATATGCGCGTCCTGCTCGATGATGGCCTTGGGCACCAGCCGTTTCGCCGTGGTGAACTTGCGCGTGAGCCGGTCGAGCACTATCTGGTATTCGGCCGAGTCTTCGGTGTAGATGCCGTACTGCGTATGGCCCGAACCGCGCGTGAAATACGCGCCTTTCGGATGCACGCCGGGCAGCGTGCGGTAAGGAATGCCATCGCCGTCGACATCGAGATAACGATGGAATTTGTCGAGCTTGGCGATTTCGTCCTTCGACAACACCTTGCCGCGGTCCGGCACGTAGTTGTCGTCCCATTTGAGATCCGGGCACATCCAGTCGTTCATGCCGATGTCGAGGTCCGACATCACCATGATGGGAGTCTGCAGGCGCTCGGCGAGATCGAAGGCGTCGCGCGCGAAGTAGAAGCACTCTTCCGGATCGCGCGGAAACAGGCAGACGTGCTTGGTGTCGCCGTGCGAGGCGTAAGCGCCTTCGAGGATGTCGCACTGCTGGGTGCGCGTCGGCATGCCAGTCGAAGGGCCCACACGCTGGATGTCGAACAGCACGGCAGGTACTTCGGCGTAGTACGCGAGCCCGAGGAATTCGTTCATCAGCGAAACGCCCGGGCCGGACGTGGCGGTGAACGCTCGCGCGCCATTCCAGTTGGCGCCTAACACCATGCCGATGGCGGCGAGCTCGTCTTCCGCCTGGATGAACGCGAAGTTCTTCTTGCCGGTCGCGGGGTCCACGCGAAGCTTGTCGGCGAACATCTTGAACGCGTCCATGAGCGAGGTGGACGGCGTGATCGGATACCACGCACCTACCGTCGCCCCGGCGAACACGCAACCGAGTCCCGCCGCGGTATTGCCGTCAATGAGGATGTGGCCGGCGGTTTTCGAAGCGCCGAGCAGACCCGGCGCCACGTGCATGGGCAGCGGGCACTGGAAGTTCTCGCGCGTGTAGTTGTACCCGAGCTCGATCGCCTTCATGTTCGAGTCCACGAGCGCCGGCTTCTTGGCGTAGGTTTCCGCCAGCAATTCGCGGATTTTCGCGACATCCAGATCGAGCAGCGCCGCGAGCGCGCCGGCGTAGCAGATGTTCTTCATGAGGATGCGCGTGCGCACGCCGTTGAAGTTTTCGTTGCAAAGCTTGGCGAACGGCACACCGAGCACGGTGATGTCGTCGCGCGCCAGCAATGCGGGACGCGGCCAGGTGGAGTCGTACAGTAGATAGCCACCGGAGACCACTTCGCGCACGTCCTTGGTATACGTCTCGGCGTTCATGGCAACCATGATGTCGATCTTTCCCGAACGCGCGACGTAAGAATCCTTGGTGACGCGGATTTCGTACCAGGTGGGCAGGCCCTGGATGTTGGACGGGAAGTAGTTCTTGCCCATGACGGGCACGCCGCTGCGGAAGATGGACTTCATGAGCAGCGAATTGGCGCTGGCCGAGCCGGTGCCGTTCACCGTCGCGATCTTGATCGCGAAGTTATTAACTCGTTCAGGCATTTCAGGCGCCCATTCTTTAAGCAATAAGGGGAAGCTTGGCAGCGTTTGCAGCGGCTTCGTCGGTGGCCTGCGGCCACTGGATCGTGGACTTCTGCATGTCCCAGGCCGCAGTCGGACAGCGCTCCGCGCACAGGCCGCAGTGCACACACAGGTCTTCGTCTTTGACCATGACGCGCCCGGTATGTTTCAGCGCGCTGGATACGTACAAGGCCTGAGTGATGTTTTTCGCAGGCGCTTTCAATCGCGTGCGGAGGTCGGCTTCGTCGCCGTTCGCCGTGATCGTCAGGCAATCCACCGGGCAGATGTCGATGCACGCGTCGCATTCGATGCACAGCTTGGTCTCGAACACCGTCTGCACGTCGCAGTTGAGGCAGCGCTGCACCTCTTTCTCGATCTGCTCGACGGTGAAGCCGAGCTCCACTTCGATGTTGAGCTTCTTGAAGCGCTCTTTGAGCGAGACGTGCGGCATCAGGCGCCGCTCGGCCGGGTTGTAGTCGTTGGCGTAGGCCCACTCGTGCATGCCCATCTTGGTGGAATGCAGGTTCACGCCCGGCGGCAAGCCGCTCCGTCACCGGCTTTTTCTGGCAGTGGTTGTGAATCGAGATCGCGGCCTGGTGCCCGTGCTCCACGGCCCAGATGATGTTCTTGGGGCCGAACGCCGCGTCACCGCCGAAGAACACGCCATCGCGAGTCGACTGGAAAGTCTTGAGGTCGACCTTCGGCACGTCCCACTTGTCGAATTCGATGCCGAGGTCGCGTTCGATCCAGGGGAATGCGTTTTCCTGGCCGATGGCGAGGATGACGTCGTCCGCCTCGATGAATTCCTCGCTAACTACCCGCTCGGCGGTGATGGCGCCCTTCGCGTCGAGGTCGTACTCGATCACATCGAAGGTCATGCCGCGCAGCTTGCCGTTCTCGAGCACGAAGTTTTTCGGCGAACGATTGATGATGATCTTGACGTGTTCTTCTTCGGCGTCTTCGAGCTCCCAGGCCGAGGCCTTGAAGAACTGGCGCGGCTTGCGCGCCATGACTTTCACGTCCTTCGCGCCCAGGCGCAGGGACGTGCGGCAGCAGTCCATCGCGGTGTTGCCGACACCGATGATCAGCACCTTCTCGCCAATGCTCTTTATGTGCTCGAACGCCACCGACTCGAGCCAGGTGATGCCGATGTGGATGTTGGCAGCGCCCTCGGCTCGGCCTGGTAGTTTGAGTTCCTTGCCCTTCGGAGCGCCGGCGCCGACGAACACCGCATCGAAGCCACCCTTGGTGAGCAATTCCTTCATCGACTTGATCGGGTGATTGAGCTTCAGGTCCACGCCCATCTCGACGATCTGGGCTATCTCGTCATTGAGCACCTCGGCCGGCAGCCGGAACGAGGGAATATTCGTGCGCATGAGGCCGCCCGCCACGCCCCACTGTTCGAAGATGGTGACCGAATAACCAAGCGGCATGAGGTCATTGGCCACAGTCAGCGAGGCGCAGCCGGCGCCGATCAACGCCACCTTCTTGCCGTTCTTGAGCTTCGGGACCTTCGGCAGGCGCGCGCGGATGTCTTCGTCGCGATGATCGGCGGCGACGCGTTTGAGGCGGCAAATGGCCACTGGCTTTTCTTCGACGCGGCCGCGGCGGCAGGCCGGCTCACAGGGTCGGTCGCAAACCCGCCCGAGGATGCCGGGGAACACGTTCGAGTGCCGGTTCACCATGTAAGCGTCGGTGAAGCGGCCTTGTGCAATAAGTCGAATGTATTCGGGGACGTCGGTGTGTGCTGGGCAAGCCCATTGGCAATCCACGACTTTGTGAAAGTAGTCGGGTTGCGAGGTGTCCGTCGGTTGCATATCCCCCCGGGTTAAACGCCAGTTTTCCCCCTCCGGCGCGTGGCCGAGTATAGGCTCACGCTTAACGATGCACACGCCCACCGAAATCAAGCTCAGAACCCGCTCGCGCGTGCTGGAAGTGGTGTTCGATGACGGTGCGCGCTTCCTGTTGCCCTTCGAATACCTGCGGGTCCATTCGCCGTCCGCTGAAGTGAAAGGACACGGGCCCGGCCAGGAGGTTCTCGTGCTGGGAAAGCAACACGTCGGAATCAACGCCGTGGAGCCCGTAGGTCAATACGCAGTGAAGCTGGTCTTCGACGACGGCCACGACTCGGGGCTGTATTCCTGGAAATACCTGCGCGAGCTGGGCGAGGGTTACGCGTTGAATTGGGCCAAGTACCAGGCTCGGGTACACGCCGCCCAACAATAGTTTTATGGAGCCGGCCGAAGGCCGGCGTTGAATTCGCGGCGCAGCCGCTGGCAATACGGCCTTGAATTCCGCGGCACGCATAAATAAGGGCCGGCTGTCGTTAGACCGCCGGCCCTCCCAAGACCCCCGCTCGAATAGTTGGGCTTTGTAGCTAAAGCTCTGCCGAAAAGCCAGTGGTTTCGAGCCTCGATGATGACAGCGTCTATACTGGCGTCCCTGTGACTGAGTCCAAAAAGAACGCCGACACTGATTTCGGCTACGAACGCGTTCCGTGGAACGAAAAGCAGCGCCGCGTGCGCGGCGTTTTCGATTCTGTGGCCGGCAACTACGACCTGATGAACGACCTGATGTCCGGGGGCGCGCATCGCCTCTGGAAGGAATTCACGTTGTCGTTGACGAGCCTGCGGCCTGGCCAGCGCGCCCTCGACGTCGCGGGTGGCACCGGGGACCTTACTACCGGCCTCGCGAAGCAGGTGGGCAAGTCCGGCATGGTGATCCTGTCGGACATCAACGGCGCGATGCTGGGCGAAGGTCGCGACCGGCTGCTCGACACCGGCATCGTGGGCAACGTGAGCTGTGTCCTCGCCAACGCCGAGAAGCTGCCGTTCGCGAGCTCATCGTTCGACTGCGTCACCATCGGTTTCGGCCTGCGCAATGTCACCGACAAGGCGGCCGCGCTTGCCGACATGCGACGCGTGCTCAAGCCCGGCGGCCAGCTGCTCATTCTCGAGTTCTCGCACCCGGTGGTGCCGCTGCTCAAGCCGCTGTACGACCTGTATTCATTCCGCGTGTTGCCGCTGATCGGCAAGCTGGTTGCGAAGGACGAGGACAGCTACCGCTACCTCGCCGAATCCATCCGCATGCATCCCGATCAGGAAACCTTGTTAGGCATGCTGCGCGATGCGGGACTCGAGGATTGCCGTTACCACAACCTCTCGGGTGGCATCGTCGCAGTACATCGCGGCTATCGTTACTAGCTGTTCATGCTGACCCAGGCGATCGAGAATCTGCTGAATCGAAACCTGCCGCGCAGCCCGCGCGCGCGCGAGCTGGCTTCGGCGCTCGTGGGCAAGCGCGTGCGCGTCGAAGCTCGGGACTTCCGCTGGGTGGTCATCGCCGAATCGCTGAACACTTCGATCCGGCTCACCAGGGAATCCACGGACGGGCAGCCGCCGGATGCGGATATCTCCGGCAGCCTGCTGAATCTCGCCGCGCTCGCCAGCTCGCATCCGGAAGAGGTAATCCAGCGCGGCGACGTGACCATTCGTGGCGACGCCGAGGTTGCGCAGAAATTCCGCGAGCTCGCCATGTTGCTCAAACCGGATGTCGAAGAGGAACTATCCAGGCTCATTGGAGATAGCCCCGCGCACCAGGCGCTGCGCCTCGTGCGGCTGGCCACTGGCTTTGGACGGCGTGCGGCGCAGACCGGCGTTCGCAACGTGGCCGAGTACCTGGCGCACGAACGCGGCGACCTGGTGCCGCGCGCTGAAGCCGAGGATTTTTATCGCGGCGTCGAACGGCTGCGCGAAGACCTGGATCGCGTGGAAGCGCGAGTGCATTTGATAGAGCACGCCGAAGACGAGATCCCGCGATGAAACTTCGCGTCCTCTCCCGCCTCATCGAGATACAGCGCGTGCTGGTGCGGCACGGACTGGATGAATTCGTCCGCGCCACTCATCTCTATCGTCCGCTGCGATTCCTGTTCCTGCTATCGCCCTGGACCTGGGCGGTGCGACGCGGCGATGCGCCTCGCGCCGAACGCCTGCGGCTCGCGCTCGAGGAACTGGGCCCGATCTTCGTGAAGTTTGGCCAGGCGCTGTCGACGCGCCGCGACCTGCTGCCAGTCGACATCGCTGACGAACTCGCCAAGCTGCAGGATCGCGTGCCGCCGTTCGACGGCAAGGTGGCGCGCGCCATCATCGAGGCCGCGTATGGCCGCACAGCAGAGCAGGTTTTCTCGGCTTTCGAGGAGACTCCGCTGGCCGCCGCGTCCATCGCGCAGGTGCATGCCGCCGAATTGCGCCCGGAAGTCGCACTCAACGGAGCGAAGACCCGCGAAGTCGTAGTCAAGGTCCTGCGGCCCGGCATGCACGCCATCATCGCGCGCGACCTGGAAGTGCTGCGCGAGCTGGCGCACTTTGCCGAACGCAACTGGGAAGGCAGCCGCCGCCTGAAGCCCGTGGAAATCGTGAGCGAGTACGAGAAGACCATTCTCGATGAGCTCGACCTGATGCGCGAGGCAGGCAACGCCTCGCAGCTGCGGCGCAATTTCGAGGCCTCGCCGTTGCTGTACGTGCCAGCCGTGCATTGGGATTTCTGCCGGCACGGCGTGATGGTGATGGAGCGCATCCGCGGCGTGCAGATCTCCAACATGGCGCGCCTGCGCGAAGCCGGCACCGACATCCGGCGGCTTGCCGAGAACGGCGTGGAGATCTTTTTCACCCAGGTGTTCCGGCACAACTTCTTCCATGCCGACATGCACCCCGGCAACATCTTCGTGCTCATCGACAATCCCGCGCAGCCCAAATATGCCGCGGTGGATTTCGGCATCGTAGGCACGCTGGATCCGCGCGATCAGTACTACCTCGCCGAAAATTTCCTGGCGGTCTTCGATCGCGACTACCGCAAGGTTGCGCAACTGCATCTCGAGTCGGGCTGGGTGCCGGAAGGGTCGCGCGTCGACGAGATGGAATCGGCAATCCGTACGGTGTGCGAGCCCATCTTCAACAAGCCGCTCAAGGAAATTTCCTTCGGGACCGTGTTGCTGCGCCTGTTCGAAATCGCGCGGCGGTTCGATGTGACAATCCAGCCGCAGCTCATCCTGTTGCAGAAGACCCTGCTCAACATCGAGGGGCTGGGACGCGACCTGTATCCCGATCTCGACATCTTCAAGACCGCCGGCCCGATCATGCGTGAATGGGTGCGCGAGAAGATGAGTGGCCGCGCCATCATCGAAAACGCGCGCACGCAACTACCCGAGATTCTCGCCAGCCTGCAGACACTGGCGCCGCTGGTGCGCTCGGCCGTACAACGCGCGCAGGACGGACGCCTGCGGCTCGCGGTCGAGGCGCCGGAGATCAATGCCCTGCGCAACGAGATCAAGCGCACCAACCGCCGCCGCGACAAGGTAACCATTGCGTCGGTGGTGTTGTTAGGCGGCATCGTGTGGCTGGCGCTGGGGCGCGAGCCCGCGTGGGCCGGCTGGGGCATGGTCGGCGTCGGCGTTGCCTGGCTGATCACGACCTTCCGGCGCTGAAGCATGCAAGCCGAGCAGGACCTGCTGATCAGGAGCCTGCGCCAACAACTGCCCTGGCACTGGCGGCGGGTCGAACTGGAAATCCTTTTCCATGGCGATGGGGGCACCAAGGGCGCGCCCGTGGTGACTTCGTTCCTGTTCGCGCGCGGTCGCAATGACCCCAGGCAACATGCATCTGTTCGGTGAGCTGTTGAAACTTCGCGCTGCATCGAAAACTCACGCGCGCGGTCCGATCTACTGGCTGCGGGCAACGCTGGTGCGATTCAAGCCCGCAAAGTTCAGCTACCGGCACGAAGGTGATTACATCGAGAGGCTCGAAGACATCCGCCTTCCGCCCGACTTTCCAGGTTTGCCGCCGGAATTGCCGATGTTTCCCTTCAAGAAGTCCTTCGAACGCCGCCTGCTCATGCAGCTGACGCCGGACGAAGCCCAGCAGGCGCTTGTGCACCGCGCGAGCTACCTGGAACTCCCCGGTCAGACGATGTCGGCGCCCTATCGCGAGCTCTATGCGTTCAGCGCATTTCTGGGTTCGGTCAGCAACAGCGGTTTCGATCAGTGGTTCAACCGTCAGGACACCGCGCATATCCTGGGTGGCGGAGAAGAAGCTTTGGTTAGCGCACGCGCCGGCGCGCTGCGTCTTGGTCTCGCGGAGGCGGTGGCAGCCTACGACAAGGGTCTTGCCATTTTCGCGAGCCAGGAAGGTTACGTCGCACGTGCGTGTGCAAGCCTCGGCATCGTTCCGGCATCGCCCGACGCGTTCGAAGACGATGAGCAGGTGAATCCGTTGACGAGGCTGGTGCAACAACACGCTTCGGAGTGGTACCTGGCTATCGGGAAATACGTAATGGCGAATCTCGATGAATTCGCGGACTGAAGCTGGCAAGACAAGCGATTCAAGGCCCGCTCCATCCAATTGCGGCACTTCTGGCATCGGAGTAGTTTGATTCGCCATGGGGAGCCCTGAAAGCGCGGAACCGACCCGATACTTCGCACAGTTCGCCGCTTTCGTCGCGCTGTTTGTCGGCCTGTTCGTGCTGGCAGGGTGGGCGTTCGACATGGAGCAGCTCACCAACGTCGTGCCTTCCTGGCCGAAGATGGTGAAGCTCACGGCGCTGTCTTTCGTGCTCGCGGGTGTGGCGCTGTGGCTGGCCACGGTGGACCTTCGTGTCCCGGCGTTGATCGCTGCAGCACTGCTGGCGGCGATTGGTTTAGTCATGCTCTATCGGGACGTCACCGGCTGGAACATCTATCTCGATCAGCTGACTCTCGCACCCCTGCCCGTCCTGGAGGACGGGCGCATGCCTGCCAGCATGGCAATGGCCACCGCCACAAGCTTCGCCTTGTTAGGCCTGTCGCTGTTGTTCGCGCAGCTGCCACGCACCGCCGAACTGCACCAGGTGCTCGCGACCATGTCGATGCTGCTGGGTTGGCTTGGCCTGTCGCGTTACGTGTTTGGCGGCGAGCCCTTGTTCGCGTTTACGAACATGGCGGTGCACACCGCAAGCCTGATCCTGCTGCTGTCCGCCGGCACGCTCACGCTGCGCCAGGATGCTGGCATGGCGCGCCTGCTTGCGAGCAACGGCGTCGGCGGCGGGATGGCGCGAAGACTGCTGCCGGCCGCGATCGTGGTACCCCTGCTGGCCGGCGCGCTCACGCTTCACGTCGAGCGCCGCGGCATGTTCGGCTTCGAAGGCGCGATTTCGATTTTTGCGCTGTCGAGCATCGTTGTGTTCGTGGCCTTCGTGCTGGTGAACGCCGCGCGCGGAGAGCGTGCCGACGCTCTGCGTCGAGCCGCCGAACGCGGGCTCCGCCTCTCGGAGGAGCGCAACCAGCTCATCGTCGAAACCGCACTCGATGCCGTGATCACGATCAACGCCCGGGGAGTGATCTCCGGCTGGAATTCCCAGGCCGAACGAATGTTCGGCTGGACTCGTGCCGAAGTCATGGGACGCGAGCTCGCGGAACTCGTCATTCCCGAGCGGGCGCGCGCGGAACATCGCAAAGGCCTGCTCCGCTACGTGGAATCCGGCGTCGCGCGCGTGCTCAACAAGCGCATCGAAATGTCCGCGCTCCATCGCGACGGACACGAATTTTCGGTGGAGCTGGCCATCACGGCCATTGGTTTCGGCGACGACCTCGTGTTCAGCGCTTTCATTCGCGATATCACCAGCCGCATTCGCGCCGAGGAAGCCCTGCGCGAGAGCGAGCAGCGCTTTCGCATGACGGCGAACGCCGCACCGGTCCTCATATGGATGAGCGGCCCGGACAAGCGTTGCATCTGGTTCAACCAGCGCTGGCTCGATTTCGTCGGCCGCGATATCGAACAGGAAATCGGCGACGGCTGGTGCGACAACGTGCATCCGGCCGATTTCGATCGCGCGCTGGACACCTACCACGCCGCATTCGACGCGCGGCGGTCGTACGAAATGGAATTCCGCCTGCAGCGCGACGACGGCGCCTGGCGCTGGCTGCTCGAACGCGGCACGCCGCATCACGGGCCGAACGGCGATTTCGTCGGCTACATCGGCACGTGCATCGACATCACCGAGCATCGCGAAACCGTCGAGCAGTTGCGCGAGAACCGCGCTCGCTTCAAGACGCTGGCGGAATCCCTGCCGCAGATGATCTGGACCTGTCAACGCGACGGCAACACCGACTATCTCAGCCGGCAGTGGCTCGACTACACCGGCCGCAGCGAAGCAGAGCAGTTAGGGCAAGGCTGGCTCGATCAGGTTCACCCGGACGATCGGGTCAAGGTGCAGATGGAGTGGGCGCGGGTCTTGTCGAGCGGCGACTCATATGACCTCAGCTACCGCATCCGCCGCTTCGACGGCGTGTATCGCTGGTTCAAGACGCGCGCGGTGCCACTGCGCGACCCGGCGGGACGCATCCTCAAGTGGTTCGGTTCGAACACCGACATCGAGGACTTCGTGCTCGCCGAGCGCAAGCTCAAGGTTCAGCTGGAGCGAATGCAGCTGCTGGACCGCATCACTCACGCGATCGGCATTCACCAGGACCTGCGCAAGGTGTTTGAGGTAGTGCTGCGCAGTCTCGAGGATGCGCTCGGCATCGATTTCGCCTGCATCTGCATCCGTCATTCCGACCCGCCGATGCTCATCGTGAATTGCGTGGGCGATCGCAGCACGACGCTCGGCGCAGAAGTCGGCGTCGTAGAAAACGCGCAGATCCCGGTGGAAGAGAACGGCCTCAGCGGCTGCCTGCGCGGCGAACTGCTGTACGAACCCGATATCGAGACGGTGCCGATTCCCTTCCCGGCACGACTCGCGCGCGGCGGCCTGCGCGGGCTGGTCGTCGCTCCGTTGACGATCGAGAGCGAAGTCTTTGGCGTCATGGTGGTAGCGAAGCGGCGCAGCGATTCGTTCACCAGCGACGACTGCGAGTTCCTGCGCCAGCTATGCAGCCATGTCGCGCTGGCCGCTCACCAGGCGAGGCTCTACGGCGCACTGCAGGACGCGTATGAGGACCTGCGCCAGACCCAGCAGACCGTGATGCAGCAGGAGCGACTGCGCGCGCTCGGGCAGATCGCCAGCGGCATCGCGCACGACATAAACAACGCGTTGTCGCCGGCGGCTCTTTACACGCAATCCATGCTCAAGCACGACACCGGGTTGACCGAGCGGTCGCGCGAACAACTCGCCATCATCCAGCGTGCGATCGACGATGTGTCGCTCACCGTGCAACGCATGCGCGCGTTCTACATGCCGTCCGGTCACGAGCTCACGCTTGCGCCGGTGGAGATGAATTCGATCCTCACGCAAGTGATCGAACTCACGCGCGCGCGCTGGAGCAACATTCCGCAGGAGCGCGGCGTGGTGATCAGCGTGAAAAGCGAGCTCGCACCTGCCCTGCCGAAGATTCTTGGCGCTGAAAATGAAATGCGCGACGCCCTGACGAATCTCATGCTCAACGCCGCGGATTCGATGCCGGAAGGAGGCCTCATCACGGTGCGCACGCGACTGGATCCACGCGACAATGAAGTGATTGTCGAAGTGCAGGACACCGGGGTTGGCATGAGCGAGACCACGCGTAGCCGCTGTCTCGAACCGTTTTTCACCACCAAGGGCGAGCGCGGCACGGGCCTGGGGTTGGCCATGGTGTTCGGCATGATTCAGCGTCACGGTGGTGAACTCGAGATCGACAGCGAGTTGGGTCACGGTACGACCATGCGCCTGTCATTCCCGAGCGCGCCAACCGAGACCAGCGCGAGCGAGCAGGCGCAGGCGGCTCCACTGCGACCCATGCGCCTGCTGTTGATCGATGATGACCCGCTGCTGCTGCGCTCCCTGCGTGATGCGCTCGAACTGGATGAACACCAGATAGTCGCGGCTGAAGGGGGGCAGGCCGGCATCGATACATTCGCCGCGGAGACCAAGGCGGGCACGAGGTTCGACGCCGTCATCACCGATCTCGGCATGCCCTATGTGGACGGACGCAAGGTCGCGGCGCGCATTCGCCAGCTCGGAGGCCAGATGCCGATCATCATGCTCACGGGCTGGGGACATCGCATGATCGCCACCAACGACAAGCCGGAACACGTGGACCGCGTGCTCAGCAAGCCGCCCAAGATGGCGGAACTACGGAGTACGCTGGCAGAACTCGTGCGTCCGGAAGGCCGCTAACAACCCTACAGGACGTCCACCGGTTGCTTCGCCGCGAGCGCGCGTAGTGAAAAAAACCAGCAGACCGACGCGGTTCCGGTGAGCACAAGCGAAGTCCACGCGATCCACTCGAGATGCGGAAGCACTTTGGGCGAGACGATGCCCAGCGTGAACGCCGTGACCAGCAGCGCAACGAAGGATTGCGCAGAGGCCGCCGTGCCGCGCGCCGCCGGGAACAGGTCGAGCATGCGCAGCGTGAGCACCGGGAACGCGAATTGCGCGCCACTCGCCGCGCAGAACAGCAACGCCTGCTGCAGCGGAATCGGCAGTGAATCGAAGCTGAGATGCAGGATAACCCGCGTGAACGACGCGATGAAGGTGATGGCAAGGCCCAGATGCACCTGGCGCGTGAGATCCATGTGCCCCGCGATGCGCCGGGAGATCGTCGCTCCGGCCAGGATGCCGGTGATCACCGGCAGGAACAGCGCGGCGTACGAAGTTTCGCTCATGCCCCAGTGCTCTTCGATGATGGCGGGCGCGGAGCCGATGAAACAGGCGAGCGAGCAGAAGTTGATGGCGGCCGTGAGCGCCAGCAGCAGAAATTCGCGATGCGACAACACGGTCCACGAGGTGGCCACCAGGTTGCGCGCATTGAACGGGATGCGCGCGGCTGGCGGATGCGTCTCCGGCAGCTTCGACCAGGAGGCGGCGGAGAAAATGATTCCGCAGATCACCATGACCGCGAACACCGCTCGCCAGCCGAAAGCGACATGCGCCCAGCCCCCGATGATCGGGGCAATCGCGGGCGCGAGGGCGAAGATCATCGTGGTCAGGTTCATGAGGCGCTGCGCGTTGGTGCCCGAGTACAGGTCGCGCACGATGGCGCGGCCGACGACCACGCCCACGCCGGCGGTTGCGCCCTGCAGCATGCGAGAGGCGATCAGCAGCTCGTAGTTAGGCGCCACCGTGCAGGCCACCGAGCCCACGGTGTACAGCACCATGCCCCAGATCATCACCGGGCGGCGCCCGATCGCATCCGACAATGGACCATGGACCAGGGAAGCGAACGCGAACGGCACCATGTACGCGGTGATGACCTGCTGGAGTTTCCAGGCGTCGACGTGGAGTGCCTTCTCCATCGAATGGAACGCCGGAAAGAAAGTGTCGATGGAGAACGGACTGACCATCGAAAGCCCGCCGATGAGTACGGCGAGCATCGCGTAACCGGGAAGTTTGTGCTGCAAGTGACGTCTAGCCCGAACGAAGAGACCGCAGGAACACAGACGGCTCCTGACCGCTTTCGAGCACCTCGACCAGCGCGGAGCCGACGATGACGCCGGCCACATGTCCCTTGAGCTGCTCCACCTGTTCGTGACTGCGAATGCCGAAGCCGGCGCAGACGGGTAGTTTGGACACGGCGCTCACGTCTTCGAGATAGCGCGTGACCTCGCCCGGAACCGAGGCGGTTCGCCCGGTGGTTCCCGTCATGGTAACGGCGTACACGAATCCCTGACTGGCAGCGCAGAGCTTGGCCATGCGCGCGGGCGTGGTCACCGGAGTGACCATCTGGATGAGTGCCAGGCCATGGGGGGCGAGAGCCGCACGGAGCTCTTCGCCTTCGTCGTAAGGCAGATCGGGAATGATGAAACCACACACTCCGGCTTTGACCGCCGCGCTCGCCAGCTTTTCAAAACCGAAGGCCATCAGCGGATTCAGGTAGCTCATGAGGACCAGCGGCGCTTTCGGCCGCTGCATCGCGGCCAACTCCTCGAGCAGCCAGCGCAGGCTCACACCCTGGCGCAGCGCTTCGCGGCTGGATCGCTGGATGGTCATGCCATCGGCCATCGGATCGGTGAACGGCACGCCAATCTCGACCACGTCGGCTTCGTTGCCGACCTGCGTGAGGTGCTCGCGGAATTTCTCGCGCAGCGGATAACCAGCGGTGATGAACGCCACGATGGCGGTGCCGCCGTTTGCCGCGCGAATCGCGGCGGTAATTTTTTCGCTGGGAGTCATTTCTTTTGCTCAGCTAACACGGTGCGCAGGAGGGTCGGCATGTCTTTGTCGCCGCGGCCGGAAAGGCCGATCAACAACTTCTTGCCAGGATTCATGCGCGCCCAGCGACGCGCGCCGGCAAATGCGTGCGCCGATTCGATCGCCGGAAGGATTCCCTCGGTGCGGCAACACTCGGTGAGCGCTTCGAGCGATTCGTCGTCGGTCGCGGCCTCGTACCTCACGCGCCCTGCCCACAGCAGCAGTGAATGTTCTGGCCCCACGCCCGGATAGTCGAGACCGGCCGAGACCGATTCGGTTTCCTGTATCTGGCCTTCCGCATCCTGCAGCAGTAGCGAATAGGCGCCCTGCAACACGCCGGGCCGGCCATAAGCGAGTGTTGCGGCGTTGCGTCCGAGTTCCTTGCCCGTGCCTCCCGCTTCGATGCCGATGATCTCGACCGACTTGTCGGCGAGGAAGGGGTGGAACATGCCGATGGCATTGGAACCGCCGCCCACGCAGGAGATGACGGCATCGGGCAGGCCACCCGACTGCGCGAGCATCTGCGCGCGCGCTTCCTTGCCGATCACCGTCTGCAGCTCGCGCACCAGGTAAGGATAGGGATGCGGGCCCACCGCCGAACCGATGATGTAAAACGTGTCGTTCGGATTGCTGACCCAGTCGCGGAAGGCTTCGTCGATGGCGGCGCGCAGCGTCTGGTCGCCGTTGGTCACCGGCACCACGGTCGCGCCTAACAACTTCATGCGGCCCACGTTCGGTGCCTGGCGCTCCATGTCCACCGCGCCCATGTACACCGTGCAGGGCAACCCGATGCGCGCGCAGGCCGCGGCGCTGGCGACGCCATGCTGGCCGGCGCCGGTCTCGGCCACCACACGCTTCGCCCCGAGACGCTTGGCGAGCATCGCCTGGCCGAGCGCGTTGTTGATCTTGTGAGCCCCGGTGTGCGCAAGATCCTCGCGCTTGAGCCACACCTCCGCGCCCCAGGCCTTCGAAAGCTTGGGCGCGTGGGTGAGCGCCGTCGGCCGGCCCACCCAGCTGCTCAGTTCGCGCGTGAGTTCTTGCTGGAACTCGGCCGAATGGAGGTGCTGCCGCATGCCGGCTTCGAGTTTTTCGAACGCGGCAAACAGCGTCTCGGGTACATACCGTCCGCCGAACGGACCGTAGCGGCCGCGGGCATCGGGGTACTTTCCGGCGATCTCGTCGGCCAACAACTGGGTCGCGTCAATATTCATGAATTCAACTCCAGGGCCGCCACACGCGCGGCGGCCACGAATTTCTCGATCTGGTCGGCACTCTTGATGCCGGGAGCGCTTTCGACCCCACTCGACACATCGACGCCGAAGGGACGAACCTGGCGCATCGCGAAGCCGACGTTGAGCGGGTTCAGGCCGCCGGCCAGGATGATTTCGCAACGGCGGGCAAGCTGCGCGGCGGCGTCCCAGTCGGTAGTTTGACCGCTGCCACTCACCGGCCCTTCGAACAGCACTCGCGCCGGCAGCAGACAGGCCGCTTGCGGCCCCGGCCGCATCACCGGCAGCACGGAGAGTGTTGCCGGCAGATTGAGCCCGGCGATGTCGTCGATGTCGGTCTGCAGGATGTCGGGCCTGAAATCGCGCAGGATCTCGAGGATCAGCTCGCGCGTCGGATGGCGGGTCACCGCTACGCAGGCGATCTTGCCACGCGCCGGTGCCGCGAGCTCGACGGCACGCTGTGTCGTCACCTGTCGCACCGAGGTGGCGAACACGAAACCGATCGCGTCCACTTCACAGGCCATGGCCGTGCTCACCGCGACCGGCGTCGTCATGCCGCAGATCTTGATGAAAGGCCGGGGCGCGGAAGTCATGCGTGGCCTGCGCTTCGCGCTCTCGCAGACACCGCGGCACGGCCTTGCACGAGCATGGCGCGCGCGAGTCGCGCCGGATCGGTTGCGGACATCAGCGCGCTGCCCACCAGCGCGAGGTCGTAACCGCAGGCGGCCATGCGCGCGGCGTCTTCGGCAGTCGCGACACCGCTCTCCGCCACGCGCTTGACGGCGGTCGGCAATTGCGGCGCCAGCGCATCCAGCCTGCCCGGAACTACCTTGAGCGTGGCCAGATCGCGTGAATTCACTCCGACCAGCAACAGATGATGGTGGTCACTCCGCGCGTCCACGAGCGTATGCGCGAGCTCGATGTCCATCGTGTCGAAGGCTTCGAGCAGGACGAACATCTGCAATTCGAGCGCTGCGTCGATGAGTTGCTCGAGTTCCTGTCTCGGCAGCATGCGAATGATGGCGAGCACTCCACCCGCCCCGGCAAGGCGGCCTTCGAGCACCTGGTATGCATCCACCAGGAAATCCTTGCGCATCGCCGGCACGTTGAGCGGCGCCAATGCGCTCGCGCCCGCCTCGAGATCCGCGAGCGAACCGTCGAAGCGGCTGGGCTCCGTGAGAATGGAAACGGCGGCGGCTCCTGCATTCGCATAGGTGCCAACGCGTGCGCCGACTTCTCCATCGTTCGCCTGTTTGAGCAAACCCACTGCCGGTGACCGCAGTTTTACTTCGGCAATGAGATCGAAGGCGCCGAGCTTGAGCACGGGCGTGGCCGGCAGGTCCGCGATGCGCGCGCGCAATTCACGAGCGGAAAGCTGAGCCTGCGCAGCGGCGGAGCGCACACGGCTCGACGCCGCCATGTCGCTCAGGAAGTCTCCGCTCATAGTCCGGCACCCGCACCGAAGGCCGCGAGCTTGTCCAGCGTGCGGCGCGCGGCGCCACTGTCGATGGCTTCTGTCGCGAGGCGCACGCCATCGCGCGGCTGATCGACGCGGCCGACGATTTCCAGCGCCAGCGCCGTGCCTAACAACAGCGCATCGCGATGCGGGCCATGCTGCTCACCGGTGAGCACCGCGCGCAGCGCGCGCGCGTTGGTCGCCGAGTCACCGCCGGCCAGCTCATGTGCACCGCACAGATCGAGACCGTAGTCTGACGGGCTGCGGATTTCCGCCTTGACCTCGCCGGGCCGTACGTCGAGCACGGTGAAGGGACCGAGTGGCGTGGGCTCATCCCAACCCTCCGCGCCATGGACCACGAAGGCGCGCTCGATGGGCAACCCGGACAGCGTCTCGGCCATGAGCTGCGCGGTCGGCAGATTGAACGCACCGGTGAGCTGGAACAGTGGCGCCGCGGGATTGGTCAGCGGCCCCAGGATGTTGAACACGGTGCGCACGCCCATCGCCTGCCGGACGGGCGCGATCGCCTTCATCGCCGGATGGTAGTGAGGCGCGAACAGGAATGTGAACCGCGTGGCGGCGAGGCATGCACCCGCGGCCGATTCGTCCAGCGGTAGTTTGAGCCCGAGCTGCTCGAGCACGTCGGCGCTGCCGGACTTGCTCGAAACCGAGCGATTGCCGTGCTTGACCACGTCCACGCCGCAGGCCGCGGTCAGCAGCGCCGCCCCCGTGGAGAGATTGAAGCTGCCCGAAGAATCGCCGCCAGTGCCCACGATGTCGATGGCGCGAGAGCCGGCCGGGATCGCCGGTTGACGCGCCAGCGAACGCATGGCGCGCGCAAAGCCGCGCACTTCATCGGCATTCACGCCTTTGGAACGCAGTGCCGCCAGCAGCGCACCCGCGAGCGCCGGCGGCATTTCGCCGCCAGTCATGGCGCGCAGCAGGTCGGCGGCATCGGATTCGCTGAGCGACTTGCCGCTGAGCAGATGTTCGAGCGTGTCGCGCAGACTCATTGGCGGCCGCCCGTCATCTTGAGGAAATTGCCGATGAGCGCCGGACCGTCAGGCGTGAGCACACTCTCCGGATGAAACTGCACGCCTTCCACTTTCAGGCTCTTGTGCCGCACTCCCATGATTTCGCCTTCGGGGGTTTGCGCCGTGATCTCGAGCTCCGGCGGCAGCGTCTCGGACTTTGCTATCAATGAATGGTAGCGACCCACTTCGGCTGACTGGGGGATCCCGGCAAACAGACCCTTGCCATCGTGCGTGACGGGTGAAGTCTTGCCGTGCATCAGGCGCGGCGCCCTGACTACCTTGCCGCCGAACACTTCGACGATGGACTGGTGCCCGAGACAGACGCCGAAAACCGGCAACGTACCCGCGAACGCACGGATCATGTCCATGCTGACGCCGGCGTCGTACGGCGTGCCCGGCCCCGGGGAAATGCACAGATGCGTCGAACCCAGCGCCCTCGCCTGCTCCACCGTGATTTCATCGTTGCGTCGCACGTCGACTTCCGCACCGAGAATCAGGAAGGCCTGCACCAGGTTGTAGGTGAAGGAATCGTAGTTGTCGATCAGGAGCAGCCGCACGTTCATAGGACTATTCATAACCCCTCGGCCGCCAGCTTGAGCGCACGTGCCATCGCACCGCTCTTGGCGAGCACTTCTTCATATTCGGTGATGGGAACGCTGTCAGCGACGATGCCGGCGCCCGCCTGGTAGCTGTATTCATCGCCGCGGAACACCAGGGTGCGGATCGTGATGGCCTGGTCCATGTCGCCGCGCGCACCGAAGTATCCGACCGTGCCGCCATACAGGCCGCGCCGCACCGGTTCGAGCTCGTCGATGATCTCCATCGCGCGGACTTTCGGCGCGCCCACCAGTGTGCCCGCCGGGAACGTGGCGGCGAACAAATCGAAGGCATCGCGACCGGCGGCGAGTTTTCCCTTCACGCCACTGACGATGTGCATCACGTGGCTGTAACGTTCGATCACGCGATAGGGATCCACATGCACGCTGCCCGCCTGCGCGACGCGACCGAGATCATTGCGCGCCAGGTCCACGAGCATCACGTGCTCGGCATTCTCTTTCACGTCCGCGAGCAGATCCTTTTCATGCTGCAAGTCCGCGGCGAGGTCGTCGGCGCGAGGCCGGGTGCCCGCGATAGGGCGAAGTTGCGCTTCTCCACGCGCGTTCACTTTCACCAAAGCTTCGGGCGACGAGCCAACCACGGTCACGTCTCCGAGCTTGCAGTAGTACATATAAGGAGAAGGGTTGATGAGGCGCAGCGCGCGATAAGCTTCAAAAGGATCGAGCGAGTGGCGGCCCGAGAAGCGCGATGACAGCACGAGTTGGTAGGCGTCGCCGGCCGCGATGTATTCCTGCACGCGTTTCACGCCCGCCATGTACGCGTCGCGCGACAGCGAACCTACCGCCGGCGAATAGCGCTCCGCGGCGCCACTACCCGGGATTACGTAATTGGCGATGCCGCCGCGAAGCGCGCCGATGACCTGGCGGCGCAGCGCCTGCCGCTCGGCCTCGGATCCGGCGTGCAGCAGCGCGATGCCGCGCGTCAGGTGATCGAACACCAACATGGACTCGGGCGCGACGTAGTGCAGGTCCGGCACCGGGTTGTCGACGCGCGCGTTCGAGGGCAGGCGCTCGAAGTAGCGCACCACGTCGTATGACGAATATCCGACGAGACCGCCCGCGAGCGGCACACCGGCCATCTCGGGCAGCGGCTTGGGCGCGGCGGCCAGTGCCTTGCGCAACGCGTCTAACAACTCCGCCTTGTTCGCGGGGCGTGGCAACTTCGCGTTGCCGACGGTGAGACCGGCAGCGTCGAGCCGGACTTCCAGGCAATCGCCGAAACCGATGAATGAGTAACGCGCGAGACGTTCGCCGCCCTCCACGCTCTCCAGCAGGAAACGCGGATTGAAGGCACCGAGTTTGGCGAAGGCCGACACGGGAGTGTCGAGATCGCCGGCAATGTCGAATGGCGGTTTCACCGCGTTTATCTCCGTCAATTTTTCGCAGACAACAAAAAACCCATCTCAGGTGTTACCGGAGATGGGTTCTTTTGGAATTCGTTCTCTAATCAGATACGCAATAACATCCCGAAGGCCCACTCCTTATTGGAGGCGCCACCACCAGATCTTGCGGGTTACGTAGGTATTCATCGGGGCGGGGAGTATCGCCGTGCCTTCGCCGCGACGTCAAGGCTGGCGAAGAATCTCGCTATTTGCCGCACTTTCCGGCGATCTGCTGAAGGAGTTCGCGCCCAAACTCCTCCGCCGCGGGAGAAACAATCAGATCCTTGCCCATGACTTTGCGTCCGAGGTCCGAGCTCGAGAAATCGCTTATGGCAGCGCTCTGGGCGGAAGATATGTCTTCCTTGCCCGGGACTTCGGGGAACACTTCTCCGCCCTCGCGGGCGCGGAGGCGGCGCAGCATACCTTCCACATACTTGACCCCCGCATCTGACTTGAAAAACGTCAGCGCGGAGTCGATCTCCTCTCCGCTCAACACGCTGTCGATGACACGCGCCCAACCGGCGGTGAAATCGGCGTAGGGAATACGTTTGACGCAGCCCGCGTTGGTCTTGCCGTAGCGCTCGGCCATGGAACCATTGAGGAAATTGCGCTTGGCAGTCGCCACCGCGATTTCATCCGAGCGCATGGCGCGCGTCAGCGCAACGGAATTGGGGTTGTCCGCACCCTGCGCTGCCGTAGCGGCGAGCAGGGCGAGAACGAGCATTCCTGCAAATAGCTTCATGAGGCTTTCCAGCTGGCGAACCATGGCAGAATCCGAAGGCGCGGAATATACCGCGAGGAGGACTGATGGCGCGCCGATTGATTTCCTCAGGATCGACTTTCGAAAAAAGCATTGGCTATTCACGCGCCGTGGTCGATGGCGACTGGGTGTTCGTATCCGGCACCACGGGTTTCGATTACTCGAACATGACCATCCAGGAAGACGCCGTCGCACAGTGCGAACAGGCGCTGAAGAACATTGCCGCGGCCCTCAAGCAGGCCGACTCGAGCTTCGCCGACGTCGTGCGAGTGCACTACCTCATGATCAACGCCTCGGACTTCGAACGTTGCTGGCCCGCTATGGGAAAGGCGTTCGGTGAGGCGCGGCCTGCTGCCACCATGATGGTCGTCGGGCTGGCGGATCCGCGCATGAAGATCGAGATCGAAGTCACGGCGCTGCGCCGCGAGGCGGCCCCGCGCGAAGAAGAAGAAGGCGAAAGTCGCGCGCCGCAAGAAGTAGAGATGTCAACAGACTACGAGAAGTTAGGCGTGTTCTACCTGGGTCGTGAATTCGACCCGGCCGCCAACAAGTTGAAGGATGAGCTGGTTCTCTACGACTCCAAAGACCTGACGACTCACGCGGTTTGCGTGGGCATGACGGGCAGCGGCAAAACGGGGCTATGTCTTTCGCTGCTCGAAGAAGCCGCCATCGACGGCGTCCCGGCCATCTGCATCGATCCGAAGGGCGACCTCGGCAATCTGCTGCTGACATTTCCCAACCTCGCGCCATCCGATTTCGAGCCCTGGGTGGATGCGGGAGATGCCGCGCGCAAAGGCGTGAGCGTGGCGGATTTCGCCGCGAAGACGGCCGACACGTGGAAGAACGGTCTCGCCGAGTGGGGCCAGGCGCCCGATCGCATTGGACGCTTACGCGCCGCCGCCGATGTCGCCATCTACACGCCCGGCGCCGAGACCGGCTTGCCGCTGTCGGTGCTGCGTTCGTTTTCGCCACCCTCACCTGAGTTGCTGGCCGACGCAGGCGCGTTGCGCGACCGCGTGGGCGCCGTCGTCTCCGGCCTGCTCAGCCTGCTAAGTATCGAAGCCGACCCTATCGGTTCGCGCGAGCACATCCTGCTCGCCAACATCCTTGAAGGCGCCTGGCGCTCGGGGCTGTCACTCGATATGACCGGCCTCATTCAGGCCGTGCAGAAGCCGGCCTTCGACAAGTTGGGCGCGTTCGATCTCGAAACCTTCTTTCCCGCGAAGGACCGTCTCAAGCTCGCGATGCAGATCAACAACCTGATCGCCTCGCCGGGCTTCGCAACGTGGATGCAGGGAGAGCCGCTCGACGCGCAGCGGCTGCTGTTCACGCCTGAGGGAAAGCCGCGAATCTCGATCATCTCCATCGCGCACCTCAACGACGCCGAGCGCATGTTCATCGTCACGCTCGTGCTCAACGAAGTCATCGCGTGGATGCGCAATCAATCGGGCACCGGCTCCCTGCGCGCCATCCTCTACATGGACGAGATCTTCGGGTTCTTTCCGCCCACCGCGAACCCGCCTTCCAAACAACCCATGCTCACGCTGCTCAAGCAGGCACGCGCGTTTGGCCTGGGTGTAGTGCTTGCGACACAGAATCCCGTCGATCTCGACTATAAGGGCCTCGCCAACTGCGGCACCTGGTTCATCGGCCGACTGCAGACCGAGCGCGACAAGCTGCGCGTCATCGAAGGTTTGTTATCCAGTACCTCGGCGTCCGCGGATGGCGATCGCGGTAGTCTTGCGGCGTTGATGTCGAACCTCACGCAGCGCGTATTCCTCATGCGCAATGTGCACGATGACGCGCCGGTCCTCATGAAAACGCGGTGGGCGCTTTCCTACCTGCGCGGGCCACTAACCGGGCCCGAGATCGCGCGTGTGATGGCTACGCGCAAGGGCGCGAGCAGTGTGGGCCAGTCTAGCTACCCGGCGGCATCACCCGCGGCCGCGATCGTGGCGGCGCCGCGCCCCGCGGTGGGCTCGGGAATTCCCGAGTACTTTCTGAGTCCCACGAAAGGCACAGGAACGGTGCTCTACAAGCCCATGGTCGCCGGCTTTTCAAAGCTGCATTTCGTTGACGCCAAACTCGCACTCGACGAGTGGCAGACCGCCGGATGGCTGGCCCCGTTCGATGACGGCGCCAGCGAGGCGTCCTGGGAAGATGCAGCCCAGGATGTCGGCCTCAAGGCGCGCCTGGTCACCACACCGGCCGATGGCGCGGAATATGGCGAGTTGCCGGGCTCCGCACTGCGCGCGGCCAGTTACGCAGCCTGGGCGAAAAAGCTGCAGTCGCATCTGTATGAGACTGCGCGCACCAGGCTGGTGTGGTGCGAGGCATTCAAGACAGCCTCGAAGGTCGGAGAAGCCGAGGGCGACTTCCGCTCGCGCCTCGCACTCGCGGCGCGCGAGAAGCGCGACGCCGCAGTGGCCGAGCTGCGCAAACGCTGGCAGGTGAAGCTGCAGCAACTCCAGGATCAGATCCGTCGCGCCGATGAGCGCCGCGAGCGCGAGAAGAGCCAGCTCTCGCAGCAGAAAATGCAGACTGCCGTCTCCATCGGCAGCTCGATACTGGGCGCATTGTTAGGCCGCAAGGCACTCTCGGCAACCAACCTCAATCGCGTGGGCAGTGCGGCGCGGTCGGCAACACGCATGGGCCACGAATCGCAGGACGTCACGCGCGCCGAGGAAAGCCTGGAAGTGCTCCAGCAACGGCTCGAAGATACGAAGCGTGAGGTCGACGCGGAAGTTGCGCGCCTCGAAACCACGCTGGATGCCAGCACCATTTCCCTGCGCGCCGTCGAAGTGCCGGCACGCAAATCCGACATCGCGGTCGGCGAAGTCGCGTTGGTATGGGCGCCCTGGCGCAAGGGCGCCGATGGTTTCCCCGCCCCCGCTTACGACTGACGCGCAAACAAGGAAACTCTCATGAAAGAGCTCATCGACAGCCTCACGACAGACCCTCGGCATCAGCGCGACTCAGGCCGAAGGCGGCGCGGCGGTGTTGTTGAAGGCCGCGAAGGACAAGCTCGGTGCGGCCGAGTTCGACAGCCAGCTCGGCAGCGTGCCGGGTCTCCACGACCTGCTGAAGAAGACGCCCGCGTCGGGCGGCGGCGGTGGGCTCGGCGGTTTGTTAGGCGGTCTCGCCGGCGCCATCGGCGGCAATGCCGCTCTCATCAGCTCCGTCGTCAGCGGCTTTGGCAAACTTGGGCTCAAGCCCGAGGACGCCAAGAAATTCGTGCCGGTTATCCTCGGCTACTTGCGCACCAAGGTTGGCCCGGACGTCGTATCCAGTCTCGAAAAAACCCTGCGCGCCTGACATTCTGGAATCAGCCATGCCCTCCTTCGATGCCGTCTCAGAACTCGACACCCACGAACTCACCAACGCCGTGGACCAGGCGAATCGCGAACTTTCGCAGCGCTTCGACTTCAAGGACACCGGCGCTGTATTCGAGCTCAATGAAAAGGAAATGACCGTGAGCCTGAAGGCTCCGTCCGAGTTCCAGCTCAAACAGATGGTCGACATCCTTGCGCAACGCCTCAGCAAGCGCGGCATCGACGTGCGCTGCATGGAGAAGAAGGACCCGGTGACAAACCTCGCCGAGGCGCGCCAGGACATCGTGCTTCGGCATGGCATCGACGCGGACGCGGGCCGCAAACTGCAGAAGCTGGTCAAGGAGTCCAAGCTCAAGGTGCAGGCGTCGATCCAGGGCGACAAGCTGCGCGTGACCGGAAAATCACGCGACGATCTGCAGGCGGCCATGGCGCTGCTGCGCAAGGCTGAGCTGGACCGCCCGGTCCAATTCAACAATTTCAGAGACTAGCTAGGCCGATCGCAGCTTTACTGCGAAGGTGTAGCGCCCCACCGGGCAATTGCGGTTGGGCGGACGGCCCGCATGACGAATGGCGCCGTCGAACAGCAGCAGCCGCCCGGGCTTCGGGGTCACGGCCACCTGCGCATCACCTTTCGAATCGAAGAACATCGTCTCACCGCCCCACTCAACGTCCCACTGTTCGCACAGGTACCACAGCGCCGTGAGCTCGCGAGTGTCGGGCAACGCGTCGAAGTGAGTCAGCAGGACGTCGCCGAAGGACGCGAAATTCGTGTAGACGCGGTAGGGAAGGAAGCGCTCGTTCGGCCGCAGGTCTGCAACAGCCTTCTCGGTTGCGAGCCAGAGGCTGGTGCGCGGCAAATTCTCGAGCGGCATTTCACACACCCAGTGCCTGTGCTCGATCCGCTCTGGGCGGGCGGTTTCCGTGCGTGCGAACGACGCCCCCAGGATCGCCCTCGCGTATTTCGCGGCTTCTTCGACCGGCACCAGATCGTCGAACACGAAAATGTCGTGCCCATCGACGCTGGCGGTGCGCGTCGGCGCGCTCATGCCATTCGATCCGGCATCGGCGGCGCAGCGCAGTGCGTGCGGATGAAGTCATCGTGCATCGGGTAGGTCTGTACGCGCTTCTGCACATCGCTGCTCATGAGGTCGAAGCGGCGCGCGAGCTCGGCGCCGGAAATATTGTTTGCGAAGGGGTGATAGGACTTCGGGAATGGACCCTGCCCCATGAGCACCGCGAACCAGCTCGGCTCGCGGAACAATTCGCCCACGCTGATCACTATGTTGGCGCTGCGCTCGAACATCTCCAGTTTCTGCTTGAGCGTGTCCGGTTTCCCGATGGCCTGGCAATGTCGCCAGAACGGCGTGTCGTTGCGTTCCGTGACGGTGTAATGCAGCACGAGGAAATCGCGGATCTCCTCGGTCTCGACCCGCACCAGCGCGTTGAATTTGTCGATGGTCGCCTGATCGAACCCGTCGCCCGGAAACATGAACAGCAGGCGTTGAATCGACGCGAGCACCAAGTGGATGCTGGTCGATTCGAGCGGCTCGAGGAATCCACTCGCGAGTCCGAGTGCGACACAATTCTTCTTCCAGACTTCCTTGCGGCGACCGGTCACGAACTTCAGCGGGCGGGGCGTGTTCAAGGCCTTTCCATCGAGCCGCGTCAACAGCAGGCTCGCGGCTTCATCATCGCTCATGAACTGGCTGCAGTAGACGTAGCCGTTACCCGTCCGGTGCTGCAGCGGAATGCGCCACTGCCATCCCGCTTCGCGCGCGGTGGAGCGCGTATACGGCGTAGTGGCCGCAATGCGCTCGCAGGGCACGGCCATTGCGCGGTCGCAGGGCAGGAATTCGCTCCAGTCCTCATAACCGGCCTTAAGCGTTTGTTCGATGAGCAGTCCACGGAAACCGGAGCAGTCGATGAAGAAGTCGCCGGCGATGACGCGGCCGTCCTGCAGCTTGATCGACTCGATGAACCCGTCGGTGGCGCGCAATTGCACGTCCACCACTTTTCCTTCGTGACGCTGCACGCCGAGCGCTTCGGAGAACTTCCGCAGGAACGCGGCGTACAACCCGGCGTCGAAATGATAGGCGTAGGCGAGATGCGGGACCGGTGTGCGGTCGTCCGGCAGCGGACGACCAAATTTCCCGGCGCGCGCGGCGACAATGTTCGAGCAGAACGCGTCGTACGGCAGGGTGCCGCCCTGCGCGCAGTGCCTCAGCCAGAAATGGTGGAAATAGATTCCCTCCATCTGCACGCCGTAATAGCCGAAGGGATGCATGTACGCATGACCCTGGCACCTCCAGTCGACGAACTCGATGCCGAGCTTGAAGCTCGCCTGCGTGGCGCGGATGAACTCGACCTCGTCGAGGCCGGTCGCGCGATTGAACTCGAGTATCGATGGGATCGTGGCTTCACCCACGCCGACTGTGCCGATTTCCTCGGACTCGACCAGCTCGATCGAGAACTCGCTGCCCGCCATCGCCTTGGCGAATGCGGCGGCGGCCATCCACCCGGCGGTTCCGCCGCCGACAATCACGATTTTTCTGACCTTCGTCTGCATTCGCGATGTCCTGTCAGGAGCTTGCGCGCATCGGCGCGGAAACCTGGTGCCGAACATATTCGATGTGTGGCGGCATCGACGCAGCGAGGCGCTCGATCTGCGTCCGCAGCGGATCCATCTGCGCGGCGGTCACGGACTCGAGCAGTGTTGTCATCTGAAGCTCGAGTGCGCCGGGGATATCCCCGACTCCCATGAGGAGCCAGGCCCAGTCGACCTCCTCGAACGATTCATGGTCGCGCACATCGATGCGGCCGTTCGAGCCGTACAGATCCAGTTTATGCGCGAGAGTCACGGGGATCGGCGAGGCCCGTGTCGCATTCCAGAACGCTTCGGGTCGCGCCGGACCGGCGCGATAGTGGGCGATCGTGAAATCCCGCAGTGCGTCCGCGTGTTCGGCCATGACGCGGTTGTATTCGACTCCTTCGACGGTGCTGTGCCCATCGAGAGGAAAGAGCTCGACAAGGGTCGCGATGCCGAGCTGCGCGAAATGCAGATCCGCCCCGGCGAGCGGCTCGAGCTCGAGCGCGGCTTGCCCAAGCGCCACGCAGTTGTGTTCCCAGAACCTGCGGCGCCTGCCGCTTTTGAAACGCGCCACGACGCGGGCGTCGCGGGCTCCGGGCGCCACGGATGCCAGTTTCGCAAGCGCCGCATCGTCATCGATGAACGCGCTGCAGTAGAAATGGCCCACGGCCGTAGCGGCGGCCAGCGGCACGCGCCAGGTCCAGCCCGCCTCGCTGGCCGTGGTCTGCGTCAAAGGCGGCGGATTCGCGAGTGGTGGAGAGATGGCGCAGGCCAATCGGTCGCAGGGCAGCCAGGCCGACCAGTCGTCGCGTTCGGATTCGGACAAGCCTGCGCAGTCAACGAACAGATCGCCCTCAATGTCGTTGCCGCTCACGAGACGCAGGCTGCGAATCCATCCCGCTTCCGAGGTATCGATGGATGCGACCGCGCCTTCCACGCGACGTATGCCAGCCCGTGCGGCGTGTTCGCGCAGGTACTCGACGTAGGCGGTCTCATCCACATGAAAAGCGTAGGTGAAGCTCGACTTGAGCCCTTCGCCGTCTTCCAGGGGCCGCGCGAATCGGCCGAGTCGCGCGGCTTGGGCGGCCAGCGAGTACTGCTCGGGGGTGGCGCGCCGGCCCGCGATCCGCTCGCGCAGCAGGAATTTGTAGAACGGTGCCGCGCCGATGGCCGTGCCGATATCGCCATGCGCATGCAGGAAACGCGAGCCATCGCCCTGCCATCCAATGTGTTCGGTGCCGAGCTTGTAGGTCGCGCCGGTGCGGCGCAGGAACTCCGGTTCCTGCACGCCAATGAGTGCGTGCATGCCGCGCAGCGACGGCAATGTCCAGCGGGCGTCGGTCGTATTTTTTCCCTGGCCCGTGTCGACCACAGCAACCTGGAGCCCACGATGGCGGAAGGCGCGCTGCAGCGAGAGCGCTGCCAGCCAGGCCACGGCATCACCGCCCACGATCACGACGCGATCGACGCCGCTCACGCTCGCGCTCCCGTCATGGCCGGCTCGACTGCGGGGCAGTAGCTGCGCAGGAAATCCTCGTGACCCGGCATGCGAACCGCGGCCGTCTGAACCTGCTCGCGCACCTGCTGCATCTTGCGCGCGAGCGCGGCGCCATCCACTGCATCCGCGAGCGGATCGTAACGCTGGGGCGTTATCCGCTGGCCGAAATACACGGCGAGCCAGGAGGGCTCGAGGAACAACCCGTCCTTGTAGGTGACCACGCGCGCGCGGTGCCGGAACAGTTCCATCTTGTGTTTGAGGCTGTCCGGAATATCCATCGTGCGGCAGTAATTCCAGATGGGTGCGTCGTCACGCTCGGTGGCGTGGTAGTGCAGGATCAGGAAATCGCGCACCCGGTCGTATTCCATCTCGATCCAGCGATTGAACGCATCGACAGTCCGAGGATCGAATCGCGTCTCGGCGGACGCTGGCGCCTCCGTCAGATAGTCGAGCAGCGTGGTGATGGCAATCTGGATCAGGTAGATGCTCGTGGATTCGAGCGGCTCGAGGAAGCCTCCCGAGAGCCCGATCGCGATACAGTTGCGATTCCACGTCTTTCGACGTCTGCCCGTGGTGAAGCGCAGGAAACGCGGATCGGCCAACGCTTTGCCGTCGAGGCGCGACAGAAGTTTGGAAGCCACCTCATCGTCGCTGATGAAGCCGCTGCCATAGACGTAGCCATTGCCGGTGCGGTGCTGCAATGGAATTCGCCATTGCCAGCCCGCTTCGCGCGCGGTCGCGCGCGTGTACGGTGTCAACGGCCCGGCATTCTCGCAAGGCACGGCGGCCGCGCGGTCGCAGGGCAGCCACTTCGTCCATTCGTCGTAGCCGGTTTTCATCGCCTGCTCGATGAGCAGTCCGCGGAAACCCGAACAATCGATGAATAGATCGCCCGTGACCATGGTGCCGTCTTCGAGCTTCACCGATTCGATCCACCCATCGGTGCCACGCAACTGGACGTCGACGATCTTGCCGTCCGTGCGCTGCACGCCACGTTGCTCCGCGAAACCGCGCAAATAGGCGGCATACAGCGACGCATCGAACTGGAACGCGTAACCGAACGTCGATAACACCGCGGAAGGGTCTTCCGACGGCAACGAGAACCTGTTCATTCGCGACGCGACGATAGGTAGCGAGTAGTCCTCGAGTGGGGTCGTGTCGCCCGCCTGGCGCTGCCGCAACCAGTAGTTGTGGAACGGCACGCCGGCCATGCGGGAGCCGTAGGCGCCGAATGGATGGATGTAGCTGTCGCCGATGCGGGCCCAGTCGACGAACTCGATACCGAGCTTGAACGTGGCCTGCGTTTTGGCCATGAGTTCACGCTCGTCGATCCCGATGCGCTTGTTGAAGAAACGAATGTGCGGCAGCGTGGCCTCACCTACGCCGACGATGCCGATCTCACTCGACTCGATGAGCCTGACACGGCATTTGCGCTGGCCCAGCACCGAGGCAAAGGCCGCGGCCGTCATCCAGCCAGCCGTACCACCACCGACGACGACGATGTTGAGCGGCGGTCGCACGATATTTTGTACTCCTCGAGCAGCCTGAAAAGAAAAGGGCGCGCCGTATCGTAATACGACGCGCCCGGTCTTCTCAGATCGCCAGGTTACTGGATGCGATAACGAACACCCAATTGGATGCGCATGTCGTTCGTGAACCAGGAACGCGGCAGGAGCATGCCATCAGCAGTTACCTGCTGACGCAACACCGTCTCGGCCTCCAGCAGATTCTGGACATCGAGGAAGATGTCCCACTCCGAGCTCGGCTTGTAGTGCGCGGAAGCGTCGAGCTGACCGTAGGCGTCCTGCCAGATGGGCAACTTGATGCAGCAGTCGGACTGGCTGATCAGGTAATCGCTGCGCCAGTTCCAGGCGAGGCGAGCCGAGTACTTCGGCTGCTCGAACATCAACACGAGGTTGTAAGTCGTGTCCGAGAAGCCTTCCAGCGGCAGGTCCGTGAACGTGATGAGCGCGTCCTGCAATGTTCCGCCGTCTCCAGACACCGTCGACAGTCCCGAGTTCGTGACACCCTTGTTGTCGACTAACGTGACGTTGGCCTGAATACCCAGGCCATTCCACGGCGCCGGCAGACGGTCGAAGAACGACTGGTACGCGACTTCGATACCCGTGACGCTCGCACCATCGGCATTGGTCGGGCCGGTCACCGTGACCGGACGCGTGACGCCGTTGTTGGTGAAGTCCTGCTGGTACGACACGTTGGTGACGTAATCCTGGAAGCCCTTGTAGAACAGCGCCGTGGTGAACGAACCGGTGTTCGAGAAGTACCACTCGTACGTGAGGTCCAGGTTGTCGGCCGTGGTCGGCTTCAACGCCGGATTGCCGACACCTGCGGTGTAGCGCGGTGTGTAGGCAACCGGTGCCGTTGTGCAGTCACCCGGCGTGGCGTACGTCACGTTACCTGCGGCGCAGCTTGGAGCTACTTCAGCAACACTGTAGTAGAACTTGTACAAGCCCATGTCGGGCCGCGCCATGGCGCGGGAGGCCGCGAAACGGACGAACTGCTCGTCGGTAATACCGAAACGCAGATTCAGGCTTGGCAACCAATGCTCGTGATCGGCTCCGCCTTTGTCCGTGTATGAACCGAAGTTCATGAAGTCACGATCAGCCTGCGGCGTGAAGAATTTCGGATCTTCGAAGGCCGGTGGCGTTGCCGGATTCGGCGCAACGAAGCGCGGGAATTGCGCGCCGCCGGTGGAACTCACCTGGGTCTCGACATAGCGCACGCCGATATTGCCCTTCACCGACACATTGCCGATCTTGGTTTCGTCGTTGCCGAACTTGAACATCACATAGGCTGCACTGCTGTCTTCGGTCACGATGAGCTGCTCGACCGGGCAATACAGACCGCCGTTTCCGGGTTGGACCGGGCATGAAGTGCGATCTGCCAGCGCTACCCAGCTATTGCTGCGGCCCGAGCCGTACAACTGCCGTGTTGCGTCGTAGTTGCTCACGACGTCGAAGCTCGGATGCAGGAACGTGCCGCCGCCGAAGACACCGCCGCCCACGAGGTTGGAGCCGAGGTCTTGCGGGGCGTAGGAGCCCTGCCACGTAGGCGTGTTGAGGAAGAAGTCCACGTCACCCTGCACGCCCCAGAGCGGCTGCACAGCACCCCAGTTGTAGGTGGACCAGTTGACGTTCTGATCGCGCTCGGCGCGGCGCACACCGACGCGCAGCGAATCGGCCCAGCCGTCTTCGCTGAGCTTGATGTCGGCATCGAGCCGGTAGGCGAGTTCCTCGCCATCACTGTTTTCCGCATGTTCCATTTCCCATTCGTGGAAATAGTTCTGCGGATCAGCGAAGCCACCAGCCGTGAAGCCGTATCCCGTGGGGTTACGGAATTCGAACTGTGGCTTGCCGCCGGTGATATCGAGAAAGAGGTCGGTGCCCGTCTTGTTGTTCGCGCTGTTGTCGAAATTCACGACCGTCGAGTCGATCGTCTGAATGTCGAAATTTAGCGCGACGCGATCGCCCAGGTTCCATTTCAGGTTCAGCGAGAGATCTTCGGTGACGTTGGTCTGGGTGGAAGAGCGCGTGTCGACGCCCAGTCCCACACCGCGCGTCGCGGGGCAATTTGCCGCGGACCACTGGTAGCAGGTGAAAGACGGATAGCCATTCGGGTGGGCGAGGTTTGCCATGCCCGGATCGCTATACCAGCCGTTGTTCGCGAGGCTTTCGTTGATGATGCCGCGCTGGAATACGCCGCGGCTGTCGAATTCGTACGCGGGCGTATTTACCGCCGGTGATGAGAACTCATTCGTGATGACCAGGCTCTGCGGCGTCTGCGAATTACCGATGCCCGCGCTCAGGGAATACTCTTCCCAGTTGTTCTCATATTCGGAGCGGTTGTACTGCAACAAGCTCGAGACGGTGTCTTCCGGGCTGCTCCACTGCAGGGCCACAGAAGCGCCCTTGCGCGTGCGGTCGTAGGTGTTTCTGCGGATGTCGATGCCACCCGGGATCCACTTGACGCCGCCGCCGTAGCTGGCAACGTCTTCCGTACGGAAGAAGCGCTGCAGCTGTACGCCCTGCGATTCGGTAACGACCTGGGAGATCGCGGCGTTGGCCATGACGCCGAAATCGCCGATTCCGGTTTCCCAACGGGTGCTGATGAGTGCTGAGCCGGAGGGCTTGGCCTCTTCGGCCAGGTTTCCGTAACCCATCTCTGCCGAGAACGCAGCGACGAAGCCTTCTGAATCGAAGGGCGTGGCGGTGCGCAGGTTGACCGTGCCGGCGAGGCCGCCTTCGATCATGTCGGCTGTAGCGTTCTTGTACGTGTCGACGCCGGACATCAATTCCGGCGAAACGTCGCCGAAGGACAGACCGCGCGAGCTGTTCGCGTTGAAGCTGTCTCGGCCGTTGAATTCACTGCGCACCTGCGGGAGGCCACGAATCACGACGCCGGAAGGCTCGGCCGAGAAGTGCGTGGTGTCGCCGGATGCCGCAAAACGCGTAACGGTGATACCGGTCATGCGCTGCAGTGCTTCCGCGACCGATTTGTCGGGGAATGCGCCGATGTCCGATGCGGTGATGGAGTCGACGACGGTGTCGGACTCCTTCTTGATTTCCTGCGAAGTCGCAAGGGCCTTGCGAATGCCGGTCACGAGGATCTCGGTGAGATCTTCGTCCGACTTCGTGGCGGCGGTGTTGGTGGCTGCCGCGTCCTGGTCGGCGTCCGCTGCGATCGCATATGGCGCCAGCAGCGTGGCTCCCAGTGCGAGGATGGATAAATCAGATGCGCGGAATTTTTTCCCGCTCACGGCTTCACGCCGCAACCTTTTCGATGCTTTGGACACTGCAATGCCCCCCCTGTATAGAAACTATTTACGAGCTAATTAATTCAGAAACCGATTGTTAGTATTTTTTTGGAGTGTAGCGAGATCGTGTACACAAGCAAGAGCCGTTTTGCCAAAAGTTGTAGGAGGGCCGCATGTCTCGGCAAGCCATGAATTGGCCCGTTACCCATAAAAAGACCACCCGATCATGACGCACACCGCCGACCGGGATCGGTTGCAACTCATTGTTTCTTATGCCGCCAGCGGGAAGTTGGCCGACGCGGAGGCTGCGGTGTCCGCGATCGTGGACAAGGCCACTGCCATCGAGGCATGGCGTGTAATCGCACGAACTAAGACAAATTTGCAACGGTTCGGGGCGGCACGAGAAGCGCTCGATTCGGCGCTGATTCTTGACCCCGGGTCCCGGATTCTCCGCTTTGAGCGCGCCGTCGTCCTGGAACAGGAGGGTCGCACTGCCGAGGCGCTTGCCGAATTCGAATCCCTCGCAGGCACCGCGTGGGATTCACCCCAGTTGTTAGCTCAGCTGGGCCGCGCACTGCAGTTCGCGGGTCGCACCCGCGACGCGGAGATGAAAGTCACGGCAGCGCTCGAGATGTGGCCAGCCGACGTTGCGCTGCACGCATTGCTCACCGAACTACTCTGGCAGCGCGGCGCCGGCGCCGCGGCCACTTCGGCCATTGAAAAGGCGATCGAGGACTTTCCGGGCGACATGAAGTTGCGGCTCGTCGCGGCGGATCTGCTGCGCAACGCGGGTCGTGCCGATCGCGCACTGGAGTTGCTGGAGCCTGGCCTTGCGCTCGCGCCGGAATCTCCGGCATTCCTGACATCGATCGGCGTCCTGTTAGATGACCTCGACCGGCCGCGCGATGCCCTGCCGTTGCTGCGCGCCGCCGTCGCGCGAGCGCGCGATCCGTCGCAGCCGAAACGCAATCTGGTGTCCGCGCTGCTGCGCACAGGAGCTGCGGAGGAAGCGCTGGCGCTCGCCGACGAACTCCGTGCGCGCAATCCCAATGACCAGCAGCTCATCGCGTACCGGGCCACCGCCCTGCGCTTGTTAGGCGATCCGCAATACACGCGCCTGTACGACTATGGCAGGCTGGTGCGAAGTTATCGATTGCAGCCGCCCGCGGAATATCCGGACATCGCGGCGTTCAACGCAGCGTTCGCCCGCGAGCTCGGCTCGCTTCACCATGCGTCGCATCGGCCGCTCGCGCAGTCGCTGCGCGGTGGCACGCAGACCCAGCGCAACCTGCCTGAAGGCAATCCACTCGTCGCCAGGTTCTTTTCGATGGTCGACGGCCCGATCCGCGACTACATCTCACGGCTGGATGAGAACGACACGCACCCAGTCGACCGTCGGAAGGCGACGTCGTACCGAATCACCGGCTCCTGGTCGGTACAGTTGAAGCCCGGTGGATTTCACGTGGATCACGTTCATCCGCAAGGTTGGCTGAGCTCGGCCTACTACGTGGAATTACCGGAGGCCGCCGGAGACCGCGAAGGCTGGCTCAAGTTCGGGCAACCCGGTGTGCGCATCGACGGGTGCCCGGCGGAGCATTTCGTGCAGCCCGAATGCGGACTCCTGGTGCTGTTCCCGTCGTATTTCTGGCACGGCACGGTGCCATTTCACGAAGGCGGCCGACTGACGGCCGCCTTCGACGTGAGCCCGGCCTGACTACTTCGCGGGTGAACTCTGCTTGCGAACGACCTCGGCATCGGTACCGAGCTTGTAGAGGTACTGGAGGTATTCGTTGCTGCCCTTTTGCAGGGTCGCGAGATGCGCGGCTTGCTCCGGCGTGAGCGCGAACTGCTGATAGCCGCGTCCGATCAGACAACTGCTGAGTGCCTCCGCACGTGCACGCTTCGCGTTCATTTCCTGTGTTTGCTGTTCCGTGGCGGCGCGCCGCGCGTAGTCGGATGACGCCATTCCGGAATAGCTGCCCCCGGCTGGGATGGATGAATCCGGCGAGGCCTGGCCTGAACCACCGCCTCCGGGCGAATTGTTCCGGCCCTTGATGCCGCCCGCGGTGTTGTTGCCATCGTCGACGTTTTGCATCGAGGCCTGCCCGGTACACATTCCGATGTCCGTGCCGTAGTCCACCTTGGAGACACCCGGCTTGCCCCAGGCCATTTGCGGCGCCGTGGCTGCGCAGCCACTGAGAGCCAGCGCGAATCCCGCCACAATAGATAGTGTTCTCATCTCAATTCTCCCTGCCGCAATGACTGCGGCTTTCCATGTGACCGTTCCCGCAGGAATAAAATTCCGTTCGAAACGGGAAGCGCAAGATACTCAAAGCGCCTTTCGAGGTACAGACAGGCCGACTTCAGCGGCTGCCGCCGGCGGCGCGGGCGGTTCTCGCATTGTCGATGACCGCGCAGAGATTTCCCGTGGCCTCGATCACGGAAGGGCCCATTCGATCGATCCGCTCGTCCACGTAACTGATGAGCTGCCTGTTTTGAACCGCCGTCATCGCGGGATATCGGCGCCACTCGGCCAGCCATTCGTCGGCTACGCCCGGCGGCGACGAGGCGAGGATGAGTTCGGGGTCGCGCAACACGGCCGCTTCGCGCGTAACCGCCGGCGCCGCCGTCTCGAGATCCGAGAATACGTTGATCGCACCACACAGCTGCAGCGCGTCGGTGATGACGTGTCTGCCGCCGATCGTGTAGATAGGCCGGTCCCAGATCTGGTAGAGCACGCGAATCGGCGAGCGCGTGCGATAACGCGCGCCCAGCGCTTCGAGCGCGGCGTTCAACGCATCGGCCTCGCGGTCGGCAATCGCCTGCGTGCCGGCGAGCGCACCGAGCCGGCGTATCGAGTCGGGCATTCCGGCGAGCCGCGTGACATGCACCTGGTACACGGGAATACCCATCGCCTTGATGCGATCGATGCGCATGCGCTGCACGACATCCACTGCCACCACGACGACCGTGGGCCGCAGCGCCAGTAGTTGCTCGAAGTCGAGGGTTTCCGCATCTCCGACGATTGGCAGTCTGGCTGCATCCGCCGGTTCTGTGCTGTGCGCAATCGTTCCCACCAGGCAGTGAGCGGCACCTGCGGCGTAGAGCATTGCCGTGGTGCCGGGAGCCAGCGACACGAAACGGCATGGGCCGGGTTTGACTGTGATCGCATCGCCGACATCGTCACGTGTCGGGCGCACGTTTTCGCCGGCGCGGGACGGCAGCGCGGCGAATAGAGCCATGGTGGCGGCGATTGCCAGCCCCGTCCGCAGGGTGTGTTTCACCGCGGCGGTGGATGCGGCCGTGTGCCGACGTTCGCGGCGCAACCGGCGCAACCGGTACCCGCGGCACGCACGATGCGCGGCTTGAGCGAACGCTCACGCCATCGCGCAAGGCGTGGGTGGCGCGCGGCCCAGGCGTCGATGGCCAGCAGCACGCGCAAGCGCCGGCGCGCGGGCATGAGTTTCCACACACTCGCCAGGACAGCGATGGCGACGATGCCGGCAACCAGAATTTCCTGCGCCATACCGTGAACCTTACGCCCAGGCCGCGATGACGCGGTAGGTGACGAACGATGCCAGGTAGGCGAGCGCGAACAGGTAGCCCGCCATGATGAGCGGATAACGCCACGAGTTGGTTTCGCGCTTCACCACGGCCAGCGTCGACAGGCATTGCGGCGCGAACACGTACCACGCCAGCAACGAACAGGCGGTTGCCAGGCTCCAGGTGCTCGCGATCACCGGCTCGAGCTGGCCAGCGACATCGTTTCCGGCCGCGGACATCGCGTACACGGTACCGAGCGCACCCACCGCGACTTCGCGCGCCGCCAGCCCCGGCACCAGCGCGATCGAGATCTGCCAGTTGAAGCCGATCGGCGCGAACAGGTACTGGAGCAGCGCGCCGAGTCTTCCGGCGAAGCTGTACTGGATAGGAGGCCCGGTGGCGCCGTCGGGCGGCGCAGGGTAACTGGAGAGAAACCACAGCACGATCATCAGCGCGAGGATGATGCCGCCGACGCGGGAGAGGAAGATCTTCACGCGCTCCCACAGGCCTAACAACAGGTTCGCCGGCGTGCGGCCACTGATAGTCGGGAAGCTCGAGCATCAGTGGCGAGTATTGCCGTTTGCCGGCGAACTGCTTCATCACCCAGGCGACGATGAGCGCGGAGACGATGCCGGCCAGGTACAACACGAACATCACCAGACCCTGCAGATTGAAGGGCCCTACTGCCCTCGCGGGAATCAGCGCGCTGATGAGCAGCGCGTACACCGGCAGGCGCGCCGAACAGGTCATCAGCGGCGCGATCATGATGGTGGTCAGGCGGTCGCGCCAGTTCGGGATGGTGCGCGTCGCCATGATGCCGGGGATGGCGCACGCAAAGCTCGACAACAGCGGGATGAAAGCCCGGCCCGACAGGCCCACGCCCCCCATCAGGCGGTCGAGTAGATAGGCGGCGCGCGGCAGGTAGCCGGAGTCCTCGAGCGCGAGGATGAACAGGAACAGGATGAGGATCTGTGGCAGGAACACCAGCACGCTGCCCGCGCCCGCAATCACGCCATTGACCAGGAGACTGGCGAGCGGTCCTGCCGGCAGGTGCGCGGCGGTGTAATTCCCGAGCTGCGCCATGGCGCCGTCGATCCAGTCCATCGGCGCTTCCGCCCAGCTGAACACCGCCTGGAACATCACGAACAGCACCGCGGCCAGCACCACGAGCCCCGCCACCGGATGCAGCAGCAGCGCATCGACGCGCGCGATCCAGCGGCTTTCCTTGGGAGCGCTGTAGCCCACGGCCGCGAGCACACCGCGCAAATCGTTTTGTGTCTGCTCGGCGTCTTCGGCGCTGGCTTCCTGCCACGCCGGCGCGTTGACGATGCGATTGGCGATCCAGCGCGCCGGTTCGATGGCCTCGATGAGCGCGTCGGCGCCGCCGCGCTTCACCGCAACCGTCGGCAACACCGGGACACCGAGCTCTGCCGCGAGGCGCGGCACGTCGATATGCACGTGACGGCGCGCGGCGACATCCATGCGGTTGAGCGCCAGCACCATCGGCAGACCGAGTCGTTTCACCTCGAGCGCGAGGCGCAGGCCGATGGGAAGGTGCACCGCGTCGACGACGCACACCACGAGCTGCGGGACCGGCGCGTCGGCGACGCGCCCGAGCAGCACGTCGCGCGTGATGGCTTCGTCGAGCGTCGTCGGATTCAGGCTGTACGTGCCCGGCAGATCGAGAACGCGCAGCGTGCGTCCGTCCGCCGCGGCGCGTTCGCCTTCGCGGCGTTCGACGGTGACACCCGGGTAGTTAGCGACCTTCTGGCGGCTGCCCGTGAGTCGGTTGAAGAGCGCGGTCTTGCCGCAATTGGGAACTCCGACGAGCGCGATGCGCAGCGGCGCCGAAGATACGAGCGCGTCCATCGGGGACGCTAGGCGAGCGCGGCGCTGGTGTCCTTCGGCGCCAGCTGCGCGTGCGCCGCCGGCTGAATGACGAGGCGCATCACTCGCACCGCTGCCGCTTCGGCACGCCGCAAGGCAAACGTCGAGCCGCCGATGCGCACCACCAGCGGATCGCCGGCCGGCCACATGCGCGCGATGACTTCGCAGTGAGCGCCGGCCACGAAGCCGAGATCACGGAGGCGGGCCAGCAGGATTGCAGCGCTGCCGCGCCCATCTTCGAACCCGGCGACTTCCGCGAGTCCGGCCACGAGCGCGGACTCGCCACGGCGCAGGTCCGCCAGCGGAACGGGAGCAAGGGAAGGGTGGGAATCGGGCGCTTTCACAGGCTGAAGTATGGGGTTAGTCGGTCCCCGATGTAAATGCGATGAGTTCGCATTTGCGATAAGTCGCCAATTACACACAACACTACTAATTGACAGGCCGTCAGAACGAGTAATACATTCCCCAGCCATGAGCTATATCGCCGAACGAAGACTCGAGGAAAAGGAGCGACGCCGCGCGGAAATCGTCGACGCAGCCGAAGCCGCCGGGCGTGAAGCCGGGCTCGACTCATTGACCATGGACGACGTCGCCCGCCGCGCGCGCCTGTCGCGCGCGCTCCTTTATGTGTATTTCCAGGACCGTTCCGACCTGATGTTTGGCCTCGCCGAACGCGCCATGAGCATGTTGCATGCGCGCTTCGTCGAAGCGGCGGAACGTCATCGCAGCGGGCTCGAACAGGTCGGCGCGATGGGACGCGCGTATGTCGCGTTTTCGCAGGAATTCCCCGTGCTTTTCGATGCACTGGCGCGCTGCGAACTCAAGTCCCCCGAACCCACTGAAGGTTCGCCTTCCGAGCAGGCGTGCGCACTCGGCGGTGATCGGCTGCAGGGAGCGCTCGTGTCGTCGATCGAAGCGGGCGTGCGCGATGGCAGCATTCGAAGCGATATCGGCTCGCCGATGCTCATGAGCATCACGCTGTGGGGCTTCATGCATGGAATCATCCAGCTCACGACCACCAAGTCGTACGCGCTGACCCATCATGGAGTCGCCGCGAAAGCACTGATCGACCACGCCATCAGCATGATTACCCGGGATCTCGAGAGCTGACCCGACGGAACAGAACATGGATTGTTTGCGCCCCAAATTGGACACTCGTCCAGCGACTAAACATCTGAGAATATTTGGCGGGTGCTTGTTGGTGGCCAGCATCGCTCTGAGCACCCTCGTCCAGGCGCAAACGCCCAGCGATCGACAGCGGTCGTCCGCTGGCGGCAGTCATCGACGAATACGTACGAGAAGGCCTGCAAGTCGAATCTGGCCCTGCGCGCACAATCGCTCGAGGTCGAACGATCGGTAGCCGCGCTCGACGAAGCGCGTGCCCGCTATTTCCCGGAAGTCGGATTCGCGGCGCGTTACACACGCTCCGAAGGTGGCCGCACCATTGAGCTTCCGCTGGGCCAGTCGCTGAACCCTGTGTACCAGACGCTCAACGATCTGCTGGTGGCGCAGGGCCAGCAACCGCAATTCCCGGTCGTGCAGGACGAAACCATCGCCTTCATGCGCGAGCGCGAACAGGACACGCGCATCACGCTGCGCATGCCGCTGCTGCAGCCGGCGATCCCCGCGGCGGTGCGGGCGCAGCGCGAGTTGTTAGGCGCAAGCGAGTACGCGCACGTTGCACTCGGCCGCCAACTCAAGCGCGACATCACCGTCGGTTATCTCCATTGGCTGGCGGCGGTACGCAACAAGGGCATCGTCGACGCCAGCGTGGCGCTGCTCAACGAAAATCTGCGCGTCAACGAATCACTGTTTCGAAACGGCAAGATCACGCAGGACCAGGTGCTGCGTGCCCGCGCCGAGTTGCTTGAAGTCACGCAGCAATCGCGTGAGGCCGAAAATGCGGCTGCACAGTCGCGCAGTTACCTGAACTTCCTGCTCAACCGGCCGCTGGACACGGCGCTCGAGAACGTGGAAATCGGGGCCGAGGTCGCGGCGCGAACCCTGGCCCTGGCGGAGCTGCGATCGGCCGCGCTCGCCAACCGTCCTGAGCTTACCGAGCTCGAACATCTCACTCGAGCCAGCGAAGCGCAGGTCAAGGTGGCGAAGGCCGCAACGCTGGCCAACGCTCTCGCTCGGCGCCGATGGCGGCACGCAGGGCGAAGAATACGAATTCGGCCGGGGCAGCAACTACGCCACCGTGTCGTTGCTGCTCAACTGGACCTTCTTCGACGGCGGCGCGCGGCGCGCCGGAGTCCGCCAGGCCTCGGCCGTGGCACGCAGGACGGCGACCCAGCTCGACGAATTGACGCAGCAGGTTCAGCTCGAAGTTCAACAGTCGCTCGATCGGCTCAACACCAGCGCCGATTCGCTCGCCACCGCCGACGCGCGATCGGAAGCAGCGCGTGCCGCGTTTCGCATCGCCAGCCGCAAGCGCGACGAAGGCGCGATCAGCCAGGTCGAATTCATCGACGCGCGCGAGAGCCTCACCCGCGCCGAGCTCAATCTGAATGTCACGCGATTCTCGGTGCTCGCGCGCCAGGCCGAGCTCGACTACGCCACCGCCTCAGGGTCGCTGCCCCTGGCCGCCACCCCAAACTAGTTCGAGGATTCGCCATGACCACATCCAAAGACCGGCCGCGTGACCTGATGGGCGCCCTTCTCATCGCGCTGGTGCTGTTCACCGCATTGCTGGCGGGCTGTGGTCGGACGGAGGCACCCGCGGATGACAAGCCCACACCGGTGCGAATCAAGCAGGCGAGCAACGGGCCCGCCGTGCCGCCGATCGACACCAATGGCATCGTGGTCACGAAACACGAGATGCGCCTGTCGTTCAAACTCGGCGGCCTCGTGCGCCGGATCTACGTGCAGGAAGGCGACGTGGTCAAGAAGGGCCAGCGGTTGGCCGAGATCGAGTTGACCGAAGTCGGCGCGCAGGTCGAACAGGCGCGGCAATTGGCCGACAAGGCCGCGCGCGACCTCAAGCGGGGCGAAAATCTTTACGCCGACCAGGTCATCAGCCTGGAGCAGCTCCAGGATCTGCGTACCCAGGCCGCGATGACCAGCGCCCAGTTTCAAACCGCGCAATTCAATCTCGGTTACTCGACCATCAGCGCACCGCGCGACGGCAAGGTGCTGCGCAAGCTGGCCGAGGAACGCGAGCTGGTGGCCGCCGGCACGCCGGTGCTCATCTTTGGCGAAAGCGATCGTGGCTACGTGGTGCGCGCCGCGCTCGCCGATCGCGAAATTGTCCATGTGAAGCTCGGCGACAAAGGCGTGATCCGCATGGATGCATTTCCGGGCCAGTCCATGGCCGGGACCATCGTCGAAGTGGCAAGCGCAGCCGACGAACGCTCGGGCATGTTTCCCATCGAAGTGCATTTCGATTCGCCACCGCCAAGGCTGGTGAGCGGCCTGGTGGCGCGCCTGCACCTCGCACCCACGAGCGATGCGCCCCCACTCACCTACGTGCCGATGGCCGCGCTGGTGGAAGGCGACGGCGACCGCGCCAGTGTGTTCGTGATCGACGGTGGCAAGGCGCAACGCCGCGACGTGCGCGTCGCCTTCATCACCGCCGACAGCATCGCGCTCGAAAGCGGGCTCGCCTCGGGTGAAGCCGTGGTCACCGATGGCGCGCTGTTCCTGGAGAACGGCGAAGCGGTGGAGATCGTGCGCGACACGACCAAGCAGGCGGTGAACACCGGCCGGACAGCCGCAGAAGGCTAGCGTATGACGATTCTCGAGTTTCCGATCCGCCGCTACCAGTTCACGATGGTGGCGTTCCTGTGCCTGGTCGCGCTCGGCTGGTATGCCTTCGCCAGCGTGCCGCGCGAGGAAGATCCGTACTTCAAGATTCCCGGCTTCACCGTGGCGGCTATCTACCCGGGCGCCGACCCAAAGGACCTGGAACGGCTGGTCGCCAAGCCGCTGGAGGACAAATTCGCCGCGCTCGACGACGTACGCAAGATGGAGACCTCCATCCGCGACGGCGTGTCGTTCACGGCGATCGAGTTTCTCGCGTCCACCGACGCGGACAAGAAATACGACGAGGTGACGCGCGAGCTGAACGCGCTGCGGCCGGAGTTCCCGCCGGAAGTGCACATCATCGTGCGCAGGTTTTCGCCCGGACTCGTGAACACGGTGCAGATCGCGCTGCTGTCGGACGGCGCGCCCTATCGCGAGCTCGAGGACTACGCTCGCGAACTCAAGGACAAGCTCAAGACCGTCGAGGGTGTGCGCACATCGGAAAGCTGGGCGTTTCCCGAACGCGAGCTCCGCATCGCGGTCGACCTGCGGCGCATGTCGGAACTGAATCTCGCGCCGGCCCAGGTCATCGGCGCGATACAGAGCGAGAACGCCAACATCCCCGCGGGCTTCGTCGACCTCGGGTCCGCGCAGCTTCTCGCTCAAGACCTCGGGCAGTTACTCCTCGCTCGACCAGGTGCGCGACACCGTCATCGCCTCGATCGACGGGCGCATCGTGCGCATCCGCGACGTGGCCGACGTGGCCTGGAGCACGGCGGCCTACAGCTACACCGGCCGCTACAAGGGCAAGCGCGCGGTGTTCGTCACCGCCAACCAGAAGGACGGCTACAACATTCTCGACGTGCGCGAGCGCGTCATGGCGGCGACCAATCAGTTCGCCGCCGACGCTTCCGAAACGCATCAAGCTGGAAGTGGGTTTCGATCAGTCCGACAACGTGCGCCACCGCCTCGACCGGCTGTATTTCGATTTCGGCATCGCCATCTCGCTGGTGCTGCTCACGCTGCTGCCGCTCGGCTTGCGCGCCGCGGGCATCGTCATGGTGTCGATCCCGTTGTCATTGTCGTTCGGTCTCGCCTGCCTGTATTTCCTCGGCTATTCACTGAACCAGCTCTCGATCGCCGGCTTCGTGGTGGCGCTCGGATTGCTGGTCGACGACTCCATCGTCGTGGTGGAGAACATCTCGCGCCACATGCGCATGGGCAAGTCGCGCGTGCAGGCCGCGCTCGACGGCACGCGGCAGATTTTCGTGGCCATCCTCGGCTGCACGGCGACACTGATTTTCGCGTTCCTTCCCTTGTTAGCCCTGCCCGGCACCGCCGGAAAGTTCATTGCGGTACTTCCGATGGCGGTGGTGTCGACCATCATCGGCTCACTGCTGCTGGCGCTGTTCATCATTCCCTTCGTCGCGAGCCGCGTGCTCAGTGAAGAGAAGGAAGGCCAGGAGAACCGTTTCCTCAAGCGCGTCATGGCGGTCATTCACCATTACTACCGTCCCGCGCTGCACTGGTGCCTCGCGCGGCCGAAAACCACCGTCGTGGCCGCCATCGGCGGCTCGCTGTTGCTGTCGGCAGTCCTGGTCCCCGTGATCGGCTCCAGCCTGTTTCCCAAGGCGGATACGCCGCAGTTCCTCATCCAGGTGGAATCGCCGAATGGTACTTCGCTGACCGAGACCGATCGGGCGCTGCGCGCAGTCGAGGACGAGCTTTCGAAGATGCCGGAGGTCAAGAGCTGGTTCGCGAATCTCGGGCATGGAAATCCGCAGATCTATTACAACCACATCCAGCGCAACGACGCCGCCAACTACGCCGAAGTGTTCGTGCAGCTCCACGAATACGACACGGACGAAACTCCGATCAAGCTGCAGGCCTTGCGTGACCGGCTGGAGCGCTACCCGGGCGCACACATCTATGTGAAGGAGTTCCAGAACGGCCCGCCGATCTCGGCGCCGATCTCCGTGCGCGTGATCGGTCAGGACCTCAACACCATCGAGCAGCTGTCCCACCGCGTGGAGGACATCGTCAAGAACACGCCGGGTACGCGCGACGTCAAGAATCCGCTGAATGTCGCGCGCACCAATCTCAAGCTGCGCATCGACTCGCGCAAGGCGCAGCAGTTGGGAGTGCAGACCGCGGAGCTCGATCGCGCCGTGCGTCTCGCGGTGGCAGGCATCAGCGTGGGGACTTTCAAGGACACGACCGGCGAGCAGTACCCGATCGTGGTGCGTACGCCGATCGAGCAGCAGGCGGAATTCGCGGCGCTCGAGCAGGTGCGCGTGCCGTCGCTGGGTGGCACGACGCTGCCGCTCTCGCAGCTCGCGTCGCTCGAGTTCGAGAAGGCGCCCACGCTCATCCAGCGATTCAATCGCGAGCGCGCCATGACCATCGATGCGGATGCGCGGCCGGGCTACAACATCGGTGAGCTGACCAGGCAGATCAGCAAGCAGCTCGACCAGATGGACTGGCCGCGCGGCTACACCTACGACCTGGGCGGCGAGGACGAAGCGTCGCAGGAAGCGTTCGGCGGAATCGGCATCGCCATCATCGTGGCGATCTTCGGCATCTTCGCGATCCTCGTGCTCGAGTTCGGCAACTTCAAATCGACGCTCATCGTCCTCACCGTCGTGCCGCTCGGCGTGTTCGGTGGATTGCTGATGCTGCTGCTGTCGGGCAACGACATCTCGTTCGTCGCCTCGATCGGCTTCGTGGCGCTGGTGGGTATCGAGATCAAGAACTCCATCCTGCTGGTCGACTTCACCAACCAGCTGCGCGAGCAGGGCGTGCCGCTCGACGAGGCCATCGAACAGGCGGGCGAGATCCGCTTCCTGCCCATCCTGCTCACCTCGGCCACGGCCATTGGCGGCCTGCTGCCGCTCGCGCTGCAGAACATCGGGCTGTATTCGCCCATGTCGTGGGTGATCATCGGCGGACTCATCACCTCGACCTTGCTCGCGCGTCTGGTGACACCCGTGATGTACAAACTCATTCCGCCGGCCATTGCCGCGTCACCGGCGAGCGGTGGTACTCTCGCAGCCCCCGCGGGTCTGGCACCAACGCCGGCGACCCGCCTGGAGGACTAACTAGGGAACTGGATGAGAGCTGTATTCCTGGATTTCGGCACGGTCAGTCACGATGACCTCGACACCACCAGCCTCGAACGCGTGCTGCCCGGCATCACGCTGTTTCCCACATCGACCGAAGCCGAGGTGGACGAGCGCATCGCCGGTGTCGAGTTCATCCTCACCAACAAACTGAACATCACGCGCGCGCGCATGCGCGCGGTGCCCGGGCTCAAGTTCATCGGCCTCACCGCCACCGGCACCAACAACGTCGATCTCGAGGCCGCGCGCGAGCTCGGTATCGCGGTGTGCAACATCCGCGACTACTGCACCACGTCCGTGGCGCAGCACGTGCTCGGCTGCCATCCTTCTGCTGACGCACCGTTTCCGCGAATACGGCCAGGCCGCGATCGACGGCACCTGGTCGCGCTCCGAACAATTCACCGTGCCGGGCGCACCGATCCGCGAGCTCACCGGCAAGATTCTCGGCATCGTGGGATACGGCACGCTCGGTCGCGCCGTAGCCAAGGCCGCGAAGGACGCGCTCGGAATGCGCGTGCTGGTCGCCGAGCGGCCGGGCGGCGCGTGGCCGCGGATACCCGCACGCCTCGACTTCCGCCCGGTGCGCGTCACGCTCGATGAAGCTGCTGCGCGTCGCCGACGTGCTGTCGCTGCATTGCCCGCTGACGCCGGCGACCACCGGATCTGATCGGCGAGCGTGAACTCGCGCTCATGAAGCCCGATGCGCTCCTCATCAACACCGCGCGGGGCGCACTGATCGATCTCGATGCGCTGGTGGCCGCGCTCAAGGGCGGCGATCTGGGCGGCGCGGCCATCGACGTGTTGCCGCAGGAACCGCCGCGCGAATGGCAGCGTGCTGTTCGAGCCCGGTATTCCGAATCTGCTGGTCACGCCGCACATCGCCTGGGCGGCGTTCGAAGCGCGCCAGCGCGCGGTGGACGAACTGGCGCTGCACGTCGAGGATTTCCTGCGCGGCGGACGGCGCGGGCGCGTGGTCTGAGTCCGATCAGATCCTCCGCCGCAGCGCAGCACGGGCGAGCAGCCGCTGTCCCGGCACCACGCAGCGTCGCGGCTTCTCGAAGTCGCACCATCTGCCATTCGTGGTGCTCGGGCTTCCCGAGCTCCGGATTCACGGGCAGCGAAATGCTGGTCGTGGCGGTGCGCGCCACGTAGTAGCGCGCCACCTTGTTCTCGCGGCCATACGGCGCGGTATCGATGATGTCTTCGTTCCCCACGCGAAAATCGAGGTCGTCGATCGTGGTTTCTTCGCGCATTTCACGGCGCGCGGTAGTTAGCGCGTCTTCTCCGGGCTCGACGACGTCCCTTGGGGAAGTCCCAGTAGTTGTAGACCCGCAGCAGCAGCACGCGCCAGCCTTCATCGGCGCGCCGGACCACGACCACACCCGCGGAAAGAATTTGCTCGTTCATGAAAGAAAAAGGCGCCCGGACTATCCGGGCGCCTCATTATCGACCCATGGGGAGGACATGGTCGATGACTTGCTCAGACTCAGGCCGCAAGCTCGGCGGCGCCTGCCGCCGCGGGCTCGCTCTGTTCGAACTCCAGCGTCACTGCCACCGCGTGAACGGTGGCGGCGATGCGCACCGCGCTCTGGATCGCCTCGCGCGACACCTCGTGCGATCGCAGCTTCTTCTCGTGCGAGGTCACGCACAGGCCGCAACCATTCACCGCCGACACGGCCAGCGAGATCAGCTCGAAGTCGATCTTGTCGATGCCGTGATTGGCGATCACGTTCATGCGCAGGCGCGCGGGCATGGTCTGGTACTCACCGTCTTCCACGAGATGCAGGAAACGGTAGTAGATGTTGTTCATGCCCATGATGGCCGCGGCCGCCTTCGCGCCCTCGACGTCGAGGTCCGCGAGGTGCGCCCGCGACTCCGCCTCCACGCTGCGCGCAAACCCTGTGTTGCGCGCAGCGATGGCGGAAGCCAGCGCAATCGACCAGATCTGCTTCTCGTTGAGTCCCGGCGCGCCGTTGGTCGTGAGCACGCTGCCGAGGTTCAACTTGAGATCGCGCGCGTAGTCGGGCAGCGCGTCTCTGATCTGTTCAATCTTCATGACTGGCTCCTTTTGTCTGGCCCGATTTCTCAGGCCGCCTTCAGCGTGTCTTCGCCCTGCTTCCAGTTGCACGGGCACAGTTCGTCGGTCTGCAGCGCATCGAGTACGCGCAGCACTTCATCGGGACTGCGGCCGACCGACAGGTCGGTGACGTACACGAAGCGGATGACGCCTTCCGGGTCCACGATGTAGGTGGCACGCTGCGCCACGCCCGCGTTCGCATCGAGGATGCCGAGCTCGGTCGACAGCTCGCGCTTGATGTCCGACAGCATGGGGAACGGCAGCGTCTTCAGCTCGTCCTTGGTGCTGCGCCAGGCGTGGTGCACGTATTCGCTGTCGGTGGAAACACCGAGCAGCTGCGCGTCACGCGCCTTGAATTCCTTGTCGAGCTTGCCGAACGCGGCGATCTCGGTCGGGCACACGAAGGTGAAATCCTTGGGCCAGAAAAAGACTACGCGCCATTTGCCCTTGTGGGTGTCCTGGTCGAAAGGCTGGAACGCCTTGGCCTGGTCGTTGGAAACCACGCCGGTGAGCGAATACTGCGGAAACTTCTGGCCAATACCTAACATTTAGTGCTCCTCATGTATGAACCGTTGCGATGGGCGGCATTCTCCGGGGCAAACCCCATTTCAGCCAATCGATTGATTGTATAAACTCAATAGACCTCATCTATCGGGCTCCATTGGCCGATCTCAAGCTCAAGGACCTGCGCTACCTCGTCGCGGTCGCCGATACGCGCCACTTCGGGCGCGCGGCGGAACGCAGCTTCGTCAGCCAGCCGACGCTGTCCGCGCAGCTCAAGAAGCTCGAGGAATACCTCGGCGTGCAGCTCATCGAGCGCGCGCCCAAGCGCGTGGCGCTGACCGCCGCCGGTGAAGAAATCGTCGCGCGGGCGCGGCGCATCGTCGAGGCAAGCGAAGAGATCGTGGAACTCGCCAAGGGCCACAGCGATCCGCTCGCAGGAAGGCTCAGGCTCGCGCTGCTGCCGACCATCGGCCCCTATCTACTTCCCAACGTGGCTGGCAAGCTGCGCAAGCACCTGCCGCGCCTCGAACTCATGTTGTACGAGTATCAGACCGACGTGATGCTGGAGAAACTGCATTCGGGAGAAATCGATGTCGGAATCCTGGCACTCCCGGTACAGCTCGACGGCCTGGAAACCTGCGAGCTCTACAAGGAGCCGTTCACCGTGGCCATGCCCGCGCATCACCGCCTGAGCGGGCGCAGCAGCATCAAGGTGGATGACTTGCGCGATGAAACGCTGCTGCTGCTCGAAGATGGACACTGCCTGCGCGACCAGGCGCTGGACATCTGCTCGGGCACCGACGTGCACGAGAAGCAGGATTTCCGCGCCACCAGTCTCGAGACGCTGCGGCAGATGGTGGCGTCCGGAGTCGGCATCACGTTGCTGCCGGAACTCGCGGGCCGCGGCGCCTACGGAGCCGCGCGCGGCGTCACGATCAGGCCTTTCGCAAAGCCCGTGCCGACTCGCACCATCGGCGCCGTGTGGCGCAAATCGAGCGCGCGCCGCGCCGTCATCCTCGCGCTGTCCAAACAGATCGAGGCGCACGCTCTGTGAGTCCGCAGCCGTTCGTTCTGCGCGCGCCCGACGGTCGTGAGCTCGCAGCCCACTGGTTTGCGGCCTCGCAGCGCCGTGGCGTCATCGTGTTCAACGGCGCCACGGGTTTTCGGCAATCGTTCTATTTCAAGCTGGCGGAGTACGCCGCGGAGCGCGGCTACGACGTGCTGCTCTACGACTACCGCGGCATGGGGCTGTCGGCACCTGCCGACCTCGCGTCCGACATCACGCGCATGAGTGACTGGGGAATGCTCGACATGCGCGCGGCGCTCGACGCGGGCGCCGCGCGCGCGCAAGGTCTGCCGGTGGTCACCTTCGGACACAGTGTTGGCGGACAGTTCCTGGGGCTGCTCAGGAATCACCGGCTCGCATGCGCGCACGTGCAGATTGCGACCTCGGTCGGCTACTGGCGCTGGGAACATGCGCCCTTCCGGTACCTCGCCTGGTGGTTCTGGCGCGTGCATGGGCCGCTGATGCTTGCGCTCAGGGGCTACATTCCGACGGGCGGTGGCTGGGCCGGATTGCCGCTGCCGCGTGGCGTATATGAAGAGTGGCGACGCTGGTGCCTGCGACCGGACCACTTCGGCCCCGATCTGCATACCTACCTGACCGAAAACTATTTTGCGGAGATCCGCGCTCCACTGCTGTCGGTCGGCTTCAGCGACGATGCCATCGCGACACGGCGCACCGTCGAGGCGCTGAACAAGTTCTACCCGAACGCGGCGCGCGAGTCGCGGTGGTACACGCCCGCTGATGCCGGCTCGAAGCGCATCGGACACGAAGGTTTCTTCGCCTCGAAACATCGCGAAACCCTGTGGCGCCCGGTCATCGACTGGATAGACGACAAGCTGGGCTCCCCCGCATGAGCGAGCCCGAGCTCGGACACGCGGGCGCGCCCGCGGATCACATCACGCCCTACGACCGGCTCGCACTCGACGAGGGTTCTCTCATTGCGGCATTGGCGTCGCGCACACCGAACGAAGGTCTGGTCGAATATTTTGGCGAAGCCCTGCACGCCGAACTCGCGGCGCTGGCCCGCACCACCACGCGCAAACGAAAATCGCGCGCGCCGCAGCGCCGCGTGTACCTGTTGCCCGGCATCATGGGCTCGCAGCTCGGCTTCATTCGCGGCGGAAAGCGGCCTAACGACATTCTCTGGCTCGATCCCATCGATATCGCCTTCGGCCGACTGACCGAGCTCCGCATGAGCGACACCTCGCGCATCGTCGCGCTGGGCGCGATGAACTACAGCTACCTCAAGCTGACGCTGTCCTTGCGAAAGGCCGGCTTCGACGCCGTGCTGCTTGACTATGACTGGCGGCTCGACATCGCCACGCTCGGCAAGCTGCTGGCAGACCGCCTCACGGCGGATGGCCGCGACCAGATCGCGCTCATCGGCCACAGCATGGGCGGTCTCGTGGCGCGTGCGGCACTCATGCATGCGGCCGGCAAGCAGGTATCCCAGCTCATCATGCTGGGCACTCCGAATTCCGGATCGCTGGCCGCCGTGCAGGCATTGCGCGGTACCTATTCGGTGGTCCGCAAGATCGCCATGCTCGATCTGCGGCACAACGCGGAATTCCTGGCGCGCAACGTGTTCGCGAGTTTTCCCGGCCTGCACGAACTGCTGCCCGCCAACCGGAGCGTGAGCGACTTCGATCTGTTCGACGCCGCGGCTTGGCCAGCGAAAGGGCCGGGCCCGGACGCCGCGCTGCTGCGAGCCGCCACCGGCCTCGAGCAGCGCATGGCGCCGGCCGATGCGCGCTTCAACATGGTGGTGGGCTGCAATCGAACTACCGCCACCGGCGTTGCGCTGCGGGACGGCGATTTCGAATATGAATACAGCCAGCAGGGTGATGGCACCGTGCCCATCGAGCTCGCACGTCTGGCCGGCGCGCGCCACAGCTACGTGGAATGCGGGCACAGCGACATGCCGCTCGCCGACCGCGTGATCGCCGGCACCATCGACCTGCTGACGACGGGCGCTACGCAGCGCTTCGCCGCGGCGCCGCCGGTGAAGCGCGGCGCGCTGACGCGCGTGCGCGATGCGGAATTGCGCGAGCAATTCCAGGGGAAGATCGACTGGCCGCACATGACACCGGAGCAGCGGCGGCTGTTCCTGGACACGCTCAATGAAGCGCCGCGCGGCCGTGCGCACCAGCGCCCACAGCGCAAGGCCGCCGCACATCCGCTCACGATTCGGGTCGTGGTGGGTGATGTGGCCAATGCGCGCGCCTCGGCGACGGCGGTTGCGATGTTTCGCGGCGTCCCGGCGAGCGGCGCGGCCGCGGACATCGACCAGCGCCTGGGCGGAGTCATCGGCGACTGGGTGCAGCACCGGGTGGTAAGCGGCGATGCCGGTCACGTGACTCCGATACCCCGCAGCCTGCTGCGCAAATCACGCCACCCGCGCACCGCGTTCCTGCTCGTGGGACTCGGGCGTTTCGATCGCCTGAGTCTCGACGTCATCGAATACGCCGCCGAAAACCTGGCGCGCTTCGCGCAGGCGCCGCAGTACCGCACGCTGGCCACGGTGGCCTGGGGAGCTGCCGCCGGTATCGCACCGGCAGATTCTTTCGCTGCGCAGTTGCGTGGACTGGTGCGCGCCCGCGCCGCCGGCCAGGCCGGCGTCACGCGCGTGGATGTGCACGTGCTGTCGCGTGCTGTCGCCAAGGCCGTGCACGCGCGGCTCAGTGATTTCGTGAAGTCGCGTCCGGCGGGCACCCTGCGCCTGCGTCCGCTGGCGCCCTCGCGTCCCACGGTTTCCACGCGCGCGCGGCGAGTACCGGGGACGGCGCATCTCATCGTCGCAGCGGAGTCGCGTCGCGGCTCACGCGAAACCTGGCGCACCTCGCTGCTCACGGGCGGTAGTTCGGCAGCGATCTTCTCGCAAAGCCAGGAATTCGCCGCGCCGTCACTCGATCGGCTGGTCCGCGAATTCCAGAGCGAAACACTGAACGTCGCGCGTGTGAAGGCGATGGGTGCAAAGCTCGGCGAGCTCACGTTGCATCCGGCGCTGTCACGTGCGCTGCTTGCCACACGTGGCCAGGCGCTGTCCGTGGTGCACGATGCCGCGGGCGGCCGGATCCCGTGGGAAGCGCTCAACATTCGCGGCTGGTTCCCGGCGCTCGAGGGCGGAATGTCGCGGCGTTACGCCACCGCCGACCTGGTGCCGGCACGCTTCGACGCGGCGCGCCGAGAACAGCGCGAACTCGGTGTATTGCTCATCACGAACCCGACTGGCGACCTGCCAGGCGCGGATGCCGAGCGCGAGCGCATCGTGCGCATACTGGCGCGCGTCAAGACCGTGCGCCTCACGGAAGTCAACGGCGAGGCCGCAACCGTCGCGCGAGTCAGCGCGGAATTCGAGTCCGGCCGTTACGACGTCATTCACTATGCGGGACATGCTGCGTTCGACGAGCGGCATCCGGGCGAAGGTGGGCTCGCACTCGCCGATGGCGAACTCACGGGCAGCCATCTTTCGGCGATTGGCCGCCTGCCACCGTTGGTGGTGTTCAATGCCTGCGAGTCCGCGCGTCTTCGACGCGGAACTGCGCGCCGGCGCGATACCATTCCACGCAGCAAGGGATTAGCCAGGAATCTGAGCCTTGCCGAGACACTGCTGCGCGCTGGCCTTGCGCATTACGTCGGCACCCACTGGCCGGTGGAAGACTCATCCGCCACCGCGTTCGCCAGCGTGTTCTATGCAGAGCTGCTACGCGGCAGTATCGGACGCGCGCTGGTGAAGGCGCGTCGCGCGGTGCACGCGCGTCGCTCACCCGACTGGGCGGATTACATCCACTACGGCGACGCGGAATTCCGGCTCAAGGCGCCCTGACTATTTTCGCGGCGATATCTCGCGCCGCTTGTTTGCCACCCTCAGAGAACGCAGGTGCGGTGAGAGTGCCTGCGGTGTCCGCCCTGAGCGTGACGGCACGTCCCCATTTGCCGCTGCGCGGATCGAACCAGGTCCATGAATATCGCGCGCCGGGAGTGAATCCTTTCATGCGCGCGGTGAGCGCCTTCTGCTCGAAATACACCAGTGCGAAATCCTTGTCCGCCGTGCGCATGAGGAACGACCAGCCATCGAGGCCATCGGCCAGAGCATTGGGAATGCTGCGCGGGTCAAGGTCATTCGAGGCGAGCGTGAGTTGCTGGTAACGGCTCCCTTCGCAGAGCACGAACGAACGCAGGTTCTGCATCTGGCTGCCTGACTCGTAGAGCAACGCAGTCCAGATGTGCGGCCGCCATCCGGCCGGTTCGCCCGTGCTGGTGACATCGTAGGCCGCCGTTCCATGCACGTGACCCGCGAGCGCGCCCGACAACACCGAGCCGTACATCATGGCGCGCGCAAAGTAATTGTCGCGCTCGGAGTTCTCCGCCGGCGTCTCACCACCCGGCCGATTGATGGAGTGATTCCACCCGGTGTAGTAAGGCTCGAGATTGGCGGCAGGATACGCGGGCTCGAGGCGGAATAACTCTTCCAACGAACCATAGATCGCGTGATTGCGCGGATTGTTTCCCACGGTGTGCATCGTGAGCCACGGCGCCTTTTCCGCATGACCGAATGCCTTGAAAGTCGAACGGTCTATCAACGTGGTGTACGGCTGCCCGAAAGGCAGCCCGCCGTATTTGCGCAAATGCCAGGTCAAGGCCTCGTTGAATTCGTCGGCGGTGAGGCTGAAGTCCTTCGGAATCCAGTCGAGATGGATTCCGCTGAATATGAGGTTGTAGGCACCGTAGCGCGCGACCAGGTATTGCACGTAGCGCGCGAATGACTCGTTGAAGTTGAAATAGCGCTTCCACGACGGCGCGTTGTCGCGCCGGATGGTTTCGAGGAACGGCACGAAGCCCTGATCCGCGAGGTGCTGCATCTTGCGGTCGAGATTCGCGAAGTACCGCGGATTGATGCGATCGAAGTTGGCGAGCCCTTCACGATCGGCGAACACTTCGAACGGCCGGTTGCCCTGCTCGTCGTGCATGTCTTTCGCGGTGGTCGTGGCTCCGTCGGGGGTGGAAATCGTGGCGTTCGGCGCCCACGACCCGAATTTTTCCCAGGCATTGCGCAGGTACACGCCGTCCTTGTTGGCGAAGGTGGCGCCGTGTTCGTCCGCGGCCCAGTTCGGAAACGCGGCGATGAACGAGATGGAATTGAATCCCTGCCGTTTGCGCCACGCCACTGCCTCTTCGAAGCTGATGCCTTCGGCAGGCACGTAGTCAGGCGCCGCTCGCGTGCCTTTGAACGGCAGTCTCCACGTGGACGCGGCCAGCCACGTGTCACCAGTCAGGAAAAATGGCGTGTCGTCTGCGTAGCGTAGCGCGTGCCCGTTGTCGGTCGCGCGAATGAATCCGCGGCGATTGGGATTGGCGGCGAGATCTTCCGCGCTCCACGCGACCGCGTGAAATTTCCCGGCCCCCGTGAGGCCCGAATCTTCTGTGTGGTTCGAGCCCACGCGCCAGCTCCACTCCCCGGGATGAGTCGCGACGATCCTGACTTTGAATGTGCGCCCACCGTCCCAGAAACCGGATACGCGCCGCTTGAACCCTGGGCCCTCGAGATCGACCCAGCACTCGACTTCGACATAGGGATTCGCGTACTGCCGGGCGGTTGCAAGATTGATCTCCTGTACCTGCCAGATGCGAACCTCGCCGGATTGCAAGCGCGCGTGCGCATGCGGCGCGAAGCCCACCAGTAATAGGGAACCAACAAGAAGGATTAAAGAAGTACGCATGATGAATGCCGGATTTGTTACAGGCCCGCAGAGTACCTCGACCGCGCGGCAATTCATCTAATATGACGGCTACCCATGGATGCCATCGTTGCTCTCCTGTCCGATCCGCAGGTATGGATCGCGTTTTTCACGTTGACGGCGCTCGAGCTGGTGCTCGGCATCGACAACATCATTTTCATCTCCATCCTCGTCGACAAGCTCGAGCGCGTGCAGCGCGAGAAGGCGCGCCGTATCGGCCTGTTCCTCGCCATGTTCATGCGCATCGGCCTGCTGATGGTGCTGTCGTGGATCGTGGGGCTCACCGAGCCGCTGTTCACCATCACCGGCACGGAGATTTCCGGGCGCGATCTCATCCTCATCGCCGGTGGCGTGTTCCTCGTATGGAAATCCACGATGGAAATCCACCAGCTCACCGAGGGTGAAGAAGGTCATGCCTCCAAAGGCGTGACGGCAAGTTTCAGTGCCATCATCCTGCAGATCATCATCATCGACATGGTGTTCTCGCTCGATTCCATCATCACGGCGGTGGGCCTGGTCGATGAGCTCGCGGTCATGATCGCCGCGGTCATTGCCTCGGTCGGGCTCATGATGCTGTTCGCACGCGCCATCGGCGACTTCGTGTCTTCGCATCCGTCCATCAAGATGCTGGCACTGTCGTTCCTGCTGCTGGTGGGTGTCATGCTCGTCGCGGAAGGCTTCGATCACAAGGTGCCCAAGGGCTATATCTACTTCGCCATGGCGTTCTCGGTGGCGGTGGAGATGCTCAACATCCGCATGCGCAAGAAGAAGAGCGTGCCTGTGAAGCTGCACGAGCCGTACGAGAAAAGTTAGGGGCTCACAACTCTTGAAACGGCGTCACACCCGCCACATATGGAGTCGAGCGCAACAGCCGCTCGGGGAGTAGTTGACATGGTTTTCGGACTGCTGCGCCTTGCCGCCGTCATCTGGATTTTCGGCTTCATCGTGCTCGCGTTGGTCGCGTTTTCGACCTACCTCTACTCGACCGAGGCCGAGCCCGAGCGCACCAAGCGCCTTCAGACCCGTATACGCATGTCACTGATATGGCCAATTGCGCTCATGTCACCGGCCGGGCGCGCACGCCTGCGCCGCGGTTAATCAGTCCCAGGGAGAATCGATAATGGCTTTCACGAACAATGTTTTTTCGCGGCCCGGGAAATCCAGGCAGTGGCGGCGTGGAACTTCCTATCCGCAAGATTCTCCTGTGGGCAGCGGTGGTCCAGTACATGCTCGGCAGCGGCACCACACCTTTCATCAACCTGACAACCGGAAAGAAATGAGGGTAGTTTGAGCAACGCATCCCTGCCCGCGCTGATCTTCGACTGCGATGGCGTGCTGGTCGACAGCGAATACCTCGCCAGTCGTGTCGAGGCGGACGTAGCGCGCGATCTTGGACTGACGCTAGGGGTCGAAGAGGCCCACGAGATGTTTCTCGGCAGGACGGTCGAAGGCGTGCTCGACGCCATCGCGGCGCGTGCAGGAGCACGCCCCTCGAATACCTGGGTATACAACTGGGCGTTCGCGACCGCGCACGCCTTTCTGCGCGAGCTCAAGGCGGTGGACGGCGTCGGCGCTGCGGTCGAAGAGCTGCGCCGCCGTGGTCATCGGATGGCAGTGGCATCGCAATCGCCGCTCGCGCGAGTAAGGCTGTCGCTGCAGGTGGCGGGCCTGGCCGGGCAGTTCGGCGAACATATCTACGTCTCCTCGATGGTGGCGCGCCCCAAGCCGGCGCCGGACATCTATCTACTCGCCGCGAAACGCCTTGGCGCCGTGCCGGGCGAGTGCATCGTCATCGAAGATTCGCCCGCGAGCGCAGCGGCGGCGCAGGCGGCCGGCATGCGCGTACTCGGCTATGCGCCGGAGAACAGCACCGCCGCCGCAATGCAAACCAGCGGTGCCCGGATAATCCGCTCCATGCATGAGCTGATCGCCGCCATCGAAGCCTGAAGAGCGATCAGCGGTTAGTGGGCCGCCTGGCGCGCGGCATTCTCCTACAGTCGTTTTCCGCCAATGGCGTGTGGGATTACCTGAATGTCAGTGCCGCGTCTTCTTACCCTCCGACGGCGCAGCTCCTTGGCGAACGTCAGATTGGCCGCTCAGTTGGGCATTTAAGCAGGGTCTCGTCATGAATCGGAATCTGGTGCTTGCGGCCTTCGGGTCGCTCGGCTTTCTATTGTCTGCGTGTGGCGGCGGCGGCGATGGCGGCAGCGCGCCTCCTCCTCCGCCGCCTCCTCCAGTGGACACGACGGCGCCCACTGTTCCCTCGGGCGTCACTGCCGCAGCCCAATCCACGGCCTCGATTCTCGTGAGCTGGACTGCCTCGACGGACAACAGCGGGATCTCGGGCTATCGGGTCTTCCGTGATGCGGGCGCGACGCCGGTGGCGACAATTCAAACCACCTCGTATACCGACACGGGGCTCGCTGCCGGTACGAGTTATAGCTACACCGTCGCCGCGGTGGACGCTGCGCCTGCGCCCAACGTGTCAGCCGTGTCGGCCGCCGTGAGTGCCACGACACAGAGCCCTCCCCCGCCGCCGGCGGACACGACGGCACCCACTGTTCCCTCGGGCGTCACGGCCGCAGCCCGATCCACGACTTCGATTCTCGTGAGCTGGACTGCCTCGACGGACGACAGCGGAATCTCGGGCTATCGGGTCTTCCGAGATGCGGGGACCACGCCGGTGGCGACAGTGCAAACCACCTCGTATACCGACACGGGGCTCACCGCCAGCACGAGTTATAGCTACACCGTCGCCGCGGTGGACGCCGCGCCAACGCCCAACGTGTCAGCGGTGTCGGCGGCCGTGAGCGCCACGACACAAACTCCTCCCCCGCCTCCAGTGGTACGACTGAAGGCGCAGCGAGTTTTCCCAGGCCTGACCTTGTTTGCCGCGCACTCGCTGCTGCGCGTACCGAATGACGCCACTCGCTGGGTCGTCGTGCAGCAGGATGGTCACGTGCTGTCGTTTGCCGATACGCCGGCTGTCGCCACCACGACCACCCTGCTCGACATCAGCGATCGAATCGTCTTCCGCAACGTGCATGGACTGCTGGGTCTCGCGTTTCATCCGAACTACCCGACCGACCCGCGCGCCTACGTGGCCTACACTCACGAGCCCAGCACCGGCGTCATCGTGCTGTGCATTTCCGAGTACACGACTGCCGACAACGGCGTCACGCTCGATCCCGCCTCCGGGAAATTGCTGTTCGAGATGGCGCAGCCCGGCGGCCACAACAACGGTGGACACCTGTTGTTTGGCCCGGACGGGTTCCTCTACCTGGGTATTGGCGACGGCGGCAACGACGACAGCGCCTCCGGTGTCGCGGGCAACGGCCAGCTAACCACCAACCTGCTCGGCAAGATCCTGCGCATCGACGTGAACGGCACCACGGGATCGCGCCCCTATCGCATCCCTGCCGACAATCCATTCGCGGCGAATCCGCCCTGCGGCATGGACGGCACCGGTGCGGCCGATTGCCCGGAAATCTTCGCCTGGGGCTTTCGCAATCCCTGGCGTTGGTCGTTCGACAGCCAGGGCGGCCAGTTGTGGCTGGGTGACGTGGGCTCGCACAGCCGCGAGGAAGTGGATCGTGTGGTACTCGGCGGCAACTATGGCTGGCGCTGCTACGAGGGAACGATGCAGACCACGCTGAGTTGCGGCACGCCAACGACGCCGCTGCTGCCCCCAGTGGCCGAGTATGCGCATCCCACCGGTCAGTCGGTGGTCGGAGGCTTCGTCTACCACGGCACCGCGATTCCCGCGCTCGTCGGGCGGTATGTGTTCGCCGACTACAACCTGGGATATTTCTGGAACATCGCCACCGACACCGCGCCCACACGCACGCTGGCCACGACCGACGGCTGGAGCTCCGGGTTCCACCCGGCGTCATTCGCGCAGGATAACGACGGCGAGATCTTCTTCGTCGACGTGCGCACCGCGTCTATCTACAAGCTGGTGCAGGGGCCATAGAAAATGGAGCCAGACCCCATGCTTATTCCAAGGCCGCGACGATTTGCGCGCACTGCTTGGGCGTAGGCAGCGGGCCCATGCCCGCGGACAGATTGTCGACCAGGTTCCTGAACTTGCCGGTGGCCGGAATCACGCAGGTGACGGCCGGATGTGCCAGCACGAATTTCAGGAATACCTGCGCCCAGCTCTTCGCGCCGAACTCCGCCGCCCAGGGGGGCAGTGGTTTGTCCTGAACGCGCGTGAACAGGTTGCCGTCCTCGAATGCCCGATTGACGATGACCGCGACACCTTTGTCGGTGCACAGTGGCAGCAGACGCTGCTCGGCCTCGCGCGTCGCCACCGAATAGTTGAACTGCACGAAGTCGAGTTTCTCACTCCCGATGAGGTCGATGAGGTCCGGGTATGAGCTCGTGGTGTAGTGAGTGACGCCGATGTATTTGATCTTGCCCTCACCCTTCCAGCGCCGCAGCGTTTTCAGATGCGCGTCGACATCGACGAGGTTGTGCACCTGCATGAGCTCGATGCGCTTGTGCTTGAGCAGCGCCATCGAACGCTGCATCTGCTCGACACCTTTCTGTTCGCCGTGTCCGCCTGAGCCCGGCGTCCAGACTTTCGTAGCGATGAAAACCTTTGCCTGCTGCTCGGGCGTCAGCAAATCGCCCAGCACGGCTTCGGCGGTGGAATACATGGGCGAGGTGTCGACGAGCGCCGCGCCACCGGCAAAGAATCCCTGCAGGACTTCCCGAAGCGGAGCGCGCGCCGCTTCGTCTGCGCCCACTTCGAACGGGCCGGATGTCCCTAGACCGATCGCCGGAATGGTTTCGCCCGACGAAGGAATGCGCCGCATCAGCATCCTTCCGCCAGGCACCACGAGGTTGCCCGACAGATGGATGTGATTCGCTGCGTCTTCGTGCGCGCCAGCGACGCCCGCACCGGCAACCGCGGCGACGCCGCCCATTGCCAGAAATTTCCGTCGGTCCATACGGTCCTCTTGCGCGAATCGTGTGGTCAGATCAGCGTAGCGTCGGTTCCCACCACCGCTTCGCTCCCGTGGCAGACGATCTGTTCGAGCGCCAGCACCTGGGGAAGCACCTGGGTTGCATAGAAATGCGCGGTCGCCAGCTTTGCGTCCAGGAATTCACGATCGCTGGCGCCGGCCGCGAGATTGTTAGCGGCCACGTCCGCGGCGCGCGCCATCAACCAGCCGCCGATGGTGAATCCACAGAGTCGCAGGAAGGGCACCGACACGGCCATGGCGCGATCCGGCGAGGTTGCCAGAGCAGCGAGCAGCGCGTCGGTCGACTTGCGCAACCGCGCGACTGCATCGGTGGCCGCGCCGCGCGCCTGCACCGCGATGGCATGTATCGGGGTGAGCGAATCGAGTGACTTCTGCATCTCCTCGAGAAACGCCAGCAACGCCGCGCCGCGGTCGCGGCCGACTTTCCGGCCGATGAGATCGTTCGACTGGATTCCCGTGGTGCCTTCGTAAATCGAAGTGATGCGCGCATCGCGGAACGTCTGCGCTGCGCCCGTTTCCTCGACATAGCCCATGCCGCCGTGCACCTGGATGCCGACCGACGCGATCTCGATACCGCTCTCGGTGCAAAAGCCTTTGACGATGGGAATGAGCAGGTCGCCGCGTGCACCGGCAGCCGCGCGCACCGCTTCGTCCGGGTGCGCCTCACCGAGGTCCAGTTGCTGGGCGGCGTACAGCGCCATCGCGCGGCAAGCCTCCACCGTGGACTTCATGCCTAACAACATGCGTTTCACGTCAGGATGCCCAATGATCGGGGCGGGCGAGGAGCTGGTTCCCATCGAGGCAGAGCCCGAGATCCTCGAGAGCGGCACCGGCGGTTTTCCCTGGACGCGGGTGCGCGCCCACTCGGCGGCCTGCTGGAATGCGCGTTCGCCCTGCGCGTAGCCTTCGAGACCGACCGACAGCCGCGCGGCATTCATCATCACGAACATGTATTCCAGGCCGCGATTGGGCTCGCCCACCAGCAGGCCGAGCGCGCCTTCGTTTTCGCCGTACATCATCACGCAGGTGGGGCTGGCGTGAATGCCGAGCTTGTGCTCGATGGAGGCGCAAAACAGGTCGTTGCGCGCACCCGGTGTTCCGTCGGCGTTCACCCAGAACTTGGGCACGATGAACAGCGAAATGCCGCGCACGCCCGGCGGCGCGCCGTCGATGCGCGCCAGCACCATGTGCACGATGTTCTCGGCCATGTCGTGCTCGCCGTAGGTGATGAAGATCTTCTGGCCATAGATCCGGTAGTTAGGGCCCGTGGGCGTGGCGCGCGTGCGCACCTGGGCGAGATCGCTGCCGGCCTGTGGCTCGGTCAGGTTCATCGTGCCGGTCCACTGGCCGCTCACCATCTTCGGCAGGTAGAGCTGCTTCTGCTCCGGTGTACCGAAGTGCTGGATGGCTTCGATGGCGCCCTGCGTGAGCATGGGGCACAGCTTGAAGGCGAGATTGGAGGCGGCCCACAACTCTTCAACCGCGGTGCCGAGCACGCTGGGAACGTTCTGACCGCCGAACTCGGCCTTTGAACGCAGCGCCGGCCAGCCGTTGTCGCAGAACTGCTGGTAGGCCTCTTTGAACCCTTCCGGCATGGTCACGCCGTCGGGCGACCAATGCGCGCCTTCGCGATCGCCACTCTTGCAGAGCGGCTCCAGCACCATCTCCGCGAAACGCGCCGCTTCGCCGAGCACGGCGTCCGCGGTCTCACTGCTGTATTCGGAAAATTCCGGGCAGGCCCGCAGCTGCTCCGTGCCCAAAAGTTCATCCAGAACAAACCGGAGGTCCTTGACCGGTGCGCGATACATCACGATTCCTCGAACTAGTGGGCCAGGGCCGGAACTATATTCGCGGCGGCGAATTCCACGAAGCTGCGCACGCGAGGGTCATTTTCGAGCCCGGCGGGAAACACGGCGTACAGTGGCGCAGCCGATGGCGCCTGCCAATCTTCGAGCACCTTGCGCAACTTGGCGGTCGCGACTCCCTGCCGGCATAGGAACTCAGGCAGCAATCCGATGCCGAGTCCCGCCACCGTCGCGCTATGCAGTACCGCCGGATCATCGACCGCAAGCTTGGGTCGCACGCGCACTTCGGCGCGCGCCGAAGCCTTGGTCATCTGGAAGCGGTATTCGGCTCCTTCACCCGCGGGCGTCAGCAGAGCGTGGTCGCGCAAACCTTCCGGACGATCCGGCGCCGGATGCTTTTGCAGGTAGGCAGGCGTTGCACAGAGCACCGCGGGAGGCGCCCCCAGCAATCGTGCGCCCAGCTTCGGGTCTTCGTTCTTGCCGGCACGAATCGCCACATCCCACTCGGCATCCGCACCGGCGTCGAGTACCACATCGAGCGCGATATCGGGAAAGCTGTCGAGGAAGCGCGGCACCAGCGGCGCGAGCAGAACTCGCCCATAAGTGGGATCGGCAATGACTCGCAGCGGTCCCTCGTGAGAGGTAGAGAAGGATTGCGCGAGCTGGCGTACCTTCTCGACCTCGACGCCAATGGCACGCGCGTGCGCCAACACAGCCTCGCCGGCGGCAGTAAGGAAAATCCGTCGGGTCGTGCGCCTCATGAGCTGCACGCCGATGGATTTTTCGAGATCTGCGATGGCGCGACTGATCGCAACTTTAGGGACCTGGTAGGCGCGCGCCGCGGCGGAGAAGCCGTTGAGCTCGACCACTCGTGCGAACACGGCGAGCTGAGCTGGGGACCACAATTCACTCATAGGCGCACCAAAGAGAGCGGCGGTGCGCGCATTGTTTCACCAAAGGAATTAAAAAGGAATCCTCGATGAATATTTCAATGCATGCGATGAGCCATGGCGTCTTCAAAAAGGCACTCACCCAGCTTCTTCACGTCATGGACAAAGGTGCCACCAATGCCAAGGCACGCAATTTCGACGTCAGCGTGCTGGTCAGTGCGCGGCTCGCGCCCGACATGCTTCCGTTCGCGAGACAGGTCCAACTCACCAGTGATTTCGCCAAGAATTCGATGGCGCGCCTGGCGGGCATCGATCCACCCAAATTCGAAGACAGCGAGACCACGATGGATGAGCTGGTCGCGCGCGTGAAGAAGACGATCGACTACATCGACAGTGTGTCGGCCGCCGCACTCGAGGGCAGCGAAACGCGTGACATCAAGATCGCCTTGCGCGACCGCACGGTGGAGTTCAAAGGACTCCCGTTTCTGCAGACCTGGGCGATCCCGAACTTCTTCTTCCACCACGTCACCGCCTACAACCTGCTGCGCCACAACGGCGTCGATATCGGCAAGCGGGATTTTCTGGGTGGATAAGGCTCCGCGGATAAGACTCGGCGGTTAAAGAGGGCCGGCTTTGCAGCCGGCCCTCTTCGTCTTTGCTGAAATTCTCATCTGCTTTTCCCCTTGTTTTTGACTCTCAGTGGCTAGTCCTGCCACTGTTTCGCGCCGAATCCAGGCCAGGTAAACGCCAACTCGGTAGCGGTACCAGCCGCACCTTCGGCCTCTGGTTGTTCTGCGACGTTGCTGGTGGTGTGAACCACTGCGCGAAGCCAGAGCACATTGAACATAACAAGGCGAATCTGCCGCGAGGCCTCGGCGGGGAACGGGAGCTATGTCACGGCGGCACTTGCATTGTTTTGCGACTCTGCACGCTCAGTCCGGGGAAGTTTTCACGAATGCAGGCGAGCGCGAGTGTCACAGCTAGCGGCGATTCAAAGGCCGCGATCGGCGAGGCCCTGAAGCAGGCGATCGTCGGCAACCGGCTGCAATCCATTTCCCTTCACGATGAACGCGGCGATGTACTGTGGCTCGATGAGGGCGCGCTTGGCCCCGACGAACACAACCTGGTGGTTGAAGCCGCCGCGGAACTGCAGGCCGGCCCTGAAAAGACCTACGTTTTCCAGGTCATCGGTGACGGCCGTGCTGCCGCCTTCCTGCCCGCACGCTCGCCACTCAACGATCTTCTCGGCCTTGCGATGATCATTGCCGACGCGAAGTTCCTCGATAGCAAGGGCGCGGAGAAGTTCGTCACTCCGACGACCACCAATCTCATGCGCCGGCTCGCCTTCCTGCGCAAGCCGACCGCGCCACCGCCGCCGCCTGCTGCGCCGCCCTCGGCAAACCGAGTAGTTAGTCAGCCGCCTAAGGCGCCGCCGCCACCGCCGCGCCCCGCCGCCGCGCAGGCGCCGGCTGCCGCTGCCCGCCCTGCGGCAGCTCCTTCCGCACCCACTCGTCCCGGCGTGCCGCCCGCGCAGCGACCGGCCGCTCCGCAGGCGCGAGTGCAGGCACCGCCTGCACGTCCGGCAGTTCCCGCCAAACCGCAGGTGCCCCCGCCCAAGGCGGCACAACCTGCGGCGCAACCTGCGGCGCGCCCTGCTGCACCGCCCGCTGCAGCAGCCAAACCCGCGCAGCCTGCAAAGCCGATAGGGCAGCAGCGTCCGAGCAGCTCCACATCCGACACGATCGCTTTCGAAATCGCCGACATCGATCCGAAGTCGCTGCTGAAAGGTGCCGCGCGCCAGGCGCCTGCTGAACCGAAGCGTCCTGACCTGCGTGTGGTCCAGACCGATCGCCTCCCCAAGCTCGAATTGAAGCTCGAATCCGAGCCGGTTCCCGACCTGATTCAGAACGAAGAACCCGTCGCTGAGATCGAGCTCGAGCCCATGTACGCCGATCCGGTCGACGGCGAAGAACAGACCACCGAAGTCGAAGCGCTGGCTGAACCCGACAGCGACATGAACGTCGAGCCGGAGTACATCGACGAATCTGCACCCGTCACGGCGGGCGCCGGCCAGTTCGAGTTCTACGGACAAATCTTCGAGTTGCATGTCCAGCAACTCGTGAAGCTCAAAGGCAGCGGCGGTACGCGCCGGTTCGAAGTGCTGGTTCGCGATGCGCAGGCGGACAATGAGTTCGGAGTCGCGCCTGATCGCGTCCTCCAGGATGTGCACGACCCGAGCGCCAATTCCGATCTCGATCGCATCGTGCTCGAGCACCTCATAATCTGGCTCGGTGACAATCGCGCCGTCTGGGAAAACGACCCGGCCAGCTTCTCCGTCAATCTCGGCATGGGCACGATCGCGGATCCGAAGTTCGCGGGCTTCGTCGCGCAAACGCTCAAGACTCACAAAGTGTCGGCCAAGGCGATCGGCTTCGAGATCACCGAGAAATCCTGCGTCGAGCAGGTACGGGACGTGGACATGTTCGTCCAGGCCTGCGAGAAGATCGGCTGCCACGTGGTGCTCGACGACTTCACCTTGCATCACAATTCGCTGCGGTGGTTAGGTTCGTCGGCGCTGAAGTTCCTCAAGCTCGATCCGAAGATCACCGCGGTGGCGATGAAGGACCGCGTGCCCCAGGCGCTGGTCGTGGCGATTGCGCAGGCCAGCAAGGTGCTCGGTCTTTCCTGCGTCGCCAAGCGCGTTGACACTCCCGCCGTACGTGACTGGCTGTCGGCCGTGGGCCTCGACTACGCGCAGGGTTTTCTGCTCGACCAACCGCGGGCGCTCATCCAGCTCGCGTCTGAAAAAGCCAAATAGCAGGTACGACGGTTAATCCGCCGAGGCGAGCCCGCCTCGCGCCGAGACGTTTGTTCGCCACGCCCGGCTCCCGTACCTTTGCCGTATGGCCAGCCTTGATCCACTGCTCAAAAACCGCATAACGCCGTTCTGGACGCTGCAGGTCGGCGGCTGGCTGGCGTATGCGTTGTCGCAGTATCTGGGCACCCTGATCTACGACACCAAGTACGAGCACATGGCCGGCTATACGACGGTCATCGGCATCGCCACGATCAGCGGTTTCCTGCTGAGCCTGGAGCTGCGCTACATCTACCGGCGGCTGTGGACGCATTCGCCGCGCGTCATCATCGGGCTGGCGCTGCTGAGTTGTTATCTGTTCGCGCTCATCTGGCGCGTGATCATCAATTCGGCGTATCTGCATATACACGAGCGACTCCATGATGTGGGAGATGCACTCGGTGCTGGAGTTCTTCAGCAACGCGATGCACTCGACCTATCTGCTGCTCTGCTGGACCGGCATCTATTTCGGCATCAAGTACTACGAGGTGCTGCAGCAGCAGCGTGAAGCGACGCTGCGCGCGGCGACGCTCGCCCAGGAAGCGCAGCTCAAGATGCTGCGCTACCAGCTCAATCCCCACTTTCTTTTCAACACCCTCAACGCGATCTCCACTTTGATCCTCGATAACGAAAATCGCACCGCGAACCAGACCATCATGCGACTGTCCGAGTTCCTGCGTTACACGCTCGATCAGGACCCGATGAAGAAAGTCACGTTGCGACAGGAAGTCGAGGCGATGAACCTTTACCTCACCACCGAGAAATTGCGTTTCGGCGAGCGATTGCGACTCGAATTCGCCATCGAAGAGCGCGCGCTCGAGGCGCTCGTGCCGAGCCTGCTGCTGCAGCCGATGATCGAAAACGCGGTGAAATATGCGATATCGCCGTCGGAGCAGGGTGGAATGATCCGCGTCGAAGGACGCGCGCGTGGCGCCATGCTGGAACTCGCCGTCAGCGACGATGGCCCGGGCCTCGCATCTCAAACTCTTGGCGTCGCGTCTCCCGGAATCGGCCGCGGTGTGGGGTTGCGTAACATCCGCGAACGTCTGGCGGTGCTGTACGAGGATCGCCATCGATTCGCTACCCTGGACAACAAGCCCGGACTTCGTATCGAGCTTGGGCTTCCGCTGGAAATGGCGCCCTCCTAGACGCATGAACACACCACGCAAACTACGTACCCTGCTGGTCGACGATGAAGCATTGTCGCGGCGCGGTCTGCAGTTGCGCCTGGCGCTGGCCAACGACGTGGAAGTCATTGGCGAGTGCAGCAACGGCCGCGAGGCGCTCGAGGCAATCCGCGAATTTCGCCCCGACCTCGTGTTCCTCGACATCCAGATGCCGGGGCTGTCGGGCTTCGACGTGCTCGCCGAACTGCAACCCCATGAGCTGCCGATGATCGTCTTCGTGACGGCATACGACCGGTTTGCCGTGCAGGCGTTTGAAGCACGCGCCATCGACTATGTCCTGAAGCCGGTCGACGATGCGCGGCTCGCCGCCACGCTGACCCATGTGCGCGAGCTCACCGAGCAGCGCACCGCGGTCGCCGAGCGCGACCAGCTCGTGAACCTGTTGGCCGAATTGCGTGGCAGCGGCGAAATCGGACCGAGCGATCCATCCGGCGGCGGTGAGAAGGGTCCGAACTGGCTGCCGATCCGCAACGGCCGTGAAACCGTGCGCGTGCCAGTGCAGGCCATCGAATGGGTGGACGCTGCGGGCGACTATCTATGCATCCACGCTGACGGGCACACGCATATCCTGCGGGCCACCATGCGCGAAATGGAGAACCTGCTCGATCCGCGCCTGTTCCAGCGCGTGCATCGATCGACCATCGTCAATCTCACGCGCGTGAAAAGCCTGCGCGCGCACATGAACGGCGAATACTTCCTGCGGCTCGAGGGTGGGCAGGAGCTCAAGTTGTCACGCACCTACCGCGACAAGGTCGAATATTTCCTCAAGCGGCCGCGCGCGCACTGACTTAGGTAGTTAGCGGGTGGCGCGGGCAGCGCGTCAGAGCAATTGCACCTTGACGGCCTGCCCCGGCTCCAGCCGTTCGCCGCCGCGAATGACGACGCGATCGCCGGCGCGCAGCGTGCCATCGATCTGCACGTGATTGGCGTAACCCGGGCCGATGTTCACCGCCACGCGTTCCGCCGTGTTGTCGGGCCGCACACGCATGACGTAGCTGGCGCCCTGGCGCAGGATTACTGCATCGCGCGGCACGGTGACCACGGCCTTGAGGGTGCGCGGCGCGATTTCCACGCGCACGGGCGCGCCCACACGCCAGGTGCGATCGGTGAGTGCGATGCGCAGCTCGACCATGCGGGAGCGCTCATCGCCAACCGGAATGACCGCGCGCACTTTGCCGGCTGACTTGTGATCACCGTCGATGAGCTGTGCGATCGCTCCCGCGGCGACACTGTCGGCAGTCGTCAGGGGCGCGCGCGCCACCACTTCCAGGTCACGATCGTTCACGAGCCGCAGCAGCGGCGCACCGCCAGCCACGTATTCACCGGACTGCTGCAGCCGCTCGGCGACGATCCCGTCGAAAGGCGCTCGAACCGATGCGCGATTCACGTCGAGACGCGCTCGATCCCGCGCGACCCGCGCCTGCTCCACGTCCTGTTCCGCCATGCGCTCGCGCGACAGGGCCTCTTCCAGCTGGCTCTGCGACACCACGATGCCCAGCGTCTGCAGCCGTGCGCGTTGCGTGGCCAACAACGACAGCTGAGCTTCGAACCGCCTCAGCGCGGCGTCGTTGTCACGCAGCGTGAGCGCGAGACGCTCCGGGTCGATGCGCGCGATGGTCGCGCCGCGCTTGACCGCCGACCCCGGCTCCGCGATCCAGGCGAGCAGGCCTGCGACTTCGGTGGAAATGCGCGCATCGCTGCGACTGACGACCGTGCCGGTGGCCGCGAGGCTTGCGCCGACGTTCTCCGACCGCGCCGTGGTGACCACGACCGGCACCGGCGGCGCATCGGCTGCGATGATGGGCGCTGTAGCCAGCGCGCTGACAAACATGATGCAGGCGCGGGTGAGTTTCATACGGCTTCCATGGGTTGTTTGTCGGGCTCCGTCACGATCACTGTGTCGGGTTTTTCGATGAGTCGCAGCAGCGTGGGCAGCAACAACAGCGTGAACACGGAGTTCACCGCCATACCGCCGACCAGCACGGTGCCGAGGCCGCGATACAGCACGCTGCCGGGACCGGGCACCAGCACCAGCGGCAACATGCCGAAGAGCGTGGTCAGCGTGGTCAGCATGATGGGACGGGTGCGTGTGGCGAGCGCTGATTCGACTGCCGAGCGAACCGTCGCGCCAGCTCGAATCTCATTGCGAGCCTGGTCGACCAGCAGGATGGCGTTGTTCACCACCAGGCCCATGAGCACGACAAAGCCCACCATGGTCAGCAGGTCGAGAGTCTGCGGCGTGAACAGCCGCAGCAGGACCAGTGCCAATACGCCGCCAAAACTCGCGAGCGGAATGGTGAGGATCACGTACAGGCTGTCCTTGACCGAGCGAAACAACGCCGCCAGCAGCAGGAACAGCGCGATCAGCGCGATCGCCAGGTTCTGCGCCATGTTCGACAAGGCTTCGCGCAGTGAACCCGCATTGCCTTCGTAGTGCACCGAGCCGTCAGCCGGCAGATCGGCGCGCACCGCGGGTTCCACCTCGGCCTTGAGCAGCTCGATGGCCTGGCCCAGCGAGAGCTCTTTGGGCGGGCTGACGTTGAGCCCGATAGTCCGGTGCCCGTCGACGCGGCGCAGGCCGCCGGCGCCCACGGTGGACTCGACCCGAACCAATTCACCCAGTGGCATGACGTTGCCGATGGGCGTCGATACCGGCGTCTCTGCCAGTGCCTCGGGCGAGTCCCATTTGCTGGCGCGCAGGATCATGTCCAGGCGCCGTTCACCGTCGAAGTACTCGCCGACGAACACGCCATCGCCCAGCGCGCGCACCACCGTGCCGATGTCGCCGCGTGACCAGCCCACTTCGTTCAGGCGGCGATCGTCGGGGTTGAGCCGCAGCTCAGGCTCCGCCATTTCCAGGCCCTGGAACGCCTGGACCTGCGCCCCGGGCATCTTTTCCTGGATGAGCTTCTCCGCATGACGGGCCGCTGCAAGCAAGGTCGGAAAATCGGTCGCCTGGAGCTGGAAATCGATATTGCGGCCGTCGCCGAAACCGCCGAAGAGGTTGCCCTGCGCCGCGAACGACTGGGTGTCGGGAAAGCCGACCAGCACCTCTTCGTTGATCAGCCTGCCCAGCTCGTCGATGTTGTCCGGGTCGAGCGGGCGCACGCCGATGCTGGTGCCAAACGGGCCCGCCAGCACGTAGTAGTTCTTGAGTGCGGGCTGCTTCTCGCCCGACATGTAGGGCGCCAGACGCTGAGCGAATGGCTGCACGAACTCCCGCTCGAGAGTGTCGATGTTGGTTCCCGGCGGCGGCTGGATGAAGCCGTCGATGGCATCTCGTTTTACCGGTGGCAGGTAGTCGAGTGGCGGCAGCAGGACCCAGGTGAGCACCACCGGCGCGACGAACAGCACCGCGACCGTGAGGTAGCGGCGTTTGGCGGTGTCCGTCCATCGCACGATCCATTTCGCCACGGCTTCGTACTTCGCGTTCGATCCCTTGTGCACGTTCTCGACGTTGAGCCAGCGCGAGGCGGCCAGCGGCAAAGCCGTGACGGACACGATCAGCGAGGCGATCACGGCGATCGAAATCGTCAGCGCGAGATCGGCAAAGAGTTGCGACACCGCGTCGCGCATGAAAACGATGGGAAGAAAAACGATGACCGCGGTGACCGTGGAAGCAAGCAGGGCCGGCCACACCTGTTTGGCACCGGCCAGCGTGGCTTCGATGCGCGCGAGGCCACGCTCGCGCTGCTGGGCAATGGCCTCGAGCATCACGATGGCGGTGTCGAGCGCCTGGCCGACGCCGAAGGCGAGGCCCGCGAGCGAGATCACATTGAGCGTCCGCCCGAAGGCATAGAGCATCACCAGCGTAACGGTCAGACAGATCGGGATCGACAGGCCGACTAACAAGGTGGCGCGACGGTCACGAATGAAATACCAGAGCACGAGCACCGCCAGTACGACACCGCTGAACAGATTGCCCGTGACCATGCTGATGGCCTGATCGATGAACACTGACGGATCGAAAGACTGCGCGACCGACAGGCCGAGCTTCTTCAGCTCGTTGTCGCGCATCGAAAATATTTCCGCCTTGACTGCATTCAGCGTCTCGAGAACGTTGGCGTCGTTCTCTTTCATGATCTGGATGCCGATCGCCGGATTGCCGTTCTGCAATGCGAGGTCGCTGCGATCGCCGCGCTTCACCTGGATGGTGGCGATGTCGCCGAGCCGGATCGGCCGGCCGTCGCGCCACTCGAGCACCAGGTCCGAGAACTGTTCGATCGAGTAGCGGCCGGCGAATCGCATCGTGTACTGGCGGCGACCGATGTCGACGAATCCGCCCGAGACGTCGTCGGCGCTGCCCGCCACCTGCGCGATGCGCGGAATCTGGATGCCGAGCTCGGCGGCGCGCGCCGGGTCGAACACGATCTGCAGTTCCTCGTCAGAGCCGAAGTTGATGCGGACGTTCGAGACGCCGGGAATCGACTCGATGCGTGAGCGGAACAATTCTTCGATCTGACGGCGATAGTTGTCGATCGGGCCCGGCGTGCCCGGCAGCAACTGCACGAAGAACCATGACAGCGTGTTGTTGAAGCCGTTGCCGCCGTCTTCGCCAAGGGAGATCTGCGGCGCCTGCGCATCGCGCGGCAGCGGCGGCAACTGGTTCATGCGGCTGATGACTTCGAGCATCGTGGCCTGCATGTCGGTGCCCACGGCGAATTTCAGGTTGAGGAACGCGCTGCCAGCGTTCGCAAAGGCGTTGAGCGACTGCATGCCCCGCATGCCCGCGAGCGCGCGCTCCTGCGGCTCAATGATCTCGGATTCGATTTCGGTGGGCGCCGCCGCGCGCCAGCTGGTGAAGATGGATATCACCGGCTCTTCGATATTGGGGAACAACTGGATCGGTAGTTTGACCAGCGCGAAGATGCCGAGCAGCGCCACCATGAGGATGGCCACCAGCACGCCTGCGGGATTGCGAAGCGAAGTCTCGGTGAGATTCATGACCGTGCTGCCCTCGCGTCAGGATGACGCCACGATAAGGGCTTGGACGGGCCGGAACCGCCGTTGTTTACACGGACTGGCGTGGCCTTAGGGCGTTCCGGCGTTCAGCGTAGCCGGTGGGGCGGAAATGCCGCCCCGCAACCGGCCGCGCGAAGCATCACCAGGTGTAGCGCACTCGATATCGAACCACCGCTTCACCATCTTTCGCGACCTTCACGGGGAAGCTGATGGTCCGTGCGTCTTCCTTGTCGTACTTGTGCGTTTGCGTAAGGATCTTCCAGTTGCTCCAGCGATAGAGATTTTCCTTCACGACCACGTCGACGGGCTGCGACTTGTGGTTGCGCAGCTTCACTTCGATTTCCTCTTCCATCCACTTCGC
>CAVTQT010000004.1:0-382571 GCA_963736955.1 uncultured Pseudomonadota bacterium
GCACCGTTCATCGACGGCGTAGCCTGGCATTGCTATGGGGGCGACGTCTCAGCCCAAACGCCGGTGCACGCGGCACATCCGGACAAGAATGCGTATCTCACCGAATGTTCGGGAGGGGAATGGGACAAGGGCTGGGCCGATTCACTGCGCTGGTTTACCCGCGAACTCATCATCGGCTCGACGCGCGGCTGGTCGCGCGGCATCGTGCTGTGGAATCTGGCGCTCGACGAAACGCACGGCCCCCACGCGGGCGGCTGCGGGAATTGCCGTGGCGTGGTGACGATCGACTCCAGGAGCGGCGCGATCACGCGCAACCTCGAGTACTACGTCCTCGGGCACGCGAGCCGCTTCGTCATGCCGGGCGCGCATCGCGTCGAATCGACCACTGGCGTCAAGGGTCTTGCGAGCGTGGCATTTCAGAACCCGGACGGGTCGATGGCGTTGATCGTCTTGAACGACGCGAAACGCCAGCGCAAGTTTTCCGTCAGCTCCGCCGGCGCGTCGTTCGACTATGCGCTACCGGCCGGCGCCGTCGCGACCTTCGTCTGGAATCCGAAGAGTTAGCGGTAAGTCGCGCGACGATCTGCCAACGTAGATAGTGCGCGCGCCCGGCGCGACACGCCACGCCGAATCGGCCATCGACCAGTAGCGAAGCCGCTCGGGCGCGACGTGCAATTTCACGCGTCGTGCAACTCCCGGCGGCAGCGTGATCCGCTCGAAATCGGCGAGCGACGCGCACCGCGAACGCCGCTCCCGCGGGCGGCGTCTCGGGCGCGCCGAGGTAGACCTGAACCACTTCATCCGAGGCCCGCGCGCCGACGTTGCGAACCGTGCATTCCACGTCGAGCCCGCCATCGGAAGCGCGCCGCACCGACAGACGCGAGTAGTCGAAGCGTGTGTACGAGAGGCCGAAGCCGAATGGGAACAACGGTTCGATCCCGTGGCGATCGAACCATCGGTAACCCAGGTTGATGCCCTCGTCGTATCGCGTCTTGCCGGCAATACCTCGCGAAGAACGCTCGGGGTGCGCCGGATCGGTTGCGGGCCCGTCTTCGAGCCGGCGGGGCCACGTGAACGGCAGGCGGCCCGCGGGGCTCGTTTTGCCCGTGAGCAGATTCGCCGCGGCCCATCCGCCCTCATCGCCCGTGTACCACATCTCGAGGACCGCGCGGACCTTCGCGAGCCACGGCATCGCGACGGCTTGTCCGGTGTTGAGCACCACGATGGTGTTCGGATTGACGGCGGCGACTTCCGCGATCAGGCGATCCTGCTCGCCCGGCAATCCAAAAGCCGGACGGTTGCGGCTCCACGCAAACACGACGGCCACTTTGGCAGTGCGCGCCGCTTCGATGGCCTCGGCGAATGCGCGCTGTTTCATTTCCGGCGTGACCCAGGCGAGACGCGCTTGTACTGCATCGCCGCTGCCGTCCGCATTCACCTCGACCGTGATCGCGTGCGCACCCGCGTCGAGGTGCACGAGCCGGCGCAGGTTGTCGAGACCGTCGGTGGTGGGCACGACGTTGTCGCGGTTGGCGAAGACGATATCGCCGTGTCCGCCCCACCAGGCCATTCTGCCGATCAGCTTTCCGTCGATGCCGAACTGGCCAGTGGCGCCGAGAAGCTGCAGATCGATGTCGTAGTCGCCGGCAACCGGCACGATGAGTGTGCCGGTCCAGCTGCGGCTACTGCCCGCCGGCAATGCGCGCCCTGCACGGCGCGTGAAGTCGATATCCGCATCGCCGGTGGCCTTCGTCGCGCCTGCGTCGCTGCGCAGTTCTGTTAATGCGCTCGCGGGAATCGGCACGCCGGTCATATCGTCGGCGACCGCAAGCTTGAGGTTGGCACGCGGGGCCATTTGCTTCAGCGCATGCCACACGCCCACCTGGCGTTCGGCGCGGCCGAAAGACTGTTCATCGCCGGTGACGCGGGCGAACGTCTGCAGCGCGCCCGGGCCGATCAGCGCGAGCGAATCGAGATCGGCGCTGCGCAGTGGAAGCACACCGTCATTCTTGAGGAGCACGGCGCCGCGCTCGGTCGTTTGCTGAATCACGCGCGCATTCGCCGCGATCGGCTGCGGCGCGACCGTGTGCCGCGGCGCGTGGTCTAACCACCCGAAGCGCTCGATCTGTCCGAGCACATGCCCGGCCGCACGATCGATATCGGCGTCCGTCACGGTGCCCTTGAGCAGCGCCGCGCCGAGATTTCGCGGGCTTTCGACGGGCGATGGCGCATCCTCACCCGGCGCGGGCAACGGGAAACGTTGTTCCTCGGGCACACCGACGGTCATGATTTCGACCAGCTCGTCGACTTCCTGCTTGGACATTGCGGGCTCAGCGGGTTTCGGTTCGAGCGCGAAGCTCGCGCCGGGTCCATTGGCCGGCTGCTCCATGTCCAGTCCGCGCGTGATGAACTCACCACCGTGGGTCGCGCCCCAGTCCGAAGTAACGAAGCCGCGAAAACCAAATTCGCCGCGCAGGATCTTTTTGAGCACGGGCTCGTTCCCGCAGGAATGCGTGCCGTTGATCCGGTTGTATGAACACATCAGCGACGCGACGCCCGCGTCCACGACGGCCTTGAACGGTACCAGGTACACCTCGCGCAAGGTCTGCTCGTCAACGATGGCGTCGTCGGCGCCTTCGTAGGCAACGAAGTGTTTCGCCTGCGCCATCACGCCCTCTTCTTGCGCCGCGGCCACGAATTGCGCGGCCAGCGTGCCGGTCAGCACCGGATCCTCGCCAAGCGTGTTGTAGGCGCGCTCGAAGGTCGGGTCGCGATACAGATTGATGTACGGCTGCAGGATCACATCGACGCCGAGCGCGCGCGCATCGCGGCCGATGATCGCCCCGTTGGCGGCAGCTTCACTGCGACTGAAAGTCGCGGCCACTGCAAGAGTCCCTGGCATGCCGGTCGATGCGTGGCGCACGAGCACGCCGGGCGGACCATCGGCGAAGCGCAGGTCGGGGATGCCGAGGCGCGGCACACCACGGATCCATCCCGCCTCACCGATGAATTGCGCTTCAGGTTCTTGCGCGCCGCGGATGACGGCTAACTTTTCCTCGCGCGACATTTGCGCGAGCAACCGCTGCACCCGCGGCGAGAATTCCGGGTCCGGCTGCGCTGCCGCAGCCTCACTCGTCAGCAGCAGCGCCAGTGCAATGAAGCCGCGGGTGAAGTCCACTGAGAGCCGCTCAGGGAGCGCCCAGCACGTCGCGCAGCGGCGGCGCGGCTTTCGGATTGGACGACTGAAAGTCTTCTCCCATGAGCGCCGCGATTGTCGACGCGATCTGCGATTGAGTCACTGCAGGCGAGTCATGGCGCTCGCCGAGCGGCTGTGTATCCGGCCCAATGACCGCGATCCAGATTGCGTCGGATCCGCTTTGATCGACGCCGTGGTCACGCCACTGGGTGGGGCCGCTGCCGCGGCCGTGGTCCGTCGACACGATGAGTGTTGTTCGATCCTTGTAGCGCGCCGAAGACTGCAACTGCCGCCACAGGTCGGCGAGATATGCATCGAACGAATGCGCGGTTTCGAGAAACAGGTCGTAACGTCCCATGTGCTGCCAGGTGTCCGTGTCGCCGTAACCGATGAACAGCACGCGTGGATGATGGGTGCGCAGGTGGTCGCGGACCACGACGTGCAGGAACGAATCGTAGGGATCGTCGCCCTCTACCCGAGTGGTAGTGCGATAGAGCTCGCTCAGCAACAGGCCATGCGCGCTGCGATCATTCGCATCGATCAGGGTCGCGCCCGAGCGGATCGGAAGGCGGCTGCGCGCACCGTTGAAGATGTCCGCGAACGCAGCCCAGGTCCCGAAGATCTCGACCTTGCCGGCAAAACCCGGCCGTGTGTTGAGCCATTCGAAGACCGTCACGTTCGGGTTCGGGCCGTATTCATTCGAATCGATGCGCGGATCGGCTACTCCGCTCGCCATCTCGTTGTATCCGGGGTACGAGAACCAATGCGGGTTCGTGACCCGCGCCACGCTGCCCTTGTTCTGGTTGCCGTAGATCTGGCCGTGCGTCGCGACCGTTTCCCACAGGAACGGAAACAACTTCCGACGCCGCACGTCAGGATCGTCGTCCCAGTACTTTTTCTTGAGTGTATCGTCTTAACAGCGTGGGATCTGCTCCCGTGAAGACTTCCTGCCAGCGCACGCCATCGGCGATGACGAGAATCACGTTTTGGGTATCGCCGGCCCATACCGCCGAGGCGGAGCACAGCGCTACGCAGGCAATCGCGCGAATCAGTGACTTGGTATTCATAAGGGAGCTCACGTTGAGGCGCAGTGCTGCGCGATGAATTCGGCATGCGTGGGCATTGCCTCGACACATGCCGAGATGACGCGGTGCGTGTCGGCCAGGAAGGCACGCACCTCCTCGATCGGGCGCAAGTCGGCAAAGGGGTGATAGCCGCTCGCGCGAATGCGCTGCCCCTCCATTACCTGTACCCAGCTCAACTCGCCAAACAGCTCATTGTCCTCGCGGAAGAAGCGGCCGTTGCTGCGATACAGGTCGATTTTGTGCTGTAGCGTGGGCGGCACTTCCATCGTGCGGCAGTACTGCCAGAACGGCGTGTCGTCGCGCTCCGTGGCCTTGTAGTGCAGAACGATAAAGTCACGCGCGCGCTCGTACTCGATACGCGTCTGCGTGTTGACCTCGTCGATGTCGGCCTGATCGAAGTCGGCACGCGGAAACATCGACATCAGCCGCGAGATCGCCGTCTGGATGAGGTGGATGTTGGTGGACTCGATAGGCTCGAAAAACCCGGCCGCCAGACCCAAGGCGATGCAGTTGCGGTTCCATACGCGCTTCCGCCGGCCCGGCATGAAGGGGATATGCCGCGGTTCGTCCAGAGGCTCGCTGTCCAGGTTTTCCATCAGGATCGCAGTGGCGTCCTCCTGGTTCATGAAGCGGCTGGAGTAGACGTGGCCATTGCCGATGCGATGCTGCAGTGGAATACGCCACTGCCAGCCGGCGCCGTGCGCTGTGGCGCGCGTCATCGGGATCAGGGGCTCCACGGAGCGGCTGGGGACCGCGACCGCGCGGTCACAGGGCAACCAGTGCGACCAATCCTCGTAGCCGGTGTGCAAGGTCTTCTCGATGAGCAGGCCATGCATGCCCGAGCAGTCGACGAAAAAATCACCTTCGACGCGGCTGCCGTCGTCCAGGACGACGGCACTGATGAATCCATCCGGCTCGCGCTGCTGCACGGAGACGATTTTGCCTTCCACGCGTTCGACGCCTTTTCGCTCGGCCAGCTGGCGCAGGAATCGGGCATACAGTCCGGCATCGAAGTGGTAGGCGTACGTGATTTCGCGCAGCGGCGAGCCCGCCATGTCCGGCCGTGGCCGCATGAACTTGGCGCGTCGCGGGGCCGCGGTGTTGATGGAGTAGTCGCCGAGGCTTGCGACCACGCCAGCATGCACACCGCGCAGCCAGAAATGATGGAACGGCAGTCCATCCAGGTCGGGCCCGAGCTTGCCGAAACCGTGGGTGTAGCGGTCGCCGATCGCGCTCCAGTTCACGAACTCGATGCCGAGCTTGAACGTGCCGCGCGTGGCGCGCAGGAACTCGTCTTCGTCGATGCCCAGGATGCGATTGAAGGAGACGATGTGCGGGATCGTCGCCTCGCCGACACCGATGATGCCGATCTCGTCGGATTCCACGAGCCGAATCGAACACGCGCGCCCGAAGTGGTTCGAAAGCGCGGCAGCCGTCATCCAACCCGCAGTGCCACCGCCTACGATGACGATGTTACGGATCAGCGGACCCGGCATGCCTCGACTCCGCGCGACGACACCTCAGAACTTGTACGACGCGCCCAACATGATCACACGTCCATAGTTGTCGTCTTCCCAGGGCAGCAAGCCCGTGGTGACCGACCCGCCGACTTCTGGCGATTGCCGTGTGATTGCGAGCTCGTTGGTGAGGTTGTTCCCCTGCAGCAGCAGCGTGAGACCCTGGAGCGTGCCCGAGTTGAACTGATAGCCGATCTGCGCGTCGATCTGGCTCTCCGCATCGATTTGCGTGCTTCTCAGTGTGTTCAGTATCACGCTGCGCGTGGTGGCCGTAAACGCCGAGCGATAACGGCGGCTGACCCGGGCCGAGAAACCGCTCCTCTCGAAATACGCCTCGATGCTGTTGACGTTGTCGGAGAAGCCGTCGAGTTTGATCTCGTCGCCGTTCTCGTCCTTCGGCAGATCGTTGTACGTTTTCGCTCCACTCAGTTGCACGCCGAAACCCTCCAGCGCGGGCGTGAACAGGCCACCGTCCAGAGAGATCGACAACTCGAAGCCGTAGACCTTGCCGCCGCTGCCATTGTCCTGCGTGGTGATCGTGCCGAGGTTCGGATTGCAATCCGGTTGGGTCGCAAAGCAGCCGGGCGTGAGATCCGGGTTGTAGTTAGGGAACCCGGTGAAGTCACGCTCGCTGCTGCGCTGGTAGATGAAGGAGTCCAGTTTCTTCAGGAATCCGGCGACCGCGACGTAGCTGCGCTTCTGGAAGTACTTCTCCAGCGAAAGGTCGACCGACTTCGCGCGCCAGGGTTGGAGGTCGGGCTTGCCGCCGCCGCCTGCGCTCCACGTGCCGATGGTCTCGTCGCTCGCTGGCGAAATCGGTGTAAGCACGGGCTGGTCCGCGCCGGCGCGCATGTCGTCCATACGCGGTCGGGCCATGGTCTTGCCCAGGCCGAAGCGCAGGAGGAGATCCTCTCGCAGATCGAACACCAGGTTGAGACTCGGCAGCACGTCAGAATAGGTGGTACCCCCGCTCACGGGAATCACGGCACCACCCGCTGGTGTGCCGGCACCATCGTTCCACGCGAAGCCATCGGAGTTCTGCTCCGAATGGACGTACTGAACGCCGAGATTGCCGCGAACCGGCACGCTGCCCAGCTCCGAATTGATGACGAACCTCAGGAAACCGGTCTGGATTTTCTCATGCACCTGGAATTTATTCGTCTGGGCCAGCCACGGGTCCTTCGCGACTGGGGTGTACAGGCCCATGATGCTCGGCACATCCCAGGTCACCACGCCCTGCTTGATGCCGCCAATGTTGATCATCACCGGATCCCGCAACGCGTCCGTCGGGATCACTTGCAGAGGGAGTCCCGTTACGGGGTCCACTGACGGCCCGGTCAACTCAAGATAGAAGGCGTCCGACGATACGTCCTTGTCGCGCTGGTTGTAGGCGTAGCCCACATCGAGACCGCTGAACCAGCCCCAGTCCAGGCTGCGATTGACTGCGAGCTGCGCCGACTTGATTTCGTCCTTGAACTTCGGGGTGCGCATCTCGGCCCAATTCGGGTCATTCGTCAGCTGCACGACGGTCGGGTCGGTCAGGTCCTGCGGGGTGGACCAGGCCAACTGGCTATCGCCGGTGGTGAAAGCGAACGAGCTGAATGCATTCGCCCGTGCGACGGACTGGATGTAGGTCTCGTCACGGTCGGCGCGCGAATAGCCGAGGTCCAGACGTACCTTTCCACTGATCGGTGAAGTTCAGCTCGTTTCGCCAGCCGATCGAGCGGATCGTGTCGGTACGGTCCCAGTTCTTGTCGTAAACCAGGCTGTGAGAACCGTCGATCGTGGCACTGTCGATGATGGTATTGCCGTCGACCTCGGCGGTACCGACATTGGTGAAGTTAGCCGGCGGGGGCTGGTTAGGCCCGCCGTTCCACAAGCCGATGTCGCCTGTCCAGTGGTGCCCTGTGCGGTCCTGCTCGAACTTCGAGTAGTAGAGATCGACCACGCTGCTGAATCTGTCGTTCGGCTTGAACTGCAAGACGCCCATCGCGCCGTCTCGCACCTGTTTGCTGGAGGTGACGCTGGACTCGAAGCCCTGCGGGAACAGCGCGCAATTTTCGCCTGAACCCGACACGCAGTCTCCGCTGCCGTCCGCGGTCGGTACGCCAGTAGCGCCCGCGCCCCACTGGCCAACGTAGTCGCCGTAACCCCAGGAGCCGAATTTTTTGGCCTGGCCCGGCGAATCGAGGTGTGCGAAGCCGATCGCCACACCGAACGTGTCGTCGGCAAACTGATCCACGTACGAGGCACTGAACCGGTTGCCGTACTCGCCCTTGCCCGTGGACGACAGACCACCGTTGGTATTTTTCTCGGCGCGGGCAGCAAGCGCTATTTGCCGGCGATCGGCGCTGAGCGGCATCAGCGGCCGGATGTCGATGGTGCCCGACAAGCCCTGGCCGACCACCCCGGCGTCCACGGTCTTGTATACCAACACCTGGCTCACCAACTCCGACGGGAACTGATCGTATTCGGCGGAGCGCCCTTCGCTGGAGCTAACTACCTGGCGCCCGTTGAGCAACGCGCCGGCGTAGTCTTCACCGAGACCGCGGATTGAGATCGCGGCCGGGCGGCCTTCGATGCGCTGTGCCGTCACGCCCGGCAACCGCGCGATGGAGTCCGCGATGCTGGTGTCGGGCAGCCTGCCGATGTCTTCGGCGCTGACGGCCTCGACGATGGAAGTCGATTCTCTCTTGGTGGCAATCGACGTCTCGATCGAGTATCGGATGCCGGTGACGACGACTTCTTCGATGGCTTCATCGTTGGCTTTCGCATCTTGCGCGCGAGCGACACCGCTGCTGCCAGCGAGCACCGCGGCAACTGCGGCGGCTACGGAATTCGCGGCTACGCTACCGCTGTTCGATGTGCCACGGCGGAATGCATGACCGGTACGGATCTTCATGGTTATCCCCCCAAGTCAGATCGGCGGTGATTCGCAGCTCTCGAATCACTGGGAACGGAAATCTTCCCATTTTGTCGTGTGAAACCTACGAGGGACGAATGGGCGTGTCAATTAGCCGTTGCCCTACATAGTGTTAGCGGTCACGCTCGCGCCGCACTCGATGTGGCGCTCAGCGCACAGAACAAGGGCCGATTGCATGAAGCGCATCGATGGAAAACGAACGGGCGAGCGACGCACGCTTACCGGCACAGGATCTCTATCCGACGATTCCGACATTTCTGGAGGCGGATTACGAGCGCGAGGTCGTTGCGCTACGCCGGGCGTTGCAGGCGTGCAACAACAACATACATTTCCGCGAACGCGTTGCCGACTTGGCTGACTTTGAAGCAGGAGATCACCAAATTCATGGCTAACTACTTCCAGCAGCAGCAGGAGAAGTTCGCATGACTGGAGCGTCAAGTCGTCCTCGTTTCGGATGCTCTGCAGGTGTTCAACCCGATCATCAGGTTCCTCGGGTCGGATAGCCAGGGGCCAGACGTGTACGCGGCCGGCGACCAGATGGCTCAGCTCGCCGGCGACGGCTTCAGCGCCCGCGTGACGAACCACGCCGACGCGAGCCCCGCCGGCGCGATATTGCCAAGAACGCGTTGATCGGCAGCGTATCTACAGGGTAGATAGAGCGTCCGCGCGCGACAGCGCGCGCGACCACGTCCAGTTCATCGACGTGCAGCATGAACACGATGCCGTACACGACGGCGACCAGCAGCCGCTGCCGCGGCAGCGACGGTGCCTTCTTCAGGATGAAGTACGGCGTGGCCGCGGCCGGAGGAGCGGATGAAGCAGTGGAGCGCGATGCCGAGCAGCACTATCTCGAAGCCGCCCTACCGCGCGGCCTCGCCGATGAGGCAGCACGGCCACACCTTTCCACGGATCCAGTCCACGATCCACCGTCATTCGTTCGTCACACGTGTGATCGACGCAGACCCAGGAGGTCCCGCGAGACCGGCTCGTGAAGCCGGCGAGCAGCACCAGGTTCCGCGCGTGGTTGTTAGTCGAGGTTTCCGCGTTCATCGTCCGCCTCCGTTGCGGTTGAGGCGGAAGAGCTTGACTCCGTTGGCGCGGATGGGTTCACACGGTTCGTCGCTCTCTTCGTCGCGTCCCGAACGTGGACCGAGACCGTTCTACGCGAAGACCTCTCCATCGTCGTGAATCCGCCCACGACGTCAGTAGGGCGGAATACGCGGGTACGTTGCCATGCGCCATCGTCGAGCGTAGCGCGCATCGAGCTTTTCGACGGTGCGCCGCGAAGTCGAATCAGCAGGCTGCAACTGGGTCCAAGGCGAGAGCACCGGTCGCTGGCGAGATCCCGACGACCCGCACACCGCCGCTGTGTTCGACGAAGTCGATCCAGGGCCGCACCGACCATTTTATCCTCAGTTCGCGGAAGCCGAAAGGCTCAGGCTCGAACGCCATGCTATCGCCTCTCTCGGTCGCCTTATCATTCTAGGTCCTAACAAGTGCGAACCGCGGCCGTACGGACAATGTTTCGCGCGTAGCGCTTCGGCTCGATCAGCAAAACGTGCTCCCTCTGCCTTGCGCGTTGACTCGTGAGTTCTGGTGCATGAGGGCGGTGAACACGCTCCGGTTTTTCCGGAGACTTCAACCCGAGAGAGGGTGAAGTTTATGGGAACAGCTCGCACTGCTAGACGCTCCCACCAAGTGCGACCGGGTCTCCTGCCAATCATCCGGTCTGCCTTCCGCCGGCAACGACGATGGGTTCGCTGAGCGCACGCTGATATTCCTCCTGCGCCAATCGCATCCACGGACCGCAGCTTCGTCGAGCAGGTTGTCGATCAGCAATCGCAGACCAGGCCCTGGCGTGCCGCGCACGAATGAGCGCTGGTACTTGATCGGCCCTGGGATGATCGCGACCAGGAAGGCCATCTGGGCCGGCGTCAGCGCCTGGGGTTCGCAACCGAAATAGTGGCGGGCCGCGGGCGGTGCGCAGTCCACGCAGGTCCGGTCCCCATTCGATGATGTTCAGGTAGATCTCGGGAATACGATCCTTGCCGAGCGCCGACTCGAGCAGGAACGTAATCGCCAGTTCCTGCAGCTTGCGGTCCGACCTCCTTGTCGCGCGACAGGAACAGGTTCTTGGCCAACTGCTGGGTAATTGTCGAAGCGCCGCGTGCCGCGCCCCCGCGCGACCAGTTCGTGAGCAGCGCGGAGGGTAGTTCGCGAAGGTCGATGCCCCGATGCCCGTAGAAGCCCGCGTCTTCAGCAAGCAGCAGAGCTGCGCACGAACAGTCGGCGGAACGTCCTGCAGGGCGATGAAGTCGGGGGATGAAGGCGAGACATCGATGGGCCGTTGCGGGCCGAGTCCGCCGTCGGAGTGGAAAACAAAGTCGCCGCGCAGTCGCGAGATCGCCGGAGGCATCGGGCGTGGCGGACTGAAGTCTATCTTCTGGCTCACCGTGAGAGCGGCAGGCTCTGCCGGACTTCCGCGCCACGATCCCACTTCTATCGTGGCCGATCCAGAGGATCACGGCTGCCGCCGGGCGCCATTCCCAGGCTTTCGGCACCGAGAGGCCGGCTGCGCCAAGCAGCCGACCGAACTCCCTGCCGAACGCCGAGTGCGAGATCGACTGTCGGATTGCGTATCGATGTCGCGCAGCGTGATCGAACCCGACAGGTCCGCGCCGGCCAACGTCCCGTGGATCTCGGGGATATCGATCGTGCCCTCGGCACGCTGCAAGTCGCCGTCGAATGCGCAGGGTCACGTCCGTTGCATCGCCGAGCTGTGGTTCGTCGCCGTCGTTGTCCGCGAGCGCTGCCGAAACGCGCACCGCGCGCGCCGATGTCGACGTGGAAACGGAGCGCATCGGTGCTCGACTGAAGATTCACGCTGCCGTCCGCGATACCACCATCGAGGAGCGGGTAACCTTTGCGCCGCACATCGAGCAGGCGGCCGATGTCGAGCCCCTTCGCCTCGACGTCCCACCCGTTGCTCACCGAATCCGCCTGTTGACGGATTGACAGGCCTGCCTGTGGTTCTTTCAGGGTGAGTTGGAAATCCTCGCCGCGAATGCCGCGCCACATACCATGCAGTAATTGGCGAGCTGACCTTTAGGCCTCCTGGGCCGACTAGATTGGCCGCCTGAACTGTAAGTCGCAGGCGGCCGGGATACGTGGCTGCAATCATGTCGGCATGCAGTCGCACTCCATGGCCGAGGTCGAGATCGAAGCCTTCCAGTCGCAATAACGGCCATGCGCCGACGTGAACCGAACCGATTCGACAAACCATTCCGTGGCGTACGGCTGAGGACTCGATCCGCTCGCGGACCGCGCGCTCGAGCATGGGTCGCAGCAACACCGCGGCCAGGCTTGCGACCAGCGCGGCGGCGATTGCTCCTGCGAGCCACCCTCGTCCGCGGGTTCCAAACGTCATCGCCGCAGGATGCCACACCCGGACAGGCATGCTGCCGGTTGGCGGGCGTCCGGCCGCAGTCGGCGTCGATCAGGTCCGCTGAATTCGTCGCTTTGAAAATGGTGGAAAGGGAGGGAATCGAACCCTCGACCCCGGCATTATGAGTGCCGTGCTCTAACCAGCTGAGCTACCTTTCCACGACGAAATCGAAGGGCGGCGATTCTCGCGGCGCGCCCGCCGGGTGTCAAGCAATTCCCACGAAAACAATGGCTTAGCTGGGCCGGCAACATGTTGCCGGCCGCTCAACTGTCAATAGCCTGCAAAAGTGCCCATCAGGGCTGGGATACGCCTCTCAGTTCATGGCCGGCTGCAATCAAGACATAGCGGAATCAAGCCGATACGCCCCACGGGGCGCTCTCGGTCGGGCGCCAGGATTTTGACCGCCCATGAATCGGCTGCAGTTCGCTCACCTGCCCTTACGTACGAAGCTGGTCACCGCCAGCGCGCTGACGGCCTCCATTGCGTTGTTGATCGCCGCGCTGACGCAGGGAATTTCCTCGTACCTGTTCAGCCACAACGAGGCATACGAACACTTGCACGCGGTCGCCCGCGTGATCGCCGGCCGCAGCACCGCGGCCATCCAGAGCCAGGACTTCGGCCAGCCGGAAGCGTTGGTGAGCGCGCTGCGCGTCGAGCCCAACGTCGAAGAAGCACTGCTGATCGACTCGCAGAAGCGCGTGCTCATGCACTACGCCGGCAGCAAGACGCTGCTGATGACGAACACGCCGGGCGAGCTCACCGACATCCAGAAATGGCAGCAGGAAGCCATCCAGAGCAGCACACACCAGCATCGTTTCGATGGCCTGACCGCACTGCACCTGGTCTATCCCATCACCGACCAGGGCAAGGTCATCGGCCATCTGTACGTGCGCGCCAATCTCTCGGAGCTGCAGGAAGCGATGCTGGTGCAGCTCGCCATCCTGCTCGGCAGCTCGGTGATCGCCCTCGCCATCGCCTATCTACTGGCGCGCCGCGTGCAGCGCCAGATCGCCGCTCCGCTGCTCAACCTGGTCGACACCATGCAGGCAGCCGAACGCGGCGACTATTCACGACGCGCGCAGGTCACGTCCGACGACGAAATCGGCACGCTGATGCGCGGTTTCAACGGCATGTTGGGAAAGATCGAAACCCGCAAGCAGGAGCTGGCGCGCCAGCAGGAACTGCTCGAAGGAGACGTGGTCGAGCGCACCAAGAGCCTTGCCGACGCCAACCTGACTCTGCGCCAGGCCATGAATGACAGCGTCGAGGCTTGCCGCATCGCCGAGGCCGCAAGCCGCGCCAAGAGTGAATTCCTCGCGCGCATGTCGCACGAAATCCGCACGCCGATGAACGGCGTGCTCGGCATGACCGAGCTGCTGCTCGATTCGAAACTCGATCCGCGCCAGCGCCGTTTCGCCGCCACCATCCAGAGCTCGGCCGACGCGTTGCTCGCGATCATCAACGACATTCTCGACTTCTCGAAGATCGAGGCCGGCAAGCTTCGTCTCGAAGCGCAGGATCTCGACATCCGCCAGGTCGTCGAAGAGGTCATCGACCTGTTTGCACAACGGGCCCATCAGAAGGGCATCGAACTGCTGCTCGACATCGATCCGTACCTGCATCGCTGGGCCCAGGGCGACGAGCTGCGCATCCGCCAGATCCTCATGAACCTGGTGTCGAACGCGCTCAAATTCACCGCCACCGGCCACGTGCTGATCCGCGCGCGCGGCGTCGCTCCCTCGGAAACTCACGTGTCCCTGGTGATCGACGTGGTCGACACCGGCACCGGCATCCTGCCCGAGAACCAGGCGGCGATTTTCGACGCGTTCGTGCAGGAAGACGGTTCGACCACGCGGCGTTTCGGCGGCACGGGCCTGGGGCTGGCCATCAGCCGCCAGCTCGCCACGCTCATGGGCGGCGACATCACGGTAGTTAGCCAGCCGGGCGTGGGATCCACCTTCTCGCTGGCGATCACGCTGCCGGCGGCGCCGGCCATCGCCGCCGACGTGAGCCAGGGATTCCTGCTGGCGCCCGGCACGCGCGTGCTGGTCGTGGACGACAGCGCCATCAACGTGGAGATCCTGGGTTCGCAGCTGGAAGCCTGGGGTTTCGTCGTCACGACGGCCTCGAGCGCGCTGGAAGCGCAGACCCACCTCAACACCATGCAGGCGGAAGACGCGCTGCCCGGCATCATCGTGCTCGACTGGCACATGCCCGAGCAGAACGGCGTCGACTGGTTGCTCGGCGTGCGGCGCCGCAACGAATGGAAATCGATACCCGCCATCATGGTGAGTTCGGTGGCCGACGACCTCGAAGTCGGTCTCGCGACCCAGCTCTCGCCGATGCGCCGCCTCGCCAAGCCCGTGCGTCAAAGCATGCTGCGCCGTGCACTTCACGAAGCGCTGCAGGACGTGCCCTTCCACGAAGTCAGTTCCGCCCCCGCCATGCTCGCACCGGAGAACGAACCCGTGCTCGATCACCTGTCGGTCCTGCTGGTCGAGGACAACATGGTCAACCGCACCCTGGCACTCGAGATGTTGCAGCGGCTCGGCTGCGACGCCATGCACGCCGGCAATGGCGTCGAAGCGCTGGATGCGCTGGAAAAGCAGGAGTTCGACGTGGTGCTCATGGATTGCCAGATGCCCGTCATGGACGGCTTCATCGCCACGCGCAAGCTGCGTGAGCGCGAGGTCTTCCGCAAGCTCGAGCCCACGCGCGTCGTGGCGCTGACTGCCAATGCACTCGCCGGCGATCGCGAAGCTTGTCTCGCGGCCGGCATGAACGACTATCTCGCCAAGCCCTTCACGCTCGCGCAGTTGCGCAACATCCTGTTGCCCAGCAAGGTCTCGCGCTCGGCCGCCAACAAGATCACGCTGGACATCTCCGCCATCGAGGCGGTGCGCCAGCTGGATCCGAACGACGAAGACCGCTTGCTGGCGCGCCTGATCGCTCTCTACCGCGACGATTCCTCGCAGCTGCTCGCCGACATGGAAAACGGCCTCAAGGTCGGTGACGCAGAAACCGTGGCGCGCGCCGCGCACACACTGAAGTCTTCGAGCGCGAACCTCGGCGCCGCCAATGTCGCCGCGATCGCGCGGCTCATCGAGACATCGGCGCGCAACGGCGACATCGCCGATCTGCCCGCCTCGATGACCAAGCTGCGTGCACAACGCACCGTCGCGCTGTCCGAGCTCGAAGGGCTCGACAACTCATCCAGGGTTGCATGAACCCGATCCACGTCCTCATCGTCGATGACGACGCCGGTTCGCGCCTGCTCATGCGGCGCGCGCTCGAGCGCTCGGGCTTCGCGGTTTCCGAGGCCGCCGACGGCACCGCGGCCGTCGCCGCGATGGAAGCCGGCGAGTGCAACGCCGTGCTCATGGACGTGGAAATGCCGTCGATGAACGGCTATCTCGCCTGCAGGGCCATCCGCGCGCTGCCCGGCGGCGCCCATCTACCCATCATGATGGTCACGGGCCGCGACGACGTGGCCTCGATCAACCAGTCCTACCAGGCAGGCGCGACCGACTTCCTCGCCAAGCCCATCAACTGGAACCTGTTAGGCCATCGCGTGCAGTACCTGGTGCGCGGCGGACGGCTGGTGCAGGAGCTCGAGGAGAGCGAAGGCCGGCAACGCGCCATGCTGGACGCCCTGCCCGACTTGCTGCTGGTCGTTGACGTGCACGGACGCATCGTCGACCGGCTCGGCGCCACCGACAACCACCCTTTCTTCGCCGGCGGCAAGAGCTGCGAGTTGAAAGTCACCGATCTCGTCACCGGCGACGCCGCCCGCGCCATTGCGCACGCGCTCGACGACTGCCGCGTGCGCAACGAGCGCACGGAAGTGGAATTCGAGTGCATGCGCGACGGCATCGAACGCCGTTTCGAAACGCGCATCGTGCCCTACGATCGCGGCCGGTTGCTGCTGGTGTTGCGTGACGTGACCGAGCGCCATCGCGCCGCCAACCGCATTCGCGAACTGGCGTTCTTCGATCCGCTGACCCAGCTCCCGAACCGCCAGTACCTGCTGCAGTTGCTGGAAGAAGCGCGCCGCGAAGCGGCCACCACGGGTGAGCGATTCGCGGTGGTGCGCATCAACCTCGACCAGTTCAAGCGCATCAACGACAGCATCGGCCACGGCGCCGGCGATGCGCTGCTGCAGGCCGTGGCACTGCGGCTCGGCACCTTCCTCAAGCTCGAACGCGATGGCGCGGTGACCATGCCGCTGGCGCGCCTCGCGGGCGATGAGTTCGCGGTGGCGATCCGCCACCTGCAATCCGACGCCGACGTGCAGAACACCATCAACAACATCATGGCGGCGTTCGCCTCGCCGTACATGATCCGGCACCGCGATTTCTTCGTGACCTGCACGATCGGCATCGCGATCTTCCCCGACCACGGCAGCTTCGCGGACGAACTGCTGCGCACCGCGGGCCTGGCGCTGCACGAGGCGAAGACCTCGGGCGGCAATCGCGGCGTGATCTACAGTGAACATATGCGCGCGCGCTCGGTGGCACGCCTGGAGCTCGAAACCGAACTGCGGCACGCGCTCGAACAGAACGAACTGTTCCTCGTCTATCAACCACAGATCGAAGTGGCCTCGGGCCGCATCGCGTCAGTGGAAGCCCTGGTGCGCTGGCGCCATCCCAAGCGCGGCATCGTGCCGCCCGATGAATTCATTCCCGTCGCCGAGGAATCCGGCCTCATCGTGCCGCTGTCCGACCTGGTCATGCGCCAGGCGCTCAAGCAGATCTCACAGTGGTGGCAGGACGGCTGCCGTGACCTGCGTGTCGCAGTTAACGTATCAGGGGCCCAGTTCGAGGCCCCGGGTTTCCCCGACTGGGTGTTCGCTCACCTGGACGAAGCTGGGCTCCCTGGAGCCTGCCTCGAGCTGGAGATCACCGAGAGCCTGTTGATGGTGGACGAAGCCGCGGCAGCGCTTGCCGTTCGGGCCGTACGCGAGCTCGGCGTCCACGTGGCCATCGACGACTTCGGCACGGGGTACTCGTCGCTCGCTTACCTTAAGCACTTCCCGATCGAGGCGCTGAAGATCGACCGGTCGTTCGTGGCCGATCTGGGCCGCGATTCGAACGACGCCGCCATCTGCGCGGCCATCATCGCCATGGGCCGGCAGTTAGGCCTGAAGATCGTCGCCGAGGGCGTGGAGACGAAGGAACAGCTGCAGTTCCTGGCGACGCATGGCTGCACGCTGGCACAGGGCTTTTACATCGCGCGCCCGGTCGAAGCACCGGAGATGGCCAGGATGCTGCGCATCGGTACCGACGAAGCGCGAGTGCTCGTGGCGCCGGACATGAAGAGCGGCACCGAAGTGCCGCTCGCAGACTACGAAGCCGAGATGCTGATCAAGGCCAGCCCCGCCAAGCGGTCCTAACCACTCCCCGTCCGATTACCGGCGCCAGCAATCCGGCGCCGGGCTCGTGCCGCTCACCGTCTGCACGCCCGCCTGGGTCAGGCGAAAGTTGGCGCATTGCGTGTCGTCCGTAAGCTGCGGACCTAGCGGCGTAGCTGTGAGCACATAACCGTTCGGGACTCGCACCCCGCTGATCTGGTACGTGCCTGACGCGACGACGAACGGCAGTGTCACCGCCGCCAGGCAATTGGCGCTGTTGTACGCATACGGCGTCGAATTCGTATAACAGCGTTCCAGATTCTGTGCGGTCGACAACAAGGCCACCTTCGCGTCCGCGCGATTCGACCGGATGACGTAGGCGCGATAGGAAGGTATCGCGATGGCGGCCAGGATGCCGACGATGACCACGACGATCATCAACTCGATCAGCGACATGCCACGTTGTCTGTGTTTCATGAACACTCCCTGCAATTTGAACGCGCCCGGACTCACTTGATCTGACGCCAGGATTGGCGACCTCGTGCGTTCGGTCCCGGGTTTTCGACGGCGCGCTGGATGTTGCTGCCAGACGCGCTCGCGGTGGTACCCGAGAGGTATTTGTACTCGGCGGTTTCGCCGGACAGGATGCCCGGCCGCTGAGCGATGCCCACTTCGGACTGCATGCCCGATACCGCGACGCGCACCACCACGCCGTCGATAGTGACGGTCACGAAGTCGGCGTCGGTGAACAGACCATCGCGGTTGTTGTCGAGCGGCGATGCCTCGAGACGGGCGCCGCTGAGTGCTTCCATTTCCATGAGCCAGCTGGTGCCGCCCGCCGAGCACGGATCCGGATCCGGAATCAGTGTGGTGAAGATGATGCGGCCATTGCGTAGCACCGAATCGGACACCTGCATCTCGCCGCGGAAGTTAGGCGTATTGGGCGACAACAGCTCCATGTACCAGCCGCGCCCGGTCGCACCCGTCACCGCATTGTCCGTGGTGACGCGTAGCGGAAGGGTCACGGTGGCTCCGGACGGCGTCGTGAAAGTGAAGTTCTGCTCGACCTTGATGATCTGCTGCGTCATCACCGATCGCCCACTCACGATGTCGGACAGAGCGTTCGTGTTCCTGTCGATCACGCCGTAGAAGGCCTGTGTCTGCGTGGGCGACTTGTCGCCTGTCTCCATGAACTTGCCCGTGCCGAACAGCACGATCATGCCCACGCCTTTCGGGCCTCGACCCACTTCGGGCTTGGAGGTGATGGGCTGTGCGATACCGAGGGCGTCAACCGCTGTGAACAGCGGCAACCTGGTGCCACTGTTATTGAACGCGACATCCCAGGCCGAAGCATTGGTGCTCGTGAGGTTGAACTTCCACATGTTGCCGCGCAGGTCGCCTGCATAAACGTAGTCGACGATGGAGTCGCCATTCAGATCGACGACCGCAGGTGTCGCCAGGCCGTTCGGGGTCGCGGTATCGCCGATGCCGGTGTCGATCGTCCGGATGATCGAACCGTCCGAGATGTCGACGATGAACAGAACGGCGTGGCCGTTGCCGGTCCCGTTGTAACCGTTGCCGAACACCGCCGCCCACTGGCCATTGGCCATCTTCACGATGGCCGGCCGGCTATAGGAGTAACCGAGATCGGGATCCGTGAATTCCCAGCGATAAATCGACGAAGCATTCGCTTCGCTGAAGTTTTCCGGACGGGTGACGTCGAGCGCATAGATGCCGCGGCCACCCTTGTTGAGGCCGCCGACCAGCACGGTGTGCCAGGCGCCGCCGTAGAAAGCGTCGCCGATGGTAGGCGTACCGTCGACGAAGAAGCGGTGCGTGTAGGTAGGCTTGGTCAACTCATGGAGGTTGCTGAACACAGCGGAGGGAATGAACGCCAGGGCTTCCGCGCCTGTGGTCGCATTGAAGGCATGCAGCATGCCGTCGTTGGCGCCCGCGTACACCATCGTGGGGCGCGCCGCGCGCGCCGTGACGAACGCCGAATACGGCGCGGATTCGAGCGCATCGGAGTACAGGAATGGCGGCTTGCCGACGAAGATCGGCGAAGACGACACGATGTCGCCGAGCTTCCTCGGGCGATTGCGGAACGGACCGCCATTCAGGCGTTCGCGCGAACCATCACCGCGCAGGAAGTCGAGGCGCTGTGAACCCTGGCCGTCGGCGAGCGGCTCCAGCTCACCCTGGCGCGTGGTGCCGATATCGGCCCAGCGGAACCCGACCGCATTACCCGAATCGGGGTTTCGCGTGATGATGGCGCGCGAACCGAACACCGGCAGTTCCGCCGACGCGTCCCATTCCGCCGGCATCAGGGTGCCGACTTCGTTTTCCGGAGTCACCGGGTTGTCGACGGATTGCACTGGGAACGACAACAGCTGGCCGGTCCAGTCACCGCTGTTGAACTTCGCCTGGTAGACGCGCGTGTCGCTCGAGATCGAGCCTGCGTTCACCGAGGCTGAAGACGCCGAACCGACGCGTTCGAGAATCTCGTCGAAGGCGTTCGCAAGCTGCGCACCCAGGTTGAGCGCGTTGGTCACGAGGAAGTAGTTATCGGGAGTGCCGTCATTGTTCTCGTCCCACTCTACGGGGAGGTTGGGCCGATCGTTGCCGTCCGAATCCTCGAAGCCGCCCCACTTGGCCGCATACCACAGCGGATCCCGGAGTAGTTCGGCGCCACCGGTGCTGCCGGGCCGAAGGTCGCGGACCGCAGCGAGCGGCAGGTCAGTGGCATCGTTCCACCCGAGCGTATCGGGCGGCGTGCCGGTGAACGTGTTTTTGGTATCGAGGAAGTAGTCGGTGTCGGTGCCGGCGCCCGTGTCGGCGTCGCGCACTTCCAGGTAGATGCCGTCGTGGGTCGTACCGGAAATGACGTAGCCCATGTGCTGCACGATGCCGCCGGCAGCGTACTCAGAAGTCAGCGTGATCGTGACGGTGCTGCCACTGATCGAATATTCGTAGATCACGATGGCGTCCATGTCGTGATCGGCGCCCTGCTCCACGTCTTCGAAGTTGACGCGGAATCTTCCGGTAGTAGGCGTAATCGAATCGACGTAGAAGTCCACGATCTGGTTGGTGGGCTGGAAGTTGGTCTCGGCAGCGGAAATGCCCAAGCCTGCAACTGACTTCGCGAAGGGGACCAGCGTCACCGTGCGGCCGTTGACCGGGATGATGATCTTCGGCAGTGGCGAGGCCAGCGCCACCGCGAAGGTGCTGACGCGCTGCAGACCGGCTGCGGCGTTCAGATCGTTTTCGTGGCCGTAGTAGGAAACGCTGCCCGCGTAGTAGCCACCTCGCTTGGTCGGATCTTCCGGTGCGAGGCCGCGGATATTGCCGAAGCTCGACACGATCTTGGGCGTCGGTGCGCTGTTGATGACCGCGCCGGCCTGGCCGATGAACACGTTGCGGCTGCCGCCCATTTCATTGGTCCAGATTGTCTGGCCCAGCGTGGACACATTGAGGCCGGGTAGTTCGGAGTTGGAGAAGCCGGTGCTGAAATTCGAGTCGACACCGGGCAACTGGTCCGTGTCGTAGGTCGGATTGATGTCCGAGATGACAGTCTGGAACGGCTTCGCGCAGGTCGGGCGCGGGCTGGCGTACGGATCGTCCCAGGTCGCAACCGGCAGACCGCCGCCGGGCAACAGTCCTTCTTCGCCCTGGCCGAATGTCGTGCTGAAGTCCGAAAGCGGCGAACTGATGCCGGCGAAGTAACGCAGACTTTCGAACATGATTTCGGCGATCGGGTTGCCCCACATCTGGCAATTGCCCTCCGAAATCGGTCCGTTCACGATCCAGCCGCAAGTCTGGCCGCTGTAAGCACCGTCGTAGGCGAAGCCCGTGCTGAAGCCGGTGCCGTGCAGGCGATTGAACGTGGCGATGATGCCCGTAGTGGCAGTGCTGAACACGCCGTTGTTAGTCGCGATTTCATTCGACAACGGATTCGTCGGGCTGCCCATCTTCCGGCGCAACACACCGCCGCTGGTATTCTTGGCATACGAACCCGACATCATGCCGAAGTACATGCGCGGGTTCGTGCCTTCGCCGTATTCCTGGATGATGCCCGTGGGTTTGTAGTTGCCATCGGGGTACTGCTTGCAGTTCGATTCGAGCGGAATGGCCGGCGCCACCGCTGACTTACACACTCGTACACGCACGATGTAGTCGGTGATCGTCGGCAATGGATAGCCCCCGCCGAGCGTGCCGTTGTCCATGAACGTGCCGCTGTTGTGCGCGACCGGGCGCTCCTTGCTGAGCCAGTTCCAGACACGACGGCCACCCGTGACGTCCAGGGCTTGACGCAACAATGGAGCTTGGGCGTACAGCGACGCATCCGCAGCACCACCGCCGCGAGGCGTGGTGTTGGCAAACATGTGGCGCGTATTGGCGGCGGGCAGGGCGAGCGGCGTGTACGCACTGATGTCAAAGCCATCAGTTGCGACATCTGTGTAGTCCTTGCCCCAGCTGTGCGCATCCTGCGGGATGTAGCTGCGCTCGAGGACGGTGTCGGTCGCGGTGTCGGTGTAACGATCGCCGCCGTACATCACCTTGCGCAGCGCATCGATGCGCGACGTTGTCAGGTAATTGAGGTAGTCGCCACTCCACTGGGTTGAGCCGGCGCAGGTCTTGCCAGCCGCGACAACGCCCGTGGGTTCCCAGACACCGGCCGTGTAGTCGTAGCACTTGAACGAATCGAAGTAGCCGTAGTAGTCGATTTTGTACGGGCTCTCCGGCAAAGCGGGTATCGGGGACTTGAGCTCATAACCTTTGTACTTGGTGTCGAGTACGCCATCGTTGTTGAGATCCGAGGCGTCGTTGTAAGCCTCGTAGTACAGCTTGTGATCGCGACCCATGATGATCATGTTCAGCGGTGGCACGGCGCCGTTGAGGAACAACGGAGTGTCCGCGATGACCAGCGGCGCTGCCTGCACGTTGCCGCTGGCGGCGACGACGAGCGCCATCGCTCCGAGGTGCAGCAATCTTCCGGCCATTGATTTCGCGTTCATGTGTACTCCCATTTCGGGCATCTTTGTGTGGAGGCCCGAGAACTAACTTGAATTCGTTCGCTTCAGTAGCGCCGTGTGTAGGTGCTTTCGAGCACGGCGTTTGCGGTGTCGCTTGCGCCAGTGGAAGTGGCGGTGACCCTGTAGAAGTCGCGCCCTTCGGGCGGACCATGACCGATGCTCAGGCTGTCGGGCACGAACCCCAGGCTCTCGGTGACGACGATGGGATCGCGTGTGACTTCGGTGAGTTCGGGCGTGCCAGCGACCCCATATTCGGTGCCGTTGGTGTTCCACCATCCGATGCAGCTGATCGCGCAGATCCTGCGCCAGGAAATCTCGCCGCCAGACCGCGCACGGCGCGGCCGAACACGGCAGCGGCCTTGTGGTCATCGCGGCAATGCGGTCTTCGCCGTCGCGCAGACCTGCTTCCGCACCCTGAAACGCCAGGTTGATGTCACGCGAGTTGCCAGCCATGCGTTCTTCCATGCGCGTCACCTGCATCGCGGTGATGCCGAGCACAGTCATCACCAGCAGCATGATCAACGCGACCACCAGGGCGGCGCCTCGCTGTGCATTGGTTCGTGACGTGATTTTCATCGTCATCCTCACTATCAAATCGCCCGGTTACGCAACGCGATGGTGGTCGTGAAGACCATGCGCATGCGGCGGTCGTTATAGGGCCCGAGTGTTTTGCCACCGACCGCGGCCGGAAGCAGTGCATAGGTGTTCGAATCGACGTCAGTCCCTTGTTCTACCGAGCGGATCAGCATGGAAATCGTGACGGACAGGACGTTGTCCCAGTTTGCGACGGCGCTCGCAGAGCGGTACACGTCAGCGACGTCGATCACCGTTCGTGTCTTCGGCATAGGCAATCTGCAGTGCCTGCACGCCTTCGATGAGCAGGTCGGCTGGCTGCACATTTCCGGTTTGCCGAAAGAGTCCCGGTTCGCCGGACACAGGATCGTTGGCCACGTAGTACACGACGGTCTGCAGCGGTGCGATGCGCGAACCGGTTGTGTATAGATAGCCCAGGTCGTCGGTGGAATTGCCAGGGTTCGCGCCGGCCGCGGCGTGCGCCACGGAGCCGTAGGGTGAGCCCGAGCCATAGCCGGTGACCTGGAAAACGCTGCTTGCCGTGCAGTCGGAAATCATCATGACCGTCCCGGCGGTCACGTTGGTGGTGTCGAGGATTTGCGGGGACCCGTTAAGCGAACCCAGGTCCGTCTCCACTCGCATGGCGCGGCCATCGCGTTGCAGAGCGCGCGCCACCACGATGTCACTGTCGTTGACCGGCACCGGATTCAGCGTGCCGGCGGCGATCACGGGCGCCCAGGCGCCGGCTCCATCGGACTCGAAGCCTTGCAGCGGAATCTCGTAGTTCCACAGCAGTGACGTCGGCGCATTGAGCGTCGACGTGAATGGCACTGCGCGCGCGCAGCCCATGTATCCGGCGGAGCGTACGTCGTGCATCAGCAGATCGAGCGCCACGCGGCCGTTTTCCTGCAGTCGCGCGGTCTTTTCGTTGGCGAAGTACGTGACTTTGGAACTCATGAAGATCGACAACACGCCGGCAATCAGAATGAGGCCGATGGTGATCGACACCATCAGTTCGACCAGACTCACACCGCGCTGTTTGTTCAGTTTCATGGCTGCGCCTCAGATCTGCGTGCGAGTGTCGAAGGTTTGCACGCCGATCGAATCGGTCCAACGGATCCTGATTCGAAACATGTTGCCGACGCGCGTGATTTCCCCGTCACCGCTGGGAAGCGCCTGCGCCAGGGTTGCTTTCCACTCCTGAAGATCGAGCGCGTTCAGCGTTCCGCCCGCGGGAGTCACGCCGAGGGCCACCACGTATGCATTGGCCAGGGCAACGTTGCGATTCGCTCGCATACGATCAGCAATGTCATACGCCAGCACCTGTGCCTGTGAACGCAGATGCGCTCCACGGTTATTGCGCAGACTGGTCATCTGCAAAGCGGCAATGCCGAGCAGTCCGACGGACAGGACCACGAGGGCCACCAGCACTTCGACCAGCGTCGTTCCGCGTTGCGTCTTGCGTTTGATAGGCGATTTCACGTTCTTATCCTATGGATTTACGGACACGCGACCGTCGTCGTGGCGACGCGGCCAACCATGCTGATGTTGATGCGGCGCGCATGCGGGCCCGTACAGCCGGTGCGCACCAGGTCGAAGATCTCGGCGCCGGCAGCACTGGTGCCCGTCGGGTTGTAGCGCACGAAACTGCGGTTGGTTGAAGTCAGGGTGAACTCCGGCGGAGCGGCAGCCCATGCCTGCAGCAACGGATCGAGTCCGTCTCCTGCGTCCAGCGCGCCGTTTCCGTTCGCGTCGTTGAACACGATCCAGCCGGTGGTCCAGTCGTTGGCACCAGAGCACGTTGCCTGATCTGCACTCGCGCACATGCTGACCGAGTTGCCGCGCTTCCAGGCCTCGTTGCGCGCGAGGTTGAGCGCGCCGACGAATTCGTTGTTCTGGGTGATGAGCCGGTTATTGCGCACCGTCTCCAGGAAACTCGGCACCGCAAGTCCCAACAGGATGGCGAGCACCGTGATGGTGAACATGAGTTCCATCAGGGTGAATCCGCGCTGGGCGTTGGAATTCGAGTGCATGGCTGGTGCCGCAATAGCTTTGGTGGCGGCATCTTAGGCAGCCGGCAGCCCCGAAAGCGTGCCGGATTGAACAATTGCGCCGCCCCTCCGATGGGCGGCTTTTTGGCGGCGACGGACGGTCGCGCCTTCGGTGTGATTTAGACGTTAAACCGGAAGTGCATCACATCGCCTTCCTTGACGAGGTACTCCTTTCCCTCGAGCCGCAGCTTGCCCGCATCCTTCGCACCGGCTTCGCCCTGGTACTTGATGAAGTCGTCGTAGGCGATGACTTCGGCACGGATGAAGCCGCGCTCGAAGTCCGTGTGGATCACGCCCGCCGCCTGGGGCGCGGTGGAACCGCCACGCACCGTCCACGCGCGCACTTCCTTCACGCCGGCGGTGAAATAGGTCTGCAGGCCTAACAACTCGTAGCCCGCGCGGATCACACGATTGAGGCCGGGCTCGGCAAGGCCAAGATCCTTGAGGAAATCCGCGCGATCGGCCTCTTCGAGCTGACTGATTTCCGCCTCGATGGCGGCGCAGACCGCGACTACGACGGCACCTTCGGATTTCGCGCGATTCGTCACGGCGTCGAGATGCGCATTGTTCGTGAAGCCGTCCTCTTTCACGTTCGCCACGTACATCACGGGCTTGGCGGTGAGCAGGTGCAGTTCCTGGCTGTCGGCCTTCTCCTCTTTCGTGAGGCCCATCGAGCGCACCGGCTTACCGTCGTCCAGATGCTTTTGCATCCGCTCGAACAGCTCTTTCTTGCGCGCCGCATCCTTGTCGCCGCCCTTGGCGGCCTTGGTATTGCGATCCACCGCCTTCTCGACGGACTGAAGATCCGTGAGCGCGAGCTCGGTATCGATGATGTCGATATCGGAGATCGGGTTCACGCGGCCCGAGACGTGCACGATGTCCTCGTCCTCGAAACAGCGCACCACGTGCGAGATCGCGTCGGTTTCCCGGATGTGCGCGAGGAACTTGTTGCCAAGGCCCTCGCCCTGCGACGCACCGGCGACGAGGCCCGCGATGTCGACGAATTCGACCGTGGTCGGCACGACCTTCTCCGGCTCCACGATCTTCGACAACGCGTCGAGCCGCAGGTCGGGCACCGGCACGATGCCGACGTTCGGGTCGATGGTGCAGAACGGATAGTTCTCGGCCGCGATCTGCGCGCGCGTCAGCGCGTTGAACAGCGTGGATTTGCCGACGTTGGGAAGACCCACGATGCCGCACTTGATACCCATCGAACTACTCCGTTTTCGCTGCAGGCGCGGTTTTGTTGCGCGCATGCAATCTGTTCATGGCGATCTGCGCTCCCGAGCGCAGCATCTCTTCGATCGCGTCCGCACCGGCGACGATGCACTCGTCGATGGCGCGTTGCTCGTCCGCGCCTGCGCGCGTGAGCACGAAGTCGACGACTTCGTTCTTGGCTCCCGGGTGACCCACGCCGATGCGCAGCCGCCAGAAAGCATCGCCCTGCGCCGCGATGATGTCGCGCAGGCCGTTGTGTCCGCCGTGGCCGCCGGCTTCCTTGAGCCGCACGGTGCCACTCGGCAGATCGATCTCGTCGTGCGCGACCAGCATCTGCGTCGGCGCGAATTTGTAGAACCCCAGCACGCTCGATACCGGACCACCGCTGCGATTCATGAAGGTCATGGGCTTGACCAGCCAGATCTCTTCGCCGCCAATGCGCACGCGCGCGAGTTCGGCCTGGTGTTTGCCCTCGGAACGAAACGTTCCGCCGTGACGCCGCGCGAGCTCATCAGCCAGCCAGAAGCCGGCGTTGTGACGCGTGCGCGCGTATTCCGCGCCAGGATTTCCCAGCCCGACGACGATCTTGAGTGCGTTTGCGGCCATGGTTGCGGATACGAAAAAACGCGGCGCGACGATGAATCGGCGCGCCGCCCACAAGCGTGAACAATTGAAGAAAGAAGGGGGAACGGGCGTCACGCCCGTTCCCCGCTTCGAACTTACTTCTTGCCGCCTTCCTTCTTCGCGGGAGCCGCACCTGCGGCGCCCTTCGCGTCGGCTGCGGGAGCCTTGGCATCGCCCGCCTTCGCACCGGCAGCGGCCGCACCTTCGGCCGGAGCAGCAGCGCCTTCGGCAGGCGTAGCGGCAGCGGCTTCGGCGGTCGGTTCCGGCTCTTCCGCGCGCGGCGGATGGACGGTGACGACCACGGCGTCGCCCTTGGCGATCGACGGAATCGTGACGCCTTCCGGCAGCGGCAGATCGGACAGATGCTTCGACTCGTTCATCTCCATCTTGGAGAGGTCGAGCTCGATGAATTCCGGCAGATCCTTCGGCAAGCAGGAGATTTCCACGTCGGCGATGCGATGCGAAACCACACCGCCCTGGCTCTTCACGCCAGGCGCCGCCGCTTCACCCTTGAAGTGGATCGGGATGAAGATGCGGATCTTCTCGGTCTCGACCACGCGCTGCATGTCGACGTGCTGAATCGCGTTGCGGGCCGGATGCATCTGCAGATCCTTGACGATCGCAGCCTGCAGCACGTCACCGACCTTGAGGTTGATGATCGAGGAGTAGAACTTCTCGTTGTCCACCAGCGTCATCAGCTTCTGGTGGTTGAGAGTGATGGCGCGCGGCTCTTTGGAGCCGCCGTAGAGGATTGCCGGCACTCGTCCCGCGTGACGCAGGCGGCGGCTCGCACCCTTGCCCTGCCCATCGCGGAACTCGGCGGCGAGTTCGAATGAAATACGCATAAAAAACTCCAGTTACTTCCAACAACCGGCGGACACCGCGACCAGTGCCGCCACCTAGACGGGGACATTCCTCATTTCCGTTGTAACAATCGGCCCGGACATCTAACTTCCCGGCGAACTATTCGATTGTTACAACGGAAATGAGGAATGTCCCCCTCAATCCAAGTACAGACTACTCACCGAGTCCTCATCGCGTATGCGACGGATGGTCTCGGCCAGCAACCCCGCAACCGACAACACGCGGATGCGCCCACATTGCTTCGCTTCCGGCGACAGCGGGATGGTGTCGGTCACCACCAGCTCGTCCAGCGCCGACTTCATGATCTTCTCGATGGCATTGCCGGAGAGGATGGCGTGCGTGATGTAAGCCACCACCTTCGTCGCTCCCTCGTCCTTCAATGCCTGCGCGCCCGCACACAGCGTGCCCGCGGTATCCACCATGTCGTCGATGAGCACGCAGGTCTTGCCCGTCACCTCACCGATGATGTTCATCACCTTCGACTCGTTCGGCCGCGGCCGGCGCTTGTCGATGATCGCCAGGTCCGCATCGTCGAGGCGCTTGGCCAGCGCTCGTGCGCGCACCACGCCACCGACGTCCGGCGACACCACGATCATGTTCTCGTAGCGCTGCCGGTAGGCATCGCCCAGCAACACGGGCGACGCGTACACATTGTCGACAGGGATATCGAAAAACCCCTGTATCTGATCCGAGTGCAGGTCGATCGTCAGCAGGCGATCGACGCCCGCGCCCTGCACCATGTTCGCCACCAGCTTCGCGGTGATCGCCGAGCGCGTGGCCCGCGGCCGCCGATCCTGGCGGGAATACCCGAAATACGGCACCACCGCCGTGATCTTCGACGCCGACGCGCGCCGGCAGGCATCGACCATGACCAGCAACTCCATGAGGTGATCATTCGCCGGCGGGCACGTGGGCTGCACGATGAACACATCGCGCCCGCGCACGTTCTCCATCAGCTCGATGTTCACCTCGCCGTCGGAGAACCTTCCGACGTAGGCGCGGCCCAGCGGCGTCGTCAGCTGGCGCGCGATATCGTGAGCCAGTGCCGGATTGGCATTACCCGCGAACAGCGCCAGCGTTTCAGTTTCCGCCACTAACTACTCCTCCCACTAGCCAATTTTCTTGAATGGGGACAGGTTGAAGACAACCTGTCCCGCATCCTCATACTGGCTGGGGTGGAAGGATTCGAACCTCCGAATGGCGGGATCAAAACCCGCTGCCTTACCACTTGGCGACACCCCAACTGCCTAACTGTTCGAGCAGCGGCCCAATTCTTCCAGCAAAGGAGAACTGTCCAGCCCGCGTACGACCCACGCGCGCCACGTATCCGGGACGCGCGCCGCGATCCGCTCCGCGAGCTTGGGGTCCGCAAATTTTGCGAACACGCACGACCCGGTACCCGTCAGCCGCGCAGGCGCATGCCGCGCAAGCCAATCCAACGCTTCAGCCACCGCCGGAAAATGCGTGCGCACGACCGCCTCGCAATCGTTCCGCCCGCCCGTTTCCAAAAAGCCGCGCATTGTGGTTGGGGGTGAATTGCGTGTCAATTCAGCAGCCTGGAATACCGCAGCCGTCGGCACTGCAACCCCCGGAAACAGCACCAGGTACCAGGAATCCGACCCCAGCGAGACGGATGTGAGCCTTTCGCCCACCCCTTCCGCCCACGCGGACCGACCCGCCACGAAAACCGGCACATCGGCGCCCAACTTGACGCCAATTGCAGCGATCTGCTCCGAAGTAAGTCCAGTACGCCACATCGCATTCAAGGCGACCAGGGTGGTCGCTGCGTCCGAGCTGCCGCCGCCAAGCCCTCCGCCCAATGGGATGCTCTTCTTTATGGAGATTTCGGCGCCCAAGCCGGTACCGGACTCCTTTTGAAGCGCCTTGGCGGCCCGGACCGTCAGATCTTCGGCTTCGGCAACTCCCATCGGACCTTTGGGCCGGACGATGGCGCCGTCGTCCCGGACGCGGATCTCGATGCGATCGCAGAGGTCGATCAGCTGAAAGACCGTCTGCAGCTCGTGGTAGCCGTCAGCCCGCCGGCCGACGACATTGAGCATCAGATTGAGTTTGGCCGGCGCCGAGAAAATGGGGACATTCCTCATTTCGTTGTAACAATCGGTTGACGATAGGTAATTGAGCTGGCCCGGGCGGATTGTTACAGCGAAATGAGGAATGTCCCCATTTTGTTCACTGCCAACGCTCCACCAGCAACTTCAGGCGCGCACCTTCGCGTTCGGCGGTGAGCCGCTGCGGCAGCGAGAATCCGAGCCCGGCCGCGCGCGAATTGATACTCACGCGCCACCCGGCCTGAATGAAGTCGTGGATTTCGCCCGTTCCGCCATCCTGGTTGACCGTGGCGTCGCCCGGCGCCGGGATGCCTAACAACCACCAGCGCAGTTCGGCCAGCGGCAGCGCAACCCCGAGCCGGCGCTCGAGCTCGGCGCGAGCCGCGTCCCCATCGAGCTTCTCTCCGCGGCTGGTCGCGATCTCGAGGTCTTCGCCCTCGAGCACGACACGCAGGCCGCCGATGCCGAGTGGCCCGTCGAGCGCCAGGTTCGAGCTGCGAGGCAATTGCTGGTAGCGCAGGCTGGCCGAAAAGCCCTGCCCGTTCGCGGCCACGGCTACGCGTCCATTGAGGCTGTAACGCTCGAGCTTTTCGAGGGCCGCGCGCTGTTCGGGCCAGGGTGCGTCGGCGCCGGGGCCCACGATCACGGCGGGTGGCGCGGTACGGCAACCCGCCAACAAGCCCAGCGCGACCAAAACGGCGCCGGGCGCGACGCGGCTCATCAAGGCAGCTCCTAACTAGCGGTGGAAGCCGGCGGCGGTAGCGGCTCGGGAGCAGGCGCGGTATCCGGACTCGGCGCCTTCGGTTTTTCGGTCCCGGCCGGCGGCACCGAATCCATCTTCGTGCCGGTGAGGCGTTCGATGGTGGCTCGCAGCGCTTTCGAGTCGGGCGAGCGCGCCAGCGACCGCGCCCACAATGCACGCGCCTCCGCCTGTTTGCCGCTGACCCACAGTGCTTCGCCCCAGTGCGAGGCGATCTCTGCGTCGGGGAATATCCGATAGGCACGCTCGAGGTATGGCAATGCTCCGGGGATATCACCGCGACGGAAGCGCACCCAGCCCAGGCTGTCGAGAAATGCCGGATTGTCGGGCGAGACTTCGAGCGCCTTGCGGATCAGCGTTTCGGCGCGCGGCAATTTCTGGTTCCGGTCTGCGAGCGAATAACCGAGCGCGTTGAGCAGGCTGGCATCTTCAGGCCGGACTTTCAGCAGGCTCTCGAAATTGCGCACCGACTCGCGCTCCATTCCGGCTTTGTCCTGGAAGAGCGCAATCTGGTAGCGCACGCCCGGATGATCGGGGAACCGCTCGAGCGCCATCTGCAGCAAGGCAATGGCTTCCGTGCTGCGTCCGGAATCGTCGAGCAGTGCGGCCTTGGCGAATTCCACGTCGAGAAGTTCCGACCGTTCCTTCGCCCCGTGCTCGTCGAGCATGCGGAATGCCGCGGCGCGCTCGTCGCGCTTGAGCAGCAGGCGGGCAGCGCGGCCACGCACGATGAGACCTGCGCCAGCTTCTGCCAGCTTGGAAAAACCTTCGAGCGCAAGATCGGTGCGGCCCTCGCGCTCGGCGATGGACGACAGATAAAAGAACGCCTCCGGCGCCGCCGATTGCGAGCCGATCAAACTACCGAAGCGCCGTCCCGCTTCGGCCATGTCGCCCATCAGATAGGCGAGCTTGCCGAGCCGCAGATCGGCCTCGTCGCGAATGGACGCATCATTTCGCAGGCCCTCGAGTTCCTGGCGTGCTTCATCGATCCGATCGAGGCGCATCAACGTGTCGGCATACGCAAACCGTTCGGTATCCGGCTCGAGTGCCGCGGCTTCCTGCGCGACGGCGATGGCCGCGACCGCGTTGCCCTCGGCGGTGAGCACCCGCGCGAGCTGCGCACGTGCAGTGCCCGAGGCCGGCTCATTGGCGAGCATGCGGTCCGCGAGTTTATGTGCGGTGGTGAAGTCGAAGGTTTCGAGTGCGAGGTCGGTGCCCGCCGCGAGCAGGCGGTCGGAGACGTCGGCTGATTCGAGCAGAGGCCGCAGCGTCTGGAGCGCAATGACCGAGCCACCCGCATCACTGAGCTCACCCATGAGCTTGATCAGCGACTCGTCACCACCCAGGGCCTTGTTGCGCAGGATAGCCGCGCTCGCCTCTTCGGGTTGATAGAGGCGCACTGCGGCGAGCGCCACCGCCGCTGCCGCGGCAGCACTTTCAGGATCGAGCTTCTGCCAGCGCCGCGCGGTCTTGGCACTGGCGCCGATCTGTTGGCACTCCGAGGCGACCTCATTGGCGCGCTGGGAAATCTTGGGGTCAGTGGAACCGAGCGCCACCTTGAGGTAACGCTCGGACCCGCCACGGCAATCGCCGCGCGACAGCGCCATGTCGGCGTACACCAGATCGGCGCCATCGGAGTTGGTGGTGGACAGCGCACTGGCGTCCGTGGGCAACAACACGGCGATCGCGCATGAAAAGGCCAGTGAAATGGCCCATGTCGATGAGTTTCGTGGCATGGCAGGCACTATAACTGGACCTTCGCCCCTTACAATGGTTCTCGTGAAAGACACCATTCGCCTGCGGCTCGAAAAAATGGTCGACCGCTTTGAAGAAATTGGCCGATCGCTGGCGGACCCGGCGGTCATCGGCCGACAGCGTGAGTTCCGCGAGTTGTCGATGGAATATTCCCGGCTGACCCCCGTGGCGGAAAAATTCGGCGAATTCCGGTCTCTGGAACGCGAGCTCACCGCAGCACGAGACATGCAGGACGACAACGACGCCGAAATGCGTGACATGGGCCGCGAGGAAGTGGCGCGCGTCGCGCCTTTGATCGAGCGCGCCGAGGGCGAGCTCAAGGCGCTGCTGATTCCTCGCGATCCACGCGACGACAAGAACATCTATCTCGAGGTGCGCGCGGGCACGGGCGGTGACGAGGCTGCCATCTTCGCCGGTGATCTGTTCCGAATGTACTCGCGTTACGCCGAGACACATGGCTTCGCCGTGGAAATCCTGTCGGAGAATGCTGGCGAGCACGGCGGCTACCGCGAAATCATCAGTCGCTTCGCGGGTCCGGGCGCGTTCGCGCGTTTCAAATTCGAATCCGGCGTGCATCGCGTGCAGCGCGTCCCGGCAACCGAGGCGCAAGGGCGCATCCACACCTCGGCTTGCACCGTGGCCATTCTTGCCGAGGCCGACGAAGTCGAGGCCAGCGACCTGAATCCGGCGGAATTGCGCGTCGATACGTTTCGCGCCTCCGGTGCGGGCGGCCAGCATGTCAACAAGACCGATTCGGCAATTCGCATCACCCACCTGCCCACCGGGCTCGTGGTCGAATGCCAGGACGAGCGTTCGCAGCACAAGAACCGTTCACGCGCGATGGCGCTCATGAAGGCCAAACTGCTGGCCGCCGAGCAGGAAAAGCGCGACAGCGAGGTCGCGCGCGACCGCAAGCTGCAGGTGGGAACAGGCGATCGCTCCGAACGCATCCGCACCTACAATTTTCCCCAGGGAAGGGTCACCGACCACCGCATCAATCTCACGCTCTACAAGCTGGGGGACATCATGCAAGGCCGGATCGACGAACTGCTGGATGCCCTGCAGCACGAGCACCAGGCCGAGCAGCTCGCGGAGGAAGAGCAGCGAGGCGCTGCGTGAGCGCGGCGGCGCCGACGATGGGCGGAACGCCTGCCGTTCCTGCCGCGCCAGCCATCAGCGTCCCGAGTGCCACCGGAGTCGACGCGCACATCGTGCTGGCCGGGCCCGGCGCTCGTTCATTCGCCTTCCTCATCGATTGGCTCATCCGCTCAGGCCTGTCGATGGTGTACCTGGTGGCCGCCGCCCTGCTGATCTTCGGCAACCTCGACTTCGAGATAGAACCCGACCGGGAGACGCTGTGGTACCTCGCGGGCGCCACGCCGGCGACGGCTATCTACTTCCTCTACCATCTGATTCTCGAGCCGCTGATGTCCGGCCGCACGCCCGGCAAGCGGCTCACCGGAGTGCGCGTGCTCACGCCCGAGGGTCTGGTGCCCACGACCGGCGCGCTGCTCACACGTAATGTATTTCGCATCATCGATTCCATGCCGCTGCTCTACGTGGTGGGCCTGTTGTTCGTGTTCTTCACCAAACGGCATCTGCGTCTCGGAGATCTTGCGGCCGGCACCGTGATCGCGATGGAGCGCGCTCCGTTCCTCGAAAAGCTCCGCTCGTCGCGGCAGGAATGGCATGCAGTTCGAGAGCGCGCCGCGTCGCTGACCCTCCGGCGCGGCAGCAATGCCCGCGACGCACTCGCCGTGGTCGACGACTATCGACGAGTCGCGCACGAAGTCGCGAGCGCACGCCTGGCGCCCACTGCAGAAGCCGCGGCGTCGGCGGAATATCTCGATGCGGTCTATTCGGATCTGCACGACACCATCCACCGGCCCGCGCGACGCCTGGGACTCGTACTGCTGTCCCTGATGCGCGACCGGGTGCCTGCCGCCATGAGCGCCATGGGAGTGCACCTGCTGGCCGTCACGCTGCTGTTCATCGTCTCGGCGGTGACCGGCGCCTGGCTGATCTACAGCTATCCGGATCTCATCGGCATGTTTGCCGATCCGAAGCTCATCGCCACCGTGGAACGCGGCGAGCTGTGGACCGACGGCGTACTCAATGTCACACCGTCGGCCGTGATGTCGATAGAACTGCTCACCAACAACATCGTGGTTTCATTCTTCGCGTTCTGTTCGGGAATCATTTTCGGGCTCGGCACGTTCTACCTCATCGGCATGAACGGCCTGTCACTTGGAGCATTTTTCGCGTTCACCGGCCAGCATGACCTCGCCGACAACCTGTTCGATTTCGTGGTGGCCCACGGTTGCGTGGAGCTCTCGTGCATTTGCATCGCCGGCGCGGCGGGCGCCTATGTCGGCGAAGCGTTGATCCGCCCCGGAGCGCAGACGCGCAGTGAAGCATTCCGCGCGGCGGCGGGCGAAGGTATCCGCGTGCTGGTCGTCGTCACGTTGTTGCTGTTCATCTGCGGATTCATCGAAGGCTATGTCTCACCCGACCCCGAAGTGCCGCGCTGGGCACGCGTCACCATCGGCGTGGGTTACTGGCTGTTCATGATCTCGCTGCTGCGCGGCTACGTGTTCGGACGCAGCCGTGCCGGACCACCCATCGCCGTCTGAGAGCGGCCTAAATACGCCTTCGCTGCCGCAGCTGTAGATAGGCGTCGAGCACCGCGCGGTCGAGCCTGTCGTCGGGTTCGTCCAGTACCACGATGCCCTTGCGGCGAAGCGTGGCCACCTGCAACTGCGCGCGCTGATGGTGCTCGCGAGCCGCGAGTGAAATCGAAGGATCGCGCCAGTCGCGCGCCGGCGCCTGCGCAAGCCGCGCAATTTCGGCGGCATGCGGCGACGGCGACAATCGGCTGATGCCGCGGCACCAGCGCCTTCAGCGCCTGCATGAGCTCATCGTTGCGCGCCGGTTCGGCGAGATCCGTGAGCCACACGACCAGCCCGCGGTGCCGCAGGATGCGGCGCACTTGAATGGCCGCGGCTTTCGGGTTGGATTCACCGCGCTCACTCTCCAGGATCTCGAGCGAGCGCCGCAACCGCGCCACCGCGCGCACGCCGCGATCGGGCATGCAGGCGGTAAGCGTTCGCTCGGCATAGACCAGCAGCCCCACCCGGTCTTCGATCGACACCGCGTGCTCGGCGAGGCGCGCCGCCACGTTGGCATATAGCCCCAGGCGGTCGAGTGCGCCCGCACGCACGCGGCTGCCACGACCGGCGTCGATCACCAGCAGGATTTCCAGGTGCTGCGCCTCGCTGTATTCGCGTGACACCAAAGTGCGCCGCCGTGCCGTCGCTTTCCAGTCGATGCGCGACAGCGCGTCACCGCTCACATAGTCGCGAAGCTGCAGCAGCTCCACGCCTACGCCCGGCAGGCGCCGCGGCGTCTCACCCGCGGATTCGCCGGCAACGGGCCGCGCGCCGCCCGGAACGGTATCGGGCGCCACGGTGAACGGGGAATTCTGCGACAGGTCGTGCGTCCACCACGCGAGCGCGAACCGGCCTAACAACCGCGCGGGTACCGTCCCGAAGCGTCCGGCGCCGAGTCGCAACGGCAGCACCTCGATGGGATCGAGCAATTCCTCATCAGGCGGCAGCCCCACTTGCCGCACGTCGGCAGTCTGCCGCAGGGCTGGCGGCAACACGCGGGCGTACTGCAACACGAGATCGCGACCCCGGTTGTGCGCGAAGACAAACGCGCCGCGCGCCGGACGACCGAGCTTCAGGCGATCATCGACACGCATGCGCAGCGTCACGTGCGTGCCGCGCAGATACCACGCTTCGAGCGCCAGGCCCGCGAGCAGCAGGAACGCGGGCAACAGCCAGGCGCCCGCAAAACCCGGCACATCTGACCAGGTGCCGGCCACGCCTAACAACGCCGTCAGGGCGATGAACAGGTAGCCGCGCAGTGCGAAATGCATCTGAGTGTTCCGTAGCCTCAGCGCGGTACGGGTGTGGCATCCAGGATGGCGCCCACCACGCCCAAGTCCGTGTCCCCATCGAGCGCCGCTTCCGGCTTGAGCACCAGCCGATGTGCGAGTACCCAGCGTGCCACTGCCTGCACGTCGTCTGGCGCGACGAATTCGCTCCCGCGCAGTCCCGCATGCACGCGCGCCGCGCGAATGAGCGCGATCGCGCCGCGCGTCGAGAGCCCCAGCGCCACGCGCGGATGCTCGCGTGTGGCGTGCGCCAGGTCGAGCACGTAGTTCGACAGCGCTTCCGACACGTGCAGCGCACTGGCAGCGGCGCGCGCCTGGTGCAGCAGTACGCGATCGATGCCGCCGATGTCGGCGGGGATCGGGTCGCGCGCCTCGAGCTCGGTGCCATAACGCGTCAGGATCTCGCCCTCCGCCGCGCGCTCCGGGTAGCTCATGTCGATGCGCAGCATGAAGCGGTCGAGCTGCGATTCCGGCAGTGGATAGGTGCCTTCGAAGTCACGCGGGTTTTGTGTTGCCAGCACCAGGAAGTCTTCCGGCAATGGATACAGATCGCGCTCCGAGGACACCTGGCGTTCTTCCATGGCCTCGAGCAATGCCGACTGGGTCTTGGGCCCGGTGCGGTTGATCTCGTCCACCAGCAGGACGTCGGCGAACAGTGGGCCGCGACGAAACACGAAATCGTTCTTCGAGGCATCGAACACGTGAGTGCCGACGATGTCGCTGGGCATCAGATCCGCCGTGCCCTGCACGCGCTTGAATTCGCCGCCGAGAACTCGCGCGAGTGTTTTCGCCAGTAGTGTCTTGCCGAGCCCCGGCGGGCCCTGCACCAGCACGTGGCCGCGCGCGATGAGCGCGACACAGAGCGCGCGGATCACGTCCTCGGCGCCGACGATGACGCGCGCGAGCTCGCGCTGGATGGATTGTTCGAAGTTCGCGACAGGGGTGTTCATGTTTTGAGCCGTGATTCCAGGAGGTCGAGTAGATTCTGCAGCGGTACCAGGGGGATCTTGCGCTCCGCATGCGCATCCGCGTACCAGGTTTTCAGCCGGTCGAGCTCCTGCGGCCGGATGGCGGCGTGACGCTCGAGCCATTGCCATAGCTCGCCGCGCTCGGCGCCGGCATTGCCCGTGCGACGCGCGGCACGCGCGACGCCGGCGAAGAAGTGATCGAACAGCGCGAGCGCCGTGTGATGTGGCGCAACGGAACGCGCGATCAAACCACCCGCGCGCCGGACCAGCTCGGCCTCGGATGGATCGTGGGGCACGATGGCGGGGGCGCGCAGCCGCGTCGAACCCAGCACCCAGACGAGCCACAACCCGAGCACGATGAACAGTGTCTTGAAGAGGCGCGGATCGCGATAGAAGCGCGCCGGATCGTAGTTGGCCGACAACCCCTGGCGCAGGTCATCGAACAAGACCACCCCATCGTTCGCCACGCGCGTGCTCACGATGTTTGCGAACAGTTGCGCGTTGTCGGCGTTGCCAAGCGCGCGATTGGTGAACAGCGAGCCGCCCGCACACAACAACACGCTGCCGTCGCCCACGCGCTGTTCGAACAGCGCACCTTCGCCATTCGGGTCGCGTGCCAGTGTGAGCACGAAATTGTCATAGGGCATGCGCAACGACCACTCCTGGGCCTTGTAGTCGGTTTCGAGCTCGAGAGTGCTGACATTCCGCAGCAGCGCGTGCGGGCCGGTCGCAGTCAACGCAATCTTTTCCGGCACCTCGAGCGCAGCGCCAAGGGCCTCCTGTTCGTCATCCCCGGGCTCTTCTTCCTCGTCGTCGTCCGCGTCTTTCTTTGCGGCACGCGCGTCCGCCTCGCGAACTCGCTGCGACAGCGGTGTGTCGTCGAGTCGTGCCTCGCGCGCCTTGCGCGTTTCGAATTCGATCGAGGTCAGCGATTCGATTTCGACCACCGCGCCGGAGGAACGCCGCGCTGCCCACCCCGGTTGATCCAGCAACGCGGCGTTGACGAGCAACGTGTTTCCGCGTCGAACCCACCGGTCGAGAGCACCGAACTCATCGCTGTGAAAGATCTCCACTGCCGGCAATGAAAGGATCAGCAGGTTGCCGCGCGACGGCGCGTCGATCTCAGCCAGCCCGGAATAACGCTCGCGAAAAGAACGCACCTCGACACCGGAACTTCGCAGCCATTCGAACAGGCCGGCGTACCCGTTGCCGCGCCGTTCGGCGGTGGTCGGTCGTGCGGCATCGGCGTCCGGATCCAGCGACGGCGCCGGACGCAGCCACAAACCATAGAACGCCGCGAGAGAAGCGAGCGCCAGCAGGAAAGCAATGCCGCGTTCTCGCATCAGTGTTTGCCTGCCGCGAGGCGTGCAAATCTCTCGAGCAGGGCTTTGGCGGAATTCACCGTCCCCTCGAGTTGCTCCTCCGGCGGCGGATTGCTGCCATAGCGTACGGTGTCGGCCGTCGTCGCGATCTGCGCGAGCGCGGCGCGTTCCTGCTCCGAATCAAGGCTGGCGCGGCGCACGATGGTGGCCGCCGTCAGACCGTCAGCGGCCGGCAAACGTTCGGCCCTGGTTAGCGCCTCACCTAACAAACGCAGCAACATGCCGGGCCGATCCGCGAGCGGCGCCGCAGCGATATCGGAGAGCATGAGCCGCCGTCGCCATTGCGCCGCCGGACTCTCGGCGCCGTGCCCGCGGCGCGCTCTGCCCAGGAGACCCGCGGCACGCAGCTCGGACCAGATGACGAACAGCATCAGCACGCCAACCATCACGTAGCCCGCGTAGGTGATGGCCTGTGCAATGCCTTCACTGGTCTGGAATTGGCGGCTCCATTTCTCGAGCGCGCTCGCCTCGTCGTCGTCCTTGCGATTCTCGAGCTTTTCCTTGAGCCAGCGCTTGAAGCGGTCCCAGCGCGTCGCGCCTTCCTGGCCTTTCGCGCCAAGGCCCATCAATACCGGCTCGAGCTTTTCACGGCTCGGAGCGTCGCGCAGCTTGGCTGCGCTCCCCGCTTTGCGCACCAGCTCGGCGAGCACGCGCAGGCTCTCGGCCGAGATTTCATCGCGCCGTTCGCCGCAGCGTCTGCGGCAGCAGGTCGCGCCATGGGGCGCTCGCGAGCGCTGGCAGCAGCTCCGGACAACGCTTCTGGATGCGCTCGAGTCCCAAGTCGGTCGCAGGATCGAGACGGGCGCGGCAGGCTTCGACCACGCGCAGCGCCGCGTCGTCCGCCGCGAACGCGCCGCCCGCGAGCACCAGGACTGACAACCCGAGCCAGCGCTTCAAGCGCGCTCTCCGCGGCGTTCCTGCTCGCGCAACTTGAGATCCTGGTACGACACGATCAGCACGGCGAGTACGAAAGGCACGCCAAAAGCGCCCACGACCAGGAAGAGCGTCGACTGGACGGTCGCGATCAGGAAAAGATCTGCGCGGCCGAACAGCGGCGACATCATCCAGACGATGACCGTGGAAAGCATCAGGAACACCGACACCATGCAGAGCGTGGCGAGGATGGCGCCGAACATGCGCCACGAGCGGCGGATGCGTGATGCGCAGTGATTGAACAACTGCGGAAAAGGGAGAGAGGCCATCGCACCAGAACGCGGGCAACGCAATCACGAACAGCGACATCGGCCAGAGCACGGGAACAGCCGCAAATACCAGCGCCGTAGTGGGCAAGCTGTTGATGAGCGCAGGCCGCAACCAGACCAGCAACAGCGGATAACCGAAGGCGAATGCGGTGGCGAACAGCCCCATGGGCCAGCGTGACAGCGCGGCGGTGAGCTCGGTACGGAAGCGCGGGCGCAGACCTTTCGCCAGTGCATTCAGTCGCAGCGTCATGACGCCGAGCAACGGCACGCTGAGCAGGAAAACGACGCCGTAGCTGATGAGCGAGAAATTCGGAATCGCGGCGCCGACCCCGCCAGCCGGCGCGAAAAAGGTGGAGTACAGCGTCGGCAATTCGAGCACCAGCACCACCAGCCCCGAATACGGCAGACAGCGCAGGATGCCGGCGCGGAAGAGTCGAAACGCCGCGTCCAGGACCTCCGCCGTCATGAGCGGCCGCGGCAAGGGCAACAAGCCGACCGAAGCATCCATGCGGGCATGATACCGATGCCGGAAGGAAGTCGTGCATCATCGCAGCCCCATGGCCGATCCGTCCGACAGCAACCAGCTCCTCTCACTCGCCGCGCACACCATCGCGCGCCGCGACGCCGAGCTCCTGCTCGCCTCGTGCTGGCGCAAGAGCCGCGCGCAATTGTTGGCGAGCGCGGGCGAGAATGTTCCGGCCGAGGTCGCCGCCCACTTCGAACATGCCTGCCTCCAGCGCGCAGCCGGTGTGCCCGTGGCCTATCTTCTGGGACGGCGGGAATTCTGGTCGCTGGAGTTCGTCGTGAGTCCCGCCGTCCTCGTACCGCGTCCGGAGACGGAGCTGTTAGTTCAGCGCCTGTTGCAACTGGTGACCGCGCCCGCGGCACAGGTCGCCGACCTTGGCACTGGCTCGGGCGCCATCGCCATTGCCCTGGCAACGGAACGCCCCGACTGGCATGTCACGGGCACCGACGCCTCGCCCGAGGCGCTCGTGGTGGCGCGTGAAAATGGAACACGCCTGGCGGGTGGCCGAGTCGAATGGGCATTGGGGAATTGGTACGCGGCAGTCGAAGGACGCCGGTTCGACGCACTCGGCAGCAATCCGCCGTATATCGCCGAGCATGACCCGGTGCTCGAGTCGGATGGCCTGCGCCACGAACCTCGCAGCGCACTGACGCCGGGCGGCGATGGCACGAGCGCCTTCCACACTCTTATTAATGAGGCACCGCGGCATTTGCGCCCTGGCGGCTGGCTGGCCCTGGAACATGGCAACACTCAGGGTGAAACACTGCGTTCGCTGCTTGTGGCGCGTGGCTTCACTCACGTAACCTCGCACCGCGATCTCGCCGGCCACGAGCGCGTCACCGAAGGCAAGGCCCCATAGGAATCCCCGTGTCACTAGTGTTTGAAACCACGCTCGGCAATTTCGAAGTCGAGCTGTTCGAGAAAGAAGCCCCGATCTCCGCGAAGAATTTCCTGGAGTACGTCGATGACGGTTTCTTCGACGGCGTCATTTTCCATCGCGTCATCCCGGGCTTCATGATCCAGGGTGGCGGCTTCGAGCCGGGCATGAAGCAGAAGAAGGTCAAGGCGCCCATCAAGAACGAAGCCACCAACGGCCTCAAGAATTCGCGCGGCACGCTCGCCATGGCGCGCACCAATGACATCAACAGCGCCACCGCGCAGTTCTTCGTCAACCTGGTGGACAACGATTTCCTCGATCATGCCGGCCCGTCTAACTACGGTTACGCAGTCTTCGGCAAGGTCACCTCGGGCATGGACGTCATCGACAAGATTGCGAAGGTGGCGACCGCCACGCGCTCCGGCCATCAGAACGTGCCGGCCGCGGACGTGACGATCACCAAGGCGTCGCGAAAGCAATAATGTGAAGAAGACTCTGGGGCGGCGGCTGGTCCGATGGACACTCATCGGGCTCGCAGCCGCCTTTCTCGTCACTGCGTTGCCGGTGTTGGCCATGCGCTGGATGGACCCGTGGTACAGCGCGTTCATGCTGGACGCGGCGCTCGATGCCAGCCGCCGCGGCAAGACTAACTACCAGACCGACTACCGCTGGGTGGATCTCGAACAGATCTCGCCGCACGCCGCCGTGGCCGTGATCGCCGCCGAGGACCAGTTCTTCCCGTTCCACACCGGGTTCGACTTCAAGTCCATCCGCGAAGCGGTGCGGCACAACGAAGCGCAGGCCGGAAAGAAAAGGCCGCGCGTGCGCGGCGCCAGCACCATCACCCAGCAGGTCGCGAAGAACCTGTTCCTGTGGCCGGGGCGAAGTTACGTGCGGAAAGGCCTCGAGGTCTATTTCACGCTGCTCATCGAGCTCACCTGGCCCAAGGAGCGCATCATCGAGGTGTATCTGAACGTCGCGCAGTTCGGCGATGGCATCTATGGCGTGGAAGCGGCGGCGCAGCGGTTCTATCGCATGCCGGCCGCACGTCTCGGCCGCTACGAAAGCGCGATGCTCGCCGCCGTGCTGCCGAACCCGATCACCTTCAAGGTGAATGCGCCGTCCGATTATGTGTACAAGCGCCGCGACTGGATCCTGTCGCAAATGCGCGGATTGGGCGGGTCGCGATACCTCAAGGAGCTCGAGAACCCGACCGCGCCGCCGAAGGCGTCCGCTCGCAAAGGCGGCCGGAAATAGCCGATCCCTGGGCCCACCTACTGTCACGTCGCGGCACTTGCTGACACCGGCAACAAGTTTTTGCCGGGGCCCGTCCAAATCGAGTTAGGCTTTCCCCAGGATCACCGTCGGTGATCCGGTCTGGGAGGACCATAATAATGAACGAAACGACCATCGACGCCGTCGGTCTGGCGGCTTCATCTTCCGCACCCGTCGCTCGCCTTAACGTCCCCTTCGAGTTCCGCGCCACGGGCGGCGAGTATTTCCGAATCTGGATAGTGAACCTGCTGCTCACCATCGTGACGCTGGGTATCTACTCGGCGTGGGCGAAGGTCCGGCGGTTGCGCTATTTCTACGGCAGCACCTTGCTCGACGGCCATTCCTTTGAATATCACGGCAAGCCGCTGGCCATTCTCAAGGGTCGGCTCGTCGTTTTTGCCGTGTACGTGGTTTTCCTGGTGGTCACGGAGATGTGGCCGCTCGCCGTGCTCCTGATGATTCCGATTGTCATCTTTGCGGTGCCCTGGATCATCGTGAAAGCGCGGCTGTTCCAGATGCGCATGACCTCGTATCGGAACCTGCGTTTCAACTTCCATGGAACGTACGGTGGCGCGATGAGCGCTTTCGTCGGCTGGTACTTCCTGGTCATCCTCACGCTCGGCATCATTTTTCCAATGTGGGTCCGCCGCCAGGTGGCTTACATACTCGGCAACACCGCGTTTGGCACCACGCAGTTCCGCTTCGTGACCGGCAATGGCAGGTTCTTCGCGTTCTGCTACGCCACCATGGGCTTAGGGATACTGGTATACGGCGCATTCTTTGTGCTGCTGTTCCAGGCAGGATTGTTTAGTCCGCAGAACAATCCGGACATGGCCCCCGGCGATCTGGCGAAATTGATTGGCCTCGCCGGTCTTTGCAAGTTGCTGCTGATCGCCATGGCAGGCGTGAGCGTCGTTGGCTACTACCAGGCGGCCCTTGCCAACGCGTCCTTTGGCGGCATCGAAATCGGCCAGACCCGCGTCATCTCCAAACTGCGCGCCTCGTCGCTGATCTGGATCCAGGTCACGAATCTGCTGGGACTCGTGTTCACGCTCGGGCTGTTCTATCCGTGGGCCAAGGTTCGCGTGATGCGTTATCACCTGGAGAACACGTCGCTCGACACCGCCGGTGGGATCGGCGAGTTCACGGCGTCTGCAGGCAGCGCGACGGATCCTCTCGGCGAAGAACTGGGTGATTTCTTCGACATGGATTTCGGTCTCTGATGATTGCCGGACGCTTTTTCGACGGCACCAGTTCGGTGGGCGCTCCAGCCCATTTGACGCTCGGTGCCGATGGAATCGCACGACTGCACGGACTTCCGGTCCGGATTGAAGCTCCTGCCGACGCGCTCAAGTTCTCTGAGCGCGTCGGCAGCATTCCACGCCGCGTCACCTTTCCCGATGGTGGAGTGTTCGAAACCCGCGACAACGATGCCATCGACGAGGCACGCGAGACACTCGGGCTCAAAGGTGGCAAGGCGTGGTTGCACCGGCTCGAAAGCCGCTGGAATGTAGTGTTGGGATCCCTGGCAACCGTCGTGCTGCTGTCGGTGGCCTTCGTGCAATGGGGCGTGCCCGCGATCGCAAACCAGGTTGCCCAGGTGATGCCCGTGCAGGCGGATCGTGCCATCGGCATCGGGACGCTCGACGTGTTCGATCGCACCTTGTTCGAACCCAGCAAGCTGCCGGCGAAGCGGCGCACCGAGCTCAGCAAGGAATTCGCCGACATGACGTCGCCGCTCGGCGATGGCCACCAGTACCAGCTCGAATTCCGCAATTCGGAGAGCATCGGCGCCAACGCGTTCGCGCTGCCATCCGGCATCGTGGTGATGACCGACGACCTGGTGAAACTTGCCAAGAGTGATGAAGAAATCATCGCCGTCCTGGCGCATGAAATCGGCCACGTGCGCGGGCGCCATGCCCTGCGCCAGTTACTGCAGGCCGCGGGGATTTCGGCGCTGGCCGTAGCATTGCTCGGAGACGTGAGTTCCATCTCGGGCATCCTGAGTGGTGCCCCCGCACTGCTTCATGCCAAACACTCGCGCGATTTCGAACGTGAGGCGGACGCTTTCGCCAGGCAGTGGTTGCGCGAGCACGATATCGACGAGACGAAATTCGATGCGATCCTGTGTCGCATGACCAAATCGGCCGGGCAATCCGAAACAGAGGCAATCGACTACTTCTCTTCTCACCCGCCGACGGACGAGCGCGTGCGCTGTTCGCCCGCGTCGGACAAGTAGCGAATCAGTTGATCGTATTGCTTCCGCGCGGCGCCGCTTCGTCGAACAGGTGTTCGACATCGATCGCGTCGAACTTGTAAGGCTTCTGGCAGAACTCGCAGGTGACGGTGCACGTGCCCTGCTCCGCGATCACCGATCGCACTTCTTCGACGCCGAGCGAACGAAGCACATTCGCCACGCGTTCGCGACAGCAGCGGCATTCGAACTTCACGTCGTGCCCCGAGAACACGCGCACTTCGTCGACGCCAAACATGTCGACCAGGCGTTGCTCCACGTCGTCTTCCAGCAGCTGACCAGGCGCGAGCCCGGACATGGCGGCGTCGGCCTTTTGCCAGGCAGACTCGAGCGCGGACGCATCGAGTTGCTCCTGCGTGCCGCCGGCGCCGGGAATCCGCTGCACCAGCATGCCTGCCACCACACTCGCGCTCGCGGCCAGCAATACTCGCGTGGGCAATTGTTCGGATTGCTCGAAATAAGCCTCGAGGGATTCGGCGAGCGAATTGCCGGTGATTGGCACCACTCCCTGGTAGCTCGACGCGCGGTCGGTCGCTTCGACGGTGACGACGATCTGTCCTTCACCCGCGAGGATGCGGAAACCCGCCTCCCCTCCGATCGGATCGTGCCGCGCCATGGCGCGCACCTTGAAGTCATGCGTGCACTGCGCCACCAGCAGGTTGACCAGTCCCTTGCCCTGCAATTGCAACGTGAGCGAGCCATCGAACTTGAGCGTGGCAGCCAGCAACACCACCGCGCCCACCGCCTCGCCCAGCAATTGCTGAACGGCGGGCGGATAGTCCTGGTGTTCTCGCAGGCTTTGCCATGCGGCCGACATGCGCACCGCGTGGCCGCGGATCGGATGCCGTTCGAGGACGAAGCGACGGACGAGATCGGGCTCAGACACGGACGCCGCTCCTAGCCGGCTAACTTCTTTTTCAGAAGCTCATTGAGCTGCGCGGGATTGGCCTTGCCGCCCGTGGCCTTCATGACCTGGCCGACGAAGAAGCCGAACAGTTTGTCCTTGCCCGAGCGGTAGTCCGCAAGCTGGCCCGGATTCTTCGCCATGACTTCGTCGATGGCCTTTTCGATGGCGCCCGTGTCGGTGATCTGCTTGAGACCCTTCGACTCGATGATGGCGTCGGCCTCTTTGCCTTCCGCCCACATGGCTTCGAACACATCCTTGGCGATCTTGCCGGAGATGGTGTTGTCGGCGATGCGGCCGAGAAGACCCGCAAGGCCAGCGGCGCCGATGCGGCTCTCGCCGATCTCGAGATTGTGCTCGTTGAGGGCGGCGGCCAGCGAACCGGCCACCCAGTTGGCGGCGAGCTTGGCCTGTTCTTTGGACGGCTCTTTGCCACCCGCGAGTAGTTTGGCGACCTCTTCGTAGTACGCCGCCAGTTCCTTGCGACGAGGTCAGCACGCCGGCGTCGTATTCCGACAGGCCGAACTGCGCCGCGAATCGCGCGGCCTTCTGGTCCGGCAGCTCGGGCAGCGTGGCTTTCACGCTGGCGATGTACGCGGCATCGATCTCGACGGGCAGCAGATCCGGATCCGGGAAATAGCGATAGTCGTTCGCCTCTTCCTTCGAACGCATGCTGCGCGTCTCGCCCTTGTCCGGGTCGTAGAGCCGCGTCTCCTGCACCACCTTGCCGCCGCCTTCGAGCACGTCGATCTGGCGCGCGACTTCGTAGTTGATGGCCTTCTCGACGTAGCGGAACGAATTGATGTTCTTGATCTCGGCGCGCGTGCCGAACTTCTCGGCGCCCACCTTGCGCACCGACACGTTGGCGTCGCAGCGGAACGAGCCTTCCTGCATGTTGCCGTCGCAGATCTCGAGATAGCGCACCAGCGTGTGCACCTTCTTGAGATAGGCCACCGCTTCTTTCGCCGAGCGCATGTCGGGCTCGGAGACGATTTCGATGAGCGGCGTGCCGGCGCGGTTGAGGTCGATGCCGGACTGCTTCGGCAATCCTTCGTGCAGCGACTTGCCGGCGTCTTCTTCCAGGTGCGCGCGCGTGATGCCGATGCGCTTCTTCGTGCCGTCATCGAGCACGATGTCCATGTGGCCCTTGCCGACCATCGGCAGTTCGTACTGGCTGATCTGGTAGCCCTTGGGCAGGTCCGGATAGAAGTAGTTCTTGCGCGCGAAGACCGAACGCGGCGCGACCTGGCGCATCGACGGCCAGCCCGAACTTCACCGCCATGCGTACGGCTTCGCCGTTGAGCACCGGCAGCACGCCCGGATAGGCGAGATCGACGAGATTCGCCTGCGTATTCGGCGCCCTGCCGTAGGCCGTGGCGGATCCCGAGAAGATCTTCGACTTCGTCGAGAGCTGCGCGTGGATCTCGAGGCCGATGACGGTTTCCCAGCTCATCGACAGCACCTCCTTCGCGAAGGCGGCGGGAATCCTGCGATGCCAGTCGGTTTCCTTCTGGTAGGCGTGCGCCACGTTGAGCAGCTTCGCTTCGCCGAAATGCGGCCCTGCGATCTGCAGGCCCACGGGAAGATCGCGCGAGAATCCACACGGGATGGACATCGCCGGAACGCCGGCCAGATTCGCGCCAATCGTGTAGATGTCGTTGAGATACATCTGGATGGGATCCGAGGCCTTCGCGCCGATGCCAAAGGCGACGTCGGGCGCGGTGGGCCCCATGAGCACATCGACTTCCGCGAACGCGCGCTTGAAGTCGGAGTTGATCAGCTGCCGCACGCGCTGCGCCTTGAGGTAGTACGCGTCGTAGTAGCCGGCGGACAGCACATAGGTGCCGGTCATGATGCGACGCTTGACCTCGGCGCCGAAGCCCTCGCCGCGCGAACGCTTGTAGAGGTCCATGAGGTCTTTGGGATCTTTCGCGCGATAGCCGTAACGCACGCCATCGAAGCGCGCGAGGTTCGACGAACACTCGGCCGGAGCCACGACGTAGTAGGTCGGCACGGACAGCGGCAACGCCGGCAGCTTCACCTCGACCAGTTTCGCGCCGAGCTTTTCGTAGACCTTGAGCGCCTCGCGGATGAGCTTCTCGACCGAGGCGTCCAGGCCCTTGCTCGAAGAACTCCTTGATGAGACCGATCTTGAGGCCCGCGAGCGGCGCGTTCAGCGTCTCCACATAGTTAGGAACCGGCGTATCGACACTGGTGGAGTCGCGCGGATCGAAGCCCGACATCGCGCCGAGCACCATCGCGGCGTCTTCGGCCGACTGCGCGATGACACCGCCCTGGTCGAGGCTCGACGCGAACGCGATCATGCCGTAGCGCGAAACGCGGCCGTAGGTGGGCTTGATGCCGGTGACGCCGCACAGCGACGCCGGCTGGCGGATCGAGCCGCCCGTGTCGGTGGCCGTGGCGACCGGCGCGATGCGCGCCGCGACCGCGGCGGCCGAGCCACCCGAGCTGCCACCGGGCACCAGTTTCAGGTCCCAGGGATTCTTCACCGGGCCGTAGAAGCTGGTTTCGTTCGACGACCCCATGGCGAACTCGTCCATGTTGGTCTTGCCGAGCGTGACCATGCCGGCGGCGTTGAGCTTCTCGACCACAGTGGCGTCATATGGCGACACGAAGTTGTCGAGCATCTTCGAACCGCAGCTGGTCTTGACGCCCTGCGTGCAGAAGATGTCCTTGTGCGCGAGCGGCAGGCCCGTGAGCGGGCCCGCGTCGCCGGATGCCAAAGTGGACTCCGCGACCTTCGCTTGCGCCAGCGCGGACTCCGCAGTGACCGTGATGAAAGCGTTCAGTGTCGGCTGCGACGCTTCGATACGGCTCAGCAGAGACTTCGTGAGCTCCGTCACGGAAAATTCTTTGGCTCGCAGCTTCTTTGCGAGCTCAGACAGCGTCAGCGTGTGCATTTTCGGCTTCTACTCGATGACCTTGGGAACGAGATACAGCGCGGCTTCGACTTGCGGAGCGTTGCGTTGGTAGTGCTCGTGCTGGTCCTTTTCGGTCACGACGTCGGGCCGCATGCGCTGCGCGAGACCCGGCAGCGGATGCGCCATCGGCTCGATGCCCGCGGTCTGCGCCGCGTCGAGCTCGCCCACGAGGTCGACGATCTTCGAAAGACTGTCCTGGTAGACAGGAATCTCGGCTTCGGTCAGAGAAAGTCGGGCGAGATGCGCGATGGAGTTGATCTGGTCGCGATTGAGGCTCATCGAAAACTCAAGCAAAAGATGTTGGAAATGTGCGCGGAATCATACCTGTTGCCTTGTGGACCGTGCTGCAGATTGTTAAATTGCCGGCACTTTTTCGCGCTTCGGCTCGCTACTTCATGTTCAAACGCTTGCGTGGCTATTTCTCGAGTGATCTGTCGATCGACTTGGGAACGGCCAATACCCTCATTTACGTCCGTGACAAGGGCATCGTGCTCAATGAGCCGTCCGTTGTCGCGGTGCAGGACGATCACTCCGGCCGCGGCAAGGTCATCGTCGCCGTCGGCGCCGAAGCCAAGAACATGCTGGGCCGCACGCCGGGCCACATCAACGCGGTCCGCCCGATGAAGGACGGCGTCATCGCCGACTTCACCTACACCGAGAAGATGCTGCAGTACTTCATCGGCAAGGTGCACGGCAACCGGGTGCTCAAGCCGTCGCCCGCGCGTTCTGGTGTGCGTGCCCATCGGCTCGACGCAGGTCGAACGCCGCGCCATCAAGGAGTCGGCCGAAGGCGCCGGCGCGCGCAGCGTGCAGATAGTTAGCGAGCCCATGGCGGCCGCGGTCGGCGCGGGCCTGCCCGTGAACGAAGCGCGCGGCTCGATGGTGCTCGACATCGGCGGCGGCACTTCCGAAGTCGCCGTGCTCTCGTTGAACGGCATCGTGTACGCGGCCCGCGCGCGCATCGGTGGCGACCGTTTCGACGAAGCCATCATGAACTACGTGCGCCGCAACTACGGCATCCTCATCGGTGAAGCCACCGCTGAGCGCATCAAGATCGAGATCGGCGCGGCCTACCCGGGCCAGCAGGTGCGCGAGCTCTCGGTGAAGGGCCGCAACCTCTCCGAAGGTGTGCCGCGCAGCTTCACGCTCAACTCCAACGAAATCCTCGAAGCGCTGCAGGAACCGCTGCAGGGCATCGTCGGCGCCGTCAAGCAGGCGCTCGAACAGACTCCTCCCGAGCTCGGCGCGGACGTTGCCGAACGCGGCATCGTGCTCACCGGCGGCGGCGCGCTGCTGCGCGACATCGACAAACTACTCATGGAAGAGACCGGTCTGCCGGTGGTCATCGCCGAAGATCCGCTCACCTGCGTGGCGCGGGGCGGCGGTCGCATTCTGGAGCTCCAGGACCAGGTCGGGCCGGGAAGCTTCGGCCTCGAGTAGGCGTAAGCCATGGCCGTATTCGGCACCAGCGGCAGTCGCATCGGTGGCGGTCGCGGCCCGTCCTTCGGCTTCCGCTTCTTCTGCTACGCCGTGCTCTCGGTCGTGCTCATGTTCTACGACCGCCGCGGCGGCTGGCTCGACACCGCACGCTACGGCCTGCAGGCGGCTATCTACCCGCTGCAGCTCGCGGTCAATTCCCCTTCCGCGGCCTGGCGCTGGCTGGAGGAGAGTTTCACCACGCGCGAGACACTGCAGGCGCGAGGTCGACCAGCTGCGCAACGAGCTGCGCACCAGCAGCTCGATCACGCTGCGCCAGGCGGCGCTCGAGACGCGAGAACGCCACGCTGCGCGGCCTCAACGCGGCGCTGCCCGATGTCATCGAGCAAGCGCGCTGGTCGGCGAAGTGATCAGCGTCGAAGCTGTCCACGCTGCGCCAGCGGCTGCTGGTCAATCGCGGCGGCACGCACGGCGTCTACCGCGGCGCAGCCCGTGATCACCGGCGACGGCGTGCTCGGCCAGGTGTTCCGCATCGGCCCGTTCAGCTCGGAGATCATCCTGATCACCGACGCGGAACACGCGCTGCCGGTGCAGGTGCGTGCGTTCCGGCGTGCGCACCATCGCGCTCGGCACCGGCCGCAGCACCTCGCTCGAACTGCCCTACGTGCCGCAGAACTACGACGTGAAGGTCGGCGACCTGCTGGTCACTTCCGGGCTCGGCCGGGTGTTCCCGTTCGGCCTGCCCGTCGCGCGCGTGACGCAAGGTGGAGCTGCGATCCCGACGCAGCCGCTGGCGCAGATCCACGCCGTGCCGCTCGCGGGCATCGAAAACGATCGCGAGGTGCTGTTCATCTGGGAGCGCCCGGATCATCCGGCCGCCACGGCCTCCCCCGAAGCACTCGCCGTCGAGCCGCCGCCAAGCGCCGGTGAGTACGCCATGAACCTCGCGCGCCGCGAACCCCGCTGGGCCGTCTTCTTCACGGTGCTGCTCGCGCTGATCGCCGCAGGTGCTGCCGCTGCCCGACTGGCTGTCGGTGGTGCGCCCGTCGTTCGTCGCGCTGGTGATCATCTACTGGAGCATCTACGCGCCGCACGCCGGCGGCATCTTCGCGCCCTGGCTCGCGGGCCTGGCGCTCGACGTGTTCAAGGGCGACGTGCTCGGCGCAGAACGCGCTGGCCATCTCGCTGGTGGCCTACATCGCGATGAGCCTGCATCAGCGGCTGCGCAACCAGACGCTGGTACAGCAATCGCTGTTCGTGTTCGCGATGCTCACGCTGAACGAATTCGTCGTCTGGGCCATCGAAGGCTGGAGCGGCCACGCGGTCGCGTCTCCGTGGCGCTGGCTCCAGCCGATGATCGGCGCCATGTTGTGGCCGTTCGTCGCGTTGCTGGCTCGGCCGCACGCACACGCGAAGCTAGCCTGAGCAGACGCCGTCCATGGGCACCGTCCGCATCAAGGATCACTGGGCCGAGCAGCGGCTGTTCGAGAGCCGCGCGCTGGCCGCCGCCTTCATCATCGCCGCGCTCACCTGCGTGCTCGATCGGCCGCCTGGTGGTGCTGCAGGTGATGCGCTACGACTATTACGCGGAGCTCTCGCAGGGCAACCGCGTGCGCGTCGAGCCGCTGCCCGCGCAGCGCGGCCTGATCCTCGATCGCAACGGGCAGGTGCTCGCCGAGAACCGCCCGGCCTTCCAGCTCGAACTGGTGCGCGAGCGCGTGCCCGACGTCGATGCCACGCTGCAAGCGACTCATCGAGATCGGCGTGCTGCCCGCTCGACGATCTCGACGAAACACGCAAGCTGGTGAAGTCGCGCCGCAGCTTCGAGAGCGTGCCCATCCGCCTGCGCCTCACCGACGAGGAAATCGCGCGCTTCGCCGTGCATCGCTTCGAATTCCCGGGCGTGGACATCGCCACGCGCCTCACGCGTTTCTATCCGCACGGCGAACACGCCGTGCACGCGCTCGGCTACGTCGCGGCGATCAGCGAAGACGACGTCAAGCGCCTCGAGAAGGAAAAGCAGCTCGCGCAAGTACGCCGGCACCTCGCTGATCGGCAAGCTCGGCATCGAAGCGTCCTACGAGAAGGAGCTGCATGGCACCGACGGCTCGCGCCAGATCCTCGTGAATGCCGCGGGCCGCTCGGTGCAGCGCCAGGGCACGCTCACGCCCGACCTGCAGGAGATCAAGCCGGTCGCCGGCCGCGACGTCATCACCAGCCATCGACCTGCCCACGCAGCTCGTCGCCGAGCAGGGACTCATCGGCCGGCGCGGCGCGGTGGTGGCCATCGATCCGAACACCGGCGACGTGATCGCGCTGGTGTCGACGCCGGGCTTCGATCCCGAATCCTTTCGGCCGCGGCCTCACGCGACGCCGAATACGGCGCGCTGCGCGACAACATCGACATGCCGCTGCTGAATCGCGCATTGCGCGGCGAGTATCCGCCGGGCTCGACGGTCAAGCCGGTGATCGCGCTCGCGGGTCTGCGCTACGGCGTCACGACGCCGCAGCACACGAAGGTCTGCCCGGGATACTTCATGCTGCCCGGCTCGAGCCATCGCTTCCGCGACTGGCGACCGAGCGGGCATGGCGTCGGTGGCCATGGAAACGGCCATCGCGAAGTCCTGCGACGTGTACTTCTACGATCTCGCCAACGACGCTCGGCGTGGAGCACATCTGCCGAGCTTCCTCGCGCCACTTCGGCTTCGGCCAGCCTCACCGGCATCGACATCGGCGGCGAGACGCCGGGCATCCTGCCGTCGCACGGAATGGAAGAAGGCGCGCTTCAAGAGTCCCGGCGACCAGGTGTGGTTCCCCGGCGAAACGGTGATCTTCGGCATCGGCCAGGGCTACCTCATCGTCACGCCGCTGCAGCTCGCGCACATGGTCGTCGATCATCGCGTCGCGCGGCAAGAGTTATCAGCCGCGCCTGGTGAAGGCCTATCGCGAGCAGGGCACGGGCAAGATCGAGCCCATCGCGCCCAAAGCTGGTGGAGATCCATCGACGTCGCCTCAGCCCGAGCACTGGCAGGTCGCGGTCAACGGCATGATCCAGGTCATGACCGCTACGGCACGGGCGCGGCGTCCGCCAGGCAGGCGCGCGACTACCAGATCGCCGGCAAGACCGGCACCGCGCAGGTGTTCACGGTCGCGCAGAACCAGAGCTACAACGCAGAAGACGCAGCTGACCGATCGCCTGCACGATCACGCGCTGGTTCATCGCGTTCGCGCCGGCGGAGAACCCGAAGATCGCGGTGGCGGTGATCATCGAGAACGGCAAGCTCGGCACGGCCGCCGCGCCGATCGCGCGCCGCGTGCTCGACCAGTTCATCCTCGGTCACAACGACCACGCCCGAGATTCCGCCGCCGGTCGTGACAGCCCGACGGGCACCGTCGTCGCCGCCCGCCGCGCCGGGAGACGAGTAATGTCCATGTACGAACCCATCGAAACCGGCTCGCGCAGCCAGCGCACGTTCTCCGCTCGCGGCGCCGCATGCTCGGCGCGCTCAAGCTCGACGGTCCGCTGCTCGTCGGCCTCGGGCCTGATCACGCTCTACGGCTTCGTCGATGCTCTACAGCGCGTCGGGCCAGAACTGGAACCGCGTCATCGACGCGCGCGATTCGCGCGGCGCTCGGCGGCTTCGCCATGTGCGCGCTCGCGCAGGTGAAGCCCGCCTTCCTGCGGCGACTCGCGTTGCCGCTGTGGGTGCTCGGCGTGGTGCTGCTCGTCGTGGTCGACATCACCGGCCACATCGGCAAGGGCGCGCAGCGCTGGCTCGATCTCGGCTTCATCCGCTTCCAGCCCTCCGAGATCATGAAGCTCGCGGTGCCCATGACCTGCGCCTGGTGGCTGCACGAGCGGCCGCTGCCGCCGAGCTTCACCTCGCTGGCTGTGCTCGCGTGTCATCATCCTGCGTCCCGACCGGCGCTCACCATCCTGCAGCCCGACCTCGGCACCGGCGGCCTCATCCTCATCGGCGGCATGATGGTCGTGATCATGGCCGGACTGCAGTTCCGCGTGATCTTCGGGCTCGCGGCCGCGGGCGCCGCTCGCCGCGTGGTTCGCGTGGCAGTACGTGCTGTACGACTACCAGAAGCAGCGCGTCTTCACGCTGCTCGATCCGGAATCGGACAAGCTCGGCGCCGGCTATCACATCATCCAGTCGCAGATCGCCATCGGCTCGGGCGGCGTGTTCGGCAAGGGATTGCTCAACGGCTCGCAGGGTCAGCTCGAGTTCCTGCCGGAGCGCACCACCGATTTCATCTTCGCCATGGTCGGCGAGGAACTCGGCCTGCTGGGCGCCACCATTCTGTTGCTGCTCTATCTGTTCGTGGTAGGACGCGCCCTGTACCTGGCGGTTGAAACGCAGGACACCTTCGCGCGTTTGCTGGCCGGGTAGCATTGCGCTGACTTTCTTCGTGTACGTGTTCATCAACGCCGGCATGGTGAGCGGCCTGCTGCCGGTTGTCGGTGTTCCGCTACCGCTGGTCAGTTACGGCGGAACTTCGATGGTGACCCTGCTGGCAGGCTTCGGTATCCTGATGTCCCTCTACTCGCATCGGAAGCTCGTTGCCTCGTGATGCGCCGCATCGCTGACACATGGATCGTTGCATTCCTCTTGTTGCCCGGTTCCGCACTCGCGGACGGCTCGTTCACCGGTCGCACCCGTTTCGATCTCGATCGCGCCGAAATCCAGTCGATTCGTCGAGAGCCACGGCCGCCGCGCAACAAGATGCAGCCGCTCGACGTCTACCGCCTGCTCGCCAAGGCCGAGCCGCAGCCGAAGATCATCGAGCTGATCAGCAAGCCCGCGGAGAAGGTCTCGCCCTGGTGGCAGTACCGCGAGCGCTTCATGACCGAGCAGCGCATCACCGAAGGCGCGCAGTTCATGCTCGAGCATCGCGCGCGGCTCGAGAAGGCGCACAAGGACACCGGCGTCGCGCCCGAATACGTGGTCGCCATCATCGGCGTCGAAACCTTCTACGGGCGCATCACCGGCAAGTACCGCGTGCTCGACGCGCTCGCCACGCTCGCCTTCGACTATCCGCCGCGCGCGCGAATTCTTCCGCGGCGAGCTCGCGCAGTTCATCGCGCTGTCGCGCGAGGAGGCGGTGGATCCGCTGACCGCCTCGGCTCGTATGCCGGCGCCATGGGCGCGGGCCAGTTCATGCCGTCGAGTTACCGCGCGCTACGCCGTCGACGGCAGCAACGACGAGCAGCGCAACCTGTTCGCCGACTGGGACGACATCATCGCCAGCGTCGCTAACTACTTCAAGAAGAACGGCTGGGTGGCCGACGGCCCGGTGCTGGCCGAGGCGGTGCTGCAGCCCGACGCGCCGGTCACCGCCGACCCGGCCAATCTCGCGCTCAACGAAACCGTCGCGGGCCTCAAGGCCAAGGGCGTCGACTTCGACACCGGGCGAGGCCGACAGCCACGCCGGTGCTGCTGGTGCCCGCGGAGACTGCAGATCGGGCCCTCGTACCGCGTCGGCTTCAAGAATTTCGAAGTGATCACGCGCTACAACCGCAGCGTGCGCTACGCCATGGCGGTGCACGACCTCGCCACGACCATCGCCGGTCGCGTCGCGGCGACCGCGCCGCCGCGCCGGACGAAACGAAACTCGCCGCGCAATCGGAATCCGCGACCGCCGCGCGCTGATGCATCCATCGATGCCGCGCAACGTGACCCGGGTCGCGCTCGCCCTCACACTCGCGGCCTTCCTGCTTTCCGGCTGCAGTCTCGCCCGGCGCAAACCCGAGCCCACCGCGAGCATTCCTTCCGGCTCCGCCGTGCCACCGCCGCCAGCCGACGTGCTCTCGATTCCCGACGCCGTGCCGCGCGCCGAACCGCGCGGCACGCGCGGCAATCCGCCGTTCTACGAAGTCTTCGGCAAGCGCTACTACGTGCTGGCTTCAGTCCGAAGGCTGCGTCGAGCGCGGCACCGCCTCCTGGTACGGCCCGGGCTTTCACGCCGCGTCGACTTCGCTGGGCGAGCCCTACGACATGTACGCCATGACGGCCGCGCACAAGACGCTGCCGCATCCCCGCGTACGCCGAGGTCACGAACCTGCGTAACGGCCGCAAGGTCGTGGTGCGCATCAACGATCGCGGTCCGTTCGTCGGCGATCGCATCATCGATCTCTCCTACACCGCCGCCGCCAGGCTCGACATGCTGCTCGCGGGCACCGCGCCGGTGGAAGTGCGCGTGATCACGCCGGGCGCGTCGGGTTCCGGCTCCGCGCTTCCGCCAGCCTGCTGCCCGTCGCGCCACCGCCGTCTCAGCGCCGCCGCCCGTGACCGTGGTCAACGCACCGGCCGCGAAAATGCCCGGCGCGACTCGGCCATGTTCATCCAGGCCGGCGTGTTCGCCGATCACGAGAACGCGCGCCGTCGCGTCGAGGTGCTGCTCGCCGCCGGCATCGAGCTCGCGAGCCTCGATGAGATGTCGCGGCACACCGCACGCTGCATCGCGTGCGCGTCGGCCCGTTCGCCAGCGTCGAGGAATTCGACCTCAACATGAAACGCCTGCGCGAACTCGGCATCAACGACGCGCGACTGCTCACCGACTGAATAATGGGGACATTCCTCATTTCGTTGTAATAATCGAACTAGGAAATTGCCGCCGGCGAGGCGCACACGATTGTTACAGCGAAATGAGGAATGTCCCCATTATTCCTCGTACAATCGCAGCCCGTCACGTTTCCCGGAGCCTTGCGCGATGCCGTCATCCCGGCTGATTCAGCTTGCGTCTTCGCTTTCGTTTCGCTTGCCGCCAGCGTCGCCTTCGCCGCGGTGCCCATCCCGAAGCCGCCCGCCATCGACGCGCGCGCCTACGTGCTCATCGACTTACCAGAGCGGCCGCGTGCTCGCCGACTGACAAGGCCGACGTGCAGAGCGAGCCGGCCAGCATCACCAAGCTCATGACCGGCTACGGCGTGTTCCGCGCCTTGCGCGAGAAGCGCCTCAGCCTCAACGACAACGTCACCATCAGCGAACACGCCTGGAAGGCCGAAGGCTCGCGCACCTTCGCGCAGGTGGGCACGCAGATTCCCGGTGGACACGCTCATCAAGGGCATGATCGTGCAGTCGGGCAACGACGCCACCATCGCGCTGGCCGAGAAGTTAGGCGGCACCGAAGACGGCTTCGTGCAGATGATGAATTCCTACGCGGCCGAGCTCGGCCTCAAGAACTCGCACTTCGACAACAGCTGGGGCGGCCCGGGCCCGACTCACTACATGAGCGCGCACGACATCGCGACGCTGTCGCGCGTGCTGATCCGCGACTTACCCGGAGGAGTACAAGCTGTACATCCTGCGCGAGTTCGAGTGGAACGGCATCAAGCAGCAGAACCGCAACGGCCTGCTGGCGCGCGATCCGTCGGTCGACGGCATCAAGACCGGCCACACCGAAAGCGCGGGCTACTGCCTCGCGAGTTCGGCGAAGCGCGGCGGCATGCGGCTCATCTCCGTGGTGCTCGGCACGCAAGTCGTTCAAGGCGCGCGAAGACGCCAGCGCGGCGCTGCTCAACTACGGCTTCACGTTCTTCGAGACCGTGAAGGCCAAGGCTGCGACCGACGTCGTGCTCAAACCCGAGGTGTACAAGGGCGAGGAAGACCGCGTGACGCTCGTGCCTGCGCGCGACATCTGGGTGACCATCGGGCGCGGCTCCGCCGCGCAGCTCAAGACCACGGCCACCGTGAAAGAACCCGTGATCGCACCCATCAAGGCCGGCCAGGCGCTGGGCGAACTCACCGTGAGCGATGGCAAGGAAATCATCGCGCGCGTGCCGCTGGTGGCGCAGGCGGCGGTGCCCGAAGGCGGCTGGTGGACGCGCACGGTGGACGGCATTTCACTCTGGATGAAGTAGGTTCTGCCAGATGGGCGAGCCGCTGCCGATCTGTTTCCTGAACGACGAATTCCTGCCGCTGCGCGAGGCGCGCATCTCGCCGCTGGATCGCGGGTTCCTGTATTCGGACGGCGCCTACGAAGTCACGCCGGTGTATGGCGGGCGGCCGTTCCGGTTCGCGCAGCATCACGCACGCCTGACGCGCAGCCTCAAGGAAATCCGCATGGAGGATCCGCTGTCGCGCGAAGCCTGGCGGGAGCTGTATCGCGAGCTCATCGCCCGCAACGACGCGGGCTCGTCCGACGCCTATATATATGTGCAGGTGACGCGCGGCGCCGAACACGGCCGCAACCACGCGCCGCTGCCGGATGTGCCGCGCACGGTGTTCGCCTTTGCCGCGCCCTGGCCCACCGGCCGCGCCGGCTGGCAGGAGAATGGCTTGCCCGCCGTGACCGCCGACGACACGCGCTGGGCACGTTGCGACATCAAGTCCGTCTCGCTGCTGGCGAACGTGTTGCTGCGCCAGCTCGCGGTGGATGCAGAACGCCAGCGAAACCATCCTGATCCGCGATGGCCAGCTCACCGACGCCAGCGCGTCGAGCGTGCACGTGGTCATCGGCGGCGAGCTGCGCACGCCACCCAATTCCTGGAAGCTGCTGCCCGGCACCACGCGCGGCGTCATCGAGGAAATCGCGGAACGAGCCGGCGTGGTCTGGCGGTCCGCGCCGGTTTCCGAGCCGGAGCTGCGCTCGGCCACCGAGATCTTGTTAGGCGCGGCCACTCGCGAGATTCAGCCCGTGACCACGCTCGATGGCAAGCCGGTCGGCGACGGCAAACCCGGCCCGGTGTGGCGCAAGCTCTACGACGCGTACCAGGCGTACAAGCGCGAGGTTGCGGGGACGCCGTGGTAGACGAGACTCCAGCCTGCCGAAGAATTGCTGAAGTTCCCGGTGGCATACCCCATCAAGGTGGTCGGCCGGCGCAGCGAAGACCTGCGCGCCACCATCGACGCCATCGTGCGCGAGCACGTGCCCGATCTCACCGACGACCAGATCACCGAGCGCGCGAGCAACCAGCAGCACTTCCTCGCGATCACCTACACCATCAACGCGCAGAGCAAAGAGCAGGTCGTCGCGCTCGCCAATGCGCTGCAGGCGAGCAAAGACGTGATCATGCTGATCTGAGAGCTAGCGAGCCGGCGCCAGTCGCTTGACGATCAGCACGGCAAACACGAAGGCCGCGCAGGCCGCGAGCGATATCACGATCTCGTGCAGGTCCGGCGGAAACACCAGCACGAATCCCTTGCCCTTGATGAGCTGCGAGAAGCTCGACACGCAGAACGGCATGAGGAACAGGCGCATCGTCGTCCAGCGATCCGGTGGTGGCTTGCCCGGCTCGCGCACCGATAGATAGAGCGCGACGCCGATGATGGCGCTGATGCCGAGCGCGTTGAGCCAGATGGCGGGCGTCGGATCGAAATGATGGATGACGGTCGCGAGATACCAGATGAGGAAACACCACAGCACGATCTTGCCGGCGTGAGCTTCGCGAAATAGCGCACGCGTCGAGCTACTGCACGATGGCCGCGGCCAGCGCCTCGGCGGTCTTGTGCACGGTCTCGAGCAACTCCTCGCGTGTCGTCGTCAGCGCCCATGAACTTCCCCTCGATCTTCCGGCGCGGGGAATGAACGACGCGAATGTTGAACGGTTTGCCGCCGAAGGTTCCCGAGAATTCCGAGACGAGCGGCGGGACCGTGGTCGTGACATCGCCGTCGGCGAACCAGCCGCCGGCCGACTCCTCGCGCGAGCACTTGCTGCCCAGCTCCTTTTCCTTCTTCTTGCCGGGGATCCCGTAACCCTGGATGCCGATGTCGCTGAGCTTGGGACCTGAGTGTTTCGTCTGTTTGTTGTAGTAGATGGACCAGTTCAACACCATGAGCGTCTTTTCGTCGCTGGCGAGACCCATCTGCTGCGCGAGATCGGCCCTGAGCGCTTCGACCTTGAGCGGGTCCGACGCCACGTCCGCGATGCGGTACACGTCCTTGTTGCACTTGCCGCTCAATTCCGTGAGGCCGACGCCATCCCTTTCTTCCTGCGGCCGCAGGTCGATGACCTTGAGCTCGACGGACTTGTCTGCGTCCTCGCGCCGCACGCCGGCTGCAGGAATGCGACAGGCAAGCGCAGCGAATCAGCCGGACGCAGGAGTTTCATTTGCGTTGGGCTGCGGAGGTGCGCCAGCGCTTCCTGCAGGAACGGCGCGAACGCCTGCCCCACCGACTCGACGCTGGCGTCCGGCGAACCGAGCGCCGCGAGCTGCGTCATCTGCAGGCCGGCATAACCGCAGGGATTGATGCGCTGGAAGGGCTCGAGATCCATGTTCACGTTGAACGCGAGGCCGTGGTAGCTGGCGCCGCGGCGGATGCGCAGGCCGACGCTCGCGATCTTCCTGCCGTCGACATAGACACCCGGCGCGTTCTTGCGGCACTCGGCGGTGATGCCGAGACTCTCGCAGTAGGCGATGACGGCGCGCTCGAGCGCGGTCACGAGGTCGCGCACGCCGAGACCGGCGCGGCGGATGTCGATGAGTGGATAGACGACGAGCTGGCCGGGACCGTGGTAGGTCACCTGCCCGCCGCGATCGATCTTCACCACCGGGATGTCGCCCGCCGCGAGCACGTGGCTCGCGTCGGCGTTGAGGCCCAGCGTGAACACCGGCGGATGCTCGAGCAGCCAGATCTCGTCCGGCGTGTGTCTCGTCGCGCGTGTCGGTGATGCGCTGCATCTCGCGCCAGGTGGGTTCGTAGTCGACCGTGCCCAGCCATTTCACGGACGGCGCCGGCGGAATTCGGGCGATCCGATTTCCGCGCGTCAGCCGGCGCGGCGCGTCTCCCGGGATTCCCACCGGCCCCATTCTTGATTCCGGCGTTGTTGCCGGCCAGCGCCTGTTCGGCGCGATAGCTGGAGCGCACCAGCGGGCCGGCGACGCATTCGCGGAAGCCTTTGGCCAGCGCCCACTCGCGGTACTGTCGAACTCCGCCGGCGTGACGAAACGCTGCACTTCGAGGTGATGCACGGTGGGCCGCAGGTACTGGCCCAGCGTGAGCAGATCCACGTTCGCGGCGCGCAGGTCGTCCATGGTCTGCGCGATCTCTTCGTCGGTCTCGCCGAGCCCGAGCATCAGGCTGGTCTTGGTCAGCACCGTCGGGCTTGTACTTCTTGGCGTGCGCGAGCACGGCGAGCGTCTGCTCATAGCTGGCGCGCGGATCGCGCACGGGATGCGTCAGCCGCTTCACCGTCTCGACGTTCTGCGCGAACACTTCGAGTCCCGAATCCACCACGGTCTCGACGTCGCGCAACACGCCCTGGAAATCCGGCGTCAGCGCTTCGACGGCGACGTGCGGCGTGCGCCGCTTGATGGCGCGAATGGCGCCGGCGTAGTGCCCGGCGCCGCCATCCGGCAGATCGTCGCGATTCACCGAGGTGAGCACGATGTACTTGAGCTTCATGAGCTCGACGCTGCGCGCGGTGTTCTCGGGCTCCTCCGCGTCTAGCCACCCGCGCGGATTGCCCGTGTCCACGCTGCAGAAACGGCAGGCGCGCGTGCACACGGCGCCCATCAACATGATGGTGGCGGTGCCCGCGTTCCAGCACTCACCGATGTTCGGGCACTTGGCCTCTTCGCACACGGTCGCGAGCCGATGCTCGTGCACGATGCCCTTCACCGCGCCGAAGCCCGCACCCACCGGCAGCTGCGCGCGAATCCACGCGGGCTTGCGGCCGGTGCGCGCGGCCGGCGACTTCCCCGCACGCTGCTTCTGACCGTCCTTGATGGCGGTGAAGCCCTGCGGTGTCACGTACTTCTCGCCACTGCGAATCGCGCGCGATTCGGTGACGACGGGAATGTCCTTGAGTGATGCCATTCGAGGCGGGATTCTACTCCTGCCGGCGGCATTCCTTCTCCCGTGCTTGCAGCGGGCGGGCCGCCAAGCCCCGGAATTGCCTGGGGTTTCCCGTTCACCGTGAGCTCGCCGTCGGCGAACAGGATCTTGCACACCAGCCGGTCGCCCTCGCGCTGGACGTAGCCCGAGTCCACCGCCGCGCCCGCGCCCATCGAGCCATTCGGGAATTTCTGGACCATTTTCTCGGACACGTCGATGGTGAGGTCGGCATCGACCTTCGCGATGAGCGCCATGCTGCCGCCGGCGAAATCTTCCGCCGTCGCGCCCTTGAGCGTGATCACGCCCTTGAGATAGCCATCGCCCTCCGGCGTCACGATGCCGATGCGATCGATGCGAACTCCGGATCGTACTTCAGCAGCTCCACGCCATGTTCCTTGAGCGGCGCGAACATGACTTTGTTCAGCTCCAGCGCGCTCGCGAGCGGCTTCGCGTACGCCGCTTCATGCCAGCGAGCATCTTCTCCAGCGTCTCGGTGTGCAGGCGGCGCATCGAGAAGTCGTAGTGGATTTCCTTGAGCTCGATGCCGATCGCGGAGAGCTGCTTGCTCTTCACCTCGCCCGAGCCCATCTTGGCGCCAAACTCCAGGAACTCATCCTTGGCATCGGTCTCCAGGATGTAGTGCAGGTTCTCGACTTCGATGCGCTCGCCGTCGCCGCCGAGGATGCCCAGCTTGTCGATCCCGAAGTTGAAATCGGTGTCGTAGAGATCGCCGCGGATGCGCTTGCCGTCGCCGTCGAGCGTCATGTCCGTCATGACGAATTGCGTCTTCTCTTCGTGGCTCGTCGACCGCGACCTTCGGCCACTTGCCATCGAGGTCGTATTTGTCGGCATCACGCGAATAGCCGATCGCGAGCTTGAAGGTTTCCCAGGAAATCTCCGACTTGCTGTCCGGCTTGATCGTGCGGCCTTCCGACGTGAGACGTGGTGGTGCCACCGCCCAGTGAATCCCACGCGCGTGCTGATCTCGACCGGTTCCTCGGGGCCGAAGATCTCGACGATCTTCTTCTGCGTCTCATCGCTCAGCACGAGGTGCGTCTTCACGCGCGCAATACCGAGCCCGGACAGGCCGAGCACCGGTCCATGCCGGATTTCGTTGCGAATCGTGAAGCGCAGCATTTCGGGTGTCAACCGGCGCCGGCGCTTCATCGGCCGGATCGGACGGAGGACCGCGTCCGGCGAAGCCACCACGGCCGGTTCGCCATCTGACTCCACCGCGGCTTCTGCTTCCGCCGCATCCTTCTTCATGGCGTCTTCGATGGCCTTCGGGTTCATGGCGTCGATCCACGGACCGAATGCCTCGAACGTGACGACCTGTTCGGACTTGAACCAGCCGCCGGTCCATTTGCGCTCGACGATCTTGAGGTACGGCGCTTGCTCGACCAGCTTGTCGAGGCCTGCGTTGAGGCGCTGTCTCGGCGACCTTGCCGACGCCCCACGGCGCGACCACGAGCACCAGCACCAGGACTGCCACCACTACGACTATCTTTTTCATTTCGCACTCCCTAAGAAACCTTTGCTCCGCTCGTCAGCTGCGCATCGAGCGCGGCGAGCCTCTCGGTCGTGCCGATGTCATACCAGCGGCCCGCGTGCAGTTCGCCGCTGAGTGCGCGCTGCGGCGATCGCCCGGCGCAGCAGTGGCAGCAGCGGAAATTTTCCGGGCTGGCAGCCGGCAAACAACTGCGGCCGGATAGATGCCGACGCCCGAATACGTCTGTCTCGAGTCCCTCGCCTTCTGACACGAGACCGTTCTCGAGCAGGAAATCGCCGCGCGCGTGCTGCGGCGGGTTCGGTACGAGCACCAGGTGCGCGAGCGATCCTTCGGGCGGATCGCGGCGCAACGCGCCAAAGTCGATGTCCGTCCAGACGTCGCCGTTCACCAGCAGGAACGGTGCGGATCCTAGCAGCGGCAGCGCGTTGAAAATGCCTCCACCCGTTTCGAGGGCCTCGGGGCGCTCATGGCTGTAGGTTATGGAAAGCCCGAATTGTCCGCCGGTGCCGAGCGCCGCTTCGATCATGTCGCCTAACCAGCCCGGTGTTGATCACCACTTCGCGGAAACCCGCGGCCGACAAGTCGTTCGAGGTGATATTCGATGAGGCGCTTGCCGCCGACCCGCAGCAGCGGTTTGGGCTGCTCATCGGTCAGCGGACGCATGCGTTCGCCGCGTCCCGCGGCGAGAACCATGGCCTTCATTTGTGTAGCCGGCGAGTCCGGCGACGGCGCGCGGTCAGCTTCCGGCCACGCACGTTTCGCGCGCTTGCGGACGCGTTTGACCGAACGCTTGATCACGCGCTTCGTCTGGCGCTTCGCGCTTGCGCGGTCTTTCGCGCCTCGCGAACCTTTCGCAGCACACGCTTCAACTTCTTCTTCGCCGCGACTTGCCTTCTTCTTGAGCCCGCGCTCTTGCGCTTCGGCTTGGGCTTGGGCTTGGGCTTGCGGCCTTGCGCCGGGACGCGACGCGCGGCGGCTTCTCTTTCTGGCGCGCCGTTGGCCGGCGCGAGCTGCGGCTCCACGCGCCACGCCAGCCAGCGCTCGAACTCCACGAGCTCGGGATAACGGCGGCAGGCATCGCGCACGTATTCGAACGTGAGCGGCAGATCGGCGAGATAGCCGATCTTGCCGTCGCGATGCCAGAGCCGCGCGAAGATGCCCAGCACCTTGATGTGGCGCTGCACGCCGATGAGATCGAACCAGCGCATGAACTGGTATTCGCTGTCGCCGACGTTGGCGCCGAGATTTCCGAGCACGCGCCGATAACCGCGCACCCAGCGTTCGACGCGCTCGCGCGACCAGCTGATGTAGCAGTCCTTGAGCAGCGAGACGAGGTCGTAGCCAATCGGACCGCGCAGCGCATCCTGGAAGTCGATGACTCCCGGCCCGCCCTTGTTGTCGTTGGGCAGCACCATGAGATTGCGCGAGTGAAAGTCGCGGTGGACGAAGACCTGCGGCTGCAGCAGCGCTTCGTTGATGAGGAATTCGAACGGTCACGGTCAGCAGCGCGCGCTCTTCGGGCGAGAGCTCGAGCCCAAGATGTTTGCGCGAGGAACCACTCGGGCATGAGATTGAGCTCGCGCTCGAGCGGCGCGCGGTCGTAGGGCGGCAGCGCTGATGCGGCACGCAGGCCGCGCACCTGGATGTTGGCGAGCGTGGTGAGCGCCTCGCCGTAGAGTTTGTCGACGCCGCGGCCGGTCTTGAGCAGCGAGAGATACTGGGTGTCGCCCAGGTCTTCCATGACGATGAAGCCGCGCTTCGCTGTCCGAGGCATGGACGTGCGGCACATGCGCCCCGGCCTGCTCCAGCAGCGACGACACCTTGAGATAGGGGGCGATGTCTTCCTTGCCGGGCGGCGCATCCATGACGATGAGCGTGTCGGCCCTGGGCGCCCAGGCGGCCGGATCGACATCGCCGCGCGACACGCGGAAATAGCGGCGGAAGCTGGCGTCAGCGGATGCCACGCTGATTCGGCCGACGCGCCATCCGAGGTCGCGTGTCAGCCAGGAACGGATGAGGGACAGTCGCGCGTCGTTCTTGAGCATTCGTATAAGTATAGTGCGCAAATGGCGAGAGAGACTTCGACCGCACCACTGCTGCTGCTTCTGGCGCTTGCCTTCCAGTCGCGAGCATGGGCTCAGAGCTGTGAAGCGGACTGCCCCCAACCCGCGGACGGCGCGAGGTGGTTCCGCCGAAACCGGCGGCCGATGTGCCGGCAACACCAGTCGACGAACGAAGTCACCATCGAGGCCGACGACAAAGACTTCACCTTCGACGTCAACGGCAACGCCGTGCTGTCCGGCAATGTCGTCATGCGCCAGGGCGACAAGGTCATCCGCGCCGATCGCCTGGAGTACAACGCGAAGAGCGGACAGCGCCAAGCTCACCGGCGCCGTCGAGTTCTCGAGTCCCGTGCTCAAGGTGCGCGGCAGCAGCGGCGACGTATTCGCCGACGCTCGGCGCGCAATTCGAAGGCAGCGCAGTTCGAACTGCCCCAGCGCAACGCGCGCGGCGCGGCGCGCAACATGAAGGTGGACGCCAACGGCACGGTGACGCTGGACGACGTGTCGTTCACCACCTGCCCGGTCACCGATGTGGCCTGGAAGCTGAATTCGCGGAACATCGAGATCGACACGCGCAGCGCACGATGGCACCGGGCGCGGCACCAGCGTCGAGTTCAAGGGCGTGCCCATCATCTACCTGCCCTGGATGACCTTCCCCGTCGGCCCGCAGCGCAAGAGCGGCTTCTTCTTTCCGAGCATCGGCGGCTCGTCGCGCAATGGCGCGGAGGTCATGCTGCCTTACTACTGGAACATCCGGCCGAACATGGACTTCATGGCCGAGCCCATCTACTACGCCAAGCGCGGCGTGGATTTCGCCGGCGAGCTGCGTTATCTCACGCACGCGCCAGCGCGGCACGCTCGACTTCAACTATCCTGCCGAGCGACGACATCGAGGGCATCGACCGCACGCACGTACACCTCGAGCACGTCGCCGAGCTGCCCGGCGACTGGCGCTTCCGCATCGACGCCACCGACGTCGAGCGACACCAGCTACTTCGAGGACTTCGCGCACGGCCCCGAGGGCACCAGCGTGCCGTTCACCGAACGGCTCGCGGAAGCTTACGTATCGCGACGAACACTGGAACGTGCGCGCGCAGGTGCAGGACTTCCAGACCATCGACGAGAACCTGCCCGACCGAGGACCGGCCGTATGCGCGCACGCCTCGCGTGCTCGCCTCGGGCGACTGGGACCTGGGCCAGGGCGCGATCGACTACGGATTCGACGCCGAGTTCGTGAACTTCGAGCGCAATCTCGGCGTCACCGGCTGGCGCATGGACGTGGCGCCGCGCGTCGGGCTTCGACTGGTCGGCGCCGGGATTTTTCGTGCGTCCCTCCGCCGGCTATCGCTACACGCAGTACGCGCTGAAGAACCAGGCGCCGGGCACCGACGACTCTCCGACCCGTTCCCTGCCGTCGCCTCGCTCGATGCGGGCCTGGTGTTCGAACGCACCGCCGGCTCACACGGCCAGCGCCGCATGACGCTGGAGCCACGCGCGCTCTATCTATACACGCCGTTTCGCGATCAGAGCGAGCTGCCGCTTGTTCGACACCGGCCTGCCCGACCTGAACCTGGTGCAGCTGTTCCGCACCAATCGCTACGTGGGCGCCGACCGCGTCAACGACGCCAACCAGATGGCGTTCGGACTCACCTCGCGACTGTTCAACGCCGACAGCGGCGCCCAGTACCTCGCGGCGAGCATCGGCCAGGTCTACTACTTCGACCAGCCGCGCGTGGTGTTGCCAGACGAGCCGGTGGCGACGCGCGACACTTCCGACTTCATCGCGCAGGTGTCCCTGTCGGCGTACAAGAACTGGAACGTCGAAGCCGGGCTGCAATGGAATCCCGAAGACACCCGCACCGAACGCTCGCAGTTCCGGCTGCAATATCGCCTCGACGGCCAGCGGGTGCTGAACCTGGCCTATCGCGCACAGCGCGATGTGCTCGAACAGACGGAGATCTCGGGCGCCTGGCCGATCGGCAAGCACTGGAATGCCTATCGCCCGGGGCGTCTACAGCCTGCGCGACAGCGAGATTGCTCGAGCGTTTTGCCGGCTTCGAATACAAGGCCTGTTGCTGGCGTCTGCGCGCCGTGGCGCGACGCTCGATCTCCAATCGCGAGGGCACGCAGGAAACCAGCTTCTACGTGCAGCTGGAACTGACGGGACTCTCCAGTGTCGGAAACGCAGACGCTTTCCTGGAACACGCAATTCGAGGATACTCGCCGGAAACTACGGTTCGGTGAAAAACAACTACATGATTTTCAAAGCATTTTCGCGCGCCTCCCTCATTCTGCTGCTTGCTCGTCGGCGCCTCCGCAGCCTTCGCCCAGACCCGCGAAGCCTCGAGCTCCGGCGTGCTGCTCGATCGCGTCGCCGCCACGGTCAACGAGGGCGTGGTCCTGCTCGAGCGAGCTCGACGAGCAGATGTTCGCCATCTCCGAGCGCCTGCGCTCGCAGAAACTCGACCTGCCGCCCCAGAACGTCCTGCGCCAGCAGGTGCTCGACCGGCTGGTGCTGCAGGAATTGCAGATGCAGCGCGCGAATCGCGCCGGCATCAAGGTGTCGGATGAAACCCTGAACAACGCGCTGCGCGACGTGGCCGAGCAGAACAAGATCACGCTCGCGGATCTGCCCGACGGCGCTCGCCGCGCAGGGCATCGACTACGCCAGCTATCGCGACGGCCTGCGCAAAGAGCTCGCGATGCAGATCCTGCGCCAGCGCGACGTGATCGGGCGCATCAACGTGAGCCCGCGCGAGATCGACCAGTTCCTCGAGCGGCAGAAGAAGATGCCGTCGGAGTCGAACGAGTACAACGTCTCGCACATCCTCATCGCCGTGCCGCAGGCGGCCACGCCCGGAGCAGCTCGACGAAGCCGGCAAGAAGGCCGACGAGGTCTATCAGAAGGCCGCCGCGGGCGAAGACTTCGGACGCCTGGCGGTCTCGTACTCCAACGCGCAGACCGCTCTCGAAGGCGGCTCGCTCGGCTGGCGCAAGGGACCGGAGCTGCCCACCTTCCTCGGCGAAGTCATCGCCGGCATGAAGACCGGCGATGTCACCAAGCCCATCCGCACGCCGTCGGGCTTCCACATCATCAAGCTCAACGAAATGCGCGGCAACGCGCAGGTCATCGTGAACCAGGTGCACGCGCGCCACATCCTGATCAAGCCCAACGAGCTGCAGGACGACGCCACCGTGCGAGCAGAAGCTGGTGTCGATCCGCGACCGCATCGTCAACAAGGGCGAGAACTTCACCGCCGTGGCCTCGGTGGTCTCGGAAGATCCGGGCTCCTCGGCCGAAGGCGGCGATCTCGGCTGGGCCGGTCCCGGCACCTTCGTGCCCGAGTTCGAAAAACAGCTCGCGCAGCTGCAGCCCGACGAAATCAGCCAGCCGTTCCGCACGCAGTTCGGCTGGCACATCATCCAGTTGTTAGGCCGTCGCCAGTTCGACACCACCGCAGGACGTCATCCGCCAGCGCGCCTTCACGGCGTTGCGCGAAGCGAAGGCCGACGAGGAAACGGAGCTCTGGCTGCGGCGGCTGCGCGACGAGGCGTACGTCGAGTACAAGCTCTGAGCACGGCTCGCAAGCGATCGCCGTCACCGCGGGTGAGCCCGCCGGCATCGGCCCGGATCTCTGTCTCGCCCTCGCCGGCCTCGACCTGCCCAGCCCGCTCGTCGATCATCGGCAGCCGCGCGCTGCTCGCCGAGCGTGCGCGTCAGCTCGGGCTCGACGTCACGCTGCGATCCCTATCTATCGCGCGGCCCGCAGGCCCGGCGCGCAGCCGGCGGCATCGACGTCATCGACGTGCCACTCGCGGCGCCCTGCGTGGCTGGCCGGCTCGATCCGGCCAACGCGCGGCACGTGCTCGCGCTGCTGGATCGCGCCATCGACGGCTGTGTCAGCGGCGAGTTCGCTGCCATGGTCACGGCGCCCGTGCAGAAGAGCGTGATCAACGATGCCGGCGTGCCGTTCACCGGTCACACCGAATACCTCGCCGCGCACACCGGCGCCGCGCATCCGGTCATGCTGCTCGCCGCCGAATCGCTGCGCGTGGCGCTTGCGACCACGCACCTGCCGCTTGCGCGCGGTCAGCGATGCCATCACGCCCGCGCTGCTCGATACCACGCTGCGCATCCTGCACGACGACGTGCGCCGCCTCTGGGGCATCTCGCGGCCGCGCATCGCCGTGTGCGGGCTCAATCCGCATGCCGGCGAAAGCGGCCATCTGGGCACCGAAGATCGCGACGTGATCGCGCCCGCCATCGAGCGCGCGCGCGCCGCGGGCATGCTGGTGGACGGGCCGATGCCGGCCGACACCGTGTTCGTGCCGCGCGCGCTGTCTAACTACGACGTGGTGCTGGCCATGTATCACGACCAGGGCCTGCCGGTGCTCAAGCACGCCGGCTTCGGCCATGCCGTGAACGTGACGCTGGGCCTGCCCATCATGCGCACGTCCGTGGACCATGGCACGGCGCTCGATCTCGCCGGCACCGGCCGCGCCGATGCCGGCAGCCTCATCGCCGCCACCCGCCTCGCCCTGGAGTTCGCTGCAGAGCAGCGTCACGTTGATCTTCGCGCGCAAGCGGTTCGGCCAGCATTTCCTGCACGACCGCAGCGTGCTCGATCGCATCGTGCGCGAAATCGCGCCGAAGCCCGAGCAGGCGCTGCTGGAGATCGGCCCGGGCCGCGGCGCGCTCACCGAGCGCCTGATCGGCCAGTGCCGCACGCTGGACGCCATCGAGATCGATCGCGACCTCGCCGCGCAGCTGCGCGCGCGCTGGGGCGCACCGCAGGCGTTCGAGCTGCACGAGGCCGATGCGCTGGAGTTCGATCTCGCGGCGCTGGCGCGCATGCGCGGCGGCCGTCTGCGCGTGATCGGCAATCTGCCCTACAACATTTCGACGCCGCTGCTGTTTCACGTCGCCGCCGCCCACGAGCACATCGACGATCTGCACGTGATGCTGCAGAAGGAAGTCATCGATCGCATCGCCGCCGCGCCCGGCAGCGGCGCGTACGGACGACTCACCGTGATGCTGGCGCCCTGGTTCGAGGCGCGGCATCTGTTCGATGTCGGCCCGGGAGCCTTCACGCCCGCGCCCGCGCGTCTGGTCGGCCGTGGCGCGCCTGACCGTGCGACGCGAGCCGGCGTTCGCCGTACCACCGGCGTTCGCACGCACCGTGTCGGCGGCCTTCTCGCAGCGACGTAAGACCCTGCGCAATGCGCTGCGTTCACTGGTGGATGTCGAGGCCATCGTCGCCGCGGGCATCGATCCGCGGCGTGCGACCGGAGACTCTGTCGCCCGCCGAGTTCGCGACACTGGCCGCGCAGGTGCCGGACGATTCATTCCGGTATTATTAGGCGGTAATGGAGCAGAGCCCAGCACAAGATTCGCGTCGACGTCGACACCAGCTATCTCGAAGATCAGTCCGATCCGAAAGAGCGGCGCTACGTGTTTTCGTACACCATCACCATCCGCAACGAAGGCAGCGTGCCCGCGCGCCTGCTCACGCGGCACTGGATCATCACCGACTCCAACGGCAAGGTGCAGGAAGTGCGCGGCGAAGGCGTGGTGGGCGAGCAGCCCTATCTCAAACCCGGCCAGGGCTTCCGCTATTCCAGCGGCGCCGTGCTCGAAACGCCGGTCGGCGCCATGCAGGGCAGCTACCAGATGGTCGCCGACGACGGCGAGCAGTTCGACGCGCCCATCGCCGCGTTCCGCCTGGCGATGCCGGGCCTGCTTCACTGATGGCCGCTGATCGGCACGTCATGGCCCGTTACGCCATCGGCGACATCCAGGGCTGCTGCGACGAACTGAAGGCGCTGCTCGCGAACGCTGCAACTTCTCCGCCGATCGCGATGAGCTGTGGTTCGTCGGCGACCTGGTCAATCGCGGACCCAAGTCACTCGAGACACTGCGCTTCGTGCGCGTCGCTCGGCGCCAACGCCACGGTGGTGCTGGGCAATCACGACCTGCACCTGCTGGCGCTGGCGTTCGGCTCGAAGCGCAAGCCCAAGGACGGCGACACGCTCGATGCGGTGCTCGAGGCGCCCGATCGCGACCAGTTGCTGGAGTGGTTGTTAGGCCGGCCGCTGGCGGTGTTCGACGAGCCGCGCGGCGATTTCCTGGTGCACGCCGGCCTGGTGCCCGAATGGACGCCGCGCGCTCGCGGCGAAGCTGGCGCGCGAGGTCGAGGCCGTGCTGCGCGACGATGCGCGCACGCTGTTCGACGCCATGTACGGCAACAAGCCCGACAAGTGGAGCGACAGCCTGCGCGGCATGGACCGGCTGCGCTTCGTCATCAACGCGTTCACGCGCATGCGCTTCTGCCGGCGCGACGGCACGGTGGATCTCAAGACGAAGGGCGCGCCGGGCGAACAGCCCGAGGATCTCTTGCCCTGGTTCGACGTGCCCGGACGCAAGAGCGCCGAGGTGCGCGTGATCTGCGGTCACTGGTCGACGCTCGGCCTCAAGCGACGCCGCGACCTGCTGGCGCTGGATACCGGCTGCGTGTGGGGCGGCGCGCTGACCGCGGTCAATCTCGATGTGGAAGCTGAAGCGATTCAGCTCCCCTGCGCGTCACATCAGGAACCGGGTGGCGGTGAGGGCTGAGCCTCGGCGGGCTCGATGATGTCGCTGGCGCTGCCGGCCGGCGCCTCGGTGCTGGGCTTCGGCACTTCAGTGGGCGACACGAACGCGGGCGGTTCCGACGCCGGCACCGAAGGCTCTTCCACGGCTGCGGCCATCGGCCCCCAGGAAATGTAGATAGCCGCGGTCTTCGGCGTGTAGACGCTGGGCGCGAACTCGAGGTCGATGGGCAAAGTGCCTTCGGCGGCCACCGGCAGGACGTTGCGCTCCTCGCCCAGGATCTCGATCTGCCCGACGCTGCCCGGACGCACCCGCACGCCGACACGCACCGGCCAGGTGGTGCCTTCCGGAAGGCGCGCAGCAAAATTGCCGGCAGCGCCAATGGCCGACAGGTCGATGACCAGCGTATTGCGCTTCCAGTACTGCGGGAAATTCGCGGGCGTGCCGTCGGCGTTCGACCAGGTCGAGCTCGTGGACCGCTTCGGGAACCGGCTTGCGGCTTCTTGTAGAAGCGGCCAGATCTTCGGCACTATGCACGAGCTGCAGGCCGTGAGTACCAGGCAACAGGCAACGGCCATCGAAAGACCGGGCGCAAGGCGGAATTTCACGAGCGACCACTCCGGGAGCTGTTAGTGGGCGGCAACCATAACACGGGCCGTCGGGCCACCAGGCCCGCGGGCCTGACGCCGGGCGGCGACAGCGTGGCCAATTGTGGAGAGGGTCACATCATGAGCCCGGCAGCGAATACCATACGCGGCTCATGATGCGAGAGCTGAACGCGCCTTCAATTTCAAGCGCTGGATCGACGAGCACCGACACCTGCTCAAGCCGCCGGTGGGCAACAAGCTGGTGTTCACGGACAGCGAGTTCATCATCATGGTGGTCGGCGGCCCGAACAGCCGCCGCGATTTCCACGTCGATCCGGGCGAGGAATTCTTCTACCAGCTCGAAGGCGGCATCACGCTCGCCACCGTGCAGGACGGCAAACGCGTGGACGTCGCCATCGGCGAAGGCGAGATCTTCCTGCTGCCGCCCAACATGCCGCACTCGCCGCGCCGCCCCGCGAACACCGTGGGCCTGGTCATCGAGCGCACGCGCCGTCCCGGCGAACTCGATGGCTTCCAGTGGTACTGCGAGAACTGCGGCACGCGGCTCTACGAGGAATTCGTCGAAGATCACCAATATCGAAACGCAGCTGCCGCCGGTCTTCGACCGCTTCTTCGGATCGCCGGCGCATCGCACCTGCCGCGACTGCGGCACGGTCATGGAACAGCCGAAGCTGACATGATCGCCGAACTCAACATCGGCGGGCAGAAGATTCGCGCGGCGCTCGATCGCGGCGTGAGCCTGGCCATCGCGGTCGAATTCGGCGGCGCCGGGCCCGCGGCATTTCGGCGCGGCCGCGCCCTCCTCGACGCCGTTCGCCAGCGGCAATTTCACCGGCAGCGTCGCGACCGGCGCCAGCGCCAACTGCTCGACGATCACGCTGACTCCCGCATTGCCAGATGACGCACACCGAGAGCGTCGCGCACCTCACGCGCGAATCCGGCGACGCCTGGCGCGTGGTGCCGCGCGGCCTGCTGCCCGCGGTGGTAGTTAGTGTGATGCCCGAGCCGGCGCGCGAATCGAGCGAGAGCACCGACCCGCAGCCCTGGGGCACGGACGTCCTGATCACCCGGCGGCGATTGCGCGCCGCCTGGCCCATGGAGCGCATGGTGGATCCGGTCGCCGCCATCATCCGCACGCTGCCGAACGAAGCCGTCCAAGCGCACGCGCGACTACAGCGACCTCATACCGCCCGTACCTCACGCGCGAAGCGGTCGAGTGGCTGGTGGAGAAGCGCATCGAGCACCTGGTGCTGGACGTGCCCTCGCTCGATCGCACGCACGATGAAGGCCACATGGTCGGCCATCGGATGTTCTTCGGCCTGCCCGCGGGCAGCACCGCGCGGGGCGACGCGGCGCGCTCGCGCGCCACCATCACCGAACTGGCATTCATCCCGGACGAAGTACTCGACGGTCCCTGCGTCCTGGCGCTGGCGGTGCCCGCCATCGGCGGGGACGCCGTGCCCAGCCAGCCGATTGTGTATCCTCTGGCGCCATGAACGCCTCGCCGTCGACGGTTGCCGGCCCACAGCCGATCTGCTGCTCGCAGTTCTCGACCACGCGGGACTTCGCGCAGGACTGCGATGCCGCGGACATCCTGGCGCCCGTACCGCAAGCAGTTCGAGCTGCCGATCAATGCCAGCGGCCAGCCGCTCATCTATCTGTGCGGTCACTCGCTGGGACTCGCGCCGCGCGCCGCGCTCGACTATGTGAGCGAGGAGCTCGCCGACTGGGCGCAGCTCGGCGTGCTCGGCCATCACACCGCGACGCGGCCGTGGATCGACTACGCGCAGAACTTCACCAAGGGACTGCAGCACGTCACCGGCGCGCAGGCGCATCGAAGTCGTCGCCATGAACTCGCTCACCGTGAACCTGCACCTGATGATGGCGTCGTTCTATCGGCCCGTCGGCATGCGCGACAAGGTGCTCATCGAAGCCGGCGCGTTCTCCTCGGACCGCCACGCCATCCTCGGGCAATTTTCCTGGCACAAACTCGACCCCAACGGACACATTGATCGAGCTCGAGCCGCGCGCCGGCGAAGAAACTCTGCGCATCGAGGACATCGAGGCGACGATCGAGGAGTTGCGGCAATGAGCTCGCGCTCGTGTTGTGGCCCGGCGTGCAGTACCGCACCGGCCAGGCCTTCGACTGCGCGCGCATCGCCAGCGCCGCGCATCGGGTCGGCGCCATCGCCGGGTTCGACCTGGCGCATGCCATCGGCAACCTGCCGCTGCAGCTGCACGACTGGGACGTCGATTTCGCCGTGTGGTGCTCGTACAAGTATCTGAACGCCGGCCCCGGCGCGATCGGCGGCTGCTTCGTGCACGAGCGGCATTTCGGGAATGCGCCGTCGCGACTCTCCGGCTGGTGGGGCCACGAGCCACAGACGCGCTTCCAGATGTTGCCGGAGTTCAGGCCCGCCGCCGGCGCCGCCGGCTGGGCCGTGAGCAATCCGCCTATCTTCTCCGCCGCGCCGTTGCTCGCCTCGCTCGAGATGTTTCGCGCCGCCGACATCGGCGAACTGCGCGCCAAGTCCATGCGCCTCACCGCCTATGCCGATCGCCTGCTGCGCGAGCGCTGCTGGCGACGACATCCGATCATCACGCCCGCGGCTCCCGAGGAGCGCGGCTGCCAGTTGAGCCTGCGCGTGAACGGCGGAGCCAAGCGCGGCCGGCGCATCTTCGATGCGCTCGCCGATCACGGCATCATCTGCGACTGGCGCGAGCCCGACATCATCCGCATCGCCCCTGCGCCGCTCTACAACCGCTTCATGGACATCTTCGAATTCGTCGAAGAGCTCACCGTCGCTCTCAAGGAAATTGCTTGAGCCTGAAGGCTGCGGCTGGCGTCAACATCATCGGCGCCGGGTTAGCGGGAAGTTTGCTGGCGATCCTGCTCGCGAAGCGTGGGTTCAAAGTCACCGTGTACGAGCGGCGGCCGGATCCGCGCGTCGGCGACGGTCGATGCCGGGCGCTCGATCAACATGGCATTGGCCTCGCGCGGCATTCGCGGATTGAAACTCGCGGGCGTGCTCGAACGCGTCATGAAGTTCGCCATTCCCATGCGCGGCCGCATGGTGCATGAGCATGACGGCGCCGCGGAGCTGCAGTTGTATGGCGTGCGGCCCGACGAAGTCATCTATTCCGTGTCGCGTGCCGAGCTCAATCGCGTGCTCATCGAGGCCGCGGCGGAGTTGCCCGAACGTCGAATTGCACTTCGGGCAGTTGTGCCTCGGGCTCGCGCACGAGAAGAACGTGCTCGAGATGCGCGACGAAGCCACCGGGCGCATCTACCACATCGCCGCGCAGCCCAGCATCGCCACCGACGGCGCCGGATCGCGCCGTGCGCGACGCACTGGTGGCGCGCGAAGTCGCAACGGTGCGCGAAGAGCCGCTGGATCACGACTACAAGGAGCTCACCATTCCGCCGCGCGATGGAAAGCCCGCGCTCGAGGTGAACGCGCTGCACATCTGGCCGCGCGGCGGATTCATGCTGATTGCGCTGCCCAATCCCGATGCCACGTTCACGGCCACGCTGTTTCTGGCGCGGCGCGGGGCGAACAGCTTTGAGGAGCTGGGTTCAGCGTCGGCGGTCGACGCGTTCTTTGCGCGCGAGTTTCCGGGCGCGAAGGCGCTGATGCCGGATCTGCCGCGTGAGTTCTTTGAACATCCGCAAGGATCGCTCGGCACCGTGTACACGCAGGGCTGGCATCTGAACGGCGACGTCCTGCTGTTAGGCGATGCCGCGCACGCCATCGTGCCGTTTCATGGCCAGGGGATGAATTGCGCGTTCGAGGATTGCGCCGAGCTCATGCGATTGATGGATGAGCACCACAGCTGGGCCGGGCTGTTCGAGGCGTTCGAACATGCGCGCCGCCCCAACACCGACGCCATCGCGCAGATGGCGCTGGAGAACTATGTGGAGATGCGCGAAGCGGTGCTGGATCCGGAGTACCGGCGCAGGAAGAAGGCGGAAGCGGAAGAATTGGAGAAGAAGGATCCGAACTTCATTCCGCGATATTCGAAGGTGATGTTTCATCCGGAGATTTCGTATTCGGACGCGAGCAGGCGGTCTGCCGGGTAAAGCCCATCAGTTGACGGTCACCCGGAACCGCAGCTCGAACCAGGGATCTCCGCCGCCATTGCCGGGCATCGTGCCCTTCGGGCGCAGGCGCAAATGCGTGACCGCGGCGTCATAGCCGTTCGCATCGGGCACGGGCACATAGGTCCAGGTGGTTCCACCATCATTGGAGAAATCCACATCGTCGGTCGTGCTGTTGAGCGCGGTGAACGTCCACGTGAGCGCACTGCTCGGGGAGCCATTCACGAATTGCCACGGGCCCCGAGCCTGGCGCTCCGAGGTTGCCGACGAACAAGCGCGTGTTGGCCGGGACGTTGTCCACGATCGCTACCGCATTGTTGTCGATGGGCCCGCCGCCCTGATTGGTGACGCGCAGGTTGTAGAGCTGCACCGAGCCCGGAATGCTCTTCGGGTTGGTGACGCCGTTGATGGGATCGGAAGTCGGCGCCACGGTTTTGGCGACTCGCAGCGCCGGCCCACCGGTCACCAGCACGTTGCCGCCGAACTCGGACGTTTCGCCGCCCAGTGTCGCGGTGCCCGTGAGGCGCGTGCCGATCGCCACGCCCGCCGGCGCGGTGATCCGGAAACTGAAGCGATTGGTGTTGTCGGTGCCCTGCGCGATGCCGTTGATGTTGGCGGGGCCGTAGGTGCCCGTGGTTGCATCGAGGTCCGCCGGAGAGCCTTCGGTAAGCGTGCCTAGATAGGTGAGCCCTTCTCCAAAGCCTGTCGGATCCGCCTGCGCGATGTAGAGCTCGATGGCGCTGCCAGGCCGTGCGAAGCCGGCCAGCGAAAGCTCGGTGCCGATGAGACTCGCCGACGCCACCACCGGATAATTGCGCAGGCCGTTCGGGCCGGTGTCGCTATCGCCGTTGTCATTGATCGTCACACCCTGCGGCGCGCCGAGGCCGTTCGGCTCGATGTTCCGCGGATCGAGATCGATGCTCAGGCCGCCGTTGGAACTGAAGCTGTTCTGCGAAATCGTCGTGCCAGTTGCTTGCATGATCAGCACGCCGGCGCCGGCGTTGTCGCGGATGAGATTGCGGCTGAACACGACATTGGTTCCGGCGTAGTCGTATGCGGCCATGCCGATCGGCTCGGTGGACGCGGCACCACTGCCGCCAGTCGCGAAGCCGTTGTTGCGCACCGTGTTGTTGGTGATGGTGATGTTGCTGGCGGACGCACCGCCGCCGAAGCCCACTTCGATGCCGCCGCCGCGTTGTTCGCGCGTGAGGTTGGCCGTGACCTGGATGGAGCTGACGGTGCCGACCAGCAGGATGCCGTCGAAAGTATTGTTGTGGCCGAAGGTGGGTCGCGCGACTTCGTTCAGGGTGACCAGCGATCCGGTGCCGCCACTCATCCGTGCGAATGCCGGAGTTGTTCACGGTGACGAAATTGTTGCGCACGGTGGAATTGCTGCCCGTGAACGTGATGCCGTAGGCGGCCGAGCTGTCGGCGCTGCTGTCGCCGGTGGCGGTCATGCCCACCAGGTTGTTGCGCGCCAGGCAGCCGGTGCCCGACAGCAGTAGATAGCCCTGGTTGCAGCGCCAGTCCCAGCACGCCGCTGCCACCGCCACTCACCGTGAGCACGGTGCCGGCCGCCGAGAGCTGCACTTCCGGCCGCGGAAAGGTTGGCAGCGGAATGGCATCCACGCCCACTGTGCCGCCCGTGCCGAGCGTTCCGCCGTTCGTATTGCCGACATTCACGGTCTGGGTGGTGCCATCGAGACGTGTGCTGGTGCCAGCGATCGCAGGCAGTGCGGCGGTCAGGGTGATCACCGCGACGCCTGCTGCCGAGAGCTGGGTGGCGTACGACGTGTTCTGACCGGCGATCGCCGCGCCATTCGGAATCATGAAAATGCTGGATTCGAATCCGCTCGGCAGGAATGAGGTCGAGCCGTCGATCTGTCCGCTGCCCGATTGCGCGAGCCCGCCTTCACCGCCCAGCGCGTTCGCGTTGATGACGAACTGGCGCAGCGAACCCTGGCAGGGATAGCTCGAGTTGGTCGCCGCGCAGGCGGTGACGTCGCGCGTGTTCACGACCGTGTCGAAGTTGAAGCCGAAATCGATACCGCTGATGGTGACCGCGCCTCCCGACGGCGTCGCCTGCGTGACGGACTGCGGCACGCGGCCACCCGCGGTGAGTCGATCCGAAGCTGCCCGAGCCAGGATTGATCACCGCATCGCTCGATCCCGGCACTTCGCCGCCCACGTGATCGGTGACAGCCACCGCCGCGCCGCTCGTCGCGATGGTGCGAAAAGTCTGCACGGGAACGCAGGTGGTACACGCGGCACCGCCGGCGCGAGACGAACGCACGGTGCCGTTCACGACGCGCACGTACATGGACAGAGCCGCGTTGCCACCACTCGAAGTCAGCGAATAGAAGCCGCTCGCGTTGGTGGTCGGTGGTCGCTACGAGATTGCCGTTACTGACGCGATACAGCTCGACAGTGACATTCGCCAGCGGCACGCCGGCCGACGTCGCCAGCGAACGCCCGGCGCCACCGCCATAGTTGACGTCTTCGAATACGGTTCCGGTGAATGTCGCCGCGTGTGCGAGGCGAGCGCCCAGCCCAATGACAAGGATCGCGAGCAGGCTGCAGGCGCGCGAAACCACGCTGCGCACGGGCGCAGGGCGGCGGAACGCCACTCCTCTCAATGCGCGCTGCTGCTCAAGCATGGGGGAAGTCTACTGGCGCCACTCCCGCCTTTCCCCTAGTGGATCACAGTTTGTGAGGCGCAAAGGTGCATGGGAGGCCCGGCGGCTCCGGATTTGCGCTGACGGTCACGAAAAAGGCGCGGGAGTTTTCACTCCCGCGCCTCTGGATTTACGAATGCCCTGGTTTACGAATTTGGACGGTCGAACTACTTCACGATCTCGAGCAGCTCGACGTCGAACACCAGCGTGGCCTGCGGCGGAATCGTCGGCGGCGAACCGTTCGCGCCGTACGCCAGATTCGCCGGGCAGACGAGCTGCGCCTTGCCGCCAACCTTCATCGTCTGCACGCCTTCGGTCCAGCAGGGGATGACGCCGCTCAGCGGGAAGGTCGCGGGCTCACCGCGCGCGATCGAGCTGTCGAACACCTTGCCGTCGATGAGGCGACCTTCGTAGTGCACCTTCACCTGGTCGGTGGCCGCGGGCGAAGCGCCCGTGCCTGGCTTGGTCTGCTTGATGACCATGCCGCTCGCGGTCTTGGTGGCGCCGGCTTCCTTGGCGGCCTTGTCGAGGAATGCGACGCCAGCGGCGGCGGCCTTCTCGGCGACGACTGCCATGCGCGCCTGCTGCAACGCCTGCACTTTCGGAATGTATTCTTCCGCTTTGACGTCGCTCTTGACGCCGCCGACACCGTCAGCGAGACCCTTCTGAACCTGCGCCAGTTCTTCGGGCTTCAGATCGAAGGTGGTGAGCGACTGGCTCATCAGCACGCCGAGCGCGTACAGCGTCTTCTGATCTTCGGTGAGCGGGGCTTGTGCCTGTTCCTTTGCTTTCTTGGCCGCATCGGCGTCGCAAACGGTGAGGGACAAGGTGCAGAGCAGCGCCGCAATGGCAGTTAGCTTTTTCATAGGGCGCCGAGAATAACGCGCCGGCCGGCCTGCGGTCAGCCTTTTTTGTCGATTACGTCCGCTTCTCCCACACCTCGAATGTCATGGACGAGGCATGACGTTCGTCGGCCGCATGAGCCTCGCTATCCACGACGCCTCCAGGCTGTCGTCCAGTGCCGGCCACACCACATCCCCCGCGACATTGCCGTGCACCCGGGTCAGGTGAATTCGCGTCGGCGCGCGGCAGGAACAGCGCGGAACAGCTCGGCACCGCCAATGACCATGATCTCGGCGGCGTCGCCCGCGGCGCGCACCGCCTCGTCGATGCCGTGCACCACGGTGACGCCCTCGCGGCGGTAGTTAGCATCGCGGGTCACGACGATGTTCTGGCGGCCGGGCAATGGCTTGCCGATGGACTCGAATGTCTTGCGGCCCATGACGATGGGCTTGCCCAGGGTCAGGCGCTTGAAGCGCTTGAGGTCATCGGGAAGATGCCAGGGCAGCGCGTTGTCGCGACCGATCACGCCATTGTCGGCCACCGCCACGATGAGCGTGACGCGCTCACACGAATCCTTCCAGCGGCCGGCGCCGGAACCAGCCGGTGAAGCTCATGCGCTCGCGGCGCGCGGGCAGCACTTCGTGCTCGAACCGGTCGGACTGGAACGCCACGAGCCGGCCACCCTGCGGCAGCACATCGACGCTGCGCGCCGCCGCCGGTGTAGAGACGCAGCTCGCCACCATCCTCGGCGGCCCAACGATCGTTGAGGTACAGCGCGGCCGAAATGGCGCGCACGTCGCTGCCCACGAGCCGGTCGAAATGTCGCGCATAGCCGGCGCCGCGCGGATACAGCGCGAAATGACCCTGGAAATCTTCGAGCCCCGTCATGAGCGCGCGATTGAGCGCGGCTCGCAGTTCGTCGAGCCGCGCCAGTATGCGTTGCTCGGCATCGCGCTCGGGCTGCTCGAGCCAGGAGATGAAGTCGCCGCGCACTTCGGGCACGAGCTTCGCGTCGTCGCCGCGTCCGACTCGCGCCGGCCGCAGACCGCCCGTCTGCGTGCAGCTCGACGCAGCGCTCGCGCAGCTCGGCGAGCAGCTTCGAGTCGACAAAATCGTCAGCAACACCGAAGCCGCGTTCGGCGAGCTGATCGATCATGCGCGCCGGCGTGACCGTTCTCCGCGACGCTTCGCCTCGGGTCGGGGCATTGCGGCCCTTCTTGCCGGGCTTGCGACGTCTGGCTGCGCTGCTTGGGCTTGGGCTTGGCAGCCTTCTTTTTCGGGCGGCCTCCAGCATGGAGCCGCGGCACTTCGGCGAGCCGCAGCGGCAGGCATAGATCTCATCGACATTCGGCGGATCGTCCTTGTCACGGCCGATTTCGTAGTCGTAACCCAGTTCTTCGCCCGGCGCGATGGCGCGTACGGCGTCGATGAACACGCGGCGGTTCTCGATGACCGACGTGCAATTGCCATCGCAGTGGTGATTGATGAAGCGCGCGTCGTTGCCGTTCACGGCCGCGTCGATGACGGTGTTGCTGTCGACGATGAACAGGAAGGTGTGATTGTCGTTCTCGTCGTGATCTTCGTAGCGCTCGTCCGCGGCGTCGTGCGAAACGCGATCGCCGAGATACTCGAAAATGCGCGTGCCTTTCTTGATGTCGGCGACGGCGAACACGCCGCGACCATGCACTTCCGAATTGCGCACTTCGACGAGCGGCGAGCGTCGGAATGGGCGGACCGCCGCGCTTGGGCTGCGACTGGTCGAACTCCTTCACTTTCTTCTTCGACTTGTTTGTCATACCGCGACGGGCGCCTTGATGGCCGGATGATGCTGATAGTTCACGATCTGAAAGTCCTCGAAGGTGTAGTCGAAAATGCTGGGCGGCCGGCGCGCGAGGTTCAGCTTCGGCAGTGCGAGCGGCACGCGCGAGAGCTGCTCGTCGACCTGTTCGAGATGATTCGAATAGAGGTGGCAGTCGCCACCGGTCCAGATGAACTCGCCCACTTCGAGGTCGCATTGCTGCGCGAGCATGTGCGTGAGCAGCGCATAGGAGGCGATGTTGAACGGCACGCCGAGGAAAATGTCGGCGCTGCGCTGGTAGAGCTGACAACTCAGGCGCTTGTCCGACACGTAGAACTGGAAGAACGCGTGACAGGGCATGAGCTTCATCTGGTCGAGCTCGCCCACGTTCCAGGCGCTGACGATGATGCGGCGGGAATCCGGATTGGTGCGCAGCTGCTCGACCGTCTGCGAGATCTGGTCGATCTGCGCGGCCATCGGGCGCGGGCCAGGAGCGCCACTGCTTGCCGTACACCGGGCCGAGCTCGCCATTCGCATCGGCCCACTCGTCCCAGATGCTGACGCCGTGCTCGCGCAGATATTGCGTGTTGGTCTCGCCTCGCAGGAACCACAGCAGCTCGTAGGCGATGGACTTGAAGTGCACGCGCTTGGTGGTGACCAGCGGGAAACCCGCCGCCAGATCGAAGCGCATCTGGTAACCGAACACCGAGAGCGTGCCGGTGCCGGTGCGGTCGGCCTTGGCGGCGCCGTTGCGGCGGACGTGCCGCATGAAGTCGAGAAATTGTTTCATGGACTGGGTTTCATGCCGGCTGCGGCGCCGCGACGAAATTGCCCGAGGGCTCGCGCCGCCGATAGGCCATGAACATCGAGCGTGAGGCCGATGAGCAGCATGGGCAGGCTCAGCAGATGCCCATGGTGACCCAGGAGGTATCGCAGCAGATAGTTCAGGTGATGATCGGGCACGCGCCAGAATTCCACCGTGATGCGCGACAGCGAGTAGATGCACGAGGAACAATCCCGGCGGGCGCCATGCGCGGCCGCGGCCTGGACGTGTACCACCAGAGGATGATGAACAGCAGCACGCCTTCGAGCGACGCCTCGTAGAGCTGCGTGGCGTGCAGCGGCACTTCGCCGTCGACCACCACGCGCCCAGGGCACGTCGGTCGGCTTGCCCCACAGCTCGCCGTTGATGAAGTTGCCGATGCGCACGGCGCAGATGCCGATGCCCGGCAGCGGCGCGGCGAAGTCGAATACGTCGGCGATACGTCGCCCGCGGCGAACCGCGAAGATCGTGAACGCGATCATGCACGCCTAACAAACCACCGTGGAACGACATGCCGCCGTCCCACACCTTGATCGGGATACCAGGGATCTTCGGCGGTCCAGAACGACAGGCCGTAGAACAGCACGTAGCCGATGCGCCCGCCGAGGATGGTGCCGAGCATGCCGAAGAACATGAAGTCGTCGATGTCGGCGAGCGTCCAGGTCGAGCCCGGCTTGGCTCGCGCGCACGCGGCCGAGCCACCAGGCCACGGCGAACGCGACCAGGTACATGATTCCGTACCAGTGCACCTTGAGCGGTCCGTAGCCGAAGAAGGGGCCGATCTCGAGCGCGATTTTGTTGATGGCGTGGTACTGGATCATCGGGGTGTATTTTAGTTATTCGCGCGTGACGCGGCAGAAAAATGATTTGAGATACCGGGTTTCCGGAATCGCCGGATGGACCGGGTGATCGGGCGACTGCCCGCCCAGCTCGAGCACCTGCACGAATCGGCTGGTGTGTCGCGCCGCGGTTTGAATCGAGGCCATGAGTTCGTCCGCGCCCATGTGGTAGGAGCACGAACAGGACACCAGCAGCCCATCGCGATCGATGAGCGGCAACGCGAGCTGGTTCAGCTTGCGATACGCCGCCTGCGCCTGCGGCGCGTCCTTCTTGCGTTTGGCGAACGCTGGCGGATCGAGAATCACCACGTCGAATTTTGCGCCGCTCTCCTGCAGGGCTTTCAACGCGTCGAAGGCATCGTCCTTCACCGTCTCCACGTTCACGCCATTGGCGCGCGCGTTGCGTGCGACGTAGTCGAGCGCGGTTGCGGAGGAGTCCACGCAGGTCGCGCTGGAAGCGCCGCCCTTGAGCGCGGACACGGCCCATGCGCCGACGTAGCTGCAGACATCGAGCACACGCGCACCGGACGGCAGGTAGCGACGCAGCCGCTCGCGATTGGCGGCCTGATCGTAGAACCAGCCGGTCTTCTGGCCATCGGCAAGCGGCGCGACGAACTCCACGCCCTGCTCGCGCACGATGACTTCGGCCGGCGCCGCGGTCCAGGTGTCGGCATCCCACACACCGGCGGTCTTTTCCAGGCCCTCGAGTTCGCGAGCACCGGAGTCGTTTTTCCACACGATGGTCTTCGCGTGGATCACCTTGTTCACCGCGGCTTCGATGTCGGAACGCAGCCGGTCGATGCCGGCCGTGCCGCTCTGCGCCACCACGATGTCGCCGTAGCGATCGAGCACGAGGCCCGGAAGTCCGTCGGACTCGCCGTACACCAGGCGATACCAGGGTTCCCGATACAGACGCTCACGCAGGCTCAGCGCGACGCGCAGTCGATGCACCAGCAACGAAGGGTCGAGTGGATAGGCGGCGTCGCGCCCCACGATGCGCGCGGCAATCAGCGTGCGCGGGTTGACGTAGGCGTGCCCCAGGAACTGGTCGCGGTCCGAATGCACCTGCACGGCGGCGCCAGGTTCGAACTGGGTCAGCGGCGTCGCGGCGGTGTCGACTTCATTGCTGAAGATCCACAGGTGACCGGCGCGCAGACGACGGTCTTCGCCGCGCTTGAGTTTCAGGACGGGGATTGTCACGGGGCGCTATTCTACCGAGCATGCAGATCCAGGACGAGCAATAATCGATTGGCTAAGGAAACGAGCCCATACCTGCAACAGCACGCGGCCAATCCCGTGGACTGGTATCCCTGGGGCAAGGAAGCCTTCGAGACGGCCCGCTCGAGCGGCAAGCCCGTGCTGCTCTCGATCGGCTACTCCGCCTGCCACTGGTGCCACGTCATGGCACACGAATCCTTCGAGAACCCGGCCACGGCGGCGCTCATGAACGAGCTCTTCGTGAACATCAAGGTCGATCGCGAAGAGCGACCCGACATCGACAAGATCTACCAGTTCGCGCACCAGGTTCTCACGCAGCGCGGCGGCGGCTGGCCGCTGACCATGTTCCTGACGCATGACGATCAGAAGCCCTTCTTCGGCGGCACCTATTTCCCCGACGAATCGCGCTATGGAATGCCCGCGTTCTCCACGCTGCTCAAGCGCGTCGCGGAGTACTACCGCGAGCAGCGCGATGGAGCTGCGCGCGCAGAACGATACATTGATGGGTGTCTTCGGCGACCTGACGCCCGCGCCCATCGACGCCGATGCGCAACTCACGCGAGCTCCGCTCGACGGCGCTCGCGAGCAGCTCGCCGCCACCTTCGACAAACGGTACGGCGGCTTCGGCGACGCGCCCAAATTCCCGCATCCCGGCTCGATCGACCGCCTGATGCACCACTGGCATTCCACCGCCGTCACGCAGGAACCGGATCTGCACGCGCTGTTCATGGCCACGCTCACGCTCACGCGCATGGCCGAGGGAGGCATGTACGACCAGTTGGGCGGCGGCTTCTCGCGCTATTCGGTCGACCAGTTCTGGATGATTCCGCACTTCGAGAAAATGCTGTACGACAACGGCGCATTGCTCGCGACCTATGCCGATGCGGCGCTGGCCACCGGAGATGCGCTGTTCAGGCGCATCGCGACCGAGACCGGCGAGTGGATGCTGCGCGAAATGCAGGATGCCTCGCCCGACAAGACCGGCGGAGGTTTCTATTCCGCCTACGACGCCGACTCCGAGGGCCACGAAGGCAAGTTCTACGTGTGGACTCGCACCGAAGCGCACGCCGCGCTCACGCCGCTCGAATGGGCCCTGTTCAGCCGGCGCTTCGGGTTCGATGAAGAGCCGAACTTCGAAGGCGCATGGCACGCCCATGTGTTCGTTTCCATCGAGCAGCTCGCGAAGGAACAGAAACTCGAGCCGGCCGAAATCGAAAAGCACATCGACAGTGCGCGCGCGAAGCTGCTCGCGATCCGCAGCAAGCGCGTGTGGCCCGGGCTCGACGACAAGGTGCTCGGCAGCTGGAACGCACTCGCCATTCGCGGCCTGGCCAAAGCCGCGCGGGTTCTCGACAAGCCCGAATTCGCGGCGGCGGCCGAACGCGCGCTCGAGTTCATACGAGCCAACCTGTGGCGCAAAGGTCCCGATGGAGGGGGCAGGCTGTTGGCCACGGCAAAGGATGGCGTCGCGCATCTCAACGCCTATCTAGATGACTATGCCTATCTGGCCAGCGCCCTGCTCGAGATGCTCCAGCTCCGCTGGCGCAACGAGGACGCCGCCTGGCTGCGCGACATCCTCGACGGCCTGCTCGCGCATTTCGAAGACTCGCAACTCGGCGGATTCTTCTTCACCTCGGATGATCACGAGGCACTGATTCATCGCAGCAAGAGCTTCAGTGACGACGCCATCCCGGCCGGCAATGGCATCGCCGCCAGCGCGCTGATTCGCGCCGGCTATCTGTTAGGCGAAACGCGCTGGCTCGTCGCTGCCGAGCGCACGCTGCGCGCGGGCTGGCACTCGATCAATCGCTACCCGCACGGCCACATGAGCCTGCTCGAAGCGCTGGATGAATATCTGGATCCGCCGGAAATCGTGGTCATTCGCCATTCCGCCGACGCGGGTGCCTGGCAGCGGGAACTCGGCAAGCTGTACGCGCCACATCGGCTGGTGTTCTCGATACCGGCGGATCTCCAGGGTCTCGATGCTGCCCTGGTCGACAAGAAGGCCGGGGCCGTCACCCGCGCCTATGTATGCCGGGGCTCCACCTGCTCGGCGCCGATCGAGTCGCTGCCCGATCTCATACGGACCGCGCAGGCGCGTGTGCAAGCGAACGACTAAGTCTTCTTGCGGCGTTTGATTCGGCGGCTTTTCACGGGCTTCTTCGCCACCTTGCGACGCGCTTTCGCACGAGCTTTCGGGCGCGCCCTGGCCGCCTGCGAGCTCAGCGCCACCGCCACGGATTTTCGCGCCCAGATCCGCAGCGCTTCGCCGTCTTCGATGATGTCGGCCGGCACCTGGTGGTAGGCCAATACGGCTTCAGGCCGAGTGGGAAATGGCATGAAGCGCGGCATGCCGCGCGCAATGTAGTCGGCGCTGGTGCTGCCGTCCGTCTTGAAGAACAACGTGTCGTCGTGGATGAGGCCGAAGAACAGATCGCCGCTGTAGAGCCCGACACCACTGAACATGCGGCGTGAGCGAAGGTCCGCAACGCCTTCGAGCTGTTCGAGCAGGTAGGCCAGATACTGCGGTCGCACAGCCATTCAGGGTGTCCGCAGCGCCCCGAGGCGCGCAAGTTCGGTGCGAAGCGCCTTGAGCAGGGGTGCGGCGGCACCTAAGTCAAAGGTGGGCGCGGTATTCCAGTCGTATGCCCACGGATGCGCCGTGCGCATCGCTTCCGGCTCGGTGCGATAACGCGGAATCACATGTGCATGCAGCGCAGGTTCCACGTTGCCGAAGATCGCGTAGTTGATGCGCACCGGGGAGGTAGTGAGCATCAGCGCATCGCCCAGGTGGGACATGTCGAGCAGAAACTGCGAGCGGCGCTCCGGAGTGAGCGCATTGAGATCGGGCACCACCGGATCCGGCAGCAGCAGCAGGTAACCCTGCACGAACTGCTGATGTCCGAACACCGCCCAGCCCGAAGCGCAGCGGCCGAGCACTGTCGGGTCGCGGCCGGCGCGCGCATCGTTCACGCGGCGATGAATCGCGGTCTCACCCTGCAAGGAATTGTCTCGTGATCGTTGGTCCATACTATCTGTCACCATCGGCGACTTTCTCCCACATGATATCGCCGGGGAAAAGAGAACGCTCTTCGAGGAAGCGCGTGCCCCAGCGATCGCACCCGCATAGGGTTGAGTTCGCTTTTCGCCGGGCCCTTCGATGATTGGGTGTCGCTAGTTTGCTGGCCGCCGCCTGACGCGATGACGTCTTGGCGCGGTTGGAGTCGGACGATGGCGAAGAGTCCGCATGTGGCGGAGAGGCGGCTTCGTGCCTAGCGAGGTCAGGTGCCCGGCCCGCTCACTCAACCCTATGCGGGCACGCTCGCTGGGGCGCAGACGTCATCGCACCGCGTCCCATTTCCCCGCTGAGTTGGATAAGAGAAGAGACGCACGGTCTGAGGTCTTCTCTTCCCCAAGCCGGGGAGTCACTCCGCATTTCTCTTCGAATAGGACCGCGGTTCGTGGGGGATGGGGCGAGCGAGCGGTGTCCATGCAGGGACGAGTGAGCGGGCCGGGCCCCTGACCTCGTTAGGCACGGAGCCGCCTCTCTATTTCAAACGGACTCTTCGCTGACGTCTCACCCCAACTGCACGAGGACGTCATCGCGTGTGGCGGCGGCCCAAAATCTTGCGAATCCAATTGAGCGAAGGGCCCGGCGAAAAGCGAGCTCGTCCCTGCATGGGCGCCGATCGCTCGCCTCTTCTCCAACGAGGTGCGGCCCTTTTTGCTAGGAAATGGGGAGTGTCCCCATTATCCAACCCAGGTGCGAAACGCCCCGGTGTCGATATGCACGAAGTCCGAGCGCTGGTAATACCCCACGCCGCCCTGCTTCGCTGCCAGCGCCAGATCGCGCAGTTGCGTGCACGGACAACGCTTGAGACGTACGTCGAGCGCCCGCCCCTGCATGTGCAGCGACTTCTTCGCGACGCCGCTTCCAGGCCGCGACGACATCTGGTCGTTGCTCTCGGGCGAGCGATAACCGGAAATGATCTCGTAGCGCGGCTCGCAATGCGCGGCGAGCGAGAGCGCGTGGAGCTGGTCGTACAGACGCGGGTCCATGTCATGGGCCTCGCCGTTGCGATGATCACGCAGGACATTCTTGAGGGTCGCGAGAGCGGCCACATCGAATTCATTGCCGCGCTTGTAGACCACTGACGCGCTTTCGCCGGTGTGGGTGTTGAACAACTCGATGGCACGCTCCGGAAGCTCCGCGGCGACGGGGCCTTTTGCGTCATGCGCTGCCGCCAGTCGCGCCAACGAGACACCGAGCCCGCCGGTGACCACCGTTTGCACGAGCCGTCGACGCGTCCACAGGATGCTCATGACAGTCTCGAATTAATTGACGACGCGATCGACATGAACCGTGGCCTCATAGGACGAAATCGGGATTGCGGTCGAACCTGTTTGAGGGTTGACGGTGGGATAAGGTTCCAGCTTTCGCAGCTCGACATCGTAAAAATCAAAGAGTGCGCTGGTCGCGAGCTGCGCGTTTGTATTGAGCTCCACGCTGCCGTTCCCGCGCGGGGTCATGGTAGTGAGAATGATTCGCGCGTTGCCTTCCGACACGCACTGCACGCCAGTCGCACAGCGTGAATCTTCGGCGAGCGTAGTGAACTCGAGCGACACACCCTGCGCGAGGTTCAGCGTTTCACCAAAGCCGATCGTGTAGTCGTTGCCGAACTGCAGTTCTACGGGATAGTTCGCGAGCGGTTCCGCACTGTCGCCGGAACCGCCACAGGCAGTCAGCGTCAGCAAAAGCAAGGAAATGGATGCGCGCACGCGGCATTTTGCGCCCCGCCAAACGTGTGCGGCAAGGCTCAAAACGGAAGCGGAATCACAGGGCGGAAATCGACCGGCTGCCGGTGTGGGAATACCCCTGCTGTTTTCCCTGTAACGCGAGGGAAAACCGTACCGGCAAACACACGGCGCATGACTAGCCTGCGGGCGATGGTGCGTGCCCACAAGATTCGAAACGGTAGCGATTTCACGGTGCCCGTATTGGGGCTCAATTGTTGGCGCGATCCACGAACACGGTTGCCGTGTATTCCGCCGACGGGCCCCGCGGCATCCAGGGAATGTCGGGTTGCAATCTACGCAACTCGATGCGATAGCCCTCGAAGACGGCGCTCACCTGATAGCCGGAGTAGGTGTTTAGCTCCATCACTCCCGTCGTGTGGTTCAACGTGGCGGTCAGGAGAATCCGGGCATTGCCTGCCCACACACAGGTCGCATTGAGGGGGCAGCGCGACTCCTCCGCCAGCGTCGTGAACTCCAGGGTCAGTGAACCGACGTGAATCGTTTCGCCGAATCCGATCAGGTATTCCTCGCCCAGCACTGAGGCCGGAAGCGAGACCTGCTCTCCGTCACCACCACAGGAACCCAGGACCAACGCGGGTAGCAGCACCAGCACACGGATGAATGTACGCATGGGCGTTATCCTGCACGCGCCCGCGGCCCGGCAACAAGTGACTAACTAGCGGGATCTTGTACCGAAATTGTCAGCGATGCGCGTCGGCGACACAGAAAAGCGCAGATCAGAACAGCTGGAACCGTGCAGCCCCGCGAACCTTCAATACGGCCCCGGTGCGGGCGTTGGGAACGCCTTGATCACGAACACCCTCGCCTCATACGAGGACGCTGGAATCGTGCTGGATCCTGTTCGAGCGTCGAGCGTGGGCTTTGGATCCAGACCGCGCAGCTCGACGCCATAGAAGTCGAAGAGCGCATTGATCGGCAGCGCATGGTTGGTGTTCACCCGAACACTCCATTGGCCGCGCGGAGAAAATGTGGTCAGGAGAATCTGCGCGTTGCCCTCCTCGACGCACTGGACGTTCGTCGGGCAACGCGTGTCCGATTCGACCGCCGTGAACTCGATCGAGACGCCTTCCGCAAGATTGATCGTTTCGGCGTACCCGATGACGTACTCATTCCACAGTGGCGGATCGTCCATGTAATTCATCGGCGGATTTCCGGCGTCTCCGGACCCGGACCCGCCACAGCCAGCGAGAGTCAGCAGCAGCAATGTGATGGTGGCGCGCATGCCATCCATCTTGCGCCTGCCCAAACAACCGCGGCAAGGATCAAAAAGGCAGCGGAATCACAGAGCCCGTGTCGCCGGGCTGTCGGTTCACGGAAACTACAGTTGCCTTGGGGAAGAAGTTGAATTCGGAGGCGCTCGCCCACGTGTAGGCGCCCATCGCGCGCCCGACGATCAGGTCTCCTGCCTTGAGTGCCGGCAGCATGAGATTTTCGGCGATGACGTCGATGCTGTCGCAGGTAGGTCCGGCAAGAACTGACGCGAATTTCTCATCGCTCTCTTTCAGCGACTCCACCGGGTACCGGGCGTGATCGAACAGCTGGCCGCTGTACGAACCGTACAGTCCGTCATCGAGGTAGTACCACCAATGACCTTCTCGCCGCGCGCGGCCCATGACCGACGACACGCCGATGGCGGCGGGCCCGGAAATATAACGGCCGGGCTCCGCGATGACGCGCAGCTTGCGCGGCAGCTTTGCGAGAGCCGCACGAATCGGCGCGCAGAAGCGCCCGATATCGGTAACCTTCTGCGCGTACTCGATCGGGAATCCCCCACCAATGTCGAGCGTGTCGAACACGCCTAACTTCTCACGCTTGGCCGCGGCGATGAGCTTGCCGCAGGCCTCGATGGCCTCGACATGCTTGCCGGCATCGGCCGCCTGCGAACCCACGTGGAACGAGAGGCCGCGCACCGGGATGGCGAGTTTGCGCGCGAGCCGCGCGAGCTCGAGCAGATCTTCCGGATCGCAACCGAACTTTCTCGACAGGTCGCAAACGGCGCCGGGCGATCTGAATGACACGCGCAGCAGCAACTCGCACTGGTCGCGGTAGGGCTCGAACTTGCGCACCTCGTCGGGATTGTCCGCGACGAAAATCTTCACGCCGAGGTGCAGCGCGTTACGGATGTCGATATCGCGCTTGATGGGATGCGTGTGGATACAGCGCGCCGGGTCGATGCCGAGCTGCGTGACAAGTTGCGTTTCACCGGTGGTGGCCAGGTCTAACCAGCCGCCCAGCTCGACGATGGTCTGGACTACGGCGGGGTGAGGCAGCGGCTTCAGGGCGTAGTGCAGGTCGACGCCGGGCAATGCCTTGTGCAGCTTGCGGTACTGCTCGCGCACGCGCTGGCAGTCGATGATGAGCAACGGCGAACCGAACTCCGCGACGAGGCGCTTGATCTCCGTCTTGCGTGAACGGATCTATGAAAGCGCGGGGTCGCGGCTTGCGCGTTCGAGTCAGCATCGGTGCTCCGGGGCGGAAAAGGGGCGAATTGTAGGCGTGCTCGCCTGCCCTGTCATGACAGACGAATACATCACAGCTGCGAGGGAAGACGGCCCCGAATGAGGGCGTTTTGTTAAAGTGCCCCGCCCATGACAACACCTCGTCGATGAATACTCTGGCTCCCGACCTCTCCCCCGCCGGTGAACTGCAGACCCTGCTGGCTTCCCGCGTGGCGCTGGTGGTCATCGAGAGCCGTGAAGAAGCGCGAGTCATGGAAGTGGTGCGCGAAGCGGCGCTCAAGGCCCAGCGCGGCAGAAACTGGGGCGTGTTCGCATGGTCGGTGACCGAAGGGCTGCTGCGCGTCGACGTCGATCTCGGCGGAGCGCAGCGGACGCTGGCGCAGCCCGAACAACTGCTGAAGCACATCAGGGCCACCACCATGGCCGGCATCTATGTGCTGCTCGATTTCCACCCGTATCTCGACAACCCGATGTTCGTGCGCACGATCAAGGACATCGCGCAGGATTACAAGAAGTGCGCGCGCACGCTCGTGCTCATCAGCCACGAGGTGAAGCTGCCGCAGGAGCTCGAACATCTCGCGGCGCGCTTCTCGCTGAAGATGCCGAACAAGAACGAGCGCCATGCCATCGTGATGCAGATGGCGCGCGAGTGGGCGCAGGGCACGGGCGGCATGCCACGCGTCGACGTGAAAGTGGTCGAAAAAGTGGTCGACAATCTTGCGGGCCTGCCGCTGCACGATGTGGAACGCCTTACGCGCCAGGCCATCTTCAACGACGGCGCGCTCACGGATGACGACCTCGGGCCACTGCTCGCGGCCAAGTACCAGCTGCTGAATCGCGGCGGCACGTTGTCGTTCGAGCCCGATACGGCGCGCTTCGCCGAGGTCGGCGGGCTAAAGAATCTCCGGCGCTGGATCCTGCAGCGCAAGGCGGCATTCGATGGCAGCGCCCCGGATCTCGACGCGCCCAAAGGCGTGTTGTTGTTAGGCGTGCAGGGCTGCGGCAAGAGCCTGGCGGCGCGCGCCGCCGCCGGCGTGCTCGGAGTGCCGCTGGTGCGCCTGGACTTCGGTGCCCTGTACTCGAAATGGCATGGCGAATCGGAAAAGAACCTGCGCGAATCGCTGTCGTCGGCCGAGGCCCTCGCGCCCTGCGTTTTGTGGCTGGATGAAATCGAGAAGGCGTTGTCCTCGGGCGACGGTGACAGCGGCACGTCGCGGCGCGTGTTGGGCGCCTTCCTCACCTGGCTCTCGGAGCAGCGCGCACGAGTGTTCATCGTGGCCACCGCCAATGACATCACCGCCCTTCCGCCGGAGCTGGTGCGCAAGGGGCGCTTCGATGAGATCTTCTTTGTCGACCTGCCCACGCCGCTGGCCCGGTTCGAGATCCTCGGCATTCACTGCAAGAAGCGCGCGGTAACGATTTCGGAGCAGGACATGAAAGCACTGGCAGCGCGCAGCGAAGGCTTCTCCGGCGCCGAGCTCGAGCAGGCCGTGGTGTCCGCGCTGTACACCGCGCACGCCAACAAACAACCCGTGAGCGGGGCCACCATCGCCGCCGAGCTCGAGGCGACCAAGCCACTGTCCGTGGTCATGGGCGAAAAGATCGCCGAGCTGCGCGAGTGGGCCGCGGAGCGAACCGTCCCCGCCGATTAATGGGGCCAGACCCCATTTCCTGACGGGGAACTGCGTTACTTCGGCGGTAGCAAGTGCCCGTTACCCTCGACCTTCGCAGTCACGTTCGCGTCGCCAAGGAACTTGGGAAGATCCAGCCCCGCCATCGCAGCGACGTCGTGCAGCGGCGGCAGGCTCTTCACCATGCCTGCCAGGAAGTTGGCCGTGGTCGTTCCGCCATTTCCGTTCGTGCCCGCACCGCTATCCCACACCGTGACCTTGTCGATCTTGATGGCCTTGATGGCCTCGACCTGCATCGCGACCAGGTGTTCGAGCTTTTCCGTGAGCAGCAACGTAGCCGCGGCACGTGCATCGTTGTTGGCGCTCATGACCAGCGCCTGATAACCCTGCGCCTTGGCTTCGAGCACCTGGCGAATACCTTTGGCTTCGGCTTCGTACTTGAGCAGCGTGGCGTCGGCGACGCCCTGCGCTTCCCGACGAGTCTTCTCGGCTTCGGCTTCGGCGGCGATGGTGATCTTGGTCTTCTCGACCTGCGAACGCACCACTTCCGCGGCCGTTAAACGCTGCAATTCCGCCTTGGCCTGGGCGCGCTGAATCTCCGCCTCGGCATCGAACTGCGCGACCTGGCCGCGCTGCGACGCCTGCGCAGACTGCACGAACAACTCGGCGTTCGACTGCGCGATCAGCGCCTTGGCGCGGTTCTCACCGGCGATGGCTTCGGCTTCCTGCGCTTCGACGAAGACGCGCTTCTCGGCTTCCGCCTTCTTCTGGCCCTGCACCGAAGTGGCTTCGTTCTGCGCAACCTTGATCTGCTTGTCGCGATTGGCTTCCGCTTCACCGATCGCCGCCAGGGTTTCCTGCGCCTGGATGTAGATACGGCGATCCGCTTCCGCCTGCTTCTTGCCCTTTTCGGATTCGGCAATGTGCTGCGCCACCTTGATGGTGCGCTCGCGAACCTGTTCGGCTTCACCCACCGAACCCTTGCGGTCCTGGTCGGAAACGTCGACCTTGGCCTGGTTGATGGCCTCGGACGCCGCCTTCTTGCCGATGCTCTCGATGTACCCCGACTCGTCCGTGATGTCGGTGATGTTCACGTTGATCAGATACAGGCCGATCTTGTTGAGCTCCGGCGCCACGTTGCGGCGAATCGCGTCGAGGAATTTCTCGCGGTCCTGGTTGATCTGCTCGATGGTCAGCGAGGCCACCGTGAGGCGCAGCTGACCGAAGATGATTTCGCGCGCCATGCTCTCGACGTCGTCCTGCGCGAGATTCAGCAGGCGCTCCGCCGCATTGTTCATGATGGCTTCTTCGGTGCTCACGCCCACCGTGAACGTGCTCGGCACGTTGACGCGGATGTTCTGCAACGACAGGGCCTTCGTTAGCGGGATCGGATCGTGAGCGGCGTCAGGCTCATGTACGTGTAATCCTGGATCAGCGGCCAGATGAAGGCGCCGCCACCGTGGATACACAACGCCGACTGACCTTTGCCGACCTTGCCGTAGACGACCAGGATCTTGTCGGATGGGCAGCGCTTGTAGCGCGTCGCCAGGAACGCGATGGTGATGAAGATGACGAAGACGAACGACACCACCGGCAGGAATGCCATCGTGAGATCCATGAGAAACCCTCCGCGCGCGCAGCGCGTTAACTAACTAATGACTCGTTCAACGATCAACGGGTGCGACGACGAGCGTATTGGCCGTCACGCTTTGCACGCGAATCGCCGTTCCCGTGGGGATGCTCGCGCCGTCGGCTGATACCGCTTCGAACTCGCGCAATCGATTGGCGAAGTTGATCTGCACGCGACCGCCTTCCTTGCCCACCGTGAGGTAGACCGAGCCTTCGCTGCCGACCGCGGCGAACAGGCTGACGGTGCCGCTCGACTGCAGGCGCAGCATGGAGCGGAAGATCTTCTGGATGACCCATACGGAGGCGAAGCCGGCGGCCAGCGCGCCTGCAAGCGCCAGGATCGTCCCGAGGCCCGTGCCGTGATGCAGCGTGAAACCCACGACGCCAAACATCGCGAAGAAGGATGAGATTCCCTGGATCGTCAGCGCCTGGAAGCCGTCGTCGCTGTCGACGTGGGCCGCATCGAGGCCACCGTGATGATCGAGACCGGCGATCGGTGAGAATGAGTCTGAAGACCAGAATGACTCCACCGACGATTCCGGCCAGCAGGAACATCTGTTCGACGCCGCTGTACGAAGCAAACCACTCGTTCATGGCCAACCCCTCACCGGATGTTTTTGTATGTGTACCGGCTGTGGGGACTATAGCGGGGAATTCAATCAGCCAGATGAAAAACAATAGCTGCTGACGGTGATGCCGCCCGAGAAAATCCTTCTCGTGATATGTGCAGTTCCGCTATGTCGTCGCCCGCTGCGCCGACGGCGACCATGAGTGGCAGCAGATGCTCCTCGCGCGGATGCGCAGCGCGCGCTGACGGGGCCGATTCCCAGGCGGTCAGTAGTTTGCCGCGGTCCGCGGAACTGCCGCCCAGCAGCGCGCCATTGAGCCAGGCATCGAATTCGCTTGGACGGACCCCATGCGCGCGGACTGAAGAACTCGCGCAGGTTGTGATAGCTGAGGCCGCTGCCCACGATGAGCACGCCTTCGTCGCGCAGCGGAGCTGAGCGCCCGCCCCATGCGCCAGGTGCGTCGCCGGATCCAGGCCGGTTTTCAGCGAGAGCTGCACGACGGGCACGTCGGCGTTGCGGGTAGATCACGTTGAGTGGCGTGAAGGCACCGTGATCGAAGCCTCGCTCGGGGTCGAGCTGCGCCGCTATTCCCGACGCCTCGAGCAGGGCCTTCACACGTGCCGCTAGCGCCGGGTCGCCGGGCGCGTCGTAGTGGATGTGATAGGTGTACTCGGGAAAGCCACCGTAGTCGTAGATCATCGGGGGCTTCGGGCTCGAGGTGAGCGTGAACTGCGGCTCTTCCCAGTGAGCGGAGATCATGAGCACGGCTTTGGGCGTGACGCCGATCTGCCGCGGCATGCCCGCCAGCGCCGCTTCGAGCTTCGCGTATGCGGCGCGCGAGGGATCGTCCATGTACGACCAGGGGCCGCCGCCATGGGAGATGAAGTACACCGGAAGTCGATGCGGTTTCATTGTTGCGCCAGTGTACGCTCGGCTTGGGGAGGCAAACTCATGACATTTCCAACGCCGCTGCTTGCGGTCGTGTGCGTATTGCGCGGCAATGGCTGTGACGCCACTTCGCGCCGCCGACGCGGAAATCAGCTTCGACAAAAAGTCGATTCCGACGACCTTTGCCGTCGCGGAACTGGAAGCCGCCCTTTCCAATCGAGGCTATGCGGTCCAGCACGCGATTGCGCTGCCGCCGAAATACGGAAATCAGAAGGAGCTGGTGAGGATTCAATTCCTGCCAGCCGACAATGCCTTCCTGGTGTCCACGGTGATCAAGCTCGCGCGCATCGATTGGAAGGCGATCGAATCCGAGGGATTCGTTCTGCGGCGGCAACCCGGCGAAGACCTGGCGGCTTTCTACATCTTCAGCAAGGACGATGCGGGAGCCATGTACGGCGGCCTCGAACTCGCCGAACAGATCCGCACACACGGCGTCGAGGGCGTCACCGACACCGATCGCAATCCGTACATGCGCATGCGCGGCACCAAGTTCAACATCCCGCTCGACCTGCGCAACCCGAGCTACTCGGACATGAGCGACTCCGCGCAGGAAAACATCGCGACGGTGTGGGACTTCGAGTTCTGGCGCGACTATCTCGATGCGCTGGCGCGCGATCGCTACAACTACGTGTCGCTGTGGAACCTGCATCCGTTCCCGTCGATGGTGAAGGTGCCGGAGTATCCCCGACGTGGCGCTCAACGACGTGTGGCGCTCGAAGATCAAATTCGACGAGGACTACTCGACGCGCACGACGGGCATCGTCACGCCGGCGATGCTGGCCGACAAGGAAGTCGTCAAGCAACTCACCATCGAGCAGAAGATCGATTTCTGGCGCCGCGTGATGCAATACGCGAAGGATCGCAACATCGAGTTCTACGTGGTGACGTGGAACATCTTCACTTACGGCGTCGACGGCAAGTACGGCATCACCGACGCGATCGACAACCCGAAGACCATCGACTACTTCCGCGCCAGCGTGCGCGAGATGTTCCGCACCTATCCACTGCTTGCGCGGCATCGGCCTCACCGCCGGCGAGAACATGGGGGATGCGAGTGCGTACTATTCGGGTGGCATCGACTCGTTCCACGCCAAGGAAAACTGGCTGTTCGCCACCTATGGCCAGGGCGTGCTCGATGCGGCGCGTGCCGAGCCGCAGCGGCAGTTCCGGCTCATCCACCGCCAGCACGAGTCGCGCGCGCAGGACATCGCGACCACCTTCAAGCCGGTCATCGCGCAACCCAACGTGGACTTCGTGTTCAGCTTCAAGTACGCGCAGGCGCACGTGCTGTCTTCCACCACGCAGACCTTTCACCGCGGCTATCTCGAGTCGCTCGGCGACCTGCAAGACGCTCTGGACACTGCGCAACGACGACGCGCTGATGTATCGCTGGGCAGCGCCGGACTTCGTGCGCGAGTTCGTGAAGAACATTCCCTACGAGAAGTCGCAGGGCTTTCTACCTCGGCTCGGACATGTGGGTGTGGGGCCGCGAGTTCCTGGCGCGAGATGCCAGGCTCAACGCGACAGCTCGAGATCGACAAGCACTGGCTGCACTTCCTGCTGTGGGGCCGGCTCGGCTACGACCCGACGCTCGACGAACGAACGCATCGCCGCGCTCGTCGGGCAGCGCTTTCCCGGCATCGATGCGATCAAGTTGCTTGCCGCCTGGCAGGACGCCTCGATGATCTATCCACTGGTCACGGGCTTTCACTGGGCGGACTTCGACTTCCAGTGGTACATCGAAGGCTGCCGCAGCCGGCCGGACCCGGCCAAGACCGCGAGCGGCTTTCACAGCGTGGAGACCTTCATCAATCAGCCGGTTCATCCGGGCACGGACAACATCACGATTCCGGCGTACGTCGCCGGCGTTGATCGAGGGGAGAATTCCGCCAGGAACCACGCCACTGCAGGTCGCGGACCAGCTCGACGAGCGGGCGGGCCGCGTGCTCAAACTTATCGGGGAGATCAATCAGAGTGAGCGCGGGCCGACGACCGCGGAATACTCCGCGACGCTGACGGACGTGGCGCTGATGATGTATCTGGGCCAGTACTACGCGGCGAAAATCCGCGGCGCGACCGAACTCGCGTTGTTCCGAAAGACACGTACGCCAGAGCATCAGCAGAAAGCGGTGGAGCATCTGCGCGCCGCGCAACAACACTGGTCCTCGTACAGCCAGCGTTCCGGGCATCAGTATCGAAACCCGCTCTGGACGAATCGCGTGGGCGTGGTCGATTGGCGCGAACTCACCGACGAAGTCGCCAACGACGTCGCCATCGCTTCTCGGCCGCTCAAGGCGCGTTGACTACCTTCAGCAGCTCGGGATCAGCGTGGCCCAGCTCCGCGCTCTGCGCCATGATCTTTCCGTCGGCTGCCAGCGCCGAGATGATGGCGGAGTGACTGAACTGGCCGTCCGGCAGTTTCCGGTACTGGATACTCAGCGCGGCGGCGATGCGCCGCACGGCAGCGGCATCAGCGTGCGCGAGCGTCCAGCGCGATGTGTCGATGTGGCGATCATCGGCGAGCTTACGTAGCGCCGCCGGCGTATCGCGCTCGGGATCGATGGACACGAGCAGCACGTGAAGCTGTTTGCGCTTGGGCTCGTCGAGCTTGCGCTCGACCGCGCGCAGCGTGTCGATGATCAACGGACAGGTCGCAGGACAGCTTGCGTAGAACATGGTGACGAGCACGGGCTTGCCGCGATACAGGTCGAGGTCGATGGCCTTGCCGTCCTGGCTCAGCAACTTCTCGTGCAGTTGATACAGCGACGCATCGCGGTCCGAGGCCAGCGACGACGATCCCGGCATGGCGCAGGCCGCCAACAGACAGAGCATCAACGCGCGGCGCATCATCGACCCACCGCGGCGTCACGCGCACAGCGAAAGCCCATCGAACTCGAGCTGTAGGCGGCCTTCATGCTCGACAGCATCGCGATGCGCATCATCATGGCGTAGTTGTCCTTTTGCTCGAAACTCAGCGCGCCGGTGCCGCAGAACCGGTTGCGGTCCGGATCTCCCTGCTCGCGGCTGTCGTCACTGACCATCATGGAACCGGCATCCTCGACCCACTCCCACACCACTCCGTGCAGGTCACGGACTCCGAAATAGTTAGGCGGCGACGCGCCGACCACCGGCAGCGGGCCGCGCGCCGACTTCGAATACCAGTCGAGAATCTCCTGTAGCCACGCCGGGTCCTTGCGGGCGTCGGGCCTCGTGGCGCTGGCAGCGGCCGCGAATTCCCATTCGTACCATCGCGGCAACCGCGCCCCGCGCGCTTCGCAATATGCACTCGCGGCGAACCAGCTCACCTGCGTGGCCGGCTGCTGCGCGATCGCAGCACCCGGACTCGCGGCGCTTGCCCAATGACGCAGATAGCCTTCGTCGGCGAACAGCCCCGCGACGCGGTCGCGCCGCCATTCAGGATGTTTGCCGAGGAACTCCGCAAAGTCGGCATTGCTGACGACGGTCGCGTCGAGGCGGAACGGCGCGACCATCGTCACCTTGATATTCGCCGCCGGCGGAAGCACGGATTCGAAGGGTCCCCCGGCAATCGGCACACTCACGACTTCCGCCTGCGCGGCGAGAGCACAGACGCCCATCGCCAGTGCGGCCATCAGATTGTGCGCACGTTTCATTCCGGTCCTCAGTGCGCGGCACCCTCGGCACGCTTGGTCGTGGCACGGATTTCCGTCACTTCCTTGGCCGAGACCTGGCCTCCATTGTTGCCCCAGCTGTTGAGCGCGAACGTCAGAATGTTGGCAACCTCATCGTCATTGAGCTGACTCATGGGCGGCATCACCGAATTGAAATGGGCGCCGTTCACGTTGACCGGACCCGTCAGGCCGTTGAGCACGATGCCGATCGCACGCTTGCGATCCGCGAGCAGGAAGTCGGACTTGGCCAGCGGCGGGAACACGTTCGGAATGCCGGCGCCAGTATCCTGGTGACAGGCAGAGCAGGTTCCCTTGAACAACACCTCGCCGGACTTCACCTGCTGTTCCTTGGTGAGCGTGCCGCTGGCGCTGGCCTGGACGGCGGTTGCGACCGGAGCCGGGTCGGCGAGCTTGTCGCTCAAGTACATCTCATCGAGCTGCTTGCCGGAATAGATGTCGGCTCGTGGCCCACCACTCACTTCGAGGATGGCCACCGCGCCTTTGTTGAACGCGCGGAAGATGGAGTGATCGACCAGCACGTAGTTGCCGGGCACTTCCAGGTGGAATTCCACGGTCGCAGCGCCGCCCGCGGGAATCAGCGTGGTCTGCACGTTCTCCTGAAAATGCGTGCCGCCTTCGTACTGCACCTTGTCGAAGATCTCGCCGATCACGTGGAAGCTCGACACCAGGTTCGGTCCGCCGTTGCCGATAAACATTCGGACGTGCTGGCCGGTGTTCGCCTTGAGCGCCTGCGGGCCCGTGAGCGCACCTTCCGCGCCGTTGAACAACACGTAGCTCGCGTTCTCGTCGATGGCCTTCTGCATGTCGAACGCCTGGTGGCCCTTCTCGCGATACTTGCCGACCGTGTAGAAGTCGCCCTGCATCACGTAGAACTCCTTGTCCACGGGCGGCAGGCCTTCTGGCGGCTCGACGAGGATGAGGCCGTACATGCCGTTGGCCACGTGCATGCCGACGGGCGCGGTGGCGCAGTGATACACGTACAGGCCCTGATTGAGCGCTTTGAAGGTGAACTGCGAGGCATGGCCCGGCGCGGTGAAACTCGAGGCGGCGCCGCCTCCTGGCCCGGTAACGCCGTGCAGGTCGATGTTGTGCGGCATCTTGCTGCCGGGGTGATTCTTGAGATGGAACTCCACCGTGTCGCCCTGGCGCACGCGGATGAAGCTGCCGGGAACCGTGCCGCCGAATGTCCAGAACGTGTAGGTGACGCCTTCGGAAATCGGTTTTTCGACTTCGATCACTTCGAGTTCGACGATCACTTTCGCGGGTTGCGTGCGATTGGTCGCCGGCGGTACCAGCGGCGGACTGGTAAGCACTGCGTGTACGGGCTCGCCTTGTGGCGGACCGAAGTCACCTTTCATCGAGCCCCCTGTGGGTCCAACCGGGTGAGTAGACGCCGCGTGTTCTGATCCTCCGCATGCGGTGAGCAGCGCGGCCACCAACAGCGTTGCGATCGTATTCCTGGTCATGAGCATCCCTCGCCGGTAGTTTGTTCGTTCGACGTGACTGTAACGTGTCGCGACGTGCGGCACTTTGATACAGATCAGTTCGCTCGCGTATAGGTAAAGTACCGCGGCGCACCGCGGCAATGCGTACTCACAAGGTCCCATGCGTGCGAGAAAACTACAGCCCGATCAAGGCGAACACGCCACGAGGATCGTGCGCGCGAGCCACGCTGATGATGAAGCCGTACACCAAGAGTGCGGCACCGAAACTCCAGGCACGCACGGAACGCGTGGCGCCGCGCTTGAGCGCAAGACTTCCGAGCACCACGTACACCACGAGCAGCAGCACCTTCGTCGTCAGCCACCCGTTCACGAACGGATACTGGTGGAGCACGGTCGCCAGCATCATCGCGGCGGTGAGCAGCACGGTATCGATGGTGTAGCTCAGGTAGCGCAGTGGCGCCGCCATGTACCAGCGGGCGCCGGCGAGCATTCGCAATGCCGCGCAGTGCAAACAATCCGCCGCTGGTCAGCACCGCGGCGACGTGCACCCACTTGATCTGTAGATAGAACTCGATCATGGCGGTGATGCTACCGGCGGAGTGCGGCCGCCGGTAGCATCCTCGAAGCGGTCAAACTTTGGCCGACTCGCTGCCTTCCGGTAATTCCTCGGTCGCGCGCTTCGGCACCACCCACAGGCGCAACACGAACCACGCGATGCTGAGTGCGCCCAGGCTGAAGATCATGTCGCCGGGCACGCGCATCCACACCAACGTCTGGATGAGCGGTGTCTGCATGAGCTCGGCGGAACGCGCGTACCAGTAGCCGTGCTCGATCGCCGCGCTCAGCTGGATGAGGCCAATGGGCAGCAGCGTGAGCAGGGCCATGCCGGTGAGCCCGATGTTGAATGACCAGAACGCCGTGTTGAGCGCACGTTCGTTCCACTGCACGGCGGGCTTCAGGCCTCGCAGGCAGAACAGCATCAGACCAAGCCCCAGGAAGCCATACACGCCGAACAGCGCGGTGTGGCCATGTAGTGGCGTGAGATTGAGGCCCTGCATGTAATAGAGCGGCAGCGGCGGATTGATCAGGAACCCAAACAATCCCGCACCGACCACGTTCCAGAACGCGACCGCGGTGAAGAACATGATCGGCCAGCGATAACGCTGCATCCACGGCGTCGCGCTGCCGAGCTTGAAGGTCTGATAGGCCTCGAAGCCGATGAATGCCAGCGGCACCACCTCGAGCGCGGAGAAGCTGGCCCCAAGCGCAATGACCGCCGTCGGAGTTCCCGTGAAGTACAGGTGATGCAAGGTGCCGAGCACTCCACCGGAGAGAAATACGATGGTCGCGAACAACACCGCCACTGTCGCAGTGCTCACGCGCAATAGCCCGAGCCGCGTGAACAGGAAGGCAATGACCGCGGTGGCGAACACTTCGAAGAATCCTTCGACCCACAGGTGCACCACCCACCAGCGCCAGTACTCCACCATGGAAATGTGCGTGTGCTCGCTCCACATGAGACCGGCGCCGTAGAACAAGCCGATGCATACGGTGGAGGCGAACAGCAGCGCGATGATGGATTTGGACTCACCGCCACGCTTGATCGCGGGCCACAGCGCACGACCCACCAGCGTCAACCAGATGCCGAGACCCGCGAACAGGAAGATCTGCCAGAAGCGGCCGAGGTCGACGTATTCCCAGCCCTGGTGACCGAACCAGAAGTTCTTCGCCAACCCCAGCTTCTGCATCACCGCCAGCCACTGGCCCGTGAATGCGCCCACCACGATGATGAGCAGACAGGTGAACAATACGTTGACGCCCAGGCGCTGGAACTTCGGTTCATGGCCGGATATTGCCGGGCCAATGTACAGACCCATGCCAAGCCAGGCGGTCGCGATCCACAACACCGCGAGCTGCGTGTGCCAGGTACGGCTCAGCGAATATGGCAGGTAGTTGGAGAGTGCGAAGCCGTAGGCCTCCTGGCCCTCGACCTGGTAGTGAGCCGTGATCGCTCCTAACAGGATTTGCGTGAGGAACAGTGCGATCACCAGCCAGAAATACTTTGCGGTCGCCTTCATGGACGGCGTTACGCGAACCAGTGCCAGCGGATCGGACTTGGGCAGCTCGATCGGCTCGTCCTTGTGACGCGCGTGGTGCCAGCCCAGCAAGGCGATGCCGGCGATCAGGAACAGCACGCTGAACACCGTCCACATCAGCAGTTGTGGCGGCGGCGTATTACCCACCAGCGGTTCGTGCGGCCAGTTGTTGGTGTAGGTGATGTGCTTGCCGGGACGCTCGGTGACCGCCGACCAGGCAGACCACCAGATGAATGCCGTGAGCGCCTGCCGATGCTCCGCCGTGTCCACAGTGCCCTGCTTCATCGCGTACGCCTTGCGCAGTTCGAGCAGCTTCGGGTCGCTGCCGAACAGTGCTTCGTAGTGGCTGGTGACCGTGGCAATCGCCGTGGCGCGTTCGGAAGTGAGCGTGATCGTGTCGGATTTCGGATCGTAGGTGTTGGTGCGAATCGTCGCCTGCAGCTGAGCACGCAGTCCCGCCTGCTGATCGGCGGGCAGCTCGGCATAGTCATGCGCGGTCTGACTCCGTGCCGTGATGTTGAGCCACTCGATCGCTTCGCGATGCAGCCAGTCCGCAGACCAGTCGGGTGCGACGTAGCTTCCATGACCCCAGATAGAGCCGAGCTGGTGGCCGCCGATCGACTGCCACACCTGGCGACCCTGTTCGATGTCGGCGCGCGTGTAGAGCACCGCCCCGTTATCGCTGAGCACCGCCTTCGGAATCGGTGGCATCACGCGGTGAATTTCACCTCCGACCCACAGCAGGACGGTGAACGAGGCCAGCAGCAGGCCGATCAGGAATACCCAGAGTTTGCGAGTAGCGGTCATGACGTCATCTCCACGAAGATGACTGATCGTGACTCCGCGGCCGCCACCGCACCCTGATCCAGGTCAGGTCGACTCTTTCCTGAGGACTACTCCCTCAGGATATTGCGCGCCAGTGCTTCGAGTTTTACCGGATCTGTGATCTCGATCTCACGGCGGTCGACGTGCAGCAGGCCCGAGTCCTGCAGCCGCGAGAATCCGCGGCTCACGCTCTCGGAAGCCAGCCGCAGGTAGTTTGCGATGTCGGTGCGGGTCATGGAGAGCCGGAAACGCGTCGCGGAGAAGCCGCGCGCGGCATGACGGCGCGACATCGACACGACGAACGCCGCCATGCGTTCGTCGGCGGTGAAATTCCCGGCGAGCAGCGCCGCCTTGCCGATGTCCTCGCTCAACAGCCGGAACAGGTGCTGCTGCAAACCCGGCACGCGAGTCGCCAGCGCCGCGATGTTCGGGAACGAGAACCGGCACAACATCACCGAATCGAGCGCGACCGCATTGCAGGGATAACGCGCTTGAGAAATCGCGTTGAGCCCGATCACCTCGCCCGGCAGGAAAAACCCCAGGACCTGCTCGCGCCCCTCGCTGTCGGTGACATAAGTCTTGACCGTGCCGGTCCGCACGGCGGCGATGGCTTCGAACGGATCTCCCTCACGAAAAATGTGAGCGCCTTCTTCGTACGGCCCCACGTGCGCCACGAGCAGGTGCAGCTCTTCGAGTTTCGTCTTGTCGAAGCCATGTGCGAGGCACGAGGCTGAGAAAGCGCAGGTGCTGCAGAAGCGGAAGGCATCGCCGTCATCTGCAATCGGGCTGGATCCGGCGCGCGGGCTACCCATGTCAGGTGCGCGCGGCCGGAGCCGCAGGCGCGATCAGAGAGCGCGGGAGTGGCGTGGCTGCGTTTCGGAAACGGACGGTGTCGCAAGATAACGGTCGAAGCACATTGCGATGATACGCAGCATCAGCCGGCCGCGCGAGGTCGCGATGATGCGCGAACCATCGAACGTGACCAGCCCCTCCGCCGCCAGCGGCAGGAGCCGCGCCAGCGACTCGGCAAAGTACAGGTCGAAATCGATCGCGAAACGGGTTTCGATCTGCGCGCGGTCGATGAGGCCTCGGCACATGAGCTGCTGGATGACCTGCGCCCGAATGACATCGTCCTCGTCCAGCAATAGACCTCGCGCGATCGGCAATCGGCCCTGGTCAACGGCGGATTCCCACGGCGGGAGGTCGCGGAAATTCTGGCTGTAACTGTCGCCGATATGGCTGATGGAACTTGCGCCAAGGCCGATGAGATCGGATTCCGCGTGCGTGGTGTAGCCCATGAAATTGCGCTGCAGGCTTCCAGCCGCGAGGGCCACGCTGAGATCGTCGCCGGGCAGCGCGAAGTGATCGAGACCGATGTAGCAGTAGCCGGCGGCCGTCAGGCGCTCGATCGCCACCTGCAGCAGGCCTAAGCGCTCGGCGGCATCGGGCAGTTCGCGATCATCGATCTGCCTTTGCGCCTTGAACTTCTGCGGCATGTGCGCGTAGCCGTAAACCGCCACGCGATCCGGTCGTGCCAGCACGATGGTGTTCAGCGTGTGGAGAAATCCCGCCAGAGTCTGGCGCGGCAAGCCATAGATGAGATCCACGTTGACGGAGCGGAAGCCGGAAGTGCGGCAGGCATCGATGGCGCTCAGCGTTTCCTCAATGCTCTGCTCGCGATTGATGGCCAGTTGCACCGCCCGATCGAAGTCCTGCACGCCGAAGCTTGCGCGATTGAAACCCATGGCTGCGTACGCGGCGATGTCGCCATCGCGGACACTGCGCGGATCGAGCTCGATGGAAAAATCGCGGGTTCGCGCATTCGAGAAATGAAAGAACCGCCCGAGGCTGTCAACCAGGTCGGCGAGAGCCGGCGCATTCAGAAAGTTCGGCGTCCCACCGCCGAAATGCAGCTGCACGACATCGCGATCGCGATCGAACAGCGGCGCCACCATTTCCGCTTCGCGCACCAGGCGCTCGGCGTATGGAGCGCCACGGCTCACGTCGCGCGTGATGATTCGATTGCATCCGCAGTAGAAACACGGCGAGAAGCAGAATGGCACGTGCACGTACAGTGACAGGTCACGCGGAATCGGCTCCTGGTTGCTGCGCGCCACCTGCCGCCGGAAGTCGGCATCGGTGAAGCGCGTGGAAAACTGCGGCGCCGAAGGATACGAGGTGTAACGGGGACCGGGCCGGTCGCAGCGGCGCAGCAGATCGAGATCGAATTCCAGGCGATTGTTCATGGGTGTCAACCGGGTTTGCCGTCCGCACGCGGACTCCACAGGATGGGTGCATACACCACGACGAAAATGCCGAAGCTCAACACCCACGCGAGCCCGGACAGCGACACCGTCAGTAGATAGTGCGCCGGAAACACCGCAACGCCGAAGACGCGCAACACCGTGCCGGCGGTGAGCAGCAGATAGGCGAGCGCAATCGCACGCGGCACAACCAGCGGCCGCGCTGTATGCCCGAGCGATGCGCGAGTCATCACCGCCAGGATCATCGTGGCGAACACTCCCATGGTCAGCGCGTGTTGCCATTTCACCGCCCAGGCGGCACCACCGAGCAGGGCGCAGGCCTTGAGCGCCAGCCCCACGGGCAGCCAGGCATAGGCGACGTGCAGTACCCAGAGAATCGGTTCACCGCGGGTTCTGAAGCTGCGCCAGCCGCTCAGGCGGAAGGCATGCGCCAGCGCCGCGATTGCGGCCAGTGCGCCGCTCAATGCGGAATCCGGCGCGAATACGTCGGTTATCGCGATCGCAACCATTGCACCGATGACGCCGAATTCGAGCGGGCGTCGCGTGACAGTGCTGACCGCTTCACCACGTGCGCGCATGGCATTCGCGGTGAACGCAGGCACGATTCGTCCACCGATCACGGTCACGAGTATCAGCACGAAATCAATCGCGAGGCGCATGGTGCTGCCGGCAAGCGCCGCGTCGCCACGCTGGAGCGCGAAGAGAAATGCGCCATCGATGAGCCACAGCACGGTCACGACCGCCAGCAGCGGCGCGTTGCGATTGGCGTTGCGAAAAATCGGCGGCGCCAGCAGTGCGAGCAGCACGGGAAGCAAGCTTAGTTCCGCGGCCGCCGTCAGCCAGAAGGGCACGGCCCCCACGGTGCTCATGGCCACGCGTCCGAGCATCCACAGGCCGACGACGATGATGAGGGGCCGCCCGGCGAAGCCACGCGCGCCGGTCCAGCTCGGCACCGCAGTCAGCAGAAATCCCGCCACAGCAGCGATGACAAAGCCGTACAACATCTCGTGCGAGTGCCAGTACATCGCGGGAAGCGCGCCGAACGGCGTCGCGGCATGCGCAAATCGATACAGCCAGATCGGGACGATCGCGAGCGCGTAGCAGCCGCACAGCAGGAAAAACGGACGGAAGCCGTAATCAAATAATGCGCAGCGGTTCGCAGGTCGGTCGGCTGATACGGCGATGCTCATGGGACGTAATCTTCCGCGTGACATGAGGGCAGCGCCCTGATCCAGATCAGCTCGCCAAACGGCCATCCGGTTGGCCAACAACCTGAACAACCTGAACGAACCTGAACGAAAACGTTCAGCAAACGCTCAGGTGAGGAAATCGATACTGGCTCCGCAACGGATCGACATGGATCCGTAAGGAGACTCCAGATGAAACGCCCAGTGACCCTTGTTCTTGTCGCCTCGCTGCTCGTAAGCGCTTCAGCCTTCGCGAGCAAAAACGCGAGCAGCCAGATCGCCTCGCGCATGGTCGCGAACGATTCGCACAACGATTCCAGGCACGGCAACGATCGCGGCAATGACAACCGCGGCGGCGGCAGTCATGGCAATAACCATGGCAGTGACCATCGCGGCGGAAATCCCCAGAGCCCCGGCAATGGCCATGATCGCAGGCCCCCGACTCCGCCGAGCAATGGTGGCGGGCACGATCGTCGTGACGACCATCGCAATGCTGGCGGCCACGCCAACAATGGCCATGGCAATGATCGACGTGACAATGATCGCCATGATTGGAACGACAACAATCATCGCAATGATCATCGCTACGACAATAACCGCAGCGACCACAATCGTAATGACAACCACAGCAACTGGAACGGTCACAGCGGCTGGGACCGCCCGCGTAGCGACTGGAACAATCACCCCAACTACTGGGACAACCGCCGCCATGACCGCAACGACTATGCGCGCTATCGCTATCACTACGGCTACTATCGCGCGCCGTACGGCTATCACTACCGTACCTGGCACCGTGGCGACTACCTGCCGCGCGCCTACTACGGCAGCTCGTACATCGTGTACGACTACGCCCCGTACCGGCTCTACGCCCCGCCGTACGGCTACCACTGGGTGCGCGTCGGCAATGACGTCCTGCTGACCGCCCTCGCCACCGGCGTTGTGCTCGATGTGCTCTACAACATCTGGTACTGAGTCTTTCGACCCATCGAACCCGAGCTAGCGGGTAGTCGCCGGCGCCCTGGAAAGGATTCCAGGGCGCCGATGTTTTTGGAGCGCCATAATCACGCCATGGCAGACAGACTCGAAGCGATTGAGATCAAGCTCGCCCACCTGGAACGCGCGGTGGCGGAGATCAGCGACGTCGTCGCACGTCAGCAGAAGGAGCTCGATCGCGCGCTGGACCGCAATCAACGGCTCATGGAAAAGATCGCCGCCATCGAATCGGAATCAGGCACCAGCGCAACGGCGTATGAGAAGCCACCTCACTACTGAGCGCTACAGCCAGCGCCGTACGCGGGTTCGATAGGCACCAAGCCCTCAGTTGCGCGGCGTGATTGATTCCACGTCGATCTGGAAGAACTGCCCGTCGAACGGCGCGGGTGCCGGCGGGATCCAGTTGATCACCAGGTGCTGGTGATTGGCGATGGCCACATCGTTGGAGTCGTACGCGCCCATCGTCACGGTGGCGCCGCCGCGAATCGGAATTCGCACGCGATAGTCGATGGAGAACACGTAGTGCCCCACCTTTTCTTCGTTGCGGTTGAAGGTGTACGTCGCCTCGGGGTCGGACACATGCAGGCTGTAAAAGTTGTAGTCGTTCTTCACCGGCGTGCCGCCGGTCTGGAAGTGCTGGAACTGCACCGTGCCACCGGTGAAGTTCTTGGGTTCGACCACGCCGCGAACGTACAGGGTGACGTCATAGACCGTGCCTTTCCGGCCGCCGAAAGTGCGGACGATCTCGCGCTTGAGCTTCCATTGGGGATCCGCGGTCTGAAGCAGGCTCTGGTCCCAATGGCACTCGGTGTCGTTGTTGAACTTGGGATTGGCGCAAGGCACTTCGAGGCGCAGTCCCGCGAGGCTCGTCGCGGGATCGGGCTGGCCGGCCGGTGCCGAGGCACAACTCACCGACAGCGAGATCGCCCCGGCCATGCAGATCGAAATCACGCTTCGCATGGAATCCCCTGCCTCAATGCGTGAGGAAAGTGCTTGCCGATAACAGCACCGCAATGACGGACACCGCAACTGCCGCATAGGACCACCGCTTCACGGCGGCACGCTGCGCCGCTGCATCAGTTGCGGCCTGGCCAAGCGCGGCCACCACTTCCTTGACCTGCGCGGCCAGTTGCTTGATCTGTTCTGCATTGCTGGACGCCGCAGCCTGCAGTTCCGCGATCTGCTGGTTCAGCAGATCCATATGGTCCGCATCAACCTTCTTGCGCGTGAAACCCGGTTTGACGACGCCGATGATGGTGTCGAGGTTGTTGAGGACGAGCTTTCCAACGGCAAGCCAGGGAAGTGCCATGGTGACTCCTGTGTCGGGACTTCAGGGAAGAACGCTGTATCCGCCGGTCTCGACGATCTGGTCGAACTCGCTCGCACTGCCGAGCGCAGCGCCGCGGCTCAAGCGATCGCGGATCGCGGTCCATTTCTCATCGCTCGGCACATCCTGCACGAGGATCTGCTCGCAACCCGCCTTGTCGAGTGCGCGCAGGTTCGCATACAGATCGTGCCCATAGGCGTCGGGACGTCGCCCGGCGTTGATCCAGGTGACCGATGGATAGGTCTTGAGCGGCAACCTCATCGCGAGCACCGCCACGCGGCGCCCACCTTCGGACATCGTCTCGGCACGCTTGTCGATTTCGTCGACGGGCACGATGCTCATCGGCGTCATCGGCGCGTAGTGCGACGCCTTGGTGCCCGGAACGCGCGGCGCGGACGTGCCCGCGCCGACGATCACGTCGCCTACCACTTCCTTGATCTGTGAATAGGTGATGAAACCGGGGCGCAGCAATCGCACCTGTTCGCCATCGAAGCTCACGATGGTGGATTCGAGGCCGATCTGGCTTTCGCCACCATCGAGCACCACGCGTACGGCGTCGCCGAATTCCTCGCGCACGTGCTCGGCGCGGGTTGGGCTCACGCGGCCAAATCGATTGGCCGACGGCGCGGCAATGCCGCCACCGAAAGCCGTCAGCAACTGCTGCGCCATGGGATGTGAGGGCACGCGGATGGCCACGGTATCCTGGCCTCCGGTAACCACGTCGTGCACATTTTCCGAACGCAACAGGACCATGGTCAGCGGCCCGGGCCAGAATCGCGCCGCGAGCTTGCGGGCATTTTCGGGCACGTCGCGTGCCCAACGATGCAGGTACTTGGGGTTGTCGAGGTGGACGATGACCGGGTGGTCGGCCGGACGTTCCTTGAGCTCGAAAATCCGGCGCACCGCCGCCGGGTTCTGCGCATTGGCGCCGAGTCCGTAGACCGTTTCGGTCGGAAACGCCACGAGCTCGCCATCGCGCAACGAGGTGACGGCACTTTCCAGCTCTACAGGGGTGGCTCTAACGATTCGGACCATGCGGCGGATTGTACAGGGAAGGTTTCCCGGGCTTCCCAGTGTTCCCAGGCCTTACGGCCACATCGGAAAACGCCGCCGATGCGGCGTACACGCAATGTTAAGACCGGAACCCGCTACTCGAGGTCCTTACGCACCCAACCACTGTCGGTGCGATTGAGCTCGTAGGTCGGCCAGTAGTGCCGGTCGAGTTTGAGCGTGATCACCTCCGGCGCGTTGTTCCAGGTGATGGTCCGCAGGCGCATGGCCGAACGGTCCGGGCGGCCCGAGACCACCTTGAGGAATTCGTCGAGGTTCGGAGTGGGCATGCCATCCACTTCGACGATACGCCGCCCCGGAAACAGTCCGTACCGCGTCGCCGGCGAGCCATAGGCGAAATAACCCACGTACACGCCCTCGGGCGGAATGCCGCGCTGGGCGATCATCGCGCGATGAGGCGCCTGCAGAGTGGCGCCCGCCCACATGACGATGCGGTCGATGTCATTGCCGCTCAACGCCGCGGTGGCCAGCGTGACGAGCTGCTCTTCGCCGTCGCGCCACACCATGACGTTCACTTCGCGCTTGTCGGCCACCGCCAGTTCGACCTCACGGAATTTCGTGACCACCTTGTCATCGATGGACAAGATGATGTCGCCCTGCTTCAGTTTTCCGACGGCCGGCGAGCCGCCGACCAGACGCACGATGGACAACACCTGGCGCTGGTTCGGGCTTGCCAGTTCGAACTTGCGCAGCCAGCTGTCCGGAAGACCCAGTCGCCGCGCCGCCGCCAGGGGCTGCGGAACGAACTCGGCTTCGAGCGAGTACAACGGCTGATTCGCCTGCACGCGGCGAAGCATGTCCGACACCACGCCGATGGCGACGCCGCGATTTTCCTGCTGCAGCTCGCGCCCGTTTTCCCAGGCGAAGCTCGACCACAAGCCGATGACGCTGCCCACACTGTCGGTGATGGCGCCATCGAAGTCGGTGGGCCCGTTCACGAGCCGGATGGTCTCGAGATTGCTTTCGCGGAACTGCATGGTGCGCGACAGCGGCAACTGGATAGGCGACAGGTCCGCGACCTGTGTCGCGCGTGCGTTGAGCTCGCTGTCCTGACCCATGCCGACCACCCACAGCGCTTCACCCGGCACGATCCTGCGGTCTAACAACTTGGCGCTGCGTACCGGTGTATTGCCGATGAGCTTGGGGTCGTAGCTGACGATGGCGAGATTGTGCAACGGGTGCACGAATTCCACTTTGCCGGGCACCTCCAGCGTGCCCGCGAACACCACGCGCACGTCACCCATGGAAACCGGCACGGTGTTGCGATCCACCACGACGAGGCCGCGCGCCGCATCCACCACCAGGCCAGTGCCGCGATAATTGCGCTCCGTGATGCCGGAGACTGAATAAGGCATGTCGAATCCGACACCGACCAGCGAGGCAGCCAGTGCTGCGGCGCGCGGATCTTCGGGCTTCGAGAAGCGCGTGCTGCCACCCACCTCCGGCTTCGCCGAACCCAGGTTGGGCAGCGCCGCGCACTGCCACACGCCTGCGGCGTCGTCACGCAGGCAGTGGTTCGCCGGGAACCAGCGGCGATCCATGCGCGCGCTGCGCACGCTCGAACCATTCGGGTCGTCGACGGTGGAATAACGCACGGTGAATCTTTCGCCGTCGGCGAGGCCCGCGACCACGGCTTCGAAAGCCGCGAGATTCGGCGTGGGTTTGCCGTTGGCGCTGGCGATCACCGCGCCGCGTGGCACGCCGGCGGCGCCGAAAATGTACCCCGGGTTCGCGACGTACACGCCCACCACGGCGACATTGAAATGCCGCGCCTGCTGATACGAGACGGTGTGCACCACGGTGTCACCGAACTCCAGGTAGGCCGATGGAGTGATGTCGTGCAGGTTGCCGACATTGAGCTTGGCGCTGATTGGTTTGCCGCCGCGTTCGAGCTCGAGGTCCACGGTGCCGCCGACGGTCTCATCGGTGACCTGCTCGAGCGGTTCGAACTCCGAGACCAGCTTGCCATTCACGCGCACCAGCACGTCGCCGGGCTGCAGTGTGCCGTCGGCGGGCCCGCCGGGCAGCACTTCGTTGACCACCAGCATGCCGGTGAGCGCTGGAAACGCCTTGCGCGCCGATTCTTCGATTTTCTCGGTGAGTCCCAGGCGGCGTAGTTCATCGTACGGCGTGTAATGGAACACCACCTGCAAGGCGCCGCGCGGCACGGCCTTGCCTGCCTGGATGAGTTCGAGCGCGCGCTTCACGCGGCCGAGCGGTAGATAGAAGCTCGACGCGGCGCCGGTCGCGCCACCGGCGTTGAGCGCGACCACGCGACCCTGGATGTCGATGACGGGCGAACCCGAGGAACCACCCGACGTGCCGGACGCGGCCTGCAGATAGAAGGTGTTGAAGTCGTTGTACTTGCCGATGCCGTACTCGGGCGCGTCGCGGTCGAGCTTGGCGAGCGTGCCCGCGAGGATCGAGAGCTGCTCGCCGGCGTTGTTGCCGATGACGCGGATCTCTCGTCCGATCTGCGCGCCATCAGGGTACAGCGGAAGGGAGCGCGGCTTGATGAAGCGCAATTTCTTGGGGTCGTAGCGATAGATGCCGAAGTCGTGGATCGGATCGCGGTATACCGGGTAGAGCTGCACCTCCTCGCGATTGAGAAAGGTGGCTTCCGAGGTGACCGGCCCGGGGGTCACCACGTGACGATTGGTGAGGATCAGTCCGCGCTCGGCGTCGACCACGAAGCCGGTGGCCTGCGCCGAAGCATTCCACTCGGTATCGAACGCGCGCGTCTGGTCGATCTCGATGGCGACCACGCTCTCCGCGACGCGGGCGAGCGTGCCACGCCACGCGGCGCTCTCGCCTTCCGTCTGGGGCAATGCGGCCTGCGTCGCGGGAGTGGATTGACTCACCACCTGGGGCGGCGCGTTCTGCGCCCACGCGTCCTGCAAGATCGCGGGGAACGTGAGGATGAAGCCGAATACCAGCCGGACGCGTGAATGCATGCGGAATCCTTTTCTTTGTTAGCGGCTCAACGCCACAGGACGAGAATCCAGATCACCGCAAGCAGCAGCAGTGACGTGAGTACCGCCGCGGACCCGATGTCCTTGGCGAGACCCGAAAGTTGATGACGTTCCTGGCCAATGCGATCGACCGTCGCCTCGATCGCACTGTTGAGCAGCTCCACGATCAGCACCAGGAGCATGGGTGCAATCAGCAGTGCGCGCTCGATGCCATTGCGCCCCAACCACAGGCCCAGTGGAATGACTACCACCGCCAGGGCGAGTTCCTGCCGGAAGGCGGCCTCTTCACGATAGGCACCCGCCAGCCCCTTCATGCTTACGCCGAACGCGCGGAACAACCGCGTGAACCCGGTGGGTTTGAATCGGGGACCGGTGTCGTTCATCCGTCGACTCTACCAGAGACTTTTCAGGGGACTGCGCCCCACGTCGGAAAACGCCGCATTCACAGGGGCTGCTCCCCGCAACGGAAAACGCCGGCGAAGCGCCGGCGTCCGTCACATTGAAGAGCGACTACTTCAGGCCGCGGCGGGTTTCCACGTGAGATCGAGCTGACGCGCGGCACGTACGTCGTCGAGGCGGCGCACCGTCATGGTGTGGGGTGCCGACTTGACCAGGTCGGCATTCGTTTGCGCCTCTTTGAGGATCGCCACCATTGCGTCGATGAAGCCATCGAGCGCTTCCTTGCTCTCGGTCTCGGTGGGCTCGATCAGCAGGCATTCGGGCACCAACAGCGGGAAGTAGGTAGTGGGTGCGTGAAACCCGTAGTCGAGCAGGCGTTTGGCGATATCCATTGCCGACACACCGAGATCATTCTTCTGCTGCTTCGCGGTGATGATGAATTCGTGGCTGGCGCGTCGCGTCGGATACGCCGGATCGAAGCCCGCCTTCGCAAGGCGCGCCATCAGGTAGTTCGCGTTGAGCGTCGCGTACTCTCCAACGCGGTGCATGCCCTCGCGGCCGAGCATTCGCATATAAATGTATGCGCGCAGCAGCACACCCGCGTTGCCCATGAAGGCCGAGAGGCGGCCGATGGACTGCGGGAGGTCTTTTTCGGTCAGCCAGCGGTACTTCGGCGCGTCATTGTCACCTTCGCGACCCACAACGGGGATCGGCATGAAGGGCAAGAGGCGCGCACTCACACCCGACTGCGCCCGCACCCGGACCGCCACCACCGTGCGGCGTTGAAAAGGTCTTGTGCAGGTTCATGTGGATGACGTCGAAGCCCATGTCACCCGGGCGCACCTTGCCGAGGATGGCGTTGAGGTTGGCGCCGTCGTAATACAACAGGCCGCCCGCGTCGTGCACGATCTTCGCCACTTCCTTGATGCGCCGCTCGAACACGCCGCAGGTGGAGGGATTGGTGAGCATGATGCCGGCAGTGTTAGGACCCACGGCCGCCTTCAGTGCCTCGACGTCCACGTCGCCTTCGTCGTTGACGGGAATTTCTTTCACGACGCAGCCGCACATCGTGGCGGTCGCAGGGTTGGTGCCATGCGCCGCCTGCGGCACGATGATTTCATTGCGGGCGAGATCGCCGCGCGCGCGGTGATAGGCACGGATCATGGCCACGCCGGCGAATTCGCCGTGCGCGCCGGCCATGGGCGAGAGCGCGACGCCCTGCATGCCCGTGACTTCTTTCAGCATTTCCTGCAGCTCGAACATGCAGGCGAGGAAACCCTGGCCCAATGAATCCGGCGCTAGCGGGTGTCGGTTGAGAAAACCCGGCAGCATCGCGAACGCGTTACAGGCTTTGGGGTTGTACTTCATCGTGCACGATCCCAGTGGATAGAAATGCGTGTCGATGGAGAAGTTGAGCTGCGACAGCTTGGTGAAATGGCGCACCACTTCGAGCTCGCTCAATTCCGGCAGCATCGCCGGCTTTTTCCGGCGCAGATTCTCCGGGATGTCGGCGGCGATTTCGTTGGGCGTGTCGCGTTCGGTCGGCCACTGGCCAAAGGCGCCGCGGCCCGGACGTGAGTATTCGAAGATGATCTTTTCGGGATGCTTTTGCATTGCCATAGTCGTATCTCTTTCAGGCAGCGCGCACGGCGGCTTTGAGGGTTTCGGTGAGCGCGTTGGCGTACTTCTCGATGTCTTCGCTGCTGCGCGTCTCGGTGGCGCAGACCAGCAGCGCGTTTCCGAGCTCGGGGTAATCAGTCGACAGGTCGAAGCCACCGACGATACCGCGACGCGCGAGTTCGGCCAGCACAGGCGCTACCGGCCGGTCGAGCTGCAATACCGCCTCGTGGAAGCGCGGTCGCTCAAACGCGAGCTTCACGCCTTTCACGCGAACCAGCGCGGCGACGAGCTCGTTGGCGCGACGGTGAGATTCGTTGGCAACTCGCGCAAGACCTTCCGGCCCTAACAAACTGAGGTAGATCGTCGCAGCCGTCACCAGCAGGCCCTGGTTGGTGCAGATGTTGGACGTGGCCTTGCCGCGGCGGATGTGCTGCTCGCGAGCCTGCAGCGTGAGCGCGAAGCCCTGGTGACCATCAGCGTCGACGGTGCGCCCCACGATGCGGCCCGGCATCTGCCGGACGAATTCCATCTTGGTGGTGAGGAAGCCCGCGTACGGACCGCCCGAGGACAGCGGCACGCCGAGCGGCTGACAATCACCACAGGCGATATCCGCGCCCTTGGTGCCCCACTCGCCTGGCGGCTTGAGGATGGATAGCGCGGTGGGATTCACCGAGCCGATGACCAGCGCGCCGTTGGCGTGCGCCCAGTCGGTGATGGCGTCGACGTCCTCGAGCGCGCCGAAGAAGTTCGGCTGCTGGATGACGATGGCGGTGATGTCCTCGCCTTCGTACTTCTTCAGATCCGCAACCGACAGGTATCCCTTCGGGCAGGGAATCTCTTCGAAGCGCACGCCCTGCCCGCTGGCCGTGGCGACCGCGACCTTGCGGTAGTGCGGATGCACGGTGGTGGGAACGAGGATGCGTTGCGACTTGGACTTGCGGTGTGCACGCACGCTCATCAACGAGGCTTCGGCCACCGCCGAACCGCCGTCGTACAGCGACGCGTTGGAGACTTCCATGCCGGTCAGCGAGGAAATCATCGTCTGGTATTCATAGATGAGCTGCAGCGTGCCCTGCGAGGCTTCCGCCTGGTACGGCGTATAAGCGCTGTAGAACTCGCCGCGCGTCGTCACCGCCCACACCGCCGAGGGGATGTGGTGCTCGTAGGCACCGGCACCAATGAAGTTGAGCGGCATGCCGTCCTGCGCCGCACGCGCCATCATGAGTTTGCCGGTCTGCATCTCGTTGAGTGCGTCGGGGATGCCCGCCAGCGACTCGATGCGCAGCTCCTTGGGAATTTCATCGAACAATTCTTCGATGGTCTTCGCGCCAATGGCGGCGAGCATGTCGCCGACGTCCTTGGGCGTGTGCGGATTGAATGGCATGGATTAACCCTCTGCGTCGAGATGCGCCTGGTATTCAGCGGCGCTCAACAGGCCCTGCGGCGCAACGGCCGGCTTCATGCGCGCGATCCAGCCGGCGCCGTAGGGCTCGGAATTGATCAGCTCGGGCTGGCTGCCCAGCGCGGGGTTGCCTTCCACGACGGCGCCCGCGATGGGTGCGTAAACATCGGAAGCCGCCTTGACCGACTCGACCACGGCGAAGCTGTCGCCGGCTTTGAGCGATTTGCCAGCCTCAGGCACATCGACGAACACGAGATCGCCGAGCGCGCCCTGCGCGTGATCGGTGATGCCCACTTCGACGTTGCCATTGGCGAGCGTGCGAACCCACTCGTGCGACTTGGTGTACTTGAGGTCTGCGGGAATATCGCTCATGTCATGTGCTCCGAAATGGGGTCTAACTAACCAGTATCTTGCCGTGACGCACGAACGGCGCTTTGACCACGCGTGCGTTCAATAATTTTCCACGAATGTCGACCTGCACCGCGGCGCCGGTGGCGCGTGGCACGCGAGCGAGTGCGATCGATTTCTCCATCGTCGGAGAGAAAGTGCCTGAGGTGATTTCGCCTTCGCCGGCGCCGGCGACGATGACCTTCTGGTGGCCACGCAGCACGCCGCGGTCTTCGAGCAGCAGGGCCACGAATTTCTTCTGGAGGCCGGCGGCCTTCATCGACTCCAGCGCCTTGCGGCCGATGAAGTCGCGCGAGGGGTTCTCGAAGGACACGGTCCACGCGAGGCCGGACTCGAGCGGGTTCTGGCTCTCGTCCATGTCATTGCCGTACAGATTCATGGCGGCTTCGAGTCGCAGCGTATCGCGCGCGCCGAGGCCGGCGGATTTCACGCCCTTGGCGTTGAGCGCGCGCCAGATGGAATCGGCCGCGGGAGCGGGCAACATGACTTCGAATCCGTCTTCGCCGGTATAGCCGGTGCGCGCCACGAACCAGTCACCGAGCTCGCGGCCGAAGAAGACCTCGAGCGCCAGAGCGGCCGCGCGATGTTCAGCAGGCAGCAGCTCCGCGACCTTGGCGCGCGCGTTCGGGCCCTGGACGGCGAGCATCGCGAGATCGACGCGCTCGGTGAGGTCCACGCCATATTGCGGCGCGATACCGCGCATCCACGCAAGATCTTTGTCGCGCGTACCGGCGTTGACCACCACGCGAAACCAGGATTCGGTCAAAAAATAGACGATGAGGTCGTCGATGACGCCGCCCGCCTCGTTGAGCATGCAGCTGTACAGCGCTTTGCCGGGCTGGGTGAGCTTGGCCACGTCGTTGGCCAGGAGGCGCGAGAAGAACTCGCGGACCCGAGGGCCGCGCGCATCGATGACACACATGTGTGACACATCGAAGATGCCGGCGTCGCGACGAACCGCGTGATGCTCTTCGATCTGCGACCCGTAGTTCACGGGCATGTCCCACCCACCGAAATCGACCATGCGGGCGCCCTGCTCGACATGCAGGTCGTATAAAGGTGTGCGTCTGCCCAAGAACTTCTCCTCGGTGCGCCCGCGGTGCGCACCAAAACAAAAGGCGGGAAACGGGGACATCCCTCATTTTGTTGTAACAATCGGCCACGAACTCAGCGTGGCAATCACCCAAACGATTGTTACAACAAAATGAGGGATGTCCCCATTTCCCCGCCCCTCTGTCCTTGAACCTGAGAGATCGGGCTCGCGATGGCTCGCGCGCCGCACCCCTTCGGTGGATGCCCGTCTTATATATAGAAGGGCCTCACTCTCCAGAACCCGCCTCAGATCCCTGCCGTTCGTTTGCCTGAGCGTTTCCGGGCGGAAACTTGCGCCTTCGGCGCCCTCATTAAAGAGGGTCTCTCGGACAGAGTCTGGTCAATTGGCGAGCGGGTGGCATCATAGCAGCCCCTTCCCGGACGGCCCAGCCGAAAGTTCATCCCAATGCGCCGCACTCTCGCTTCATTCGTCTTATTTGCAGTCGCAACAATGGTGTCCAGCGCGTCCTTCGCGAAGGATGAAGATCGCTCCGTCGCGTTGCGAACGGCCGAAACGACTCGCTTCGAGGCCCAGGTCAACGCCGACGCGGCCAAGCTCGGCAAGCTTCTCGATGACGGGCTCGAGTACACGCATTCCAATGGCGACCTCGACACCAAGCAGTCGTTCATCGATTCGCTGACCAGCGGCACGCGCGACTACATCTCGAGCGTCGCGACCATCGAAACCGTGCGCATCTTCGGCGACGTCGGCGTGATCCGCGGCAAGGCTAAGGTGACGGTCGGCGGCAAGGACCGCCAGCCCCAGGACCTGCACATCGGCTACACCGACATCTGGATCTGGAAAGACGGCCGCTGGCAGATGACCGCGTGGCGCAGCGCACGCCTGCCCGACTCTCCGGTCAAGTGAGCAAAGTCAGTCCCGCGAGGTCGTTAGTGATGCGTCCGCCCCTTCTCCTGCTGCTCGTGTTGCTGCCTCACCTCGCGCTGGCCTCGCCGCGTGGCGACGAGGCCTCAGCGCGCGCTGCGCTGTTGGCGCGCTTCGATGCAGCGCTGCACGCCGACGTGGGCGCGCTCGAAAAGCTGCTGGCCGATGACCTCGAGTACTGCGGCGTGAGCGCCACCTGCTCGACCAAGGCCCAATACCTCGAGTCGATCCAAAGCGGCACGCGCAAGTTTCGCTCGCTCGATCCCAGGATCGAACGCGTGCGATTGTTCGCGGACTCCGCGGTGCTGACGGGCAAGGTGTACGCCGTCTCTATCGGCGACGGCACCGAGCGCAACGTCAACGCGTACTTTCTCGTCGTGCTCGCCTGGCGCGACGGTCGTTGGCAGATGACGAACCAGAGCTCGACTCTTCTCGAACCCAAGCCCACACCATGAGCCATCCCCGCCGAAAATCTCTTGCAGTGCACGTCGGTCGCGTGACCGTCGGTGGTCCCGCGCCCATCGTCATCCAGTCGATGACCAACACCGACACGGCCGACATCGAAGGCACCGCGCAACAGATCAAGGCGCTGGCGCGCGCCGGATCGGAGCTGGTGCGCATCACGGTCAATGAAGCTTCGGCCGCCGCTGCGGTAGCGCCGATCCGCGATCGGCTCGCGCAAATGGGCGTCGGCGTGCCCATCATCGGCGACTTCCATTTCAACGGCCACAAGCTGCTGCGCGAACATCCGGAATGTGCCGACGCATTGGCCAAGTACCGCATCAATCCCGGCAACGTGGGCCGCGGCAGCAAACGCGATCCGCAGTTTGCCGAGATGATCGAATTCGCCTGCAAGTACGAGAAGCCGGTACGCATCGGTGTGAACTGGGGCAGCCTCGACCAGGAACTGCTGACGCGCATGATGGACGAGAACAATTCGCGACCCGCGCCGCTGTCGGCACAGGAAATCATGCGCGAGGCTGTGGTCGCTTCAGCGCTCGAGAGCGCTGCGCGGGCCGTGGAGCTTGGGCTTCCGCGCGAGCGCATCATCCTCTCGGCGAAAGTCAGCGGCGTTCAGGACCTCATTGCTATCTACCGCCGCCTGGCGGAGCGCTGCGACTATCCACTGCATCTCGGCCTCACGGAAGCCGGCATGGGCAGCAAGGGCATCGTCGCGTCCACCGCCGGCATGGCGGTGCTGCTGCAGGAAGGCATCGGCGACACCATCCGCGTATCGCTCACGCCCGAACCGAACGGTGATCGCACCAACGAGGTGATCGTGGCGCAGGAAATCCTGCAGACCATGGGCCTGCGTTCGTTCATCCCGATGGTGGTGGCGTGCCCCGGCTGTGGCCGCACGACCAGCACCTACTTCCAGGAACTCGCGCAATCGATCCAGAGTCACATCCGTCATCGCATGCCCGAATGGCGCAAATCCTTCGAAGGTGTGGAAGACATGACGGTCGCGGTGATGGGTTGCGTGGTCAACGGCCCCGGCGAGAGCAAACACGCCAACATCGGCATCTCGCTGCCCGGCACGGGCGAGCGGCCCGTGGCGCCGGTGTACATCGACGGCGAGAAGGGACCGACGCTCAAGGGCGAGCGCATCGCCGAGGAATTCCAGGAGCTGGTGGAGCAGTACGTCGCGCGGCGCTTCGCACGTCGTGACACCTCACCGCAACCGCAGGAGGCCATCTCATGATCGGCAGCAACGACGAGACCCTGATCAACAAGAAATGTGTGCCCTGCCACGGTGGTGTCAGCGCGCTCACCCGCGATGAGGCGCAGAAGAAGTTAGGCCTTCTCGAAGCCGGATGGCAGCTCGATCGAAGACGGGAAAGCCATCAAGCGGGAGTTCAAGTTCGCGGACTTCTACCGCGCCATGAGCTTCGTCAACGCAGTCGCGCACATCGCCAACATCGAAGACCACCATCCGGACATCGAGTGCGGCTGGGGCTACTGCCGTATCCGGTTCCAGACTCACGCCATCGGCGGCCTGCACGAAAATGATTTCATCTGCGCGGCCAAGATCGATATTCTTCAGGGCTAACGCCCACATCGGAAAACGCCGGTGAAGCACCGGCGTCCGTGAAAATATATGGGCCCTTGTCGAAACCATAGCCTGCAAACCGACAACTAAGTACGGACGCCGCCGCTTCGGCGGCGTCCTCCGACGTGGGCGTCAGCCCTGAGAAACAATTCATGTTCGATGACGCGCGCAAGCGCTGGTGGGCGCTTTACGTTCTGTGTTCCGGCGTTCTGATGATCGTGCTCGATACGACCATCGTGAACGTCGCCCTGCCCTCCATTCGCGAAGACCTGCAATTCACCGAGACGTCGCTCGTCTGGGTGGTCAACGCCTACATGCTCACCTTCGGCGGCTTCCTGCTGCTTGGCGGCCGGCTCGGTGATCTCTACGGTCATCGCCGGCTGTTCCTGCTCGGGCTCATCCTGTTCACCGCCGCATCGATCGGCTGCGGCGTCGCCACGTCCCAGCACATGCTGATCGCCGCGCGCGCGATCCAGGGAATCGGCGGCGCGGTCGTCACGGCGGTCGCGCTCTCGCTCATCATGGATCTGTTCACCGAGACTGGCGAACGCGCCAAAGCCATGGGCATCTACGGTTTCGTGTGTTCGGCGGGCGGCAGCGTCGGCGTGTTGCTCGGCGGCTTCCTCACCACCACGCTCAACTGGCACTGGATCTTCCTCGTCAACGTGCCGATCGGCTTGCTCGTGTATCTCTCATGCTTGCGACTGCTGCCTCATCTGCCGGGCACCGCGAGCGGCACGAAGCTCGACGTCGCCGGCGCGCTCACCGTCACCACCTCGCTCATGCTGGCCGTGTACGCCATCGTGAACGGCCACGAGGTCGGCTGGCGCTCGATGCAGACCGTCGGCACGCTCGGGGGTGCGGTCGTGCTGCTCGTGACGTTCCTGATCATCGAGTCGCGCGTGAAGGCGCCGCTGATGCCGCTCGGCCTTTTCAAGCTGCGCAATGTCGCCACCGCCAATATTGCCGCTGTGCTCTGGGCCGCGGCGATGTTCGCGTGGTTCTTCATCTCGGCGCTCTATCTGCAGCTCGTGCTCGGATACAACGCGATGCAGGTTGGGCTGTCGTTCCTGCCCGCGAATCTCATCATGGCGGCGTTCTCGCTCGGGTTGTCCGCAAAGATCGTCATGAAATTCGGCTGGCGCAAACCCCTCGCGCTCGGATTGCTGTGCGCCGCGGCGGGCCTCGCGCTGTTCGCGCGCGCCCCGCTCGACGGAAACTTCTGGATCGACGTGCTTCCGGGCATGACGCTGCTCGGCATCGGCGCGGGCATCGCGTTCAACCCGCTGCTGCTGGGTGCCATGTCCGATGTGAGCCCGGCCGATTCGGGCCTCGCTTCCGGCGTCGTCAACACGGCGTTCATGATGGGCGGCGCACTCGGCCTCGCCGTGCTCGCGAGCATCGCGGCGGGACAGACGGATTTCGAACTCACCAGCGGCGTCGACGCCAGGGTGGCGCTCAATGCCGGCTATCGACTCGCTTTCATGATCGGCGCGAGCTGCGCGGCGGCCGCAGGAATCATTGGCGGCGCGTTCATGCGTACGCGCGCCACGGCGGAGCGGACGGAGCAGGCGACCGCCCTGCATTGAATCTCGCCGTGGCGAGACTCGTTCAGCCGCTGATGGACTTAAAGCGCTGCTTCACGCTGTTCGCCACCTTGGCGAAGCTGCGCGACATCTTGCCCGGCCCGCTCGCATACACCGATTTTGCAAACGCCTCGTGGCAGCCACCGGCGCCGAGGTAGATGCGGTAGTGATGTAAAGAGCGCACCTGCTCCGGCAGCACGTTCTCGCGCGTCACGTAGTGGCGCAGCGCCGGAGAGTTGAGCACTTCGGCGACCGCCATCTGACAACCCTGCGTGAGCACGGGCGTGCATTGGGCATTGGGCGTGACGCGATGCCAGCGCAGCTTGTGGAAGTGGATGATGAATGGCGGCAGCTCCATCATCGTGATTGTCAACAGCGACACGGAGTCCTGCAGCGAGAAACTGCAGCGCTCGAACCGCTCCGGGTCCATGGTCGGCAGCAGTATCAAGGGCACGATGTCGATGGCCATACGACAAATTATTGCCGAATCAGCCTCGGCTGAAATGGGGACATTCCTCATTTTTTTGTAACAACACGATCCGCCAGAAAGCTCGCCAGTCTGTCTGCTTTGTTACAAGAAAATGAGGAATGTCCCCATTTCAGACGCGCCTAACTTGCGCGCCGCGATTCGAACCGCAGCAGGTAGAGCCCGCTGCCGATGATCACCGCTGCGCCCAGCAGCGTCTGCCACTCAGGCGTCACCGACCAGACGAAGAAGTCGATCATGAGCACCCAGGCCATGCCCGAATATTCCAGCGGCGCCACGCTCGCCGCGGGCGCGTGTTTGAACGCTTCGGTGATGCCCCATTGCCCAATGGCGCCGGTAATCGCAATTCCGCCAATCAGCAGGTAGTGCTCGCTGTGAATGGCTTTCCAGCCAGGCGGCACGAGCAACGTCAGGAGCGTTGCGCCGATCGCCAGCATGCAGGTCATCCAGAACACCATCGACTGGGTGGTATCGGTGCGCCCGATGATCTTCACGAGAACCGACGAAAACGCGTAGCACAGCGCACACCCCAATATTGCGAGGGGTGCGACCCAGCCTGCGATTTCGGGCGGGCGAACGAAAAGCACGCCCGCGAACCCAATGACGATTGCCACCCACTGCGTGCGAATCACGCGCTCGCCCAGCATGAAGGTCGAGAAAATCGCAATCAGAAGTGGGGCAACGAAAAACAGCGCGTAGGTTTTGGCCAGCGAAAGTTTCTGAATTCCGTAGATGAACGTTGCCATCATGAATACCGAGAGCACGCCGCGGATCAGGTGCAATGGCCAGCGAATCCTCACCAGTTGCCTCGGGCCGCCCGCATACATCGCCCAGGTGAACACCACCGGCAGCGCAGCCAATCCGCGCAGCGCGGCGACCTGAAAGAGAGGGTAGTCGGTCGACAGCAGCTTCAGTGCCGCGTCCATGCAGGCGAACGAAGCGACACCCATGAGCATCGACGCCATGCCCGCCAGGCGTTCCGATTTGATCCCGAGCATGATGGGAGAGCCGGGCTAACGCGCTGCGGCGGGTAGTTCGCCCGCGAGGCCCATGGCGCGTTCGATGAACACACGCTTCGCCAACGTCGAGCGGTTCACCCAGGGCATCCCGCGCTGCGCGAACGTGGCGAGGCGGCCCGTGCCACGCGCCAGCAGGCGATCGAAGACGTCGATGGCGCCACTCATGAGATCGTTTTCGCTGCGCCGCCAGCGCTCGTAACGCCGCAAGAGGCGTATCGCGCCCGGGTCTTCGCGCGCCTTGAGGCCTTCGGCGAGCACATCAGCCAGCGCCGCGGCATCTAACAACCCGAGATTCGCGCCCTGCCCCGCCAGCGGATGCACCACGTGCGCGGCGTCGCCCACCAGCGCCACGCGCTCGGTGACGTATGCGCTTGCCGACAGGCGCCACAGCGGAAACTTCAGGCGCTCGCTCGCGAGCTGCACCTTGCCGAGCGCGCCGTCGAAATCCTTTTCCAGCTCGCGCTCGAATGCAGCCGGCGTCGCGGCCAGCAACATCTCGGCGCGAGCCGTTGGCAGCGACCACACGATGGAGCTGTGCGCGTCCTTCAATGGCAGGAACGCCAGCGTGCCGTCGCCAAGAAATCGTTGCCACGCGGTATGTTCATGCGAGCGCTCGGTGCTCACCATGGCGACGATGGCGGTCTGGCCATAGTCGGTGCGGGTGGCCGAAAGACCCGCGAGCTCGCGCACCCGCGATTGCGCGCCATCGGCGCCCACCACGAGGCGCACGCGTATCTGTCGCTCCCCCGCGTGCAACACCGCGGCGTCACGCTCCTGATCCAGCGCGGTCACATCCCCGGCCACGAGCTGCACGCCCGCGCGGCGCGCGGCGCCGGCCAGCGCTGCCTGCAATACATTGTTCTCCGCGATCACGCCGAGGTCGCGCTCGCCAATCTCCGCGGCGTCGAACACCAGCGCATCGCCGCCATGGGGTGGCACGTCGGCATGCCACACCTGCATGCGTTCAAAGGGCTCAGCGCGTGTGGCTATGACATCCGCCCACGCATCCGCGGCGCGCAGGATCTTCTCGCTGGCGCGCGACAGCGCGAACACCCGCAGGTCCATGGGAAGCTCGCGCACCCGATCGAGCGAATCGGGAATCCGCCGATCGAACACCGCCACGCGCGCAGAGCCGAACCCTGCCTGGCGCGCGAGCAGTACGGCGGTGGCGAGACCGATGGGCCCGGCGCCCACCACGGCCACGTCGTAGTCGATGTTCATTCGAGTGGCAGGCCGCGCGCCAGGCGCGGCATGCGCCCGGCGAAGCCCCAGCTCACGCGCGACAGCGCGCGCTTGGCCGCGGGACTCAGGTCGAACAGCAGCAGACCGAAATTGCGCACCAGCGAAACCCCGGGGGTGTGACTGCCGAAGAGTTTCACGAGGCTGTCGGTGAATCGCGTGACGCCGCTGCGGTCCTCGGCCCGCCAGGCGGCGAACTTGCCTAACAATTCGCCCACCATGGGCGAGAAATCGGCGCCCGGCTCGGCCTTCGCCAGCATTTCCGCGAGGGTTGCCGCATCGCGCAGGCCAAGATTGAAACCCTGGCCCGCCACCGGATGCAGCGCCTGCGCGGCATTGCCGATGAGCACCACGCGTCCCGCGACGGTTTCTGCGGCGCGTGACAGCGTGAGCGGGTAGGTATTGCGACGGCCGATGCGAGTCCAGCGGCCCGCGCGCCAGCCGAACGCATTGAGCAATTCGGAGGCGAAGGCAGCTTCGTCGAGTGACATCAATTCGGCGGCGCGCGCAGGCGCGACCGCCCAGATGACGGCGTAGCCTCCGCCGGTCACCGGCAGGACGGCGAGCGGGCCGGACGAGGTGAAGCGCTCGAAGGCCTGGCCGTTGTTAGGCCGTTCGGTGGCGGCATTCACCACGATGGCAACCTGGTCGTAGTCCTCGACGTCAGCCTTGATGCCCGCGCTGGCGCGCAATACTGATCCGGCGCCATCGGCAGCCACGGCGACCGCGGCGCGAATCTGTTCCGGCTTGCCGTCCTGCACGAGGTCGAGCAGCACGCCATCGTCGCGCAATGTCGCGTTCTTCAACTGCGCGGGCATCGCCAGCGTCACGTTGGATGTTTCTCTCAGCGCCTGCCACAACACCCGGCCAATGACGCGGTTGGGGACGACGTAGCCGAAGGCAGGCACGCCCTGCTCGCGCGCCTCGAGGCGCGCGACGCCGAAACGGCCTGCATCGGACACATGAATGGAGTGAATGGCCGCCGACTCCGCCGTCATGGCCTGCCACACACCCAGCGATTCGAAGATCTGCCGCGAGCCGTTGCCGAGCGCCGTGGTGCGTTCATCGAAGCTGGGCTGCACCGCCGACTCCGGCGGAATGCTCTCGATGAGCAGCACGCGCAATTTCGTGGCGCGCAGCGCGAGTGCAAAGCTCGCACCAACCATGCCCCCGCCGACGATTGCGACGTCCCACTCTTTCATGTCACGCAACCGACGCCATCAGCCGCTCGATCTCGACCGCGTCCTTGGGCACGCCGTCGGTGAGCACCTCACAGCCGTCACGCGTCACCACGACGTCGTCTTCGATGCGGATGCCGATTCCCTGGTATTTCTTCGGCGTGCCCGGCGTACCGGGAGCGATGTAGATGCCGGGCTCGATGGTCAGAGCCATGCCGGGCTCGAACACGCGCCACTCGTTGCCGACCTTGTAGTCGCCGACGTCATGCACATCCATGCCCAGCCAGTGCCCGGTGCGGTGCATGAAGAATTTCCGATAGGCGCCCGACTGCTCGAGCTTGGCGAGCTTGCCCTTGAGCAGCCCGAGCTTGAGCAATCCCTGCGTGATGACGCGCACCGCCACTTCATGAGGTGCATTCCAATGATTGCCGGGCTTCACGGATGCGATGGCGGCGTGATTCGCCTCGAGCACGATGTCATATAGGGCCCGCTGCTCGGGCGAGAAGCGGCCGTTGACCGGGAACGTGCGCGTGATGTCCGAGGCATAACAATCCACTTCACATCCGGCATCTATCAACAGCAGATCCCCGGCGCGAAGTGCGGCGTCGTTCTCGCGGTAGTGCAGGATGCAGCCGTTCGCGCCACCGCCGACGATGGGCAGGTACGAAAGCTCGGCGTTGTGCACGCGAAATTCATGTACCACCTCGGCGGCGATTTCGTATTCGCGTTTGCCGGGCTCGCACGCCTTCATGGCGCGCACGTGAGCCCGCGCGGCAATACGCGCAGCTTCGCGCATGGTGTCCACTTCGGCGCGGCTCTTGAACAGCCGCATGTCGTGCAGCACGTGATCGAGCGCCACGATCTCCTGCGGGGGGTGGCGGCCGTTGCGCGCCTGCGTACGCAGGCCATTCACCCAGCTGACCACGCGCTGATCGAACTCCGGATGCGTGCCCATGGCATAGAACACCTTGGTGCGGTTCTCCATGAGCCCCGGCAGGATTTCGTCGATATCGCCGATCGGAAACGCATGGTCGGCACCGAAGTCACGCGTGGCGCCTTCGGGTCCCGCGCGCTTTCCATCCCACGTTTCGCGGGACGGATCCCTATCTCTTACAAAGAGAATGTATTCACCCTGCGGGCGTCCCGGCACCAGCACGGCAACCGAGTCGGGCTCCGCGAAGCCGGTGAGGTAGAAAAAATCGCTGTCGGGCCGATAGGCGTATTCGACATCGTTGTTTCGCATGCGCACCGGGGCCGTGGGCACGACGGCGATCGAATCGCGGCCCATCTGCTTGAGCAGTGCGCGACGGCGACGCTTGAATTCTTCGCGCCCGACGGAGGGCACGCGCGCCACCGTGGGCCCGGCGCGCTTGCGACTCAACTTACTAATGGATCGACGCGGCACCAGGCTCCGGCTCCTCGCCGCGCGCGGGCGCAAGCTCCACGAACAACAACTGCACACCGACTCGCACGAACTCCAGGACCTCGGCGAACGCCACCTCGTTCTCTTCATTTTCCTCGTCGGCCTCGACGCCGACGTGGGTGATTTCGGTGAAATCGCGAATGATCTCGCCGGCTTCGATCGAAACCTTGCCCGGGTCGCCCGTGGTGCCCGAGCCGAGGCCATACAGAAAACCCTGGCACCAGAGACTCAATGCATCCGCGCGTACGCCGAGCGGCGATTCGTCATCCGGTAACAGCGGCTCGAAATCGGCGTCGTTGCCGACCAGCGTGCGCACCATGGAGTTGTAGACGTTCTGCAGGACCGAGCTTTTCAGCGCCGCGTCATCGGGAGAGTCGTCAGGCAGGATTTCTCGCAGCCATTCCATGAGACCGTAGTCGCGGGAGCTGCACAGCGCGCCGGCCAGGGTCCCATGCGCTTCGGCCGGTTCGGGCAGTGCCCGCGCCTCCCGGAGCACGCGTTCGAATTCATCGTAAGTGGCGGCCAACATGGAGGAATTATGCCCGAGTACCGAACCTCCCGGAGCGTGGCAATTGACCCCCCCAAGACCCGAGCCCTATAGTCCTCCGCCATGAATGACAACAGCAACAAATCAGGCTTCGAAACGGAATTTGCGCGTCTCGAAAGCCGTCTCCAAGAACTTCTCCTCACCGTCGACGCTCTCAAGGAAGAGAACCGCGCATTGCGTCAGCGCCAGGAGTCACTCGCAGCCGAACGTTCTGTGTTCGCGCAGCGTAACGACCAGGTGCGCGCTCGCGTCGAGGCCATGATCGGCCGCCTGAAGACCATGGAGCACACTGCGTGAGCGACAAGGAATCGGCCACCGTCACCGTACGGATCCTGGAAAAGGAATACTTCGTTTCCTGCCCGCAGGACGAACGCGCCGATCTGCTCGACTCCGCCGAATACCTCAACAAGAAGATGCGCGAGATTCGCGACACCGGCAAAGTCGTCGGCGCGGATCGCATTGCCGTCATGGCCGCGCTCAACATGGCCAACGAACTTCTGCGACTGCGCAAGCTCGACGCCGAACTGCAAGGTGCAGTGAGTGGCCGCGTGAAGAACATGCGCGAGCGTGTCGAGACTGCCCTACAGCGAACCCGGCAATTAGATCTTTGAAAGCGTGAACGACGTCGCTTCGACGGCGTTTTCCGACGTGGCGCTTGCGCCTGAGAATGGTAGAGTGGCTCTGCGCTGCCTGTGGTGTTCGACAGTAAGTCGGGTTACCTCTCGACCGTAATGTAAACGCCCGGGACCAACGCTTTCTGACAGCATTGTGCAGGTCCGCCCTTGGGCGGAAAGCCTTAAATGTCGGGGCCGGTCCCACCTTGTTGCTCTGGTTCGAGAGCAATGGCTTGCACCGGCACTATCGGGTAGCGCTTTTCCTCTCTTCTCGTGCAAACGAAGTCATCCCTTCGAATCGAAATGCTCACGCGACGCCGCGCGGTGCCGCGGCTCGCACGTTTACGCGCCGCTGAGGCAATCGCGCGTTCCATTTCGCAAACCCGATGGCTCGGACCCGGCAAACGCATCGGCGTATACGCCTCGATGCCCCAGGAGCTCGGCACGCAACCCCTCATCGAGCTCGCATTGGCGCGCGGCTGCGAGATATATCTGCCCCGCATCGCCTCACTGCGCGCGCGCTCCATGCGCTTCGTGAAATTCAGCAAGCGCGGTACGCAGCACGCACTCGGAATGCACGAGCCCGACGGTCACGATGCGCTGAGCGCACGATTCCTCGACACGATTTTCGTACCGGCGGTTGCGCTCGACCATCGCGGCGCACGGCTCGGGCACGGCATCGGTTTCTACGATCGCACTCTGGCCTTCCGGCACCTGCGTCACCATTGGTCCGGCCCGCGACTCGTGGGTCTCGCTTATTCTTTCCAGGTCGTGCCGCTGGTTCCGGTGACTGCGACCGACGTATTCATGGACAGCATCGTCACGGAGATGGGAATCGATGAACTATTGGCTCATGAAAACCGAGCCGTCGACCTTCGGAGTCGATGATCTCGCTGCGAAGCCGAAGAAGACCGCCATGTGGGACGGCGTGCGCAACTACCAGGCGCGCAACATGCTGCGCGACGACTTCAAGAAGGGTGACCAGGCGTTCCTGTATCACTCGAGCTGCGAGGTTCCGGGTGTGGCGGGCATCGTCGAAGTCGTACGCACCGCGTATCCCGACCCCACCGCCTTCGACAAGAAGCATGACCACTACGACGAAGGCAGCGATCCGAAAAATCCGCGCTGGGTTGTGGTCGACGTGCAACTCAAACGGCGCCTGAAGCGCGTGATCACGCTCGATGAACTGCGCAAGCACGAGACGCGTGAACTAGATGGGATGCTGCTGTTGAAACGTGGCAACAGACTCTCGATCACGCCTCTGAGTGCCGCTCACTGGAAGTTCATCCTCACACTCGAGTGATGTGTCGATACACGTCGATGTGATTCACTCGTTGACGTTCAGTGACCCTCGCTTGAAATTTGTCAACGCCTGCGTATACTCGCCCTCGGACTAACCCGTAACTACTGGAGATGCGCCATGGCGAAAGCCAAGAAAAAGGCCAAGAAGAAAGCCAAGAAGAAGTAATTCTTCTGGCCTTGTGCCAAAAGGCGAGCGAGAAACTTTCTCGCTCGCCGACTCAAATTCGAAGACACTGCCCGCTATCAAGCGGGCAGTGTCGTTTCAGGGCCCGCATATGCGGAGTGATGCAGTGAGTACGCAAAACACTGGAAAACAAGCTGCGGCGCGCGCAGCGCTGGAATTCGTGATCGAAGGAAAGGTGCTAGGCGTCGGCACCGGATCGACGGTGAACTTCCTCATCGACGAACTCGCGGCCATCAAGGATCGCATCTCAGGCGCCGTCTCGAGTTCCGAGGGGACCACCCAACGCCTCAAGGCGATAGGTGTTCGCATATTCGACCTCAACGAGGTCGGCGCCATCGATACCTACATCGACGGTGCCGATGAAACCAACCATCGACGGCAGCTCATCAAGGGTGGCGGGGGCGCACTCACGCGCGAGAAGATCATCGCCGCCGCCTCCCGCCGGTTCATCTGCATCGCCGATGAGGGAAAGCTGGTCGACACGCTCGGCGCATTCCCCTTACCCGTTGAAGTCATTCCCATGGCGCGCAATTACGTTAGCCGAGAGCTCACCCGGCTTGGTGGGCGCCCCGTGTGGCGTGACAAGGTTGTCACCGACAACGGCAATCACATTCTCGACGTGCATGACCTGCGAATCAGCGACCCGGTGGCGCTCGAGACCGCCATCAATCAGATCGTCGGTGTGGTCACCTCGGGGTTGTTTGCGGCGCGTCCTGCGGATCTCGTGATCCTTGGCGGGCCAGCGGGGATTAGACGCATATAGAAGGATGGGGTCAGACCCCATTCTTCTTAGTGTCCCCAGGACGTCCGCTGTCCGCGTGCGGACACTCCGACCAAATGGGATGTAATGCGGCGCGTCGGTGCGTCTCCCGCAAGATTCAATCAGTTAGGCGCGATCGGCGTGTCGCCGCGCCACCTGGCACGAGATGTGCTTTAGCAGTGGTATGTCACTGCTGCTTCCTGAAATCGCCATGCGCGGCACCGAGTCCCAGGACCGCGTCGTCACCGTCCCCCGGAATCGAAGCGCCTTGCTTCGCCGCTACGGCGTTATCGCGGGAGGTGCCGCCGCGCTGTTGTTGCTCGTCGCCTGGAGCGCGCGCGCCTGGTTGTCGTCGGAGAAGGTCATTCCGCGCGACCGCGTACGCACGGCCGTCGTCGAGCGCGGGCCTTTCGTACGCGACGTGGCCGCCACGGGAATCGTCGTCGCCGCGATAAGCCCCACGCTCTTCGCCGAAGCTCCGGGCACCATCATCTATAAGGTGCGCGCCGGCGACACGGTCAAGGCCGGCGATGTGCTGGGCAAAGTCGAGAGCGCCGCGCTCACCAATGAATATGAACGCGAGCGCGCCACGCTCGCGAGTACCGAGGCGGGGCTCAATCGCCAGACCATCGAAGTCCGGCGCACGATTCTCAAGAGCGGCCAGGACACCGACCTTGCCAAGGTGCAGATCACCGCCGCCGAGCGTGAGTTCAAGCGCGCCGAGGATGCCTGGTCCATCCATGCGATAGCGGAGCGTGACTTCGAGCGGGCACGCGACGATCTGGAAACCGCCAAGCTCAACTACACCCATGCAACGGAAACCGGCGGCCTGGAAAAGGACAGCCTGCAGCTCGAACTGCGCAGCCAGCGTGCGCAAAGGGATGCGCAGGCACTGAAGGTCGCCCGCCTGCGCGAGCGCGTCGACGCACTGACTCTCAAGTCGCCGGTGGCCGGCATGGTCGCGACCCTGAGCCAGACCGAACGCGCGCAGGTAGCCGAGAACGCGCCGCTGGTCACGGTGGTTGACCTCACCGCGCTCGAAATCGAATTCCAGGTATCCGAGAGCTACGCCAACGAGATCCGCTCGGGCATGAACGCCGGGATCGCGCTCGACGGGCGGCAGTTCGCGGGCACGGTGGCCGGCATATCGCCCGACGTGCGCAATGCCCAGGTCACCGGCCGGGTTCGATTCGCGGCGCAGCCCAAGGGCCTGCGGCAGAACCAGCGTGCTTCGGTGCGCATCGTGCTCGACGAACGCAACGACGTACTCAAGGTGGCCCGCAGCCCCTTCAGCGATTCGGACACGAAATTCGCCTACGTCGTGCGGGACGACGCGGCGGTGCGCACGCCCGTGGAATTCGGCGCGGCGGCCATCGGCGAGATCGAAATCCGCAATGGACTCAATGTCGGCGACACCGTGGTGCTCTCGGACATGCGCGACTACAAGGACGCGCCCAGCGTCCTCATCGGTAACTAAGAGGAATGATCCACATGCTTTCCATGAAGAACGTCAGCAAAGTATTTCGCACCGACCTCATCGAGACGCATGCGTTGCGCGACTTCTCGCTCGACGTGAAGGCCGGTGAGTTCCTCGCGGTCACGGGCCCTTCCGGTTCGGGCAAGACCACGTTCCTCAATATCGCCGGCCTGCTCGAGCCCTACGAGACCGGCAGTTACAAGCTCGACGACGTGGAAGTGACGGATCTCCCCGACGACGCGCGTTCCGCGCTGCGCAATCAGAAGATCGGTTTCATCTTCCAGAGCTTCAACCTGATGCCCGACCTCAACATCTACGACAACGTCGATGTGCCCTTGCGCTACCGCCGCATGAAGTATGCCGAGCGTCACCAGCGCATCACCAACGCGCTGGAGATCGTCGGCCTGGCCGCGCGCATGAATCATGTGCCGGCGCAGCTGTCGGGCGGACAGCAGCAGCGCGTGGCAATCGCGCGCGCGATCGCCGGCGACCCCAAGCTGGTGCTCGCCGATGAACCCACCGGCAACCTCGATTCGCTGATGGCGCGCCAGGTCATGGACCTGCTGGAGCGCATCAACGAGATGGGCACCACCATCATCATGGTCACGCACGATCCGGAACTGGCGCGACGCGCGCATCGCAACGTGCAGGTGGTCGACGGCCAGATTTCCGACTTCAAGCCCTACGAACCGCATCTCGTGGATCGCGTGGCGACGTCCGCAGGAGCCTGAACCATGTTCGCCTACTACCTGCGATTGTCGCTGCAGAGCTTCCGGCGCAATCCCGGTCTCACCGCTCTCATGGTGATGGCCATCGCGCTCGGCATCTCGGTGTGCATGGTGACGCTCACGAGTTATCGCGCCGCAGCGCGCATTCCACTTCCCGACAAGACCGAGATGCTGTTCGTGCCCAATGTCGACAGCTGGGACCCGGACAACCCCTACGACAAGGACAAGCCGATCAATGCGCCGGATCTCCAGACCTATCGCGACGCACGCGGGCTCTACGCCTCCACCATTCCGGATCGCAAGCTCATCATGTTCAAGGCAGGCGGCGTGCTCTCGGGCGGCAAGAACATGGTCCCGGAGTACGTCTCCGCACGCATGACCACGGGTGATTTCTTCGCGATGTTCGAAACACCGTTTCTCTATGGCGGCGGATGGAATGCCAGGGCCGACGAAGGTCCGGAACCCGTGGTCGTGCTCAGCAAGGAAACCAACCAGAAGGCTTTTGGCGGCGCCAACAGCGTGGGCAAGACGGTCCTGTGGCACGACCGCGAATTCCGTGTCGTCGGAGTACTCAACGATTGGGAACCGGCGCCAAAATTCTATGACGTGTCGAACGGCTCGTTCGATGACCCCGAAGAGATCTATGTGCCCCTTACCTGGGGTCAGATCCTGGAGCTCGGCAGCGATGGCAACACCAATTGCTGGAAGACCGAAGACATCAAGAGCTACCAGGACTTCCTCAACTCCGAGTGCATCTGGTTCGAAAGCTGGGTGGAACTGCGAACGCCCGCCAAGGTGGCCGCGTATCGCCAGTTCCTCGATGACTATGTCGTCGACCAGAAGTCCAAGGGCCGCTTCCCGCGGCCGCTCAACAACCACCTCTACAACATAGAAGGGTGGATGGAGCGCAACCAGGTCGTCGGCACCGACAACAAGGCGATGCTGATCATGGCGTTCGCATTCCTCGCGGTCTGCCTGGTGAACACCGTGGGATTGTTGTTAGCCAAGTTCCTCAACGCCGCGCCCGCGGCAGGCGTGAGGCGCGCGCTGGGTGCCAGCCGTCGCGACATCTTCCTGCAGCATCTCACCGAGTCCGGTGTGATTGCGATTGCGGGCGGCTTCATCGGTGGACTGCTGGGCTTCGCCGGCATATGGGCGCTGCGCGCCTGGTATGGCCGATTCGTACAGGAGCTGGAACGGGTGCTGCCGGTGGACTACGGCACGTTCGGGATCGCGTTGGTCATCTCTCTCGCCGCGGGAATTCTCGCTGGCCTCTATCCAGCCTGGCGAATCGGGCGTGCAACCCCTGCGTCTTACCTGAAGGTGCAATAACCATGGGACTTCGACCAATCTTTTCCGCGCTGATGCGCAATGGCGCCGGCGCAATACTGGTGGCCATACAGATCGCGCTCACGCTCGCGATCGTCGTGAATGCGGTGTTCGTCACTGAACAGCGCGTCAACAAGATCGGCAGGGATTCGGGGATGGATGACCAGCACATATTCGCGGTGCCGGTCACGAGCTTCGAAAAGGACCACGACTTCTTCGCGATGGTCCGCAATGACCTGGCCATGCTGCGCGAAATGCCGGGTGTCATCGACGCCGCGCCCACCACGCAGGTTCCATTGTCGGGTGGCGGCAGTTCAACCCAGTTCTATTCCCTGCCCGACAAGAAGGGCGAAAAGACGCCGGTGGCCTACTACAACACCGACGAACACGGCGTGAAGACCCTGGGTGTGAAGCTCGCCGACGGCAGGAACTTCAGTGCCACCGATGTCGAATTCCGGCCGAAGGACGCGCAGGGTTTCCCAGGCACGGCTCTGGTGACACGCGCGTTCGCCGAAGCGCTGTTCCCCAAGGAGAAGGATCACCTGGTCGGCAAGACCCTGTATGACGACCAGAGCAAGCCTCTCGTCATCGCCGGAATCATCGAGCAGATGCATGGCGCCTGGGTGGGTTGGGACAAGCTCGACCGCGTGATGGTGGTCCCCCTCGTGGGTCCGGGGCCGAGCATCCGTTACCTGATTCGCACCGAGCCCGGGAAGCTCGACAGCATCATGGCCGCCACGGAAGTCGCGCTACGCAAGCGCGATCCGAATCGTGTCGTGGGCAAACTTCGCACCATGCAGAACTTCAAGCAGATGAGCTACTCCAGCGATTCGTTCATGGCCGTGACGCTCTCCGTGGTCACGGGCCTCGTGCTCACGTTCAGCGCGCTCGGCATCTTCGGCCTCGCCACGTTCAACGTGAATACGCGCACGCGGCAGATCGGCACGCGCCGGGCGGTCGGCGCCCGCAGGCGTGACATCGTCAGCTACTTCCTGGCCGAGAACTGGATGGTCACCACCCTGGGTGTCGTCGTGGGCTGTGGCCTGGCGCTCGCCGTCGGCTTCTGGCTGTCGAACCAGTTCGGACTGCCGCGACTGGACCTCTACTTCCTCGTGGGTGGGGTGATCGGCCTTTGGGCGCTGGGGCAACTGGCGGCGTGGCAGCCCGCATTGCGGGCGGCCAAAGTATCTCCCGCCATGGCCACTCGAAGTGTTTGACCCCGACGTCTAATCTTCCCCGCGTGCAAAAGTGTCCGCCCCTTGCAACCCCATGGCCTACCCCGGCGTCTTACGTATGACTTCAGTGACGTCACACATCGAGGACCGCCTGGCACACCGCACCGTACTGGTTGCTGACGATAGTGAGGCCGTGCGCACGGCCTTCCAGGTCCTGTTGTCCCTGCACGGCGCGCGGGTCCTCGGTGCTTCATCTCCGGCCGAGGCCCTCGCGACCGTGCGTTCCCAGGAAGTGGACCTGGTGATCCAGGACATGAACTTCCGGCGCGAAGCGACCTCCGGCGAGGAAGGCGTCGCGCTGTTCCGCGAGCTGCGCGCTCTTCATCCCGACGTGCCGGTGATCCTGCTCACCGCCTGGACGCACCTGGAGACCGCCGTGGACCTGGTCAAGGCCGGCGCCGCCGACTACATCGCCAAGCCCTGGGACGACGCCCGGCTGCTGACCACGGTGCGTAACCTGCTGGAGTTGCGCGCCGCGGTGGAAGAAAACGTCGCCACGCGGGCGCGCCGTTCGGAAGCGCGCGCCCAGCTCGCCGAACGCTACGACCTCCGCGGCCTGGTCTACGAAAGCGACGCGCTGCACACGGTGGCGACCATGGCGGCGCAGGTGGCGCATGCCGACGTGCCGGTGCTCATCACCGGACCCAACGGCGCCGGCAAGGAAGTGCTGGCCGACATCGTGCACGCCAATTCGGCGCGCAAGACCCAGGCCTATGTGAAGGTGAATGCCGGTGCCCTGCCCGACCAGCTCATCGAAGCCGAGTTGTTTGGCACCGAGGCGGGCGCATTCACGGGCGCCAAGGCGCGCGCGGGACGCTTCGAGGCCGCCGATGGCGGCACGCTGTTCCTCGATGAGATCGGCAACCTGCCGCTCGCCGGCCAGGCCAAACTACTGCGCGTGCTGCAGACCGGCGAATACGAACGCCTGGGGTCCAACACGACGCGGCGCGCGAATGTGCGCATCGTCGCCGCCACCAACATGCCATTGCGCGACGCCATGCGTGAAGGGCGTTTCCGTGAAGACTTGTACTACCGCCTGAGCGTCATCGAGCTCGCGTTGCCGCCACTCGCCGAGCGGCGCGACGACGTGTTGCCGCTGACACGCGCGTTCCTTCCCATCGGAGCGCGCCTCACGAGTGACGCCGAACGCGCGCTGCTCAATCATTCCTGGCCAGGAAATGTCCGCGAGCTTCGCAACGTGCTGCAACGCGCCGCCCTGCTCGCGGGCGCCGGTCCGATTACCGCCGCCCTGCTCAATCTCCCAGCGGTGTTGCAGGCGCGCTCCGATGAACCGGTGCTCGATCGAGCCACCATCGAACGCATGCTCGCCGAGAACGGTCACAACGTGGCCCATGCGGCACGCCAGCTCGGCATGAGCCGCCAGGCCCTCTATCGCCGAATGGAAAAACTCGGTATCAAGGAATCCCCGGCCCGACAGGGTTGATAGCGGATTCGTTGACGATAATGCGCTGGCGCACATCCATGGCCGGCTGGGCAACCCTGTGGCTCGGCGGCATCGCACTGCTGACCCTCGTGTCATACGTGGTCGCAAAGCAGTACATCGCATCGCGCTGGATGGCGGCCGTCACCGCGGGGCTGGTGATCACACCGCTCGTCGCCTGGGCCGGCTCGATGATCGCGACGCGCTGGAGCCGGATGGCGCTGGCGCTCGCCGATGGCATCGCCAGCATCAAGGACCGCGATTTCAGCGTGAGCGTAACTCGTGCGACGCGCGACGAAATGGGCGAGCTCGTGGACGCCTATAACGGCCTGGGCGACCGCCTGCGGGTCGAACGGCAGAGCCTGTATCAACGCGAGCTCATGCTGGATACGGTCATACAGACCACGCCGCTCGCGCTGGTGCTCACCAACGACAGCGATGCCGTGCTCTACAGCAACACGACCGCGCGCCAGCTCTTCGGCGAGGGCCGCAAGCTCGAAGGCGAACGTTTTTCGCGTTACCTCGCCGTGGCGCCCCAGCCGCTGCGCGAGGCCATCGATCGTGGTGGCGACACGCTGTTCACGCTCGAGCTGGCTGGGGAACCGCAGGTGTATCACGTGTCGCAGCGGCGTTTTCTCCTGAACGCCCAACCGCACCGGCTGCTGATGCTCAAGCAGCTCACACGCGAGATCAATTCGCAGGAAGTGGCAACGTGGAAGAAAGTGATCCGCGTGATCGCGCATGAGCTGAACAATTCGCTGGCGCCGATCTCCTCGCTGGCGCACTCCGGCCAGATCCTGGCGCGATCACCACCGGACGCGGAGCAGCTCACGCGCGTGTTCGCCACCATCGAAGACCGAGCGAAACATCTCGCCGGGTTCATCGAGGGTTACGCGAAATTCGCGAAACTGCCCCATCCACGCCTCGCAACCGTGTCGTGGGACGTGCTGCTGGAGCGGCTGCGCGCGGTCGTTGTGTTCAGACTCGCGGGCTCTCCACCCCAGCGCGCCGCCAGCTTCGATACGGCGCAGATCGAACAGGCATTGATCAATCTGCTCAAGAACGCGCGCGAGTCAGGCTCGGGATCCGATGACATCGAGCTTGCGGTATCGCTCGCCGCGCAGGGCTTCGCCATCGAAGTACGCGATCGTGGCCCAGGATTCACGGCGGCCGCGCTCGAAAACGCGCTGGTGCCGTTCTACTCCACCAAGGAGACCGGCACGGGACTGGGCCTGACGCTGTGCCGCGAAATTGTCGAAGCCCATGGCGGCCGATTGCGCATCGCCAATCGCGAGGGTGGCGGCGCGTTGGTGTCGCTGTGGCTCCCCGACGGCACCTAGTGCGAGAATCGCGCCGATGGAAATCTCTACCGATAGCGATCCCGGAACACAGGCCGTCAACATTCAAACCGCAACGCCCACCGACCTCGAGGTGTTGCTGCCGATGGTCGAACAATACTGGCGCTTCGAGGCCATCGAAGGTTTCGATGCCACGCGCATGCGCAAGCTGCTCACGCGCGTGCTGGAAGACTCGAACCTGGGGCGCGCGTGGCTGGCAACGCTGTACGGCGAGCCCGCGGGCTATCTACTCTGCGTCTACGTGTTCAGCCTCGAGCACCAGGGCATGACTGCCGAGATCGACGAATTCTTCGTGGTGCCGGCACATCGCGGCCTGGGACTGGGTCACCAGATGTTGTCGATCGCCGAAGCGCAGTTTCGCCTCGAGGGCTGCACCAACGTCTCGCTGCAGCTCGGCCGCAGCAACCAGGCGGCGCGAAATTTCTATCGACGCCACGGGTTCGACGATCGCGCGGGTTATGAGCTCGTGAGCAAGGACCTGAAGTGAGTCACGCGTACGACCTCTTCATCGGCAACAAGAACTATTCCTCCTGGTCGCTGCGCCCCTGGGTGCTGATGCGCGAATTGAAAATTCCGTTCACCGAGCGCCTGGTCCCCTTCGGAGGCGCACAGAATCCCGACGCATTCCGCGGCTTCTCACCCACGGGCAAAGTGCCCTGCCTGGTCGACGGCAACACCACGGTGTGGGATTCGCTGGCCATCACCGAGTACGTCGGCGAGCGGCATGCGGGCGTATGGCCCGCCGAAGCCGCGGCGCGCGCGTGGGCGCGCTGCGCCAGCGCTGAGATGCATTCCGGGTTCTTTGCGCTTCGCAATGCCTGCACGATGAACTGCGGCATTCGCATCACGCTCAGGTCCATCGAAGCGCCGCTGAAGCGCGATCTTGCGCGGCTCGAAGAGCTCTGGGCCGAAGGCATCGGGCTTTTCGGCGGTCCCTTCCTCACGGGCACCCGCTTCTGCGCAGTGGATGCGTTCTTCGCACCCGTCGCGTTCCGCATCCAGACCTACACGCCGCCGCTCAACGCCGGCGCGCAGCGTTACGCCTCGCATCTGCTCGCACTGCCGGCCATGAAGGACTGGTATGCGGCGGCGCTGCAGGAAACCTGGCGCGACGAGGAGCATGAGGTGGAAGCGCGCGCCGTGGGCGAGTGGAACCAGGACCTGCGAGCGAGGTGAGGATCGCGGAAAGCATAACGACACGCATATCGGTCCCTGCCTGTTAGCGTTCGACGAGTTGGTATTAAATTCCGAGCGTCGCCCAAGCGCCATGCGCTAGGCTCCAGTCGCAACGCGACAAATACTCGAGGGGAAATCAATGATGAATCGACTCATCGCCGCGACCGCGGCGTGGATGCTTGCGCTTGTCGCGGGTGTCGCCGCCGCCGCCGACCCGGTCGCGGTTCAGCTCACGATCCGCGCCGACCAGCCGGGCGCGAAGATCGACGCCAACATCTACGGCCAGTTCATGGAACACCTGGGACGCAATGTCTACGAAGGCATCTGGGTGGGAACGGACTCCACCATTCCCAACACCCGCGGCTATCGCAACGATGTACTCGCAGCGCTCAAGAAATTGCAGGTGCCCGTGTTGCGCTGGCCCGGCGGCTGCTTCGCCGACGAATATCACTGGCGCGATGGCATTGGCGATCGTTCCAAACGCCCGGCTCGCGTCAACACGTTCTGGGGCGGCGTCATCGAGCCCAATACCTTCGGCACGCATGAGTTCTTCGAGCTCGCGGAGATGCTCGGCGCCAAGACCTACCTTGCGGTCAATGTGGGCTCGGGCACCGTGGCCGAGATGTCGCAATGGATCGAATACATCACCTCGCCCTCTCAATCCGCTCTCGCGAATGAACGCCGCGCCAATGGCCGCGACAAGCCCTGGAAGGTCGACTACGTCGGCGTGGGCAACGAGCCCTGGGGCTGCGGCGGCGACATGCGCCCCGAGTACTACGCGGACGAGTACAAGAAATACGCGCTGAACATCAAGACGCCGCGCGACAGCACACCCATCGAAGTCGCGAGCGGTCCGTACGGCGACGGCTACGACTGGACTGAAGTGGTCATGAAGAGTGCCGTCCGGCAGATGGGCGCGTATTCACTGCACTACTACACCCTGCCCTCCGGCAGCTTCGAGACGAAGAACAAGGGTCCGGCGCTCCAGTTCAACGAAGCGGACTGGATCATCACGCTCAAGCACACACTCAAGATCGACGAGATGGTGAGCAAACACTCCGCGATCATGGACAAGCACGATCCGCAGAAGAAGGTCGGGCTCTACGTGGATGAGTGGGGCACCTGGTACGACGTCGAGTCCGGCACGAATCCGGGCTTCCTGTTCCAGCAGAACACGATGCGCGATGCCATCGTCGCGGGCCTCAACCTCAACGTCTTCCACAAGCATGCCGATCGCGTGCGCATGACCAACATCGCGCAGATGATCAACGTGCTGCAGGCCATGGTCCTCACCGACAAGGAAAAGATGCTGCTCACGCCCACGTATCACGTGTTCGAGATGTACAAACCTTTCCAGAACGCCACGCTGCTGCCGACGGAGCTCACCACGCCTGATTACAAACTCGGCGAAGTCGCGATCCCTGCCGTGAGCGTCGTCGGCGGCGCGCGGCGCTGATGGCGCGCTGGTGCTGTCATTGGTCAATACCGACCCCAACAAGCCCGCACGCGTCACCGCAAAGATCTCGGGGGCCGCCGCGAAGAAGATGAGCGCGCGCGTCCTCACGACCCCCGCCATGAACGCGCACAACACGTTCGATGCGCCGAACGCCGTGCAGCCGGCGACCTTTACGGGCGGCAAGGCAAAGGGCGATGGCTGGGTGTTCGACCTGCCAGCCAAGTCCGTCGTCGTCGTGACGCTGAATTGATTCCCCAAGGAACCCGCATGAACCTCAACAAGCCCGTTTCCCTGCTACTCGCGGCTGCGTTCACCTGCGTCGCCGCGTTGCCCGCGCAAGCCGCTGACTCGCTGCGCGCGGGGTTCTCCACCGAGCGTCTCGCGCGCGTCGACGCGCTGCTCGATTCCTATGTGAACGACGGGCGCATCGGAGGCGTCGTGGCGCTGGTGTTGCGAGACGGCAAGCCCGTGTACGAGCGCGCCGTCGGCTGGTCTGACCGCGAGGCCGGTCGCAAGATGAGCATGGATACCGAGTTCCGAATCGCCTCGCAGTCGAAGGCGTTGACCAGCGTGGCCATCCTGCAGCTCATGGAAGAAGGCAAGCTCACGGTCAATGAGCGCGCCGGCAAGTACATCCCGACGTTCGAGCAGACCTCAGTGCTCACGCGCGTCGAGAACAGCACCACGTGGACCACCGTTGCAGCGAAGCGTCCCATCACCATCAAGGATCTGCTCACGCATACCGCCGGCATCAACTACGGCCAGCAGCCGGAGTTTGCGCCGCTGTACGAGCCCAAGGGGCTCGGTCCCGCCGCCGGTTTCGGCTGGTACTTCGCCGACAAGGACGAACCCATCTGCACGACCATGGAGCGCCTCGGCACACTGCCCTTCGAGGCGCAGCCCGGCGAGCGCTACGTCTACGGTTACAACACCGACGTGCTGGGGTGCATCGTCGAGAAAGCGTCCGGGGTGTCGCTCGATGAGTTCATCCGCTCGCACATCACTGGTCCGCTCGGCATGAAGGACACGTACTTCTATCTACCGTCCGAGAAGAAGGATCGGCTCGCGGTCGTATACGGCAGCGACAAGGACGGCAAGGCGGTGCGCCAGCCCGAAGGCGCGCGCGGCCAGGGCCACTATGTCGACGGACCGCGCAAGAGCTTCTCTGGCGGCGCAGGCCTGGTGTCTACGGCGCGAGATTACGCCACGCTCCTCGAAGCACTGCGCAAAGGCGGCGCCCTGGGCAAGGTGCGTATTCTCTCGCCGCACGCGGTGCAGCTCATGACCACCAACCAGATCGGTGATCTCAAGAACCCGAGGGGACTCGGGTTCGGCTACGGCTTCGAGACCCACGACAAGTATGGAGTGAGCGGCATGGAGTCGGTGGGCTCGTGGGGCTGGGGCGGCGCCTACGGCACGTACTACCGCGTCGATCCGGCCGAGCGCATGACCACCGTGCTCATGGTGCAGATGATCCCTAACAACACCGACCTCACCGACAAGTTCAAGGCGTCGATTTACCAGGCGCTGCTCGACTGAACCTCGGCCAGAACATTCCAGTGTGTTGACAGTAGGCCGCGTACTGCGCCGCGAGCGGGCTCCCGGCGATCGTCTGCTCGTCATTGCGCGCCATGTACGTGAACAACGCGACGCCCACCGCGAGCAGTAGTCCGGTAAGCCAGTGCGGCAGCGCTACGAATGCCGCGAGATACGCGAGCTGGTACGCGAGATAGAGGGGGTGCCGGATGTACCTGTATGGCCCAGATTCGCACAGTTCGTCCGGCACGTGATCGCCCAGGCCGACGCCAAAGCGGCGGCCCCAGATCGTTTGGCGCGCCCATTCATAGAGCGCGATGCACACCGTAAGGATGCACGCGGCGATGATTCCATTGCCGAGGTGGATTGCCTGGTAGAGCCCGAGAAACCAGATCGGGATGATGCCGCCGAACATGAACATCCCTTGCGCGATTGCTGCGCCAGGCCCGGCGTCGCCTGCCTTGAAGTAGAGCGTGCGCGCGCCGGCCTGCATGAAGTGAATGAACACGCCGCCGAGGAAGAACAGCAGGATGAGGTCGGGAAGTGTTGGCACCATCACCTTCCCCACGCTCACTTCCTCGACGCGATCCAGCGATCGATCTTCGCCTCGAGAACATCCAGTGGAATCGCGCCGTCTTTCAGCACTTCGTCGTGGAACGCCTTCACGTCGAACTTCTTGCCCAGCGCCTTCTCGGCACGCTTGCGAAGTTCCAGGATCTTGAGCTGCCCGATCTTGTACGCCAGCGCCTGCCCGGGAATCGCCGCGAACCGCTCGGCTTCAGACACTGCACGCGTCATCTCCGAAGGTGAGTTCGCCATCATGTAGTCGAGCGTCTGCTGGCGCGTCCAGCCTTTGTAGTGAATGCCACTGTCCGTCACGAGACGGATCGCGCGCCACAACTCGGCGTCGAGCGCACCGAAGCGCGCCACGGGATCCTTGTAGATGCCCATCTCGTAGCCGAGATACTCGGCGTACAGCCCCCAACCTTCGATGTAGGCGGTATCGTCCGAGAAGCGGCGGAACATCGGCAGGTTGCCGAGCTCACGCTGCAACGAAATCTGGAAATGGTGTCCGGGCGCAGCCTCGTGCAGCGACAGTGACGACAACGCCCACTTCGGACGTGCCTTGAGGTCATACGCGTTCACGTAGAACACGCCGCCGCGCTTGCCGTCCATCGATGGGCCCTGATAGGAACCCGACGACGCCGAGGCTTCGCGGAACGGCTCGACCAGTCGCACTTCGTAATTGCTCTTTGGGCGCAGGTTGAAATACGCCGGCAGCAACGGATCCACGTCGCTGTGGAATTTCTGATAGGCGGAGAGCAGTTCCTCGCGCGACGAGAAGTACATGTCGTCGCGCGCCTTCATCCACTCGAAGAACGCCTTGAGCTCGGGCAGCGTCTTCGTCGGCTTGGTGTAGCCGAGATCCTTCGCCACCGCACGCATGCCATCCTGGATGCGCGCGACCTCATCGAGACCGATCTGGTGCACCTGCGCCGGGTTGAGCGAATGGGTGGTGTTGGTGTGCACCTTCTGTGCATACCAGGCGGCGCCATTCGGCAGCGCGCCCATGCCGAACGTGTCGCGCGTCTTCGGCAGGTAGTCATCGGCGATGTAGGTGTGCAGACGCTGGTAGGCCGGCGTGAGCTGCGTCGCGATCAGGGTGCGAAAAGCCGCGGTCAGGCGATCACGATCGGTTGCGGAGAAATCCTTGGGCAGGTTGGCGATGGGACCCCAGAAGATGCTCTTCGTCGGGTCGTCGGTGATGTTCGCCTTGAGCTGCGGCAGCACCTTTTCCATGAGCACGCGTGGCTGCACGATGCCTTTGCTCACACCTTCACGCATGTTCACGATGGCCTGGTCGAGAATCGCGGGCATCAGCGCTGCGCGCTTCAACCAGTCGTCGTAGTCCTTCACCGTCGCAAATGGCTGCGCGCTGGTGCCGGAACCGAACTGCGCGAAGGAATTGGCGATGTTGTAGAACTGATCGATGGGCAGCAGCCGGTCGGGAAACTGGAGCTGCTCGAGTGTTGATTCACGATTCAGCGTGAAGATGTCGAACGAGAGACGATCCTGGCCCGTGAGACCTTCGGTGCCGATGGCCCGGGCAGCGTCGAGGTATTTCTTCTCGAACGCGCGGCTCTTCTCTTCGAACTCCGGCGCGAGGAAATTCGGCAGCTCGGCGTTGTAACGCGGATCGCCGGCGAACGTGGCGCTGACCGGGTTGAGCTTGAGATTCTCCTCCCAGAATTCGGCGTACAGCGTGTTGAGCTGCGCGGCCCGGGTGTCCGCGGCGTGGGCGGCGCCGGCGATGCCGACGAGTGAGAAAAACGAAGCGAGGAGCGAACTGCGCGTCATGACTAACTACTCCACCTAAAAAAAGAAACCCGCCTTGCGGCGGGTTCCATGTTGGTTGGGAGACTAGGATTCGAACCTAGGTAAACGGAGTCAGAGTCCGTTGTCCTACCGCTAGACGATCTCCCAAAAGCTGGACGTCTGCGAACAATACTAGCGCCAAGTCTTCGAAAAAGATCAACGCTTGGAGTACTGCGGTCCACGACGCGCCTTGCGGCGGCCGACCTTCTTGCGTTCGACTTCGCGCGCGTCGCGCGTGACGAAGCCGGCGATGCGAAGAGCCTTGCGCAGCTCCGGGTCGTATTCCATGAGCGCACGGGTGATGCCGTGGCGAATGGCGCCGGCCTGGCCGGTGATGCCGCCGCCCGATACCGAGACGGTGAAGTCGAACTTGTCGGCCATCTGCACGAGCTCGAGCGGCTGGCGCACGATCATGCGGCCGGTTTCGCGGCCGAAGAATTCATCGAGCGGACGCTCGTTGACCGTGATCTTGCCGGATCCGGCTTTCATGTAGACGCGAGCCGCGGCGGTCTTGCGGCGGCCGGTGCCGTAGTTCGGCTTTGCTTGGGCGGGCATTCTTCAGTTCCTTAAATTTCGAGTTGCTTCGGCTGCTGAGCGGCATGCGGATGCTTGTCGCCCGCGAACACGTGCAGCTTTTTATACATCTTGCGGCCCAGCGGACCCTTCGGAAGCATGCCCTTCACGGCGAATTCGATCGCGCGCTCCGGGTGTTCCTTGAGCAGCTTGCCGAGGGCGATCGACTTGATGCCGCCGATGGCGCCGGTGTGGTGGTAGTAAATCTTGTCATCGAGCTTGTTGCCCGTGACTTTGATCTTCTCCGCGTTCAACACGACGATGTGATCGCCCATGTCGACGTGGGGGCTGAAGATGGCCTTGTGCTTGCCCTTGAGGCGCATGGCAATCTGCGTGCAGAGACGGCCCAGGATCTTGTCGGTCGCATCCACGACAAACCAGTCGCCGCGCACGGTTTCAGATTTCGCAAAAACAGTAGACATCACTACAACTCCAACCATCGGAAGAGCCCACATCGCGGCTGCCGATATCGCGGCTGATATCAGCTGCAATTTCGGTGCGGATGGGCCCCTGGAAAAAGGGCGCAGAGTGTACTCAAGCCACTTGGCCTTTGCAAAACTCCTGATGCCTTCGTGGCTTAGCCCCCTATAATCCCGCCCCATGGCGCGTGGGCCCGACCTGGACACCTTTATCTCTGCGGCGGATCGCGCTTTGCGCGCCCTGCTCGCGCCCCCGGCTGCGGGCAGGCCCCTGCCGGTCCAGAAAACCAAGGAAAAGCCGGACGATAAGCCCCTGCCAGCCCTTTCCCCCGACGACAGACGCGAATCCGCGGCCCTGATGCGGGTGAATCATGCCGGCGAGGTAGCCGCCCAGGCCCTCTATCACGCGCAGGCCCTGTTCGCCCGGAACGCCAAAGTGCGCGAATTCATGCTCCATGCCGCGCGCGAGGAGACCGACCATCTGGCCTGGTGCGAGACCCGGTTGAAAGAGCTCGGCGCCCGACCCAGCGTGTTGAATCCGCTCTGGTATGCCGGATCTTTCGGGATCGGCACGCTCGCGGCTTTGCTCGGCGATCGCGCCAGCCTTGGGTTCGTGGCGGAAACGGAGCGGCAGGTCGAAGGCCACCTCAAGGGTCATCTCGAGCGCCTTCCACCCGACGATTTGCGCAGCCGGACCATCGTCGAGGCCATGTGCCACGACGAAGTCGGGCATGGCCGAGAGGCTCAAAGTGCCGGGGCTGCGTCGCTGCCGGGACCAGTGCGCGAATTGATGCGGCGAACGGCTAGCATCATGACGCATACTTCGTACCGGTTTTAGATGGGGCGCCTGTGACGCGGATCACTATTGATCCGTGTTATTTTGTGTGTTGTCGCAGTAAGTTATGTCATACAACTTAATGCACAGCGGCGGGCGAAAGATGCAAGCAGCAAGGGAGAATCAGATGGAAGAGGCGGTCAAACCCCTCAGCGACATTCCGGCAATCAACCGCTTTTTGAGTTACTGCCGCATTCGCACAGTTCCGTCAAAAACGGTTGTGATCCACGCGGGCGATTTGCCCGACGTCCTCTACTACATCATCAGCGGCTCGGTTGAAGTGATGGTGGAAGACGAGGAAGGCAACGAAATGGTTCTTGCCTACCTCAACAAGGGTCAGTTCTTCGGCGAGATGGGCCTGTTCCACGAATCGCCGTTGCGCAGCGCCTGGGTGCGCACTCGCAATCACTGCGAGCTCGCGGAAATGACCTATCCACGCTTCCGCCAGATCGCGGCGGAGAGTCCCGGCCTCGTGTTCGAACTCGCGACGCAACTCGCGACGCGACTCGATCGCACCAATCGCAAGCTCTCGGATCTCGCGTTCGTCGATGTCACCGGCCGTGTGGCGCACGCCATCATGGATCTGTGTGGCGAACCGGACGCCATGACGCATCCCGAGGGCATGCAGATCAAGGTGTCACGCCAGGAACTCTCACGCCTCGTGGGTTGCTCGCGTGAAATGGCGGGCCGCGTACTCAAGGTTCTCGAAGACCAGGGCCTGTTGCGCGCCACCGGCAAGACTATTGTTGTCTTCAACGCTCGTCCGAAGATGAAGACGCGCCCGGTTGTCGTCCCCGTGCAGGGTGGCAAGGGTGGTAGCGGCGCCGTGAGAAACACCCGTGTCGAAGACGATGATGATGAAGACGACGAGGACGACGACGAATAAGACCGGGGTCTGGCTCCATTTTTTGTCTTCGAACAATGGTGCCTGACCCCCTTCCGACTCAACGGCAAAAGTTGAGACAAACGCCCGCACCATGCGGGCGTTTTCCATTTGGTTACAGGAGAAATTTATGCGCAAGGTTGCGTTCCTGTTTGCCGCTTTCGCCGCACCCGCCCTCGCCCAACAACCTGCGCCTGCTTCGCTGGTGCGCGAAGGCGTCACCGAGAAACTCACGGCCCACGTGTGGGCCATCCCTGACGGCTCGGCTTCGCTGGTCCCCAATGTCGGCATCGTGGTCGGCAAGAAAGCCGTGCTGGTCATCGACACCGGCATGGGCACGCGCAATGGCGAAACTGTGTTGCGTGAGGTCACCAAAGTAGGCCCGGGCAAGCCTATCTACATCGTCACGACCCACGTGCATCCCGAACACGACATGGGCGCGCACGTGTTCCCCAAAGACTCGAAACTCCTCCGCTCGAAGGATCAGATCGAAGACATTGCGGCGGGCGCCGGCATGAACCTCGTGCCCGTGTTCGCGCAGCGCTCGGCGCTCAACGTCGAGCTGCTGAAGGACGCAAAACACCGCGACGCCGACATCGTGTTCGACCGCGACTACTCGCTCGATCTGGGTGGCCTGAAGGCGAAGATCTACGCCATGGGCACCAACCATACGCACGGCGATACCGCCGTGTTCGTCGATGGAGTGTTGTTCTCCGGGGACGTGGCCATGCGCCCGCAGCCGTCCTTTGCAAATCCAGCGGCGAAGATCAGCCACTGGCTCGAGAGTCTCGACAAACTGGAAGCGCTGAAGCCCAAACAAATCGTGCCGAGCCACGGGCCCTTCGGCGACGTGGGCATCATCGCGGGATACCGCAGCTATCTCACACACATTCGAGACCGAGCGGTGGAGCTCAAGAAGGCGGGGAAATCGCAGGACGAAGCCGTCCAGATCGTCACGGATGAGATGGCCGCCGCAGTACCCGGACAAGAACCGGCTCGCGGGCGCGATCCGCGCAGCCTATTCCGAATAGACGAGAAACGAAGCGCCGTAGCCCTGAGCGAGGCTACTTCGCAGCGACGATCTGCTCGCGCATCGCGCTGATGGTCGCCTTGTAATCCTTCGCACCAAAGATCGCCGAACCCGCCACGAACATGTCGGCGCCCGCGCGTGCGATCTCGGCGATGTTGTCCACCTTCACGCCGCCATCGATCTCGAGCCGGATCTGCCTGCCCGAGGCGTCGATGAGCTTGCGCACGCTGCGCACCTTGTCGAGCACGTTCGGAATGAACTTCTGTCCGCCGAAACCCGGATTCACCGACATCAGCAACACGAGGTCCAGCTTCTTCAGCGTGTGATCGAGGCAGGAGAGCGGTGTGGCGGGGTTGAGCACGAGCCCCGGCTTGCAGCCATGTTCGCGGATCAGCTCGATGGTGCGATCCACGTGTTCGCTGGCTTCGGGATGAAACGAAATGTAAGTGGCGCCCGCCTTCGCGAAGTCCGGCACGATGCGATCGACGGGTTTGACCATCAGGTGCACGTCGAGCGGTGCGGTGATGCCGTGCTTGCGTAGCGCCTCACAGACCAACGGGCCGATGGTGAGGTTGGGCACGTAATGGTTGTCCATGACATCGAAATGGATCACGTCAGCGCCTGCAGCCAGTACCGCATTCACCTCATCGCCCAAGCGGGCAAAGTCTGCCGAGAGAATCGAAGGCGCGATCCAGGGTGTCTGCATAACCATGAGTTTACAGACCCCGCGCTGACTTTATTGCCTCGTACGCCTCGATGATCTGCTGCGTACGTTGTTTGGCATGTTCGAGCATGGACTCTGGCAGGCCGTTCGCCTTGAGCTTGTCAGGATGGTGTTTGGAGAGCTGCCTGCGATAGGCCTTGGCCACTTCCTCGTTGGCGGCCTTGGGATCGACTTCGAGAATCTGGTAGGCGGCATTCAACTGCGCAGCACTGCGCGGCGGCGCCCCATTGCCGCCGCCGTTGCGCGGACCGGCGCCGGCACCCGCCTTGAACTGCTCGCGGCGCAGGCGCAGCACCTGGACGATATGCGCGAGTTCGATGCGAGATACGTCGAGCAGGTCGGCAACTTTCTGCACGGCGACGCCACCGGCGCCCTGCATGTCGACGCCCTCGAGACAGGCGCGTACCTGCACCTCGAGGAACACGCGCATCAGGTCCGGCCGATGCGCGCAGGTGTCGACGAACTGCTGCATCGTCGACTCGAGGTCGAACTCCGAGCTTTTGCCGCGGCTGAAATGGTGGATCGCCGCGTGGATCTGGGCGCCGTTGAGGCGCAGTTCCGCCATTACCTTGCGCGCGGCGGCGATCTCCTCCTCGGAGACTCGCCCGTCGGCTTTGGCGACATGCCCCATGACCTCGAACGTGGCGGTGAAGAAGCGCTCGCCGATCTCGAGCACACCAGCGCCACCGCGGGAGCGGCGCACGCCCGACACGCTCTGGTCATAGAAGTGCCCGAGGATCAAACCGATGATGGCGCCCCAGGGATTGCGGAACAGCAGCAGGCCGACGATGACGCCGATGAGTTTTCCGGTGATGCTCATCGGGGCCAGTTGTTAAGATCCATGGCCAATATGCTAACCGAAACCGAAAGCAAGCCCGTCCACACCACTTCGCTGCGTGGCCTCAAGAAGATCCACACCGGCAAAGTGCGGGATATCTATGAAATCGATGCGCATTCCATGCTCATCGTGACCACCGACAGGCTGTCCGCCTTCGACGTCGTGTTGCCCGACCCGATTCCCGACAAGGGCCGCGTGCTCAATTCGATCTCGAATTTCTGGTTCGAACGCACGCAACATATCGTCCCGAATCATCTGACCGGTCGCAACGTCGCCGAGGTGGTCAGCGATCCGGACGATCGCGCCATGCTCGAAGGCCGCGCCGTCATCGTGAAGCGCCTCAAGACCGTGCCGCTCGAAGCCGTGGTGCGCGGGTACGTGATCGGCTCGGGATGGAAGGACTACCAGAAGACGGGAGCGATCTCCGGCATCAAACTACCGGCTGGCCTCAAGCAGGCCGCCAAACTGCCGCAGACCTTGTTCACGCCGTCCACGAAGGCAGCCATCGGCGACAAGGACGAGACCATCACTTTCGAGCAGGCGGCAAAGATCGTCGGCGCCGACATCGCCGCTCGCGTGCGCGATACGGCCATCGCGCTCTATGAGTTCGCATCGAAGCATGCCGCTGAGCGCGGCATCATCATTGCCGACACCAAGTTCGAGTTCGCGCAAGGCGCCGACGGCGCGCTTACGCTCATCGACGAGGTGCTCACGCCCGACTCCTCGCGATTCTGGCCGGCCGACACCTGGAAGGAAGGCACGAGCCCGCCCTCCTTCGACAAGCAGTTCGTGCGCGACTATCTCGAGACGCTCGACTGGAACAAGACGGCACCGGGGCCGAAGCTTCCGCCGGAAGTCATCGCCGGCACGCGCGCGAAGTATCTGGAAGCGCTGACGCGCCTAACCGGCCCAGTCAGCTAACCGTCTGTGCAGCTCGGCGAGGCCGTCGGTCAGCGCCGCGGGGCCTGGCTGCAGGATGATTGACGACTTGATCTCGTAGAGATGCCCGTCGCGCACGGCGGGCACTTCGCCCCAACCAGCGCGCGCCGCCACGGTCTCGGGCCGGAATTTCTTGCCGCACCAGGAACCGAAGATCACGTCGGGTGATCGCCGCGGCACTTCGAGCGGGTCGGCAATGATGCGGTTCTTGCCCAGCGATTCTCGCGCCAGCTCCGGAAACACATCGTCGCCGCCGGCGATGCCGACGAGCTCTGACACCCAGCGGATCCCCGAGATCTGCGGCTCGTCCCATTCCTCGAAATACACGCGCGGCCGGCGCGCGAAGCGTGCGGCGCTCTGCCGCACCTGCTCGATTCCCGCTTCGAGTTTCTCGACGAGCTCCGCGGCTTTCGCCGAACAACCCACCATCGCGCCGAGCGTCGCAATCATGCGCAGGATCTCCGCCACACTGCGATGATTGAACACATGCACTTCGATGCCGGCGCGAATGAGCTCCGCGGCGATGTCGGCCTGCAGGTCGGAGAATCCGAGCACGAGATCCGGTCGCAGTTCCACGATCTTGTCGATCTTCGCGCTGGTGAATGCGGAGACCTTGGGCTTTTCGCGTCTTGCGCGCGGCGGTCGCACGGTGAATCCCGAGATGCCGACGATGCGCGCTTCCTCGCCTAGCAGATAGAGCGTTTCGGTGGTCTCCTCGGTGAGACACACGATGCGGGTCGGATACGTCGCGGGCATGCGCGTCAATCTAATCGTGACTTAGGGGTGTGGGCCACTTATTCTGCGACGCACGATGATTCTTGCGTTCTGGAACTGGCTCGACCGCTACTTGTTCGGCGAGTTCTCCGAAGGGAAGACGCCCGGCGCGCGGGCGCTGCGGGTGCTTCGCTACCCGTACGCGTTGCTGCGCGACCTGTCGCGCGGCCAGATCAATCTCCATGCCATGGGACTCGTGTACGCGACGCTGTTGTCGCTGATACCGCTGCTTGCGTTTGCATTCGTCGTGCTCAAGAACTTCGGCGGCCATCTCGAACTGCAGCCGATCATCCTCGAGTTCTTCAAACCCGTCGGCGCCAAGGCTGCCGAGTTCACGCAAAAGGTCATGGAAGTCGCCGACGGCATCAGCACAGGCCTGCTCGGCCCACTGGCTTTCGCGCTGCTGCTCTGGACCCTGTTGGGCACCATCAAGAAGGTGGAGGACAGCTTCAACTTCCTGTGGCGCGTCGAAGAACCGCGCAGCTTCGCGCGGCGCGTCACCGAATACGTAACGCTGCTCATCGTCGGTCCGATCGTCGTGGTCAGCTTTCTCGCGCTGTCGCACAACGCGCTCGAAACTGCGACTGCGGGCATCGGCCGGTACATGCCCTTCTTCGAGCGGCTGGTCGCGATCGGCGAGAAAGTCTCGCCGTATTTCATGGTGGCGACCATTTTCACCGCGGTGTTCATGCTCGTGCCCAATACCAGGGTGAAGTGGAAGCCCGCGATCATCGGCGGCGTCGCCGCGGGCATCCTGTGGGCCGCCGTCGGTCAGCTGTTCACTGCGCTGGTGGTTTATTCGACCCGCCTCACCGTGGTGTACGCCCTCTTTGCCAGCCTCGTGGCGGCGCTGCTGTGGACTTACTTCGGCTGGCTGATCCTGCTGGTCGGCGCGCAGTTGTCGTTCTACGTTCAGAATCCCAACTACCTGCGCATGGGCCTCACCGAGCTGCGCATGTCGGCGGTGCAGCGCGAACAGCTCACGCTCAAGATCATGTTCCTGGTCGGCCGCGCCTACCACGACGGCAAGACGCGCTGGACGGTGGATAGCCTCGTGCCGTCATCTCGGCATGCCCGGCATCGCCATCTCGCGCCTGGTGCACGCGCTCGAAGACTGCTCATCTCGTCACGCTCACCGACGATGAGCATCTGCTGCCGGCGCGCGACCTCGGCAAGATTTCAATTCAGGAAATCATCGACATCGCGCGCAATGAAAAGTCCGGCCAGGTCGGGTGGCGCAATCTCACCATTCCGGCGGTGGACGCCATCAGCAAGACGATGGACGCCGCCTGGCGCAAGAGCTGCGGGGAAATGTCGCTCAGGGATCTGATCGAGGAAGCGTAAATCGCTGTTCGATCTGTCGGCCAGGCTATTCGCCGGCGATCATCATCTCGCTCACGAGTATCGACCCGACTCGCACTCCGCCGCGTACGTCGACGTCATTGCCGATCGCCGCGATGTTTTTGTACATGTCCTTGAGATTGCCGGCGATGGTGATCTCGTGCACCGGGAAAGCCTAAGCACGCCGTTCTCCACCCAATAACCCGACGCACCGCGGGAGTAGTCGCCGGTGACGCCGTTCACGCCCTGCCCCATGAGCTCGGTGACTAACAACCCGGTGCCGAACTCGCGCATCAGCGCGCCGATTTCCATGCCGCCGGCCTTCGATTCCACCAGCAGGTTGTGCGTGCCGCCGGCATTGCCGGTGGTCTTCAACCCCAGCTTGCGCGCCGAATAGCTGCCTAACACGTAGCCTTGCAGCACGCCGTCGCTGACCAGTTCGCGGTCGCGGGTCGCAACGCCTTCGCCATCGAACGGGCTGCTGCCGAGCGCCTTGCGGATATGCGGACGTTCGGAAAGCTCGATGAACGACGGGAACACCTGCTGGCCCGCGGCGCCGAGCAGGAACGAGCTCTTGCGATACTGGCTGCTGCCGCGAACGGCACCGAGGAAATGCCCGATGAACCCGCGCGCCACTTCCGGCGCGAACAGGACTCGCGCGCGTTGGGTCGCAAGCTTGCGCGCACCGAGCCTCGCGACGGCACGTTCGCCCGCTTTGCGTCCGATGCTCTCGGAGCTCTCGAGCTCGCGCGCATCGCGTGCCGAGGCGTACCAGTAGTCGCGCTGCATGTCGTCGCCGGTCTGAGCGAGCAGCACGCAGCTCACGCTGTGACTGGTGGACGGGATAGCCCTCGAGGAATCCATGTGTGTTGCCGTAGACGCGCACACCGCGATGGCTGCTGACACTCGCGCCCTCGGAATTGGTGATGCGCGTATCGACCGCACGGCCTGCGGCCTCGCATTCCCGCGCGGTTTCCACCGCCTGCTCCGGAGGCAGGTCCCAGGGATGATCGAGGTCGAGATCGGGAATGTCGCGCGCCAGCTCTTCGGGATCGGCGAGGCCCGCGCAATTGTCTTCGGCGGTGTAGCGCGCGATGTCGCAGGCCTTCTCGACGGTTTCGGCGACGGCGCGCGACGAGAGGTCTGCGGTGCTTGCCGAGCCCTTGCGCTGGCCGAAATACACCGTGATCCCCATGCCGCGATCGCGCTGGTATTCGACCGTCTCGACTTCCCCGAGGCGAACCGTGGTCGTCAGGCCTTTCTGCAGACTGACATCGGATTCGGCCTGGGAGGCGCCCAGCTTGCGCGCCAATTGCAGCGATTCAGAAACGATGTTCTTGAGCTCGGGGATTCGGGTACCGTCTACTTCCTGCATGGCAGAATTGTACGATGCACGGCAAAGACGAAAACGGAGAATATCGGGGTCCCAGCAAGAGCATGCGCAAGCGTGAGGCTGCTTCGGCCCAGGATCTTGGCACCCGGCTGATCGCGCTCAAGGAATCCGAACTTGCGGCTCTCGATCTGCCGGAGACCCTGCACGACGCGATTATGCTCGCCAAGCGCATCACCAGCCGAGGTGGGCTCGCACGCCAGCGGCAGTACATCGGCAAGCTCATGCGCGACATCGACCCGGCGCCCATCGAGGCAGCGCTCAGCGCGGAATCGCGCCTTTCCGCGCAGGAGGCTGAAGCACACAAACGCGTCGAAGCCTGGCGAGCCCGGCTGCTCATCGAAGGGCCGGCTGCGCTCGATGACCTGCTGAAATTGCGCCCCGGTGCCGACCGCAAGTCACTGCAGGCGCTGATCACCAAGGCGACGAGCGAGCGCGTCGATTCTGGCAGCAGGGAAGGCGCGTCGCGCGAGCTGTTCCGTTCGATTCGCGCTTTGTTTGATAGTATTTCGCGATGAAACCACTGGTTGGCATCATCATGGGCTCGACTTCCGACTGGGAGACGATGCGCGCCGCGGCCGAGGCGCTCGACAAGCTCGGCATCCCTTACGAGACGAAAGTCGTCTCCGCCCACCGCACTCCTGACCTGCTGTTCGAATACGCCTCCACGGCCCAGGAGCCGCGGCATCGAGGTCATCATTGCCGGAGCCGGTGGCGCAGCCCATCTACCGGGCATGACGGCCTCCAAGACCACGCTGCCGGTGCTCGGCGTACCGGTGCAATCGAAGGCCCTGAACGGCCTCGACTCGCTGCTGTCCATCGTGCAGATGCCGGCGGGAATTCCCGTGGCAACGTTCGCCATCGGCGTGGCGGGCGCCACCAATGCAGGGCTCGCCGCCGCCGCCATCCTTGCCAACAAGCGCCCGGAGATCGATGCGGCGCTCAAGAAGTTCCGCGCCGAGCAGACGGAGAAGGTGCTTTCGAAGCCCGACCCGTCAAAATGACCCGGTCAATGACCATAGGCATCGTCGGCGCCGGGCAGCTCGGGCGCATGATGGCCCTCGCTGGCTATCCACTGGGTTTCGACTTCCTGTTTCGTCGACCGCGATGCGCAGACCCCCGGCGGCCAGGTGGGCCCGATACTCGCAGGCGAGCTCACCGACCGCAACTTGTTAGGCCAGCTGTCGGAATCCTGCGAGGTGCTGACCTTCGACTGGGAAAACATTCCGGTCGAGGCGCTCGACGGCCTTCCCGGCAAGGCGCGCATCGCCCCGCCGTTGCGCGCGCTCGCCGCCGCACAGGATCGCCTCTCGGAGAAGCGCACCTTCGAACTGCTTGGCATCGCCACCACTCGCTACGCGTCGGTCGATTCGCGCGAATCCCTGGAACTCGCGGTGAAATCGATCGGCCTGCCCGGAGTGCTCAAGACGCGGCGCATGGGTTACGACGGCAAGGGGCAGTTCGTGCTGCGCAAACCTGCGGATCTCGATCGCGCCTGGGAGGCGCTCGGCAAGGCGCCGCTGCTCTACGAAAACCTGGTCCCCTTCGACGCCGAGGTGTCCATCATCGCCGTCCGCGGGCTCAAGGGCGAAATCGCGTTCTATCCACTCAATCTCAACGTGCATCGTGACGGCATCCTGCGCCTGACGCGTGCGCCATATGGGAACGTTTCGCTCTCCCGCCAGGCACAACGCGCGGCGCGCAAGCTGCTGGAACATTTCAAGTACGTTGGCGTGTTGACCATCGAATTCTTCGTGAAGCGTGGCAAGCTGGTCGCGAATGAAATGGCGCCGCGTGTGCACAACTCCGGCCACTGGACCATCGAAGGCGCCGACACCAGCCAGTTCGAAAATCACGTTCGCGCCATCGCGGGCCTGCCGCTCGGCAGCACGAAACCCCGGGGCCATTCGGCCATGATCAATCTTGTAGGCGAAATGCCGACACGCGACGCGCTACTCGCCGAACCCGCCCTGCACTGGCATGACTACGGAAAGACGGCGCGCCCGGGCCGCAAGCTAGGCCATCTCACGATTTGCGACAGCTCGGCAAAAACCCGCGACCGGCGGGCTTTTAAGGTCCTGTCCAGGATCGACCGCGCGACCTGGCTCGCAGTTCGGTAAGCCCGGATAGGGGCTTCCCTGCCCGGAGGCCAGCTTTACCGTAATATCGGCGCTCCGATGTACCTCGACAACTTCAAACTGCGAGAGCTGCCCTTCCGCTTAAGCCCGGATCCGCAGTTCCTGTACCTCTCCCGGGGCCATGCGCGCGCCAAGGCGTACATGGAGTCGACCATCTGGTTCACCGACGGCTTCGTCGTGGTCACCGGAGAGATCGGCTCGGGCAAGACCACGCTCATCGAAAGCTTCCTGCGCCAGCTCGATTCGGACGTGGTCATCGCGCAGATCAACCAGACCCAGGTCAACGCGGTCGAATTCCTGCAGTCGGTGCTGGTCCAGTTCGGCTTCTCGCCCTTCAAGATGAAGAAGGCGGAGCTGATCGCGACGCTCAACAGCTTCCTCATCGAGCAGTACGCGGCCGGCCGCAAAGTGTTGCTGATCATCGACGAGGCGCAGAATCTTTCGCTGAAAGTGCTCGAGGAAATCCGGATGTTGTCCGGCATCGAGGCCACCAAGGAGAAAGTGCTGCGCATCATTCTCGCCGGCCAGCCCGAGCTCAATGAGAAGCTCGACTCGCCGGAACTGGTGCAGCTCACGCAGCGCATCCGCCTTCGCTTCCATCTCGGCACGTTGTCACGCGAGGACCTGCGCTCCTACGTCCGGCATCGCCTGGATATTGCCGGTGCGGACGGTCGCGAAATTTTCGCCGAAGACACGTACCCCGAAATCTTCCGGTACACCGGCGGCGTGCCGCGCCTCGTCAACACGTTGTGCGACACCGCGATGATGGCGGCGTTCAACGAAGACCGCGACTTCGTCACGGTCGCCGACATCGCCTCGGCGGTGGAAGAACTGCAGTGGGTAGAGTTCGCATCGCGCACCATGGCCATCGCCGCGAAGGTGGCGAGCGCCGGAAGCAGCAGCGGCGATCGCCCCAGCAAGGTTCTGTCGAAACTGGTGCTGTCCACCGACGGCAAGGCCGTGTCGGAATTGCATCTGATTCCGGGCCGCAAGGTCATCGGGCGCACGCCCGACAACGATCTGCAGATCGACAGCAAATTCATCAGCCGTCACCACTGCCAGCTCGTGACCGGCAGCGACGGCATCACGGTCATCGAAGACCTCAACAGCACCAACGGCATCGTGGTGCAGGGCAACCGCGTGCGGCGCCACACCCTGCGCGACGGCGACGTGGTGTCCATCGGCCAGCACGAAATCCTGTATGTGAATGAGCAGGGCGGCGAGCACCTGGTCGACACGCACGACGATCTGCCACGCGTGGATGTGAATGCTGCGAACGAAGATGCGGATGACGACGCAGCGGGCGAGGATGCTGCCGGCTTGCGTTAGCGAGCGTTACTTCTTGAACACGGCGTCCAGGTCGAATGCCGCGGATCGTCGGAAGAAGGTGCGCCCGTTTCCAGGCGCACCCATCAAGCAAAGACTAGCGGCGGCGACCCGTGAACAGGTCGATCAGGCGACCGAACAAGCCAGGACGGAAGCCATCCACCTGCATCGTGCTGCGCGCGCTGCCTGTCTGGCGGCGCATTTCCGCGAGAACGTCCGGCGGCAGGTTGATACGAAATTCGCCGCTGGCCGAGTGTGTCGTTACGCATTTTCGATGGACTCCCTGGAGGATCGGTTCGTGTTAACGCGGTGGCAGTGTGCGGAAGCATGCTGAGGGCATGATGTGCCGGGGGTCACAGTGTTTCCAATGTCGCAAAACGCGCACTTCATTATGTACGTGTCTGATTGTGGTGTAGGCGCGGAGCGATTCCTTTCGCTACAAAATGCTGACGCATTTCGCCGACATCCCTGTCGTCCGCGCCTCGTGATAGTGCGTGCGCGTAAGGCAATGGCCGTACCGTGAATAGTGTCGCGATTGCCGAGTTAGTCCCGCAATACAGTGCGTCCATGAAGAAACTCATCGTTTTGCTGATTTTCTCCGCGGTGGTGATCGTCGGAGTCGGCCGCTTCAATCTCGGAGAAACGGGTGCAATACGCTTTCTGGCGGAGATGGAAACGCTCATGAGTGAAGGCAAGAGCGACGAGGTCTGCGCCATGTTCCATGACGATCTCGAAGTGGATATCGAGGATCACTCGGGCGAATCCACGCAAACCGTGACCGGCGGAAAGGCCGACTTCTGCGAACTCACGCGCACGACAGTCGCCGGACTGCAGTTGGTGCCGCATTCGATGAACGTGGAATTCACCGACGTCAATTCGAAACACGAGTTCAGCAAACCGTGGTCAGGCGACCTCAGCTATTCAGAGCACCGCACCTTCAGCGTCCCAGGCGCCAACGTTTCTCTGCGCACCGTCAGCGAAGATGAAATCACGCTGGTGCAAACGTTCTCGGGCGTGAAGCTGCGCAAGTTGAAAAGCCAGGTCTTCAGGGCCGAGACGACCTGACGCGCGGCGGACTCTTCAGCCCGTTCCGCCGACCGTCAGCCCGTCGATGCGCAACGTCGGCTGACCGACGCCCACGGGCACGCTCTGCCCTTCCTTGCCGCAGGTGCCAACGCCGTCATCGAGCTTGAGGTCGTTGCCCACCATCGACACGCGCGTGAGCACGTCGGGCCCGTTGCCAATGAGCGTGGCGCCCTTGATCGGCGCGCCGATCTTGCCGTTCTCGATGAGATAGGCCTCGCTGGCCGAGAACACGAACTTGCCCGAAGTGATGTCCACCTGCCCGCCGCCGAAATTCACGGCGTAGATGCCCTTCTGCACCGACGCCAGGATTTCTTCCGGCGCTGACTTGCCCGCCCGCATGTAGGTATTGGTCATGCGCGGCAGAGTGATGTGCGCGAAGGATTCACGCCGGCCATTGCCCGTGGATTTCGTGCCCGTGAGCCGCGCGTTCATGGTGTCCTGCAGATAGCCCTTGAGCACGCCGTTTTCGATGAGCGTCGTGCACTGCGTGGGCGTGCCTTCGTCGTCGATGTTGAGCGAACCGCGGCGGCGCGAGAGCGTCCCGTCATCGACGACGGTGCAGACGTCCGACGCGACGCGCTCGCCGACGCGGCCCGCGAACGCCGACGTGCCCTTGCGATTGAAGTCGCCTTCGAGGCCGTGGCCGATGGCTTCATGCAGCAGGATGCCCGGCCAGCCCGGCCCGAGCACCACGGTCATGAGGCCCGCAGGTGCGGGCACGGCGTCCAGATTGACCAGCGCCTGGCGCACGGCTTCGCGCGCGAGCGCGATGGGTTTGTCGTCCGCCACCAGCTCGGGCAGCGTGATGCGCCCACCGGCGCCGGCGTAACCCTGCTCGCGACGTCCATCCTGTTCGACGATGACAGACACGTTGATGCGCACCAGCGGCCGCACGTCGGCGGCAAGATGCCCGTCGCTGTTGGCGACCAGCACCACTTCGTGCACGGCGACCACGCTCGCCATCACCTGCTTGACGCGCGGATCCATCTTGCGGGTCTCGCGATCGATGCGCTCGAGCCACGCAACCTTTTCGCTCGACGTGAAGCTGCTCACCGGATCGATGGGTAGATAGAGGTTGTGGCCGCGCGTGGGCACCACGCCGTGCGCGGCACGGTCGCCACCGCGGATCGCGATGGCGCGCGCCGCGCGCGACGCCTCTTCGAGCGCCGGCAATATGATTTCATCGGAGTAGGCGAAGCCCGTCTTCTCGCCGGCCACGGCACGCACGCCCACGCCCTGCTCGATGCTGGCGCTGCCTTCCTTCACGATGCCGTCTTCGAGCGCCCAGCTCTCTTCGCGCGACAACTGGAAATAGAGATCGGCGGAGTCGATCGAACTCGACATGACCTGGGACAGCGCAGTGTCGAGACCGCTGATGTCCAGACCACCCGGGCGCAGGATGAGTTCGCGGGCGATGGCGAGCGGTTCGGAAGATTTACTCAAGTCCAAGATTTCACCGTTTCGAGTGCAATGTAGTCGTTGCGCCAGAGCGTAATGTACAGCAGCGCCAGCAGCGCTTTGGAATTCGGACGGCACTCCACGCGCACGATCTCGCCCGGCTGGATCGAGAACGGCAGCTCGCGCGAGCCGCACCACTTGACGCGCAGGCTCACGCGATGCTCGCCCGGCGTTACACCGATCTGCACGGTCGAATCGTCGCCGACCTCGGCACGCTGCCGCCCGTCGACCAGCACGCGGTATGGATACGCGCGATCGCTCGCACTTGCCACCCGGCGGACGACCAGCACTGTCACGTGTTGTAGATCGCCCGATGTTCGAGCACCGGAAAGCGCGCACGCGCGTCCATACGCGCGGCGGTATCCAGGTCGGCCACCAGGCAGCCAGTTCCGCTCGGCATGCGCGCCAGCACCTTGCCCCAGTGATCGATGATCATCGAATCGCCGTAGGTCTCGCGTCCGTTCGGATGCATGCCCCACTGCGCCGGCGCGATCAGGCCGCACAAATTCTCGATGGCGCGTGCGCGCAGCAATCGATTCCCAGTGCGCCTTGCCGGTGGGCACCGTGAACGCCGACGGCACCACGAACAGATCGGCGCCCTGCCGCGACAACACCCGGAACAGCTCCGGAAAGCGCATGTCGTAGCACACCGCGAGCCCAAGCTTGCCCACCGGGGTTTCCACCACGCGCGGCTCGCGGCCCGCCACGGTATGCGCCGATTCGCGGTGCGATTCGGTGCTGCCAGGCACGTCCACGTCGAACAGATGAATCTTGTCGTAGCGCGCCGCACGCTGTCCGTCGGACTTGTACACCAGGCAGGCAGCGGCCACGCGACCGTCGGCGTCCTGGCGCAGCGGCACCGTGCCGCCGACGATCCATATCTTGAGGCGCCTGGCGGTGTCTGCAAGGAAGTTCTGGATGCGGCCCGCGCCGTCGGGCTCCGCCACGGCACGCTTGTCGCCGCTGTTCAGGCCCATGAAGGCGAAGTTTTCCGGCAAGGCAGCCAGCTTGGCATCGAGCCCTGCCGCGTGGGCGAGAAAGCGCCCCGCCGCCTCGAGATTGGCGTCGATATCGTGACCGGATGTCATCTGGATTGCCGCAACGCGCATGGCGGTCAATCTATCACCTGAGAGGGCTGTCAGCGCTCCGCTTCCCACGTACCGTGCCACTGCACGCGACGCGAGTCGGCGGGTTCGGCCCAGCCTCGGCGCGCCGCCGAGCCGCGCAGCACCGTCCAGGCTCGCGCGAGGCGTGCACGCGCTGGCGTGGGCACGGCGCTGGCCGCAAGCGATACCTGTTCATAGTCGACCGTGAAGTCGTATTCGCGATCCAGCAATGCGACGCGACCACTGCCGCGGAATAGCTGGTCCGCTTCGGGTCCCGTGCCCTGGACATTGGCGAGTTCGATCTGACCATCGGCGAGGGTGGCAACGGCCGTCATCTGGTGATTGCCATCGTTTCCGGCCGTCTCCAGATCGAAGCGACCTGCGAGCATACGCGTGAGGTCGCCCTGCGAGTCGGCAGGCCAGGTGAGCTCGCCGGCCGCGCGCAGCGATTCGGTGGGCCATTCCGCGGGCAGGCGCACATCGCCCAGCAACGCAGCAAGATTGCGCGTGTCTGCCGTGAAATCGACGCGGCAGCGCGAGTCCGCACTTGCGCACAGCCCGCGCGCGACGAGTTGATGCGGTGCCGACGCCGCGGACTCGAGCGAGAATTCGACGCCGGTGTCGCGCCGCGTGAGCCTCGCCTGCAAGCCACCCAGGCTGAGGCCCGCATAACGCAGGTCGTCGACGGTCATCGGCAGTTCGCCCCGCGCCGGCAACAGCGCCCCGGCCACGGCGAGCACCGCGGGCGCACGCTTGAGCTCGAGGCGTCTCGAATTTCAATCGCGGTTCGTCCGCATTCTCGGCACGGCGCAACTCACCCTTCACACCCTGCACGTCGAAGCGCGCAGTAGTGATGCCGTTTTCCACGAGACCGCGGATGGAAAGATCACGGCCGTCGACGACGAATTCATGAATGCCATTGGCATCGACGCGCAGCTGTGCACTCACGGGAAGCGTGCGCGTGCGGATCTTGTCGAAAGGCTCGGGCAATCGACTCTCGACACCCGCCAGATTGCTGGCAAGCGAGATGTGCCAGTCGTCGTCGCCGCCTTGCGCCGAGCCCGTCCAGGTCAGTTGCCCGCTCACGCGACTCGCTACTTCGTCGTGACCTAACAAATGCAGCAGCGGAGTCGCAGTCCGCCGTGCCGCTGAGGCCGAAGCTGAGGCCGCCGCGCACTGCCGCGCGACGGGATTCAATGGCGACCGGACCGCCTAACCAGCTGCCTTCGAGCGCGAGACTGCGAAGCTGACCGCCGCCAAAACGCGCGGCGCCTGCGAGCTTTTCGACGGGCGGCAGATCTGCGCCCAGGGGAATGGACGCGTCGCGAAGTTGCGCACTCACGCGCCACAGATCGGGTTGTCGCAGTTCCTTTTCGCCACGCGCATCCGCGTCGATGACCACCGGGCCTGCAAGCTTTTCGAGCCCCTGCGCCTGTAACACGCGCCGCAACAGGGGCGCGGAGAGATCACCCTGCAGCGTGGCATGCAGCCGCGGCGGCCCTTTGCGCGGCCAATCGATGCGCGCCGAGGTGACGGCGAGCTGATCGAACTCACCGCCGTCGAGCTGAACCTTCGTGCTGCCGCGCGCGAACTCGACCGTGCCGCGTCCGGCCGCGAGTTGCGGCAGGTCCTCGCTCGCCATGGCGAGGCCCGCGACCTTCAGTGTGCCGGTGGAACGCGGCCAGTCGACGGTGTTCTGACCCGCCGGGTCCCGCATCGACACCAGATTGAGGACGCCTTCGACCACACTGCCTTCGCGGATGTCGGTGAACAGCGCGGGCGGCTCGGCTTCGTGCGCGAGCAGATTCCACGCGTCGCGCATCAGCGCGCGATCGAGATTCGTCACGGTGAGTATCAGCGGCCGATCACTGCCCCACTGGCCCTGGGCATTGAGCGACATGGTCGCCGCTGCGCGCGTCAAACGCATCGAACCCGATGCCGCCCGTCGCATTCGACACCACCAGCTGACCGCCGAGATTGAAAGCACGCGGATTTTCGTCGCCGGCAATTCGCAACGACGTGGTGACATCCGGAGCGAAGCTGAGTCGCAATTCCTTCTCGTCGTATTGCATCTGCGCCGCGAGATTGCTGACGTGCAGGTGGTCCGACGCTCGGACCAGTTCGGCGCCGCTCAGCTGCGCGCTCAAAGTGGAGCCGCGCGAATCGAAACGCAGCGCACGCAGCTCGCCGGCGATGGGATTCCAGTCAGCCGGAAAAACCGCCATGCGGTCGGCGAGCTGCGGCGCCAGCAGGCCCGCCATGAATTCGGCCGCCATGAATGGCAGCCGCTCGGCCGTCAGCGTCGTGCGCGCGATCCGGGTGGTGCCGGGCTCGATGCTGAGGCGCGCGATGAGCTTGGGCGCACGCTCCAGTCGCGCGTCACGTGTGAGCTGCAGATCGGCGAACTTCAGCACGAAGTCGCCGGCGTCACGCTCGTAGTTTGCCGTTGACAGTGAAGTGATCGAATCGCGCGCGCGGATCGTCGCCGATTTCGAGCTCACGCACGCTGGCCTGCCAGCTTGCTGAGGAAACGAGACCCGCCTGCACATTCAGCGTCGCGTCGAGAGTTCCGCGACCCTTGGCATCGATCGTGGGCAGCTTGTGCAGGAAGACGCGCCGCGCGATTACGCGCAGTTCGCCAGACACTCCATTTCGGACGCCGAGGCCTTCGAGCTTTGCCGACAGGAACAATGACTGGCCGACGTCCTGCGAGAGCAGCATGGTGCCGAAGGCATTGAAGCTCGAAGCGTCGCGGCGAACCATGGCCTGGCTCAGCGTGAAGGTCGTGCGCGCCGTGCGATCGCCGCGACGAAGCAGATGCACGCGTGCACCTTCGACTTCGATGCGGCCATTCGGCATGAGCTCGGCCCATGCCGTGAAACGGCGCACCAGCGCCGCCTCATCTTCTTCCTGCGCAGCACGATGCGGCTTGCCGCCGCGTGCTCTGGCGGCGACGCTGCCCGGGATCAACGGGTCGCCGATGATCTCGATGTCCGGCGACGACAGCGTGACGTGACCGAGTGAGAACTGGTGGTGGCGCAGATAGTCCCAGCTATCGAACTCGACGCGCAGTTCCGGCGCGACGACGCGCACGCGTCCGCGTGCGGGGTCGGTGAGCTCGACTCGCTCGAAGACGGCGCTGGTGCCGTCCAGGCTCCATGCGAAGTGCACGTTGTCGAAGCGCACCGCGAGACCGGTGCGTTCGGTGATGAGTTTCTCGAGAGTGGCGCGTTGCTCGGGAACGCGCGCGGCGATGACTCGGGTGAATGCGATGCCCAGAGCGCCAAGCAGCAATACACAAAAAGTGACCAGCAGCGTGCGTCTCACCCAATGCGAGCCGCTTTCGTTCCCCCTTTGTTCAAGGGCTGCTTCAGTCATCTCACCTCTTCAGGCCAGCACCACGTCGTATTGATCGAAGCCGTAGAGCGCTTCCACCTGCAATCTGATCGGCCTTCCTATCTGGTGCTCCAGTTCGGCGAGCACCGCGGAATCCTCGTCCAGGAGCCGATCAACCACATTTTGATGAGCAAGTATTAACAGTTCCCGGGTCTGGAACTGCCTGCTCTGGCGCACAATTTCACGGAATATCTCGTGGCAGACGGTTTCAGGCGTCCGCACGAAGCCACGGCCTTCACAACTGGGACACGCCGCACACAGCAAATGTTCCAGGCTGTCGCGGGTCCTCTTGCGCGTCATTTCCACCAGGCCGAGCGAGGAAACGCTTGCGATGTGCGTCTGCGCGTGATCGCCCGCGAGCGCGCGCTGCAGCGCCTCCAGTACCTGGGTGCGGTGCGCCGCGTCGGCCATGTCGATGAAGTCGATGATGATGATGCCGCCCAGGTTGCGCAGGCGTAGCTGGCGCGCGATCGCCACCGCGGCTTCGAGGTTGGTGCGGAAGATCGTGTCTTCGAGATTCCGATGCCCGACGAAACCACCGGTATTGACGTCAATGGTCGTCATCGACTCGGTCTGGTCGATCACCAGGTGCCCGCCGGACTTGAGATTGACGCTGCGTTCGAGGGCCTTGCCGATTTCCTCTTCCACGCCATGCAGATCGAAGATCGGCCGCTGCCCGGCGTATAGCTCGATGCTGGTGGTGCTGTTGGGCATGAAGGTGGCCGCGAACTCCAGCATGCCGGTGTGTGATGCAGCATTGTCGACCAGAACGCGGTCGACACCGCGCGCCAGTTCATCGCGCAGGATGCGCGTCGGCAGCGGCAGGTCTTCGTAGACGAGCTCGCCCGAACGTGCGCGCATGCCGCGGTCTTTGACGTGCACCCACAGGCGACCCAGGTACTGGATGTCGTCGCGGATCTGTTCCACCGATGCGCCCTGCGCGGCCGTGCGCACGATGTAGCCACCGACGGTCTGCTGCGGGATGGCCTCGGCCACGAGCGCCTTCAGGCGCGAGCGCTCGGCTTCGTCGTCGATGCGCGCGGACACACCAATGCCATCGCCGCGCGGCATGTAAACCATGAGCCGTGACGGCAGCGCCACGAAGGTAGTCAGGCGCGCGCCTTTGGTGCCCATCGGATCCTTGACCACCTGCACGAGGATGTCGTCGCCTTCCTTTACCAGGCTGCGGATGTCCTCGCCGCTCGGAGCGCCGATCAACGTGCTGTCAGGATTCGGCGCCGCGATGTCCGCAGCGTGCAGAAACGCGGTGCGCTCGAGGCCCACGTCGATGAATGCCGCCTGCATGCCGGGCAACACGCGCTGCACGCGGCCCTTGTAGAGATTGCTGACGATGCCGCGCCGACTCTGTCTTTCGACGAAGAGCTCGGTGAGCACACCGTTCTCGATGAGCGCAGCGCGATTTTCGCGTGGCGCCACGTTGATGAGAATTTCCGTCGTCACCCGTTCCCCCTCAGACGTAAAGCTGGCCTCTCCAGACGGGTATGCCAGCATGCCGCAGCATCTGCGCCGTTTCGAACAGCGGAAGTCCCATCACGCCGGTGTAACTCCCGGCAATGTTCGACACGAAAACCGCGCCGAGCCCCTGAATGGCATAGGCACCGGCCTTGCCTTGCGGTTCGCCACTCGCCCAATAGGCGTGAATCTGTGCCGGCGTCAGCGATGCAAACCACACCTGCGTGGTTGAGATGCCGACCTTGACCGAGGGGCCGGTGCGCAGCGCAACCCCGGTATGCACCAGGTGCTCCCGCCCCGACAGTTTGCCGAGCATGGCGGCGGCATCCGCTTCGGATTCGGGCTTGCCGAGAATCTCCTGATCCACCACCACCGTGGTGTCCGCCGCGAGCACGGGCAGGTCCTGGTGTAGTGCCCAGATCGCCTCGGCTTTCTCGCGCGCGAGCCGCATCACGTATTCATCGGGCCGTTCCGAAGCGTGCGGCGTTTCGTCTATGTCGGCCGGCGTGATCACGTGCGGCACGCCGATGAGGTCTAACAACTGGCGACGACGCGGCGACGCGCTGGCGAGCCTGAGCACCGGCTTCTTTTCTTGTTGTATGGACTCCGACATCGACCCCTCAGACTGTCGCGGCGCGTCACTCCCGATGATACGGGTGATTCTGCAGCACTGAGTGAGCCCGATACAGCTGTTCGGCCAATATCACTCGAACCATGGCGTGCGGGAAGGTGAGCGCCGAAAGCGACCAGCGCAGGGCGGCTTTTTTCAGGATTTCGGGCCCGAGACCATCGGGACCGCCGATGACAAAAGACAGGTTGCGCCCGTCCTGCTGCCGCTGGGACAGCCATTTGGCCAGATCGACAGTGGTTAGGGATTTGCCATGTTCATCGAGCGCGACCACGTAGTCGTCGCCGACGCGCTCGAGAAAGCGCCTTTCTTCTTCGGTCTTGTTCTTGCCGACAGGCAACTCTTCGAGATCGATGCGCATCGAACTGCGCATTCGGCGCGTGTAGTCCTCGTAAGCCTGCGTGACCCACTCGGGCATGCGCGTGCCTACGGCAACGATGCGAACACGCACCGCCAGTTAACGTTCGGCGCGCGCTCGCGAGACGGTCTTGCGGCGCGTGGCCGGGATTCTGCGAGGCGGCGGCGGTACGAGGGCTACAGTCTCGGCAGCCGGCGGCGCGACGTCCTCCCAGAGCTTCTCGAGTCCGTAGAACTCGCGCACGCGAGGCAGCATCACGTGGACCACGACGTCGTTGAGATCGACCAGCACCCACTCGCCTTCGCGCGCGCCTTCCACGCCAATGGGGCGGAAGTCGTTCTGCTTGGCGAACTGGAGTACTCGATCGGCGATGGATTTGACGTGGCGGTCAGAGTTGCCGGAGGCGATGACGACGATGTCAGTGATATCGGTGAGATGCCGTACGTCCATGACTTTGACGTTGACGGCTTTCATGTCATCGAGCGCGGCATTGACGATGCGCAACAGGGTCTGCGGGATGGAGGTTTTCTTGGGCTGCGCGGCGGCGCGGCGGGGACGGGTTTTAGTGGCCATTGCACTCCGGTGGTTAAGGGAAAAAATCCTCAGCGGGGTCGAGCATAACACCCGGACTCGCGAATGATCTCGCGCACGGCGTCCGGCACCAGGAACCGCGGGTCGCGTCCCGCATCGATGATCTGTCGCAGTTCTGTCGAGGATATTTCGAGCTGGGTTACGGCATGCACGTAGATGCGTCCAGCCGGCGCCTTGTGCAGGTCGTTTACCGCGCCGGTGCCGCGATCGACCATAAGCTCGCCGAGAGGCCCCTGCGTCGGCGCTTTCCAGCCAGGCCGATGCGCAACTACGACATGCGCGAGGTCGAACAGCTCGCGCCAGCGATGCCAGTTGGGCAGACCCAGAAATGCGTCCATGCCCAGAAGCAGACACAGTGAGCGCTGCGGAAATTCCCGGCGAAGCTCGGTCAGCGTATCGACGGTGTAGGACGCGCCTGCACGACGCACTTCGCGATCGTCGACCACGAATGCCGGCTGATCGGCCACCGCCGCCCGCACCATGGCCACGCGCAAGGCGGAGTCGGCCAATGTGCGTTCGCGATGCGGCGGATTGCCCGTAGGCAGGAACCTGACTTCGGTAAGTTTCAGCGACTGCCACAGCTCGAACGCCGTCCGCAGATGCCCGTAGTGGATGGGATCGAAGGTGCCACCGAAAAGGCCGATGGGTCCCGTGTCATGCGAAGTGTTCAAGCGGCGCGTGATCCGGTGGATGGCCCAATGAGTGGAAGAGAACGGCGACCGGCAAACTCGACGATCAAGAGCGCCATTTCGTCCCAGGCGTCTCCGCGATGCTGACCCTTGATCATGCGATCGGCGCGCGAGATTCGCGCCGCGAGCCGCGCGTAGGGCAGCTTCGCCGCACGGCGCTTGGCGTTTTCGAGCGCGGCCGATGGCTTCTGCCAGCCACGCGCCGGACCCGGTTGCGAGGTGCCCCAGACGCTGCGGATCTCGCGTGCGAGCGACCACAGCGCGAGCGTGGCTTCCACGCCTTCGCTGCGCAGGCCGGCAAGAATGCGCAACGCGCGTGGTACGTCGGCGCCGAGCGCAGCCTCGCCGAGCTGGAACACGTCGAAGCGCGCGCTGTCGCCAATCGATGCCTGCACCGCGGCAAGATCGACGCGTTTGCCGCCTGCAGCGAGCCTGAGCTTCTCGAGCTCCTGCTGCGCGGCGAGCAGATTGCCCTCGGTGCGCTCGACGATGAACCGCGCGGCATCGTCGTCGATGTCGAGCTCGAGCGTGGTGGCGCGTGCGCGCAGCCATTGCGGCAAGCGCGCAAGTTCCACCGGCCACACCGGGAGCCAGGCACCCGCGGACTCGAATGCCTTGACCCAGGCGGAGGAGTTCTGTTCCCACTCGAGCTTGCCGGTGAGCATGAGGTAGACGTTGTCGGGGCTGGCGTCGTCGAGCAGTTCGACAATCGCCTTGCTGCCGCCGGCGCCGGGCTTGCCAGACGGCAGGCGGATCTCGATGAGCTTGCGCGACCCGAACAACGAGAGGTTGTTAGACGTGGCGCGCACCGCTTCCCAGTCGGCCACGCGTTCGATGAAGATCACTTCGCGCTCGTCGAAGCCGGCGCGCCTGGCGCGCGCGCGGATGGCGTCGGCCGCCTCACCCACGAGCAAAGCCTCGTCGCCTGAGACCAGATAGGCTCGGGCTGGCTCACCGGCGAGGTGCGTACGGAGACTTTCGAGGGTGAGCTTCAAGGCGCGGATTATAGCGGGTTCCCGCCTATCCGGCGTCAGCGAACTTCCCCGGTCGCCGGCCAGCGTCGAGGCGTATTCCCTTTCGGCCGACAACGTGGAAATCTACGAACACATGGCCACCATTTTCGAAAAGATCATCGCGGGTGAAATCCCCGCCACCATCGTGCACAAGGACGACCGGGTCACGGCCTTCCGCGACATCAGTCCGCAGGCGCCGGTGCACGTGCTCATCATTCCTAACAAGCCGATCCCCACGGTCAACGACGTGACCGACGAGGACGAGCGCACGCTGGGCCACATGTTCATCGTGGCTCGTGACATCGCCCGGGCCGAAGGCATCGCCGATGACGGTTTCCGGCTCATCATCAACTGCAACAATCACGGCGGGCAGGTGGTGTACCACCTGCACATGCATCTGCTGGGCGGCAAGCCGCTCGGCCCGATGCTCTCCGGAGGCAAACATGGCTAAGAAGAAAAAGAAGTCCGCCCGCAAACCACCGGCGCCTGCGCGCAAGGCCGGCGATTTCTATCCGCCCGTCAAGACGTACAACTCAGGATTCCTGCGTGTCTCACCGGTGCACGAACTCTACTTCGAGGAGAGCGGCAATCCCAAGGGCAAGCCCGTGGTGTTCCTGCACGGCGGACCCGGTGGCGGCACCGATCCGAAGATGCGGCGGTTCTTCAATCCGAAGCGTTATCGCATCGTGCTGTTCGATCAGCGTGGCTCGGGCAAGAGCCGGCCGAGCGCGAGCCTCGTCGACAACACCACCTGGCACCTCGTCGCCGATATCGAGGCGCTTCGCGAACACCTGAAGATAGATCGCTGGCAGGTGTTCGGCGGCTCTTGGGGTTCGACGCTTGCGCTGGCTTACGCGCAGAAGCATCCCGAGCGCTGCACCGAGCTCGTATTGCGCGGCATTTTCCTGGTGCGGCGTTTCGAACTCGAGTGGTTCTACCAGAACGATCTGGGCGCCTCGGCGCTGTTCCCCGATTTCTGGGAGCAGTACCTGAAACCGTTGTCGATGGAGGAGCGCAAGGACTGCATGCAGTCTTACTACAAGCGACTCACCAGCGACAACCGCGACACGTTGTTAGAGGCCGCGCGCGCCTGGTCCATCTGGGAAAGCGCGCTCGCGTACATGAAGGTGAACCAGAGCTACATCAAGCAGGCCGAGGATCCCAAGTTCGCCGCGGCATTTGCGCGCATCGAGTGCCACTACTTCGTGAACGGTGGTTTCCTCGAACGGCCGAACCAGCTGATCGAAGACGTGCCGAAGATCCGGCACATTCCGGCGGTCATCGTGCAGGGACGCTTCGACGTGGTGTGCCCGATGCGCAGCGCCTGGGATCTGCACAAGGCATGGCCCGAGGCCGACCTGCGCATCGTGCCGGATGCGGGTCACTCCGCGTTCGAAGCCGGCATCTCGCGGGAGTTGGTGAAGGCGACGGACAGATTCTCGCGCTAGGGGCGAACGAGCAATTCTGCGGATTCTGTCAACTTGGCAATCCTGGTCGCCGCCTGAGCAGTTTTTTGTTCGCGGCGCCCTAAAGTCCAACACCTTTCGGCCGTTACAGCCTCTAGCGGGAACTGCGTCTGCTCCACGCATCAGACCGTCGGTCGACAAGTCGGGTTGATGGAGGCGGAAGGTGATCTTCCGAAACGACTCCTCATCGTTCAGGCGATGCCATCGCCTCCATCCACCCCGACTTCCTTTGTTCAGGCCCGGAGCCGGAACGTGGGCTTGGTCGCTTCATCGATCAGGCCGCTCTCGCGCAGCCACGCGCAAGCGTCTGTCGCGTCCCGCTCGAACCATTCGCGCGATGTTCCGAGCCGAAAGGTGTACCCCCACGCATCCATGTCAACGAACATTCGCTCGCGCCCGAGTTGCGGTAATTCGTCGGCAAGCAGGATCTGCAGGTAACACACGGCGCATTCTTCGGCGTCGTCACCACCCGCGTCTCGATCGAGGCCGGCGCGGCGCTCGGGTGTCATGCACACGAAGTGGCTCAGCTCGTGGAGCAGCGAATGCAAGGGTGTATCGGCACGCACGTACAGCGTATTGCCGCGAAGGCCGGCCTCACTGTCGCCCCAATAGGATCCGGGCAGAACGTCATCCCTCGACAGATGGCGCAGCTCCACGCCGAAGCGGCGCGTGAGGGCGAGCACGGACAACTCCGGCTCCGTCCCCACGCGCACGACATCCACGGATCGCGTCTCTAGAGAGCGGCGAGGCGCCGCATCACCAGCGCGACGAGGTCTCGTGCCAGCGCCTCGCGCAGGATCTCCTGCTCACGCTCCTTGGCGAGCAGTTGTGCCTCGTCGAAGCTGATGTCGCGCGTGGCGGAGATCTCTTCGTTGTCGATGAGCGTCTTGTCGCCGGAGACCACCGAAAACTTCACGCGGTAAGTGAGCTCGTATTCGGTGGGAATGTTCCGGGCCGACACCGACAGAATGCGCTCGGTGAGTTCGTCTTCGTGCACGTTGATGATGGCACCCGCCGAATTCTTGGTGGGAATCACGTTCACTTTCGAGGCGATCAGCGCCTTGCGCAGGTCCTGCACGAAGTCGGTCTGCTCGTCCTTGGTGTCCACGTAGGTGTGCGAGAACTGCGCCGGCAACGGCTGGCGGCCCTGCAGGTGAAAGCCACAGCCCGCGAGCAGCAGCAGAAATGGGGTCAGGCCCCATTTCCTGGAAAAGAGTGCCAGACCTCGTTTCATACGACGATGTTCACGAGCTTGCCCTTCACGTAGATCGCCTTGCGGATCGGTTTTCCTTCGACAAACTTCTGCACGTTGGCATCGGCGAGCGCGGCGGCCACCGCCTCATCCTGCGTCGCTTCGACAGAAATCGCGACCCGCGCGCGCATCTTTCCGGCGACCTGCACCGAGATTTCGATCGAGTCCTGCACCAGCGCATCGGGATCTGGCGCCCACCAGCGCTCCATCGCGAGCGCGGTCTCGTGACCGAGCTCGTGCCACAACTGGTGCGTGACATGCGGAATCATCGGCGACAGGCACATGACGGCGATCTCGAGCGCCTCGTGCGCGACCACGCGGCCGGCCAGCGTCGTGCTGTCGAATTTGCCAATCGCGTTCAGCAGTTCCATGACGGCCGCGACGGCCGTGTTGAAACTGCGGCGCCGTCCGATGTCGTCGGTGACCTTGGCGAGCGTGGAATGCGCGATGCGGCGCATGTCCTTCTGCGCGGCGTTGAGCTTCGTCTTGTCGAACTCGGTTGTTGTGACGGCATCCGCCGGAGGCGGCGCATTCACCTGGTCGTACACGGCCTTCCACAGTCGGCGAATGAAACGGAACGAGCCCTGCACGCCCTCTTCCGACCACTCCAGCGTCTGCTCCGGCGGCGCGGTGAACATCATGAACATGCGCGCCGTGTCGGCGCCGAACTGCTCCACGAGCGCCGTGGGGTCGACACCGTTGTTCTTCGACTTCGACATGGTGCCGAGGCCGTCCCACTCCACCGGTCCATTGTCGGTGAGCAGGATGGCGCCCTTGCGCTCGGTGCCCTCTAACAACACCTCGACATCCGCGGGGTTGAAGTAGTCGCGACGGCCCGGCGCAGGCTCGCGGTAATAGATGTGATGCAGCACCATGCCCTGCGTGAGCAGGTTGCCGAATGGCTCGTCGATCCCGACGAGCTTCATGTCGCGCATGACCTTGGTCCAGAAGCGCGAGTACAGCAGGTGCAGGATGGCGTGTTCGATGCCGCCGATGTACTGGTCCACGGGCAGCCAGTAGTTGGCGCGCTCGTCCACCATGGTCTTCGCATCCGGGCATGCGAAGCGCAGGAAGTACCACGACGAATCCACGAACGTGTCCATGGTGTCCGTCTCGCGCCGCGCGTCCGCGCCGCACTTGGGACACTTGCATTCGTAGAACGACGGCGTCTTGTTGAGCGGATTGCCCGAGCCATCGGGCACCAGGCCCTCGGGCAGCACCACGGGCAGCTGGTCGTCGGGCACCGGCACGACGCCGCATTTCGCGCAGTGAATGAGCGGCACCGGGCAACCCCAGTATCGCTGGCGCGAAATGCCCCAGTCGCGCAGGCGCCATTGAACGCGCTTGCGCCCCAGGCCTTTCTTCTCGAGCGCCGCGGCGATGGCGTTGATCGCGGGCTGGAACTCCAGGTCATCGAACTCACCGGAATTCGTGAGCACACCGTACTCGGTGTACGCGTCCTGCCACGGCGGATCCACGTTCGAATACGCGCCCGTCTTCGACTTGATCACCTGCACGATGGCCAGTTGGTTCTTGAGCGCGAACTCGTAGTCGCGCGCGTCATGCGCCGGCACGCCCATGACGGCGCCTTCGCCGTAAGCCATGAGCACGTAGTTGGCAACCCAGACTTCCACCGGCTTGCCCGTAAACGGATGCAGCACCGAGAAGCCGGTGCGCATGCCTTTCTTCTCCTGCGTGGCGATGTCGGCTTCCATGGTGCTGCCGCGACGGCACTCATCGATGAAGGCCTGCAACGCCGGATTGCGCGCGCCCGCCGCGGCTGCCAGTGGATGTTCGGCCGCGATCGCCATGAACGTGCAACCGAACAAGGTGTCGGCACGCGTGGTGAATACTTTGAGCGCGCCCGCGGCGCCCATCAGCGCTGCGGTGTTGGTCGAATACGGGAATGCGATCTCGCAGCCCTCGGACTTGCCGATCCAGTTGGCCTGCATGGTCTTCACGCGCTCGGGCCAATCGGGCAGCTTCTCGAGGTCGCCTAACAACTCGTCGGCATACTTGGTGATGCCGAGGTAGTACATGGGGATCTCGCGTTTCTCGACGATCGCGCCCGTGCGCCAGCCGCGGCCATCGATGACCTGCTCGTTGGCGAGCACGGTCTGGTCGACAGGATCCCAGTTCACGACGCCCGTCTTGCGATAGGCGATGCCCTTCTCGAGCATGCGCAGGAACAGCCACTGGTTCCAGCGGTAGTAAGAAGGATCGCAGGTGGCGATCTCGCGCGACCAGTCGAGAGCGAAGCCCAGCGACTTCAATTGCGCCTTCATGTAGGCGATGTTGTCGCGCGTCCACTTCGCCGGCGGCACGCCGTTCTTGATGGCCGCGTTCTCGGCCGGCAGACCGAACGCGTCCCAGCCCATGGGCTGCAACACGCTCTTGCCCTGCATCTTCGCGAAGCGCGCGAGCACGTCGCCGATCGTGTAGTTGCGCACGTGGCCCATGTGCAATCGGCCCGACGGGTACGGGAACATCGACAGGCAGTAGAACTTGCCCGCCTCGTCTCCAGCGTTTTCGTGCGCTTCGAATACGCGCTGTTGATCCCAAAAAGTCTGCGCAGCACGCTCGACGGCGGCCGCTTCGTATCGTTCTTGCATCGGGAAAGTCTTGGATTTCAGGGGCTTGAGAAGGCGGCAGAGAATACACGAGGTGGGCTGCACAAGCGAAAAAGGCGTTGAAACTGTTGCGCACCATCGTGGACTGTTGAGCGCGCCCAGCAGGGCGTCAGGGAGAACAATGCCTTACTCAATGTTTCGCAACGCCAGCGCCGCGATCCCCCTGGGTATGTCGGCCGGCGCATTCATCACGGTACTCATTCACCTCGTCAGCGTCGGTACCGGACCTGAGGCCGACGAAGGCACGGCGGCACATCTGTTCCAGATCCTGCTCGCCGGGCAGGCGCCGTTCGTCGCGTTCTTCGCCTTGAAATGGCTGCCCCGAATGCCGTCGGAAGCGATGCTGGTCATCGCGATCCAGGCCGCGGCCGCGCTGATTGCGCTGGCGCCGGTGGTTCTCTTCGACCTGTAGCCGGAACAGCAACAAGCGTCAGGCGCGTGTGGCCCGCGCGCGGCTAAAGTGCGGGCCATGGGTGAATGCGAACAACTTCCGTCGACTGTCGAGCGCTACCAGGAGCGTTTCGCGCGAGTGCTCGCGCGCATCGAGGCGAATTCCGAGACCGCCCTTTCGATCGATGACCTGAGCAGCATCGCGGCATTCTCGCGTCACCACTTCCACCGGCAATTCTCTGGCTTCCTCGGCATGAGTGCGTATCGCTACGTTCAGTTCATACGGATGCGGCGGGCGACCTGGAGGCTGGCATTCCGACCCGAGATGTCGGTGAACGAGATTGCGCTCGCCACGGGTTACGAAGGACCCGAGGCATTCGCGCGCGCTTTCCGCCAATTCTCCGGCCAGTCACCGAGCGATTTCCGCGCTCAACCGGACTGGCCCGAATGGCATTCCCGTTTCCGGCCGTTCATTCAACTAAGGCAGACTACGATGAGCACCATCGCCACTCCTGGCCCCGTGCGCGTGACGACTTTTCCCGCGACGCGCGTCGCGAAGCTCGAGCATCACGGCAGCGCGCTGCGTCTCGGAGACAGCATCCGCAAGTTCATCGAGTGGCGCAAGGCTAACAAGCTGCCGCCGCATCTGAGCGGGACGTTCAACATCATCCACAACGATCCGGATGAAACGCCGCCCGAGGATTTCCGCTTCGACCTCTGCGCGGCCACCGATCGCCCGATCTCGCCGAATGACGCGGGGGTGGTGGAGTTCCTGATCCCCGGTGGGCGCTGCGCGCTGCTGCGGCATCGCGGGTCGGATGATCAGCTCGGCCGTTCCATCATGCATCTCTATGCCAGCTGGTTGCCGACGAGTGGCGAGGAGCTGCGCGACTTCCCGCTGTTCATGCAGCGAGTGAAGTTCTTTCCAGACGTGCCAGATGGCGAGGCGGAGACGGACATCTACCTGCCGCTGAAATGAAAAGGGCCAGACGCTGTGAGGTCTGGCCCCTTTGCTAGGAAATGAGGAATGTCCCCATTTCTTCAGCTGATGCGGATGGCCACGTACTGCGGCTGACCTTCGCGCTCGATGAGGATGGCGACGTTCTTCGAGGAGCCGGCGGTGGCGTTCTTGAGCTCGGCAACGGACTTCACCGGCTTGCCGTTGACGCCGAGGATCACGTCGCCAGGGCGCACGCCCGCCTTGGCGGCAGCGCCCGTGACATCTTCGACCAGTAGATAGCCCTCGGTCTCGGCGCCCTTGCGCTCATCGGCGCCGAGCGGCCGCACCGACAGCCCGAGCTTGTCGGCCTTGGCGGGCTCTTCGACGTCGCGATTCGCGACCTTCTGCGTTTCTTCCTGGAACTCCTCGACCTTGACACCGAGCGTCTTGGTTTTGCCGTCACGCCAGATTTCAAGGTTGGCGGTGTCGCCGGGCTTGATGGCGGAGATGACACCAGGCAATTGCGTGGAGCGCTCCACGCCCTTGCCATTGACGCTGAGAATCACGTCGCCGGATTTCACGCCGCCCTTCGCCGCGGGGCCGTCGTCGATGACGTCGCCGACCAGCGCACCACGCGGGCGATCGAGATTGAAGGCATCAGCCATCCCGGCGTCCACGTCCTGGATCTGCACGCCGATGCGGCCGCGCGTGACTTTGCCGTTGTCGACGATCTGCTGGCGTACGTTGTTGGCCACGTCGATCGGAATCGCGAACGACAGACCCATGTAGCCGCCGCTGCGGCTGTAGATCTGCGAATTGATGCCAACCACTTCACCATTCAGATTGAACAGCGGGCCACCGGAGTTGCCGGGATTGACGGCGACGTCTGTCTGGATGAAGGGCACGAGGTCTTCGCCCGGCATGGCGCGACCGGTGGCGCTGACGATGCCCGCGGTGACGCTATTCTCGAAAGTGAACGGCGAACCGATGGCCAGCACCCATTCGCCCGCACGCAGCTTCGACGGATCACCGAGCCTCACGACCGGGAGTTGCTTGCCTTCGATCTTGAGCACAGCGACGTCGGTACGACGATCGAGACCAATGACCTTTGCCGCGTATTCGCGGCGATCGGTGGTGCGTACCATGACTTCGTCCGCGTCGGCGACCACGTGCGCGTTGGTGAGAATGTAACCATCGGCGCTGACGATGAAGCCCGAGCCTTCGCCCTGGCGCGGCTGCGGATCGTAGCCACGACCTTGCGGCGTCTGCGGCTGCGGCATGCCGAAGCGACGGAAGAATTCCTGCACCGGATCGTCCGCGTCTTCACCGCCGCGATTGGCGAGCATGCCGCTGGACCTTTTCCGTGACCGAGACATTGACGACGGCGGGGCCGACCTGCTCGACCAGAGTTGCGAAATCGGGAAGCAAGCGGCCGTTCAACGTGCCAACGGGCTGCGGCGACGACGGCGGCTGAGCGGGGATGGCGACAGGCGCGGGTTGTGAGTCCTACTTGACCCTGGCCCTGCGCCGCAGCGACTGAAGATTGGGGAGAACAGGCGCCGGCGGCGATGACGACGACTGCAATTAACCCTAAGCGTCTCGCAACGAATAGCGACATATCAGAGCACCCTCAGGTGTGGGATAGAAGTACGACGATGCCGGAAATAGACCGGCGGAATTTCTTGAAGTTCAGCACATGAGAAACCATGGACTTTACTCCCGGCGATTCAGGCTTTCCTGGGCCGCCGCTTCAAATATGCGCCAAACAGGCCAAAAACAAGGGCCAAACACACGATTGGCCAGTTCCCGCTGCGCGCGTAGGGCGTCAAACCTATGCGGGGTTGCAGTTCGGCTCGCATTACATTCGCTTCATATTCTGGCGCGCTGGCAATAATTTCGCCCCGTTGCCCGATAACCGCGGAAACACCGTCGTTGGCGGCCCGTACCATCGGCCGCCCAGCTTCCATGGCGCGCATGCGCGAAAGCTGCAGATGCTGGTAGCGCGCGGTCGAATGGCCGAACCACGCGTCGTTGGTGACGTTCACCAGCATCGTCGCGGTGCGCAATGCCGGCAGCTGCGTTGCCCCGTAGGCGTCCTCGTAACAGACGCTCGCGGAAATGCGCTGGCCCGCGGCTTCCAGTGGCGTCTGCTGCGCCGCGCCGCGATTGAAGCTCGAGTACGGGAGGTCCATGACCGCCAGCCAATTGCGCATCGTCTCTGGCAGTGGCACGACCTCCGTAAACGGCACGAGGTGATGCTTGTCGTACCAGCCGACGCCCGGCGTGGACTTGTCCATCGAGAGCACGGAGTTGAAGTACTCCTCCTCGCCCGTCTTCTCATTCGCTTGCGCGCGCAGTGTGCCCATGATCAACGATGAACCATGTGCACTCGCCTCCTGGTACACATCGCGATAGAACTCGATGTGGTTGTTAGCCAGGTCCGGGATTGCCGACTCGGGCCAGACGATCAGTGAGGCACCGTGGGCTTCGCGCGTGCGCGTCTTGTACAGCTCCAGGATGGATTCGAGATTGTGCTCGATCCATTTCTCATCCTGCGGAATCGCGCCCTGCACCACGGCGACGGTGATCGGGCGGCCGTAGGGCTCGGTCCACTCGATGCCGCGAAGCCCGAACGCCGCGCTCCAGACGACGAGGTACAGCGCGCCAGCGGCGATGCGCGTACGTCGGTCGCCGAACAGCAGGGCGACGAGACCACCGGCCAGCAACAGCGTAAGGAGGCCGAGTCCGTACTGCCCGATGACGGGCGCGAGCCCGCCTAACCAGTTGTCGGTATGCGCATAGCCCAGCGCCAGCCAGCCGAAGCCGCTGAGGAACCAGCTGCGCCACCACTCCATGAACAACCAGGCGCCGGGAATGCCCACCAGCCAGCGCTTGGCGCCGCGCTCGGGAAGGAACCTTGCAACCACCCAGCCGAGAAAGGCGTGGTAGGCGCCCATGATGGCGACCAGGCCCCCCATGAGGAACAGCGCCAGCACCAGCGGCGCGTGGCCGTTCTCCTTGATGGCGATGTACAGCCAGTAAGTGCCCACGGAGAAAGTGCCGGCGTTGAACCAGAAGCCGAGCACCGCGGCGCGACGCGGCGTCGCGCCTTCCCACAGCCAGATGAGCGCCGCCGGCATGAGGATGGCCATTGGCCACCAGCCGAAGGGCGCGAAGGACAGCGACAGCAGCATGCCCGCGACGAGCGCTGCGAGGCTGCCGACGAACCGGCGCTCGACGATCGCGCGCAGGTTCACTCTTTCTCGAGCGGCCGGTCTTCCGGCGGAACGATGTCGCGCGGCGCGGTGAGCCGCAGGGAATCGATACGCCGGCGATCGAAGCGCAGCACCTTGATCTCGTAATCCGCGAGTTGCAGGGTCTCGTCGCGGCGCGGGAGCCGGCCGAGCTGCTTCATAACCAGGCCCGCCACCGTGTCGAACTCATCGTCCGACAGTTCTGTCTGGAAGTATTCGTTGAATTCATCGATGGGCGTCTGGCCGCGCACGATGTACTGACGCTCGCTGTCCTTGCGGATGTTCACGTCTTCATCGACGTCATGTTCGTCATCGATGTCACCGACGATCTGTTCGAGCACGTCCTCGATGGTCACCAGGCCGGCGATGCCGCCGTATTCGTCGGCGACCACCGCCATGTGCACTCGTGAGCGACGGAATTCGCGCAGCAACACGTTCAGGCGTTTGGACTCGGGCACGAACACCACGGCGCGCATGAATTCCTTGATGTCGAAGTGTGCCTCACCGTCGTGCGCGGCCAGCCGCAACAAGTCCTTGGCCAGCAGCATGCCGACTATCTTCTCGCGATCCTCGTCCATCACGGGATAAGCGCGAATGACCACTCTCAATCACGGTCTCGAGCAGCACGTCGTAGCCATCGTCGCGATTGAGCACCGTCATCTGCGCACGCGGAACCATGATGTCGCGCACCTGGATGTCGGCGACCCCGAGCACTCCTTCGAGCATCGCGAGTGCGTCGCCTTCGATGACGCCGCGCAAAGTGGCGTCGCGCAGGTACTCGACGACTTCGGCGCGATCCTGGACCTCGCCGCCGATCTTTCGCGACAGCTTTCGCAGCCATCGACCGCTGGCGCCGGTGGACTCGCGTTCCTTGTCCTTCTCTTTCTCTTTGTTCTTCGCGTTCACAGGTAGGGATTCCCGATTCCGAATCGTTTCAGCACGGAAATCTCGCGGCGCTCCATGCGCAGCCGTTGGCGGCGTCCCGTCTCGTGATCGTAGCCCGCCAGGTGCAGCGTGCCATGTACGACCATATGGGCCCAGTGCGCTTCCACCGGCTTGCCATCGCGCACCGCTTCCTGCCTCACCACCTGCGCGCAGATCACGAGGTCACCGAGCGGCAACGCCATGTCTTTGGGCTTGCCGCGTCTCGATCCGTGTCCGGTAAAACCAGGCGGGGCCGGAAACGACAGCACGTTGGTAGGCTTGTCCTTGCCACGCCACATCTTGTTCAACGCGCGACTTTCCCGCGTCGCCACGATGCGTATCGCGATCTCGCGGCCCTCGCCCTGTTTTCCCAGGGCCGCGGCTGCCCAGCTGTTCATGCGCGAGCGTGGCGGTGCCCAGGCGCGTGTTCCGCAGCGCGAGATCCAGTTTCAACGCCCGCGACGCACTCATGTGGGCTCGGGCGGCGTATGCGCTTCATACGCCTTCACGATGCGTTGCACGAGCGGATGCCGGACCACGTCGGCCGCCTCGAAAAACGTGAAGGCGACGCCTTCGGTGTTGCGCAGGATATTGATGACGTGCCTCAGGCCCGACATCTTGCCTTGAGGCAGATCGGTCTGCGTAACGTCGCCGGTGACCACCGCGCGCGAGCCGAAGCCGATGCGGGTGAGGAACATCTTCATCTGCTCGGGAGTCGTGTTCTGCGCTTCATCGAGGATGATGTAGGAGTCGTTGAGCGAACGGCCGCGCATGAACGCCAGCGGCGCGACTTCGATGACATTGCGTTCGATGAATTTTGCCACGCGGTCGAACCCGAGCATTTCGTACAACGCGTCGTACATCGGCCGCAGATACGGATCGACCTTCTGCGTGAGGTCGCCCGGCAGGAATCCGAGTCGTTCGCCCGCCTCCACTGCCGGCCTCACGAGGATGATGCGGCGGATCTTGTCCGCCACCAGCGCCTCGACCGCGCAAGCCACGGCAAGATAGGTCTTGCCCGTGCCCGCAGGTCCGATGCCGAAGGTCAGATCCTTGGTGTGAATGTTTGCGAGGTAATCGCGCTGGTTGCGCCCGCGCGCGCGGATGGTGCCGCGCGCCACGCGCACCGAACTGCCGTCCAGAGGCTCGTCGACGCCGAGCGCACCGGGCATATCGCGCGAATCGCGCAACGCCAGATGCACGCGCTCGAGCGACACGTCTTCGTGGCGTGTGGCTTCGAACAGATCGCGCACCACATCCTCGGCGGCGTGTGCGCGTGCGCCCGCGATCCTGAAATTCGAACCTCGCCGTTTCACCGACACCGTCATGCGATCTTCGATGAGCCGCAGATTTTCATCGAGCGGGCCGCAAAGATTCGCGAGCCGCGAGTTGTCGGGCGGCACGAGATCGAATTCGCGCACGGGTTCGATGGGGGCGGGAGCGGACATCAGTTCAGACAATTCGCCGCGACACGCTGTTCGTGCCTGGGCATGACGCTCACCAGACGGCCGCGCAACGACTGCGGGCGCGCCTCGACGATGACCACGTCGACGAAATGGCCAATGAGGCTCGAGGGTCCGGCAAAGTTCACCCAGCGGCCATTTTCCGTGCGGCCCGCGAGCTCCGCGGCGTCTTTCTTCGAAGGACGCGCGACCAGCACGGTCTGAGTGGACCCCACCATCTGTTCGCTGATGGCGCGCGCCTGGGCGTTCAGTTGCTCCTGCAGCCGCGCCAGGCGCTGCTGCTTTACCTCGTGGGTGACATCGTCTGGCAGCGAGGCCGCGGGCGTACCCGGGCGCTGGCTATAGATGAAAGTGAACGACTGATCGAAATTGGCTTCGCGCACGAGCTTGAGTGTGGCCTCGAAATCGCGGTCCGTCTCGCCGGGAAACCCGACAATGATGTCAGTGGAAACCGCAATATCGGGGCGCACCGCGCGCAGGCGCCGCAGTTTCTCCTTGAATTCGAGCGCCGTGTAGCCGCGCTTCATCGCAGCAAGAATCCGGTCCGAGCCGGATTGCACTGCAAGATGGAGCTGGTTCGCGAGCTTCGGAACGCTGGCGTAGGCCTCGATGAGCGAGTCGCCGAACTCCACCGGATGCGACGTGGTGAAACGAATGCGCTCCACGCCATCCACCGCGGCCACGTAATGAATGAGCGTCGCGAGATCGACCACGGTGCCGTCGTCCATCGGGCCCGCGAACGCGTTGACGTTCTGACCGAGCAAAGTGGATTTCGCCGACGCCCTGCGAGGCGAGCGAGCGCACTTCGTCCATCACCGAATCGAAGCCACGACTGACTTCGTCACCGCGCGTATACGGCACGACACAGAAGGTGCAGTACTTGCTGCAGCCCTCCATGATGGAGACGTACGCGCTCGAGCCTTCCGCGCGCGGCGCCGGCAGGTTGTCGAACTTTTCGATCTCGGGGAAGGAGACGTCGACGACTGCTCGTCCCGTGCGCTGCTTCTCGCCGATCATGGCGGGCAGCCGATGCAGCGTCTGCGGGCCAAACACCAGGTCCACATAAGGGGCGCGTTTGGTTATCCCCTCGCCTTCCTGGCTCGCCACGCAGCCGCCCACGCCGATGAGCACGTGCGGCTTGAGCTTCTTGAGCGCGCGCCATTCCCCGAGCAACGAGTACACCTTGTCCTCGGCCTTCTCACGGACCGAGCAGGTGTTCATGAGCAACACGTCGGCTTCGGCCGGGTCGGAGGTTCGGGTGAGGCTGGCGCCAGCTTCGAGGACGTCGCCCATGCGGGTCGAGTCGTACTCGTTCATCTGGCAGCCGAAAGTTTTGATGTAGTAGCGGCCGGGCATCGAAGGGACGAGAAAGAGAGCGGGCGCTAGGGTATCGCACTTCCCCCGGCTGCCATATTTCCAATATAAAACAAGGACTTAAGCTGTCAGAAGACCCCCGAAACTCCACCCGGAGGCCGCTCACTGCAAGGTCAGAGCGAATCGAGCGCGTCGATTTCCTTCTGGATGCGGCGCGCGCTGCGCTCGTACATCAAGATCGTCATCGAAAAGCCGAACACGACCCAGACTGCCATGAGGATCATCGCCTTCCATGGGACTGGCGTGAAGTCGACGAACAATGCCACGAACAACATGACGACTCCGGGGAGGTACGGCGGCATCCACCAGCGCCAATTGCCGCGCCGAGCATCGCGCTGCCGCTCGAGCTGACGGCGATGGAATGTGAGCGCATCGAGCACGCCAAACTCGGCCGGCGGCTTCTGCGACGCTGCGCGCTTGTGCCACAGGAAGAGAACCACCAGACCGCCCGCGACCCACAACGCCATCGCCAGAGAGAACAGCGGCCTTTCGCCAATCAGCGGCACGCTGTTCAAGACTACAAACGTTATGGCGGCTGCACCCCCAATGTATTCGAAAGCGTTGCGCATCTGCGTCCGGCGCCGCAATGCGTCTGACTGCTGACGAACGAATGTGAGGGAGATGCGCGGCGCGTCGAGCGCCTGCGCCTGCCAAAGCTGCTGGGTGTTCATGTGTCGTCTCCTGCGCCGACCTGCGCGGTCAGCAACTGTCGGATGCGGGTCAACTTGGTGTGCGTATTGGCGGGCGAGATGCCGACGATGTCGGCGATCTCGTCGGCGGGAAGTCCTTCGAGATGCAGAATGATCAACTGCCGGTCGAGAGGTTTGAGCGCCTGGATCAGCGCATGGATCTTTTGCAGCGCGCGGCCCGCATCGAGCTCCGCGTCGACATCGGGAGTCTCGTCGGCCAGGTCGATCTCATCGAGTGTGGTTAGGCGGTGCGCCTGGCGGCGGCGATTGCGCAGCACGTGCGTGGCAGCCACGTTGTGCGCCACGCGATACACCCAGGTTCGCAACGAACATCGTTCACCGAACGCCGCGAGGCTGCGCCACAGCGCCATGTGAATTTCCTGCAGCAGGTCCTGCTGCAGATGCGCGTCCGCTTCATGGGCGCGCGCGAGGCGCGCGAGCGGCGCGGCGAACTCCGCGGCGACCTTCTCGAATAGCGCCTCCTGCCCGGACGTGTCCGGATCAGTGGCGAGGTCAAGGGACGTTGAGATCACGCGTGGCGGCATATTCAGGTAGTCACTGGGTCGATGCATTCCTTACAACCCATGCGCGCACAGGGCAATATCACCCACCCAACTGTTAAACGAGACCGCGATGAATGCATACCGACCCTGGCTAGTCGCAACCTCATGCGTGGGCGCCGCACTGCTTTCCACCGTGGCCTGCGGCGCGCCGCGACTCGCGCCCGCGAAAACGCCCGCCAGTCTGCAGGACGTCTCGGCTGAAGTGCACGGACGGGTCGCGAACGATCGCTATCAGTGGCCGGGGTTGTACTTCGAAGCCAGATTCAGCGGACGCAGCGTGTACTTCAAAACGGGCGTCGGCGACGTCATCCTGAATGCGCTCGTCGACGGACAGCTCATTGGCACGCTCAAGAAGCCGGCAAGCGGTACCTATCTCATCGACGGCCTCGAGACCGGATCGCATACGGTTCGAATCGAAGTGCTCACCGAGAGTCAGGCCGGGCCGAATGAATTTCACGGATTCGCGCTGCTCAAGTCGGACAAGCCGCGGCCGTCGACGCCGCGCGACCGGCAGATCGAATTCATCGGCGATTCGCATACCGTCGGCTACGGCAATACCTCGAAAACGCGCGATTGCACCGAAGATGAGGTGTGGGCGACGACGGACAACACACGCAGCTTCGGTGCGAAAGTTGCCAACCACTACGGCGCCGACTACCAGATCAACGCGATCTCCGGCCGCGGCATCGTCCGCAACTACAATGGCAGCCCGGGAGATCCATTGCCCGTCGCCTATCCATTCGCGCTGCTCGATCACTCTGCACTTTACGAGGCCAACACCTGGCACCCGCAGATCATCGTCGTCGCGCTCGGCACGAATGACTTCTCGACGCCGCTCAATGCCGGTGAGAAATGGGCGACGCGCGACGAACTGCACGCTGACTATGAGGCCACGTATCTGAAGTTTCTCGAAGGGCTGCGCGCGCGCAATCCACGCGCGTTCATCATCGTGTGGGCGACCGACATGGCCGAACACGAAATTCAGCAGGAGGCCAGCAAGGTGGTCGCGATACTGCAGGCGAACGGTGAAGGGCGGATTGCCTTCATCCCGGTCGACTCGCTCGAGATGACGGGATGCAACTGGCATCCGTCGCTGGCCGACCACGACGCGATCGCCGCGAAGCTGACTCGATACATCGACGAACATCACCTGCTGCGGTGAGCAGATAGGCTACCTACTGGCCTTCAACGTCGCCTCGATCCAAGGCGCGAATGAGGACACGCGCGGATAGAGCTCTAGCACACCGTAGCGACCCGGTTTTTTCCCGGCGGGCCGGGAGTCCTGCGCGGAACTTACGCCGACGACGTAAATAGTGCCGTCACGTTCGAGGTATGCGGGACCACCGCTATCTCCGTCGCCACTGATCCCCTCGAGCGTTGTCACTTCCGGATCGCCAGGCGCGTCGAAGCGGAACACCAGTTGTGTGCCTTCGACGGTATGTACACGGTTGGTCGCGGCACGCATCGTCGAATCGTCGGTAGTGGGTCCGGTGAGGCCGGTGCCGTGCCGACCCATACCGACGAATGTCAGCGTCATGCCTGCTTCATCAGCTCCGGTATAGAGACTTGCGGGTCTGATCCCGGTGACGGCCGTTCGGAGTCGCACCAGTGCGATGTCTCTCTGCACGTCCTCCCAGCTTGTCACTCCCTTCCATCCCGGATGCTGGATCAAAGCCTCGATTTCATAAGTCTTGCCGCCGAGCTTCGCCACGTCACCGGGAGTGAGCTCGGCCGCGATGTGGCCCGCCGTGAGCACCCAACGCGGATGGATGAGGGTTCCCATACCGTCCAACGCATAGCCGCTGTTGGCTTGGTGAAAGGCGACGGTGGCGGGAAATTTCTTCGCGAGTGCAATGTATACCTGCTCTTCGCGATCGTGCCGCATGACGATGGCGTAGGAAGGCGTAAGCAATAGAAAAGCAAACAACGCGATGAAGGTTTTGCGCATCCGACTCTCCGAGTCGACGCACAGTACTACGCTCGGCGGAGCCAGGCATCTCCCACGCGTCAATGAAAAAAGGCGCCTGGAGGCGCCTTTCTTCTAACCACCGGCCGGAGCCGGGAGTTTTCAGAACGGAATGTCGTCGTCGAACTCGCCGCCGCCCTTGTCAGAGCCGCCGCCCGCCGGCGGGCCGCCCTGATCGAAATCATCTGGTGGGGACTGCTGCTGCTTGCCGCGGCCACCGCCGCCGCCACTGCCACCGCCGTAGTCACCACCACCGCCACCGCCCATGCCACCGCCACCGCGCGAATCGAGCATCTGCATTTCGTTGGCGATGATTTCCGTCGTGTAGCGATCGTTGCCCGACTTGTCCTGCCACTTGCGCGTGCGCAGCGAGCCTTCGATGTACACCTTCGACCCCTTCTTGAGGTACTCGCCCGCGATCTCACCCAGGCGGCCGAACATGGCGACGTTGTGCCACTCGGTGCGTTCCTTGTTTTCACCGGACTGCTTGTCTTTCCAGTTTTCGCTGGTCGCCACGCGAATGTTCGCCACCGTCATGCCCGAAGGCATGGCGCGGGTTTCCGGGTCTGCGCCCAGATTGCCAATCAGAATGACTTTGTTGATTCCCCGCGCCATGGCGAATGCCCTTCATCGAAAGTTGTTGTGGGGCCGGATTGTACGGCAGCGCGCGCGCAGTGCCAGCGTCAGAATCTTGCGAGACTCGCGCTGTATGAATCTTGACCAATCGGTCGAGCAGTGACGATGTTTCTCTCCGACAGCTTGTGCGCGTAACCTGTCGAAAATCATGCGAAAGCCCGAGTAGTGTCCCCGGGGCCTGGGGCGGGTTCAGTTCAATTGAAAAAAATGGGTGGTATTTGATGAAAAAGCGATGGTTGGTGACTTCGATATTCGGTTTGCTGATCGCTGCATCGAGCGCGGCACAGGCGATCGACGAATCCTGTACCAAACCGTCCGCAGGCAATGGCCAGGTGGCTGTCGTCATGGCAGCGATCCAGGACCTCGAAAAAACGCTGAGCGCCGAACAACGCAAATCCCTCGAGCGCCCTTTCGTGCGCGACTCGGCGATTCGCTGGTCGAACCTTCCCGTAGGCATCACGCCGCGCATGGGTCTGCGCCTCGGCGATCTCGATGAGAAACAGAATCACGCGGCTCGCGGCGTCGCGGCCGCGGCGCTTTCGGCCTGCGGACTCGAGATTGCTCGACGATATCCGCATCGCCGATGACGTGCTGAAGGCGGTCGACGAGCGCAAGATCGGCTGGGATGCCGGCAACTATTTCATGAGCGTCCTCGGCACGCCTTCCGAAAGCAAGCCGTGGATGCTGCAGATCGGCGGACACCACCTCGCCTACAACTTCACGTTCAATGGCGGCCGCGAGGGAGCGACGCCGCTGTTCTTCGGCACTGAGCCCATCCGCTTCAGCGCCGCCGGCATCGAATACGAGCCTCTCGTCGCGCAGAGTGCGGCCATGTCGAATCTCGCGCAGGCGCTGGCGAAGCAGCCTGCTGCAAAGCTCTCGGGCACGTTCACCGATGTCGTGAAAGGCGTCGTCGTGATTCCCGTACCGGGAAAGATGCCCACGGGCGGCACCGACACCGGCTTCCCGATGTCGTTTCCCACGGGCAATAGCGATCGCGGCATTCTGTATGGCGCACTGTCGCCCGCGGAGCAGGCGCTTGCGCGCGCTGCAATTGAAAGCTACGCCTCACTACCCGGCGCGGCCATCACCAGCCCGCTGGTTGCCGCCTATGAGTCTTCGGCAGCGCTCGCCGAAACCTATATCGGCTATGCCGGCCAGCCCGACCTCAGCGCACGAGGCTCGTATGTGCGCATCGACGGCCCGCGCATCTGGATGGAGTTCGTCGTGCAGCCCGCGGTGGCCGACAACACCAGGCTTCACTATCACGCGCTGTGGCGCGACAAGCAGTCCGACTACGGCGGCGAGATCGGCCACTGATGAATTCACGGGCCGCATGGTTGTTGGCACTGCTCTGCGTCGCGCGATGCGGCCCGGCGCTGGCGCACAGCGCGCCGAATTCTTTCGTGAAGCTCAGCTTCCTTGCGCAATCGGTGCGCGCCGAAGTGCTGGTGCCAGAATCAGAGCTCGCGTACGCCACGGCCGCAGAACGCGCATCGGAACCGTTTGCGGCATACCTGCTGCGTCATCTCGTCGGCGGAGACTCCGCAAGGTGCGGCGTGGAAGGTGGACGTGCGCTCGTTCAGCCATACCACCTACCTCGAGCATGCCTATCTATCGGCGCAGGTGGAATTCACGCCGCCCGCCGGGGCCTCGCCAGGCGCGTTCGTGCTGATCGACGACGCCGTCACGCATGAAGTGCGCAACCACGTGGTGATCGTTCTGGCGCTTGGCGCCGCGAACCCGGAACTTCTCGGCGCGTTGCAATATCCGGCGCGACGCCTGGCCGTTCAACGATCCGCCGCGATAGCGGACAGTCGCCACGCCTCACAGAAGTAGCTCCCGCATGTCGACGCCCATTCAAAAGGTTCTCGTTCTTGGCGCTTATGGGTTCTTCGGCAGCCGGATCTGCGCGGCGCTGGTGAAGAACCCGCGCATCCATCTGATGCTGGCGGGCAGGGATCTTTCGAAAGCCACTGCCGCCGCCTATCAACTCGGGCTGAGCGCCCATCACGCGCGCCAATTGGACTCCACCAACCCGGACCTCGCGCTGCAACTGCGCAAGCTTGGCATCAATGTCGTGATCCACGCCGCGGGCCCATTCCAGGGCCAGGGCTACGAAGTGGCGCGCGCAGCCATCAAGGCCGGCTGCCATTATCTCGATCTCGCCGACGGCCGCGCCTTCGTTACGGGAATATCCAAGCTGGATGCGGAGGCACGCGCCGCGGGAGTCTCGGTCATCAGTGGCGCGAGCTCGCTCCCGGCCCTCACCTCCGCGGTGGTCGACAAGTATCGCGGCGAGTTCAAGCGACTCGATTCCATCCGCATTGGCATGACTTCCGGCGGACTCATCCCGGGAATCGCGACGCTTCGCTCGATTCTCAGTTATTGCGGTAAGCCGTTTCGCACGCTGGAGAACGGCGCGTGGATCGACGTACACGGCTGGCTCGATACACGACAACATGAATTTTCTAAATCGGTGGGCGTGCGACGGATTGGTCGCTGCGACGTACCCGACCTCGATCTGCTGCCGCAGCGTTTTCCGGCGTGAAAACCGTGAGCTTTCACGCCGGATTCGCCAGCAACACCGCTCACCAGGCTCGTCGAGCAATTGGCGATGCAGGTGAAAGCGCGGCGATTGAAGAGCGCACTGCCGTTCGCGCGTACGCTGTACACGCTGGGCCGCTGGATGCAGCCCGTGTTCAGCGACCGCGGCGCCATGTTCGTGAAACTCGAAGGCCTGCATGACAACGGCGCAAGGTACGCACACACCTGGAACATCGTGGCCCGTGAGAACCACGGGCCGCACATCCCCTGCGCCGCGTCGATTGCGCTGGCCAACAAGATCGCCGCGGGCGGAAAGCTCCCGACAGGCGCGATGCCCTGCATGGGACTGCTGACGGTGGATGAGCTGATGGAGCCGCTGAAGGGACTCAGCATCCGCGAGTTCCCTCCCCTGGGCCCTGGCGGCCTGGAACTAGGTAGCTAGAACTCCCACTGGAAGCCGAACGACGGCAGCATCGGCAACCAGTAGCCGATGTCGGTCGCGAGGAACACCGAGTTGCTGCGGCCCGGCTCCAGGTGATAGTCATTGATGCAGCATTCGTTCTGGCTGTTGAGCAGGTTGGTCACTTCCAGATAGAAGGACAGCTTGCTGTTCGGAAGCAGCACATCGCGATTCGCACGCAAATCGAGGCGCGTGTATGCGGAGAAATGCTCCGCATTGCGCGGACCCACCACGCCTTGCACGTCCAGCCCTCCGCCCGGCAGCGGCGTGGACTCGACGCCGATATAGGTCGTGGGTGTGCCGCTGTGAAAGAGCCCGGCGAGGCTCACGTTCCATTTCGCGCCGGTCCAGCTGCTGCCAAAAGCCAGTGTCTCTTCCTGTTCCCAACTGCGTGATTGCCACTCTCCATCCACGTCGTCCTGGGCTTCGGCGATCGACAGGCTCACCCAGCCCGCGAGGCCGCGCTCGGCCTCACGTCGCACCGTGATTTCGACGCCGCGCGCACGGGCTTCCGTCGCATCGATGCGAATACGGTCGACGCTCCCCTCCGGGATGAGCTGTGACGGGTCGAGCAGGTTTTCGTATCGTGCGCGCAGATCGCTGTAGTCCTTCTCGTAGACGTCCACGCGCAGCGAGATGCCGCGCGTGAAATGCCGCGCATAGCCGATCACGAACTGCTCCGAGCGCTCAGGCCCGAAGAACTCGGTCACATTGTCTTCGACCTGCAGTTCATTGACCGCCTGCGGTTGGTGCACCACGCCCCACGCCGCCCGCAATTCATTGACGCCGCCGAATTCATACACCAGGTTGAGCCGCGGACTCACCACGTCGAACTTCAGATCGTCGGGATATTCGTAACTGTCCCAGCGCGCGCCTGCTTCGGCCGTCAACGCATCGGTGATGCGCGTGCGCCACGACCCATAGATGCCGAGCTTGTTCACCTGCACGTCCATGTTCGTGCCGTAGTCGATGGGGATAGGCACGGGCGTGATCAGCGGATCGAAGATCGAACCCAGGAGCGAGTAGTCGTAGTCGCCTTCCTGGCGGTTCACGTTGAAACCCCAGCGCGGCAGATGGCGATCTCCGACCTGCCATGACCAGTCCTGCTTCAGGTCGAGAAATCGAAAATCGTTGTCGCTGTACACGGTGCCGACGCGATGCTCGTCTTCACCCGATCGAATCACGCTGCTGATTGACGGTGGCAATCGAGAGAATCGTGTTCATCTGCAGCGCGTCGGTCCAGGCATGGTCGAACTCGAGCCACAGATGCGCGGAGCGGCCCGTGCCCGCCGAATCGACATCATCGCCGTCATCTTCAGCGATGAGCCTCAAATCGTCGTCGCTCATCAGCAAGCGCGCGGCCACCGAGCTGCGGTCGCTGATCTCGAAGTTCGTCGCGGCGAACACGTCGGTGTAGCGCGGCGTGAGTTGCTCGTCGTCATCCATCACGCGTTCCATGAGCACATCGAGAAATCCGCGCCGCGCCGACACCTGCCACGAGCCACGATCGTCCGCGAAAGTACCCGACGTGCGGCCGTACAGACTCACGAAGCTCACGCCGACCCCGTTTCGATATTCGTCATCGGCAGTGGGGAGCCGCGTTTGAAGGCCGACCACGCCACTCATGTAGTCGCCGTACTCGGCAGTCATGCCGCCGGTAGTGAAGTCGATGCCCTGGACGAGATTGGTGTCGAGCACACTCAGCGCACCATCGAGGTCGCGAAAGTGGAACGCGTTGTGGATCTCGGCGCCGTCGATGGTGAGCAGCGCTTCTTCACGCCGGCCGCCGCGAATGTTGAGCGCGGCGCTGAAGTCACCACCGGTGACTCCGGGCAGCACCTTGAGCATTCGAACGGCGTCATCGGCGAGGTGCGGCATGCGCTGCACGTCCGCCCGGGAGAGAAACGTCTCGCTGGCGCCCGCGGTTGCGAGGCGCACTCGGCTGGCGGTGACGTCGATGGTGTCGATGCTCTCGAAATGATCTTCGACGATCGATACTTCGGCCGTGGTCGCGGGAACGGCGTAGCTCACGATCAGCCAGTCGCCATTGGCGGCGTGTACCGCGCGCAGGTTCCAGGGCGTGAGGATCTCGCGCAGCAGCTCATCGATGCGCGTGGCCGTCGGTACTTCGCGCAAGGTCATGGTGGGCTGAACCAGGGCGCTGCTGTAGACGATGCGAAAGCCCCGCGCATTCAACGCCGCCAGCACCGATTCGAGCGTGGCGCCGGCGCGCATCGGAACGCTCACCGCCGCGGGATCATTTTTCGAGGACTGCTGCTCCGCTGCGCCGACGCCCGACGCGAGGACGCAAAGAATCGCCAACCACCCCACTCTCTGAATCACTGCGCTCACTCCTCCAACCCATAACACGCCCTCACGCGCCGCGAGACTCACGCCAGTGACCAGCGCCACGCGTTCCAGCATGGCGGCGCTATCCAGTTGATCGAGCGAGCCATGGAGCCGGATGTCGAGCGTGCGGTGTTGAAGAGTCTCGTCGCCGTACTGAACCTGCCAACCGTGTTCGCGAGCCATCCAGGTGAGGAATTCCGCGAGCGGCCGGTTTTCGATTTCGAGCGTCGGCGCGATCAGCGCCGACCACTCCCACTCCGCACCGAAGGACGGCAGTCCGTGCTGCCATCGCAGGTCATCGCCGGCACACGCAGTTCATCGCCTGCAGCGATGTCGGTGGGCGCGCCTGATGCGCGCTCCAGCAATACGCGACCTTCGCGTACCCGGACGCGGGTCGTGTGGCCGGTCACCTGCACCTGGAACTGTGTGCCGACGTGACGCACCACGCCCGCGGGTGTCTCGATGCGCAGCGCCGGCACTGCGTTGATGCCGCCCGAGTCGACGTACAACGCGCCTTCGAGCAGTGTCACCTGGTGGCGGCTGTCGAAACGCAAACGCGTCTGGCGGTCGATGCGCAGCGAGAGCGAGTCGCCGAATGTAAGCGCCACTCGGCCTTCACTCGTCGAAAGTGTGGTGCCTGCATGGATCGGCAGTGCCACGCGCGCAATGATTTCGCCGCGGTCCTCGCGCAACGAAGCACCGCCCGTGAGTGTCGCAATGCGCGCCACGAATTCTGGCGCTGGTGGCGCGGCACGCTGGGTCCACGTCAATAGCGCGAGCGCGGCGATTCCCGCAGCAATCGCGAACCCGAGCATCGTCTTTACCCGGGACCGGCGCGTCGCGGGGGCACGTTCCCCGAGCATGCGGTTCCAGGATTCGCGCGCCGCCTGCCGCGCACGTTCCATGCCTTCGGGCGAAGGCAGGTCGCGCTCGCCGGCGAGCTTGATCAGCCGCTCGATCGACGTTTCCGGATCAGGGTGGGTCATGGTGTGAGTGCTCCGGGAGCGCCACCGGGCAACAGCGCGAACGCCTCGCGGAACGCGTCACGCGCCCGGGTCAGCAGGGATTCGGTGGCCTTGGGGCTTCGCCCCATCTGGCGCGCGATCTCGCCGATGCTCATGTCGCGCAGGTACTTGCATTCGAGTATTTCGGCGTACGGCGCCGGTAGATAGTCGAGCGCCGTCAGGATGGACTGGCGAACCTGCTCGCGGCTGGTCGCCAGCAGCGGATCGCCCTGCTCGCTCGCCAGCAAGGATTCCAGCGCTGCACGGATTTCCGGATCGTCTTCGGCCAGCGCCGGCGCCGCGGCCCAGCCCTGGTTTTCGCGCCAGCGGGCCGAGAGCTCGCGCCGGCAGATCGTGCACAGCCAGGTCATCAGCGCCGCCTCGCCGCGATAGCCATGCAGGCTCTCGAGCGCGCGGCACAACGTGGCCTGGGCCACGTCCTCGCAGGTGGCCGAGTCGCTCGGCAGGCGGCGCTTCACGAAGCGATAGAGCTTCGGGTAGTACTCGTTGAAGAACTCATCGAACGCCGCACGCTCCCCGCGCACCAGGCGTCCAACCAGCTCGTGGTCGATTTCGTTCATCGGGGGTTAGTGTGCCCCGCGCCGAAGAATCCTTCGCTAGATTTCCGACCACATCCGAAGCAGGTTGTGATAGTGCCCGGCCAGCGCCACGGTCTCGTCCGTCTCGCCGAGTTTTCCGCGAATCTTCTGGATGGTCTGGTCGAGCTGGTAGAGCGTCTCGCGGTACCGCTCATCCGCCACCATGCTCTGGGTCCAGAAAATGGAACACACGCGGGCACCGCGTGTCACCGGGTTCACGCGGTGCAGGCTGCCCGAGGTGTAGAGGATGAGGTCGCCGGCCGGTAGTTTGACCTGGTGGTTGCCGTAGCTGTCGTGGACGACCAGCTCGCCGCCGTCGTATTCGGCAGGATCGGTGAGGAACAGCGTGGACGACAGGTCGGTGCGGATGAAGTGCGAGCTGCCCGGCACCGCGCGCACGGCGCCGTCGATGTGATTGCCGTAGGCCTCACCGCCCTCGTAGCGGTTGAACAGCGGCGGCACGCTCTTGAGCGGCAGCGCCGCGGAAAAGAACAGCGGATGGCGCGCGACCGCGGTGAGGATCATCTCGCCGAGTTGCTTCGACAATGGCGACAGCTCGGGTAGCTGGCGATTGCGCTTTACCAGCAGCGCCCTGCTCACCGACGGTGGCCTTTCCGTCGATCCACTCAGCGGCATCGAGCAGGCGGCGGCACTCCACCACCTGCTCGGGCGCCAACACCTTGGGGATGTGCAGCATCATGCGGCGGATGCTCTCAGAACGTGAAGTTCACCGACAGCAGCGCGGAGCGCGGCGTGCCGGGAATGTAGCGCGCGCCGCTGTTGTTGAGCGAGCCGATGTATTCCTCGTCGGCGAGGTTGTAGCCGTTCAATTGCAGCGTGATCTTTTCGTTGAACTGGTAGCCGATCATGGCGTCGATCACCCAGTATTCGGGCGCGTTGGGAACGCTGGTCGTGGCCGGAATGGCAGCGGTGTTGATCGCGCGCGCAACCGTGTCGACGTAAGCGCGCGCCACCACCAATGGAAAGACCGAAGGACGTGGTGTACGTGGTCCAGCTCGAGAAGGTGAGCTCCGGCGACCAGTTGATCTGCGAGCCGGTCTGCGTGGAGCTGCCCTGGACGATCTCGGTATCCATCCTGGCGATGCCGGCCGATAGGTCCCAGTTGTCGGTGAGTTTGCCCACGATGCCGAGCTCGACTCCTTTGACCTCGCGCTCACCCACCTGCACGAAGATCGCCGGATTGGTCGCGTCGGGGATGAGTTCGTTCTTGTTCGAGCTGTCGAAGAGCGCGCCGGTCACGGCCAGTGCGCCGTCACGAAATTCCCATTTCACGCCCAGCTCGAGGTTCGAGCCTTCGGTGGGCTCGAGATCGGAGCGGTTCACATTGCCGGGTGTGGAGACGAGTGTGAAATTCGCACCACCCGGGGGTTGCTTGCGACGTGGCGTGCGACAGGTAGATGCTGCCGTTGGGCACGGGCTTGTAGAGCACGCCGATCTTGTACGAGAACAACGTGTCGTCCGCTTCCAGCGAGGTCGGCACCAGCGTTCCGACCGGAAGCGTCGGATGGGTCACGAGCGTGGACAGTGCCGCGCCATCGGTTTGCGTATCGAAGGCATCGAGGCGGAAGCCGCCCGTGACCTGCCAGCGTTCCGCGAAGCTCATCGTGTCGAAGATGTAGGCGCCGACGGTTTGTGTTTCGCCGCGCGTGTACACGCCGTTGCGCACCGGCGCATAGTCCGGCAGTGGATCGTTGCGGTTCGGGTTGTAGACATTGGCCGGCGGAGCGACGCCGAGACTCAAGGGTCGCGTACGCCGGGTTGAACTGCTTTTCGTCGATGAACTCGAAGCCGCCGGTGAGGGCGTGATCCACGGCACCCGAAACGAGGTTCGCCGTGACATTGGTCTGGTTGGTGAGCAGCGTGCTTTCCTGGAACTTCGCCTGGCGCGTGCGGTTGACCGTCCACTCGTTCGGATCCGCCGTGGGCGCGTTCACCGCGTTGACGCCGGTGAGAATGTAGAACTGCCGCAGCCTGCCGTAACGCGTGGTGTTGCGGATCGTCACGCTGTCGCTGAAATCGTGCTCGAAGCGGGCCGTGAACATGGTGCCCTTGGCCTCGTCGAAGTCGCTTCCGAAGCCGTAGTAATTCTCGGTATCGGCTGTCTCCGGAGTCACGCCGGCATTGGGGGTGCCGGGATCGAAGTCGGGGTCATACCAGCCATCGAGTCCGATGGTGCTCACGCCACCGTCGGGCACGTTGTCCTGCTCCGTGTGCAGTAGATAGAAGTACGAGCGCGTCTCGCCACCGACGCCGAAGGCCAGCGAGGGCGCCACTGCCCAACTCTTGCGCTCGATGAAGTCGCGTCCATCGACGTCGCCGTTCTGGCCCATGACGTTGAGGCGCAGCGCGGTGCCGCTATCGCCAAACTCGTGGTTGATGTCACCGGTGATGCGGCTGTTGTTGGCGGTGCCGTAGCTGGCGCTGCCCGCGGTGAAACTTTCGGCGGTGGGCACCTTGCTCGCAAGATTGACGTAGCCCGATGCGGCACCACGACCGTAGTCCGGTCCCGCCGGCCCCTTGGCGATTTCAACCTGCTCGGTGTTGAAGGTGTCGCGCGTGACGCTGCCGAGGTCGCGGATACCATCGATGAAGATCGAGCCCTGTGTGTCGAACCCACGCATGAAGATGGAATCACCCGTGGCGGTGTTGCCGTTCTCGCCTAACAGGAACGTCACGCCCGGTGTATTGCGCAACGCCTGCGAGAGCGTCGTGGCGCCCTGCTGCTGGAGCACCTGCTGGCTCACGATGGCGATGGTCTGCGGCGTGTCGATGAGATCTTGCGTGAATTTTGGTGACGACACGCGATCGACTTTCGGAGTGTCTTCGGGTTCGGCGGCCGCGACCGATACCTTCGGCAGGGTCTTGGCTTCTTCAGTGGCGGATTGGGCGTTGGCGGCGGCGGCAGACAGTGCGAGGCCAACGGCAACAGCGATGTGACGGCGGGCGAAGACCTGGAGACCCAGGAAAGACAATTGCGGCACGTTTCCACTCCCAAATGCGGTCTGTCGAGACCCCGCGCTCTCTGGCTATCCCGCATTGGGAGTGGCTTGCATTGCTGCCGGGGCTGCGCTGAAGCGGCATTCCGCTTCAGCAACGGCCCAAATCTTATTGCGAATCATTCTTGATTGCAATCGAGAATGACTGCTATTGGCGGACACTCTTATATGTGGTGTCCGGGACCCGCGAGTGCGAACTCGGTCGCTCAGGGCGGGCTGGTCTGCTCGACGGAGAATTCCTTGGATTTTTTCTTCATGTCCTTGACCAGGTAACCGCCCTTCAGCAGATCAGGGTCGGCCCGCATTCCCCAGGGCTTGAGGATTTCATTCAAGAGATTGTCGACGCGGGTCGACTTGGGTTTCTCCAGCAACTTCATCTCGGGAGTCACCTGGGTTGGCTTCCACCGGATGCTGAAAGCCCTTGTCGGTAAGGGCCGTGAGCACCTCCGATATCAGGGCACCCGGATACAGAGGTATCTGGACCGCCTTGGGGTCCACGATCTTGCTCCGATATTCCCCGCCGACCCCTTGCCCGGAGGGCAGCGGAGCTCCCGCGTATTGCGCGCGACATGTCGCCGCGATGCATAACAACGCGATTCCGTAGCTGATACGTGACATGACCCCTCCTGTCCGCTCTCGTTGGATCACTGATCTCGCTCGAAACGGCGCGACGGCGAGCCAGGCTCCGTCAGGACGCGCTGTTCTGCTCGACGGCAAACTCTTTGGGCTTCTTCTTCAGGTCCTTGATCAGGTAGCCGCCTCTCATGAGGTCAGCATCGGCACGCATACCCCACGGATAAAGAATCTCATTCAACAGGTTGTCGACACGGGTCGACTTCGGCCTCGCCAGCAGCTTCATCGCGGGCGTTACTTGCTCGGGCTTCCACCGGATGCGAAAGCCTTTGTCGGTCAGCGCGTTGAGCACGTCCGATACCAAAACACCTACATTCAAGGGAATCTCAACCGCCTTTGGATCAACAACTTTGCTTTGAAATTCGCTGCCGGTGCCCTGCCCTGTGGGGAGCGGCGCTCCGTCGTATTGGCTCGATTCCGGCCCGTTTATCTGCGCATGACAACTTCCCGCGACCCATAGCAACGCAATCACTTGGCAGATCCGCGACATGACCCCTCCCGTTTGCAACGCTCGAGCCGGCATTTTGCTCGCATACGTACCGCGGAGCTAGCTGCCTTGCTTGTTGGGGTCGCGCCAGGTGCGTTCGAACGGCAATCGCCAGGCATGCGGCGCGATCAGCTGGTGAATGGCGTTCGGGCCCCACGACCCTGGTGAATATGTCCGCACCGGAGGCGGCGCCTCGAGCAGCGGCACCGACACTTCCCACAAGCGCTCGATGCCTTCCGCGGTGGTGAACAGCGTGTGATCACCGCGCATGGCGTCGAGGATCAGGCGTTCGTAAGCCTCGAGCACGTCACCGATCTGGCCGGTGTCGTCCATGGCGAACTGCAGGCTGTGCTTGTCGAGACGCATGCCGGGCCCGGGACGCTTGCCGTAGAACGACAGCGAAGTCCTGGCCGCATCCGCAAGGTCGAAGGTGAGATGGTCCGGCCCATGCGCGCCGATGCCCGATCCTTCGGGAAACATGCTCTTGGGCGGCTCGCGAAACGCGATGGAGATGATGCGCTGGCCCTCGGCCATCCTCTTGCCGGTGCGCAGGTAGAACGGCACGCCGGCCCAGCGCCAGTTGTCGATCGAACATTTGAGCGCGATGAAGGTTTCGGTATCGGACTCGGGCGCCACGCCCTCCTCGCCGCGATAGCCGATGTACTGCCCGCGCACGACGTCGGTCGGCTGGATGGGCAGCATGCTGCGAAATACCTTGTTCTTCTCTTCGCTGATGGGCTTCGGCGCCAGATGCGTCGGCGGCTCCATGGCCATGAACCCCAGGATCTGGAACAGGTGCGTGACCACCATGTCGCGATAGGCGCCGGTCGACTCGTAGAACGCCGAACGTTTGCCGAGGCTCAGCGTCTCCGGCACATCGATCTGCACGTGGTCGATGAAGTTGCGATTCCAGATGGGCTCGAACAAGCCGTTGGCGAAACGGAACGCGAGGATGTTCTGCGCCGGCTCTTTGCCGAGGAAATGGTCGATGCGAAAGATCTGCTCTTCGGCGAACACCTCATGGAGCTTGGCGTTCAGCGCCACCGCGCTCGCGAGATCCGTGCCGAACGGTTTCTCCATGATGATGCGCGAGTTCTGGACGAGGCCGGCGTCGCCTAACATGCGCACCGCGGACAGCGCGGCGTTCGGCGGCACGGACAGGTAGTGAAGACGGCGGCTTTCGGCGCCGATCGAACTCTCGGCTCGCGCTACCGCTTCGGCCAGTGCGGCGGGACCTGCGGCCAGCGACACGTAGTCGAGATTCCCGGCGAAGGCTGCCCAATCGTCGTCGGCCACTTTGCGTGCGGAGAATTCATTGACGGCTTCGCGCGCAAAATTGCGGAAGCTGGCGGCGTCGAGTTGATCGAGCGACACGCCGATGATGCGGCAGCCGGGGATGAACCCCGCGCGCGCCAGATGCAGCAGACCCGGAATGAGCTTGCGCCGGGCAAGATCACCCGTCGCCCCCACCAGCACTACGACTTGCGGAAATCGCGGACCGACACCCGCCAGAACCTTCGCCACGGTGCACTCCCTTCTTATTAGTAGAGAACACCCCTCGTGACGAAGGTTTTACCACAGAGGAGAAGTATTATTCGATCGTGACCTCTGCCCCGCTGTATTCGACGGACGAATCCGCTGCCGCATCCAGGTCGGCCGGCGCTTTGCCGCCCGCCTTGATCCAGCGCACCTTGAACGTGCGGCTCGCGGGCATGCCCGGATAGCTACCCGACCGCGCGCCGATGGTCAGCGTTCCCTTGGCCGCGTCGTAACGCAATGGGATACGCGCGAACTCGCCACGCTCATAGCCGTAGCTCACGCCGTCGTCTTCGTAGTAGTCGAAGCTGCCGTCGGCACCCGTGAACACGAGCAGCGTGATCGGCGCGCCGGGTTTGTCGGCGGTGTACTGGATATCAGGGCCCACCGGCACGATCGACCCCGCGCGCACGTACAGCGGCATGCGCGCCAGCGGCGCCGCCGCGTCGATCGTCTTTCCGCCGGCCGACTTCGTACCCGAGTGGAAGTCATACCAGTCGGCGCCGCCCGGTAGATAGACCTTGCGCGAACGCGCCTTGTGTTTGTACACCGGCGCCACGAGGAAGGCCTTGCCGAACAGGTACTCATCCCGCACATCGCGCGCCGTCGCATCTTCGGCAAAATCCATGGCGAGGCCGCGCATGATGGTGCCGTCGCGGTGGAAGGTGTCGGCCGCCACCGTGTAGATGTAGGGCAACAGGCGGTATCTCAGCTTGTCGTGCCATACCAGGCTGTCGTAGACCTCCGATCCCGGCGGCGCGAGATTGAAGATCTCGCGCAGAGGGTATTCGCCGTGCGAACGGAACAGCGGCGCGAATGCGCCGAACTGGAACCAGCGCAGGTTGAGCTCACGCCACTCCTCGAGATCCGCCGCGGCCGGTTTGGTGGCGCTGTACCGGGCTTCGTTGGCGAAGCCGCCAATGTCGAAAGTCCAGTTGGGCAGGCCCGAGTAACCAATGCTCACGCCCGCGCCGATCTGGTTGTACAGATCGTCCCAACGCGACGCGATGTCACCGCTCCACACCGCAGCGGCATGACGCTGCAGACCGGCGAAACCCGACCTCGTGAGGATGAACACGCGCTTGTCGGGACTGACCTGGCGTGAACCCTCGTAGACACCGCCGGTGTGAACGAGCGGATACGAGTTGAAGTAATTCTCCGCCGGACCCATCGCCGTGGGACCGATGCGCGCCTTGATGGAATCGATGTCGAGATTGGAGTGCAGATCCGGCTCGGTGGCGTCCATCCACCATGCGTCGATACCCAGCACGTTGAGGTTCTCGTTGAGCTGACGCCAGTAGATATCGCGCGCAGCCTTGGAATACGGGTCGTAGAACGACGAGGTATAGCCCGGACCGACCCAGTCCTTCGCGCCCGCTTCGATGTTGCCGTGGTACATGAATCCCGCGGCATCGAGTTCCTTGTAGTTGTCGGTGCCGGGATAGAACTTCGGCCACACCGAGATCATGAAGTGCGCGTTCTGCGCATGGACCTTGTCGAGCATGGCCTTTGGATCGGGGAAACGGCTCTTGTCGAACTGATGCGAGCCCCACTGGTCTTCCTTCCAGTAAAACCAGTCCATGACGATGTTGTCGAGCGGGATCTTGCGCTTGCGGTATTCCGCCACCACGCCTAACAACTCGGCCTGGGTCGTATAACGCTGGCGGCTCTGCCAGAAACCGTACGCCCAGCGCGGCATCATCACGGCCTTGCCGGTAAGCGCGCGGTAACCGCCGATCACTTCGTCCTGCGATGCGCCCGCGATGAAGTAGTAGTCCACCGCGCGGCCCACATCGGAAGTGAACGTCAGCGAATGACGCTCATGCGCAGGCAGCGGATCGTTGTGCAGCAACGCGATATAGCCGTCGTTGGGAATCCACTCGACCTTGATGGCTACGGGAATGCCGGCGGCCATCTCCACGTCGAAGTTGTGGTACCAGGCGGCCCAGTTCTGACGCCAGCGATCGAGCGCCAGTTTCCCGTCGACGTACACCTTGAAATAGCTGCTGCCGTAGAGCTGAAACTTGTGATTGCCAGCCTTTTCGGATTCCAGCGTGCCTTCCCAGATCACCGTCTGGTTGGGCAGGACGTTAGGCGGCGAGCCGGTGGGCGGCTCTTTGCCCGTGAGCAATTCCTTCGGCCAGTTGAACCGGTCACGGATGTACTGGTAGTTGATGTCCTTTTCGACACGCTCGAGCTTGAGCTGTCCGTCGATCGAGTAGCGCGCGGTGAACCCACCTTCCTTGCCCGCCGCATCGCGGATCTTGAGATCGCGCGACGCATAGCCATACGGTTTCGGGTTGCCGAGCCGCGTGATGCCGTTGTTGTCCCATAACACGCCATAGTTGCGCGTCGACACGACGAACGGCACACCGATATCCATATTGTGTTGCGCGAGTTCGACGTCTTCTCCGTTGAGATTCACCTGCGCGTTCTGGTGTTGTCCCGAACCGTAGAACGCTTCGTCTGATCCGGAGTTGAAGCGCTGCGAAACGCCGTGCTCGCGCGCCGGCGAGGAGTCTTCGGCGAGCAACGGTTTGCCGCTGCGGTCCGTGAATCGCACGTTGCCATTCGTCAGCGAAACTCGCGCGACGATCTGGGCCGTTTCCAGCACTACATCGCCATCGCGCTTCTCCACCTTGAAGGACGGCGGTGCAGCATTCGAGTCGATCACCATGAGACTCTTGGCGAGATCGAGATTCTTGTCGTTGACCGACGTGACGCGGACGATGCGATCGTTCCGGACTTCCAGGCGTACGCGGCGAGAATCAGCTTGCGCCGGTGTCACTACCAGGCCGGTCTCGCTTTGCACGAACGACCCTTCTGGGGCATCCGCCGCACAACCGGCGAGCACGACTACGCACAAGCACTTGATCAGAATCTTCATGGAACCCCTTTGTATCGACGATTCGAATTTTTTGTCGCGGGAATTCTAACGAGACGCGCGCTCGCGGTCCGAAAAGGCTTGCTTGCCTAATTGCCGGAAGACGAGCCTCGCGCGTCGTGGGGGCGCCGCGAGAGTCTCGCCTTCCGGCGTCGCAGTTGCAGGTTCGCCCACCCCACGTCGAGTAACGTGCGGCCAAAACGGGCGATATGCGTCCTGCAGCCCGATACTGAATTTCCCGAATAAAAGTACAATGCTCTAATGAAAATTCAAGATCAAGTGGTTTTGGGGCAGAATCCGCAGCCGGTCATATCCACTACAACTAAAGAATTCATGGCCAATAAATCAGGTTCTCCCCGGGTCCCTGCGCAGGAAGCGGCCGCGCAGATCAGCCGCTATCGGGCCCCCGCCCTCGAAAAAGGCCTCGACGTCCTCGAACTGCTCGCCGCAGAAAAGTCGCCCCTCAATCTCTCCGCCATATCCCAACGCCTGGGTCGCTCTTCCGGGGAGCTGTTCCGCATGCTTCAGGTGCTCGAGTTCAAGGGCTTCATCACCACCGCCGAGAACGGCACAGGCTACGTGCTGACCAACAAGCTGTTTGCACTGGCGATGGCGCAGGCGCCGGTTCGTTCGCTGGTCGAAACGGCTTTGCCCATCATGCGCAAGCTGGTCAATGACATCGGCCAGTCCGCGCACATCGCGGTGGCCTCCGAAGACCAGATCGTGGTCATCACGCGCATCGAACGGCCCGGCGACCTCGGGTTCTCGGTGCGCATCGGTTACCGGCGCGAAATCGCCAGCGCCACTTCGGGACTGGTGCTGTTTGCATACCAGAATGACGAGGTTCGTCGGATCTGGCTCAAACGGTGTCGCCTCAAGGGCGACGCCGCCGATTCCTTCATCGAGCGCGCCAACATCGTGCGCGCGCGTGGCTATCACGAAGCCGCGTCGCACTTCGTGCGCGGGATCGTCGACTTGTCCGCACCGATCCTGCGCGGCGACACCGCAGTGGCGGCGCTCACCATTCCCTTCGTTCACAGCAATCCCCTCCAGGCGGAAATGCCGCAGGCAGTGGAGTTCGTGCGCGCGGCCGCCAAACAGATCTCGAGCGAGATCGTGCACGGAGACCTTCCATGACCGAGACGACGAGTGTCGCCAACGAGCCCCGCGCCTTCATCACGCCGGGATATCTGTACGCCACGGTCCTCATCGTCGGCCTGTTCTTCATGTGGGGCGTGGCGAACAGCCTGAATGACGTACTGATTCCGCAGTTCCGCAAGGCATTTCAGCTCGATGACTTCGCCTCGAGCCTGGTCCAGTCGGCGTTCTACTTCGGCTACTTCTGTTTTGCGATTCCTGCGTCGCTGTTCATGCGGCGGTTTGGCTATCGCGCCGCGGTGCTCATGGGTCTCGGTCTCTATGGTGCGGGAGCGCTGCTGTTTCTGCCCGCCGCACAGGCGAGCCAGTACTACGGCTTCCTGATCGCGCTCTACGTGATCGCCAGCGGACTCGCCTTCCTCGAGACTTCCGCGAATCCGCTCATTGCCGTCATGGGGCCGGCCAGCAGCGCCGACCAGCGTCTGAACTTCGCGCAGACTTTCAATCCGATTGGCACGATGATGGGCTCGTATGTAGGGGGCATGCTGATTTTCTCGGACGTCCATTACACGGCGGACCAGTTGCAGGCGCTGACGCCCGATGCCTTTGCCGCTTTCCGTGCGTCCGAGCTCGACGCGGTCAAACTACCCTACATCCTCATCGCAGGCATGGTGCTGGCCTGGGCTGCGCTGGTCGCCTTTGCCAAATTCCCGCCGGTCGACCGTGGCCGCGGAACCGATGGCGAAACCGAAGGTGGCTTCGCCGGCCTCGGGAAATTTCCGCGCTATTGGCTGGGTGTGCTCGCGCAGTTCGCGTATGTCGGTGCGCAGGTAGGCGTGTGGAGCTTCCTGATCCGCTACACGCAGCACAACTTCCCGGGCACGCTGGAAAAGGACGCGCTGCGCTGGCTGCCCATCTCTTTCGGCATTTTCTTTGCCGGCCGGTTCATCGGCACCCTGCTCATGTCGCGCGTGAATCCGGCGAAATTGCTGGCAAGCTTCGCCGCAATAAACGTCACCCTGTGCGTGATCGCGGTGGTGGCCGGCGGGCACGTCGGTCTCACCGCGCTCATTGCGTCGAGCTTCTTCATGTCCATCATGTTCCCGACCATCTTTTCCATGAGCCTGCGCGGCCTGGGCGTCTATACGAAGTCGGGTTCCTCATTCCTGGTGATGGCCATCATCGGCGGCGCGGTGTTCACGGCTGCCATGGGCTTCATTTCGCGCGAGAGCTCGATCAACGTCGCCTACCTCGTGCCGGCGGTGTGCTTCGCCATCGTGTTCCTGTTCGCGTGGAAATCGCGCCGGGCCGCATGAACATGACGCTCGCCAGCCGCGAGCTCGGCAGCACGGGACTCGAACTCTGCACGCTTGGGTTCGGCGGCGCGGCCATCGGCAACCTGTATCGTGAACTTGCCGATGAAGATGCCGGCGCCGCAGTGCGTGAATCCTTCACCGCAGGCGTGCGCTACTTCGACACCGCGCCCTTCTACGGCTTCGGCTTGAGCGAGCTGCGGCTCGGCCAGGCTTTGCGTGGCGCGCAGCCTCCGCCGGTGATCTCCACCAAGGTCGGTCGCCGCCTCGTGCCCACGGGTCCGCAGGATGCAAGCATCGGGCGCGAGGGATATTTCTCTTCGCGGCCGTTCGCACCGGTGTTCGACTACGGATACGACTCGGTCATGCGTTCACACGCCGAGAGCCTGGAGCGTCTCGGTGTTGCGCGCGTCGATATCCTGCTGTGCCACGACATCGGCCGGCTCACCCATGGCGTTTCGCACGGCGCGCGAGTCAGCGAATTTCTCGACGGCGGCTATCGCGCGATGCGCGAGCTGCGCGAGGCCGGCGCGGTGCGCGCCATCGGCCTCGGAGTGAACGAGTGGGAGATCTGTGTCGACCTGCTCGAGAGCTGCGAGCTCGACTGCATCCTGCTCGCGGGTCGCTACACGCTGCTCGAGCAGCCCGCACTCGAGAGCCTGCTGCCGTTGTGCACACAGCGTCGCGTGTCGATCATCTGCGGCGGGCCGTTCAACTCCGGAATCCTCGCCGCCGGTTCGCGTGCCGGCGCGAGCGCGCACTACAACTACGCGGCGCCGCCGCCCGCGGTCGTCGATCGCGTAAGCAAACTGGAAGCGCTGTGCGCGGAATTCGATGTACCGCTGCGGGCCGCGGCGCTGCAGTTTCCGCTGGCTCACCCGAGCGTCACCAGCGTGGTGGCCGGATGCGCGAATGGCGCCGAGGCACGTGATTGCGCGGTGATGTTCTCCCATTCGATTCCAGTTGCCTTCTGGCACGCGCTGCGCGACCGCGGACTGGTCGACGCGCGCGCACCGGTGCCTGCATGATCTCTTCGACGAGAACGGTGGACGCCCACCAGCACTTCTGGCGGCTCGACCGCGGCGACTATGGCTGGCTGACGCCGCAACTTGCGCCTATCTACCGGGACTACCTCCCCGAGCATCTCGCACCGCAGCTCGCGAGTGCCGGCGTCGGTACCACCGTGCTGGTGCAGGCTGCGCCGACAGTCGAAGAAACGCGATTCCTGCTCGAACTCGCGCACCAGCACTCATTCATTGCGGGAGTGGTGGGCTGGGTGGACTTCGAAAGCGCCGACGTGGCCGACACCATCGCGAAGCTCGCCGAGGATCCTCAGTTACTCGGTCTGCGTCCGATGATCCAGGATATTCCCGACCCGGACTGGATGCTGGACACCGGCCTCGCGCCCGCCTTCGAGGCGATGCTCGATCACGGCCTGGTATTCGACGCGCTGGTGTTGCCCCAACACTTGTCCGCTTTGCTGGAGCTCACCGCCCGTTATCCGGATCTTTCCATGGTGCTCGATCACGGCGCCAAACCACCGCTCGCGAGCGGCGACCTTACCGCGTGGAAACGGGGAGTCGCAGCGCTGGCGCGCGAAACGCTCATGGTCTGCAAACTCTCGGGTCTCGTCACCGAAGCGCGCAGCTGCGCGCCTCAGAAGCTTGCGCCGGCCGTGGATCACCTGCTCGAATGCTTCGGGCCGAAGCGCATGATGTGGGGCAGCGACTGGCCGGTCTGCGAGCTCACGTGTTCGTATGACGAATGGCGCACCGCCACGGATTCATTGTTGGTCAGACTCAGCGTCACCGAGCGTGAACACATTCTTTCCGGAACTGCACGAGCAACCTATGGAATCTAAGCGACTGGCGGGCAAGACCGCAGTGGTCACCGCGGCGGCTTCGGGCATCGGCCGCGCGAGCGCAGAAGCATTTGCGCGTGCGGGCGCGCGCGTCATCGCCGCCGACATCGATGCGAAGGCGCTGCAGACTCTCGCGGGTTGTGAGGCGCATGTGCTGGACGTGCGGGATGCGGGCGCCATCGAAGCGTTCGCGAAATCCGCAGGCAAGGTCGACGTGTTGTTCAATTGCGCCGGCACTGTTCCCAAAGGCACGGTGCTCGATCTCGACCCCGCGACGTGGAACGCGGCGTTCGATCTCAACGTGAACTCGATGTTTCACATGATCCGCGCTTTTCTGCCCGCCATGCTCGCCGCACGGGCCGGGTCCATCATCAATATGTCGTCAGTGGCGGGTTCGATCACCGGCGTGCCGGATCGCTGCGCGTATGGCGCCACCAAGGCGGCGGTGATCGGCCTGACCAAGTCAGTCGCCGCGGACTTCGTCGCTCAGGGCATTCGTTGCAATGCCATCTGCCCTGGTACTGTGGACACGCCCTCATTGCAGGCGCGGTTGCATGCCTACGGTGATTACGCCAAGACGCGCGCCGAGTTCGAGGCGCGCCAGCCGATAGGGCGTCTCGGCAAGCCCGAAGAGATTGCGGCGCTCGCGTTGCATCTTGCGAGCGACGAGTCGGGGTTCACCACCGGGCAGATACACATCATCGATGGCGGCTGGATGATCTAGTAGGTGGCGAGCCTCACGCGCAGCACACATGGCTCGTCGGTGAGATTGAGTCCGTAATCCGTCTGATCGCCATTCCAGATTCGCGTGCGCGACCATTTGCCGTCGGCGTAGCTTCCCTCTTCCACCGACGCGTAGATGAGCCCGTTCGCCTTGCGCGCTTCTGCCGGCGCGAAGGACACACGGACATGCTGACCGGTCAGCAGGTACTCGTCGGGCCCGAGTTGCACCAGCAATGCGCCGCCCGAAGGCGAACCTGACCACGACGGCTTGTCCTTGAGATCGCCAAACCACTCCTTCATGCCGAACTGCCACTCGTTGAAGCTCAGCGTGGCCTTCCAGCGGCCGAGATCGAGCGTGCGGCTCGACCGATCGTCGGGTTCGGACGCACCCCACACGGGTTTCGTGAAGCTGAGTTTTGCCCACTCCCGCGCCATCGGCGCAAGCAGGCGATAAGGGCGAGCGAACGCGTCGATGGCTTCGTCGACGTCCTTGCCGCCCAGCGGAAAGTTCGAGTAGCCGGTGTAATCCATGCCAAACGGCACGATGCCGATCGCCTGCGCGCCGAGCACGTCGTAGAAATACCGCGCGAATACCGGGTCGTTGCCGATTTCCGGCACCATCAGCGGGCCACCAGGCTTGTAGAGCTCGATCACGCGATACGCCTTCTTCGACTCCTTCAGGTAGATGTCGGGCGCCACGATGTCGATGGCGGGCGCCGCAGCGCGGTAGATAGAGATGACGTTGTCGGTAGGGCCGCCGCTCGCATAGTCGCCGGCTTTGCCCGGAAAGAACGGGTCCCGCAGCGAGGCGTTCACATACATCGGCAGCGCATATTCCCTCTTGCCCGCCGCGGCGACGTCGCCGATGAACTTCGCCACGGCCCAGGCGTGAAAGTACTCATCGGCGTCCTTGCCGAAAGCCTGGCCCCAGGTGCCGGGCTTCGCGCCCAGCGCCTTGATGAGCGCTGCAGGCACGGCGCCACCAAACAACTTCGTTGCCTCGGGGCCGAAGTCGCGCGCGCTGCCGTACGTGCCGGGCTCGTTCTGCACCTGCACCAGGATTACGGTGCGCGCGTCATCGACGCTTTTCAGGTGTTTCATGAGAGCGACAAAGGCTCGCTTGTCGGCGGCCAGTGTCGCCGCCGAATGCGGCGACATCGAGTTCAGCACCTTGCCCTTTGCATCGATCAAGCGGGGAAAACGGGCGTTGTCCAGCTTCACCCACTCCGGCGCGTAGTTAGGGCCATTGTTCTTCCAGGTGGCGAACCACAGGAGCACGAGCCGGACCTTCTGCTCGCGCGCTTCCGCCAGCAGCGTGTCCAGGAACGAGAAATCGAATTTTCCTTCGACGGGCTCGACTTGCTCCCAGGCGATGGGCACGCTCACCGTGTTCGCCTGCAGCTTCTTTACGGCGGGCCATACCTTCGGGAGCATGGCGGGCCAGGCGCTCGAGTTGTTCACCTGCGCGCCGAGCACCAGGAACGGCGCACCGTCCACCATGAGTGCGTCGCGCCCGTCGCGCGTGACGATCTCCGGAATGGGCTGAGCCGCTTGCGTCGCCGTGCAAAAACACGCGGCAATAAGCATCCCCAGCACGATCTGCCAAATTCGCATTGTTGTCTCCCGTCCCCGCGCGCTCGTCGTTAGTATAGTTGAATGAAGAAACTGTCCTGGCGCGGCGCGCTGTGCGCGCTTGCATTCACGATGTCGGTCGCATCCCTGGGTGCGGAAATCACTTCGCGCAAGGACGTGCTCAAGCTCGCCTCCCGCGTGGCCCACTGGCAACTCGACCGCATGGGCGCCACCCATGGCGTCACCAAGTACGCCGAAGAAACCGCCGACCCGCGCAGCTGGCAGCAAGGCGCATTCTGGGTAGGGATGACGCATTTCGCGGATGTCAGCGGCAAAAAACGCTTCGCCGAGGCCATCATCGCGATGGGCAAGGCCAACCAGTGGCAGCCGGGCAATCGCACTTACCACGCCGACGATCACGTGATCGCGCAAGGCTACCTGTGGGCCGCACGGCATGGCGCGGGTAGCGAGGCCATCGCCCCGCTGCGCGCCACCTTTGATGCGATCCTCGCCAAACCTGCGATCGATCACCTGAGCTTCGTGGTCGCCAAGGATTATGAATCGACGCCCTGCCTGCGCCGCTGGTGCTGGTGTGACGCCCTGTTCATGTCGCCGCCGGCGTGGGTTGAGCTCTCACAACAAACCGGCGATCCGCGCTACACGAATTTCGCGATGACGGAATTCTGGGCCACGACGGACTTCCTCTACGATCCGGTCGAACAACTCTTCTTCCGCGACAGCCGCTTCTTCGAGCGTCGCGACGATGCGGGCCGCAAACAATTCTGGAGCCGCGGCAACGGTTGGGTGTTTGCCGGCATCGCGGACATCCTCGAGGTCCTGCCGAAAGACAGTCCACACCGGCCGCGCATGGAACAGTTGTTTCGCGACATGGCGGTCAAGTTGAAGGCGGTACAAAAACCCGATGGCTACTGGCCTCCCTCGCTGCTGGCGCCGGAGAATTCACCGCCGGAGACCAGTGGCACCGGCTTCTATGTTTATGGCTTCGCGTGGGGCGTGAAGAACGGCTTGTTAGACGCCGGCGATTACCGGCCCGCCATCGACAAGGGCTGGGCGGCGCTGACTCGCGCGATCGCGAAGGACGGCCGGCTCGGCTGGGTCCAGCAGGTCAGCGACCGGCCCGAAAGCGTGGCCGAAACGGACACGCAGTACTACGGCGTAGGCGCGTTTCTGCTCGCGGCCAGCGCCGTCGCGCAGCTATAGCTCGCCGCGCTTCAAGAGTTCCACCGCGTGATTGGCCGCGCGCGCCGTCAATGCCATGTAGGTGAGCGACGGGTTCTGCGTGGGTGACGACACCATGCAGCTGCCGTCGGTCACGAAGACATTGGGCACGGAGTGAACCTGGTTGTACGCGTTCAACACCGATGTCTTGGGATCGCGGCCCATGCGCGCCGTGCCCATCTCGTGGATCACGCTGCCGGGCGTCACGGGATTGTTGAACCCTGAGACATTTTCGAGCTTCGCCGCCTGCATCATCTCCACGGCATCGTCCATCATCTGCTGCGCCATCGCGCGCTCGTTGTCGCGATAGGTCATGGATAGCTGGATGATGGGCATATCCCAGGAGTCCACTTTGTCAGGCGACAGCCACATGCGATTGTCGTGATACGGCAGAGTCTCGCCGTAACCTTCCATGTAGAGGTTCCATTCTCCCGGCCGCGTGATCTCGTTTTTGAAGTCGGCGCCGAAGTCAGCGCTGCCAATGCCACGGGTCCAGCTGCCGCGTGAGGTGTACACCTCATAACCATAGCCACGCATGAACTTGTCCTCGCGCTTGCCGACATTGCGGAAGCGCGGGATGTACATGCTGGTGGCGCGTCGGCCGCGATAGTAACGGTCGGAGAGGCCCGAGTAGCTGGCCGTGGCGCCGCCACCATTGTGGTGATCCATGAGATTGTGGCCGAGCTCATCACTGTCGTTGCCGAGCCCGTTCGGAAAACGCGCCGAACGCGTGTTGAGCAGCAACGCCGTGGAGTTCAACGCCGAAGCGCACAGGAACACCACCTTCGCAAAGTACTCGGTGGTCTTTCGCGTGTTGGCATCGACGACGCGCACACCCGTCACGCGATTTTTTCCTTCGTCGTAGATCAACGAGTGCACCACGGCATCCGGCTGCAACGTGAGATTCCCGGTCGCTGCCGCCGCGGGCAACGTCACGCCGTTCGAAGAGAAGTACGCACTGAACGGACAGCCACGCGCACATTGATTGCGTCCCTGACACGGGCCACGGCCATTGTGCTCACGGGACAGCACCGCCGTGGCGCTGCAGATGAGTTTGCGCTCCCCGCCGAACTTCTCAGCCATATGACTGCGAATGTGCTTCTCGAGCGCATTCATCTCGAACGGCGGCTGCAGGACCTGCTCCGGCAACTGTGGAAGCCCGGAATTCTCACCACTGGCCCCGATGAATCGTTCGATGTGTTCGTACCACGGTGCGATGTCGGCATAGCGAATGGGCCAGTCGATGCCGACGCCCTCGCGCTGGTTGGCGGTGAAATCCAGATCGCTGTATCGGAACACGTGGCGCGCCCACATGAGCGACCGCCCGCCTACATGGTAGCCACGGTACCAGTTGAATGGCTGCTCCTGCGCGTAGGGATGCCTAAGATCGTTGACGAAGTGTTGCTTGGTCGACTGGTCGTATAGATAGAGCGTCGACTGGATCGGCTGCGCCGCGCGATCGGCGTTGGTCGGGCGATTGTTGTGCGGCAACTGCCACGGATCCTTGAGTGCCGTGGTGTAGTCGGTCACGTGGCGAATGTCGCGCCCGCGTTCCAGCACCAGGGTCTTCAGGCCTTTTTCGGTAAGTTCCTTGGCAGCCCAACCGCCCGACATGCCCGAACCAACCACAATCGCGTCGAATTGGTTGTTAGTAGCCATCAGATGGCCCACGCTTTCTGGTTGGCCTTGAGCGGCAGATCGCCCTGGAAACCGCCCGGCACGCGTTCATATGCCAGCGCCTGGGTTGCACCGACTTCGGACAGGAAGTATCCGGTGAGCGTGTAGTCCTTGAGAATCTTGAAGAACGATTGGTCGTACGGCGGTTCCATGTCCACCGCCGCGCGCGCCTTGAGCTGGGCCACCTGTTCGGGCGGCGCGAGAATCGCGAACCGCTTCTTGCCCAGAGTCTTGAGACCTTCGCGAAAAGTCTTCTGCGCCGCGACACTGGCGCACGCCGGAATCGCGAGATCGATGAAGTAGTGGGTGTCGGCAGCCGAAGCCGCTGGCGAATCGGTGGCGGGCAGGATCACGTCGACCAGCGCACGCAGCGTCTGCATTTCGGTGTCGGTGAAATAGGTGGCTTTGCGCGGTGCGGCGGCGAAAGCCGTCATCACCTGGCCAAACGCGGCATGCCCCATGAGTATGGAAGCCCCGCGCAGGAACGAACGACGGTTGCTCATGATCCCCCTCCCGAATCGATGAAACGCAACCGGATCTTATTCGTTCTTCAGGGCACCACGCACGTTCATCGCGAACAATCCCAACTGCAGTGCAATGAGCGCCCAGGCGTGAACGTGCCAGGCCCAGACGATCCACAGCGCGTTGCTCGCGATGAACCACCAGAAGCCGGCGGCACGGCGAGCCTTGTGGCGCGACGCCACCAGCCAGGCGGCGAACAGCGTCACCGCCATGGCTGGCCACTGGACCGCGTCCAGCAATTCTCTGGCGTCCAAGCGTAGTTAGCCGTTGTAAGCGCGTTCGAGCGCAGCGATATCGAGCTTGCCCATGTGCATCATGGCTTCGAAGGCGCGCTGTGATTTCTCGTCGGGCTTTTCCCACCAGCCGACCATCTTCTTCGGCACGACCTGCCAGGACAGCCCGTACTTGTCCTTGAGCCAGCCGCATACGTGCGACTTCGGGTCACCACCCTGGGTGAGCCGGTCCCAGTAGTGGTCGAGTTCCTTCTGATCGTCGACGAAGATCTGCAATGAGATCGCTTCGTTGAACTTGAAGATGGGGCCGCCGTTGAGTGCGGTGAAGGTCTGGCCATCGAGCTCGAACGCCACCATCATGACGGCGCCTTCCTTCTGCTTGTGCGTCTCCTGGCCCGCCTTTCCGTAGCGCGAGATGGAGGTGATGCGCGAATTCCTGAAGATGCCGACGTAGAAGTTGGCGGCGTCCTCGCCCTGATTGTCGAACCAGAGGCATGGGGCAATTTTCTGGCTGAACTGCATGAATGTGTCTCCTGTTGCGAGTGTTCACTGCATAGCCGAACGGCCTTTCGCCATATCGACAGGACTCGCAAAATAGGGAACCCGGGCGCTGCCGGCTGTCGGACGGCGCCTGATCAGGTGCGCCGGACCAGTGTTGCTTCCAGCTCTTCGAGGCTTCGCCCACGCGTCTCGGGCACCAGGCGCCAGATGAAGGCGATGCCCGCAAGCGCGAACACACCGTAGATCAGAAAAGTATGCGAGGCGCCCAGGGTCTGCATCTCCCACGGGAACAGGAACTGCACGATCACGCATACCGTGGAATTGACGACGCCGACACAGGAGATGGCGAGCCCTCGAATCCGGTTGGGGAAGATCTCGGAGAACAACACCCACATGCCCGGACCCAGCGAGAAAGCAAAGCTCGCGACGAAGCCCGAGCATGCCGATCAGTACCAGCGACGAGCTCCGCGCTTCGTCTTCGACCTGGAAACCATACGACGCCAGCAGCATGAAGGCGCCGATGCCAAAGCAGCCAAACATCAACAAGGGCCGGCGGCCGACTCGGTCGATGAGCAACAACGCCAGCACGGTGAACACGACGTTCACGAGGCCCACGAACACGGTCTGCATGAATGACGCATTGGCGCCGGCCCCGGCGCGTTCGAATATCACCACGGCATAGGACAGCACCGAGCTGATGCCGGTAATCTGCTGCAGCACGCCGACCAGCAATCCGATGATGAGCACGCCGCGCAACGCGGGATTGAGGATCTCCACGAGCGCGGGTTTCGAGCGCGTCGCCTCGTGCTCGAGCGACTCGAGCATCGCTTCGAGTTCACGGTCGGCACGCTCCGTGCCGGTCAGCCGCGCGAGTACCCGACGCGCCGCCGGCAGCTGGTTGTGCATCGCGAGCCAGCGCGGGCTTTCCGGAATCACCAACAACGCAAAGAAGTAAGGCACCGCTGGCACCAGGCCGATGCCCAGCATCCAGCGCCAATTCCATTCCGCGGTGCCGCCGATACGCACGATGAACAAATTGCTGACGAACGCGGTCAGCGCACCCAGCACGATGAACAACTGATTGAACGACACCATGCGACCGCGCAAGGCGGACGGCGAAATCTCCGCGATGTACATCGGTGCGGTGATCAGAACCGCGCCCACGCCGAAGCCACCGAGCAAACGCGCCACGATCAGTGTCGCGAAGTTCTCCGACAGCGCGGCCAGCAGCGCTGAGGCCGCGAACATGCAGGTTGCGAGACGCAGCAGGGTGCGCCGCCCGAAGCGATCGGCGAGTGGACCGGAAATGAAAATGGACACGGTGGAAGCCACGGCCATCGACGTGACCGCCCAGCCGACCTCGAAGGAACTCAGGGAGAATTCGGTTTCGATGAAGCCGACTGCGCCGGTGAACAGGGAGCCGTCGAAGCCCATGAGGAAACCGCTGAGCGCGACGACCAGAATAGTTCCGATCGCGCGATGGCGGTCCATCTGCGTCACGCAGGTCGGCCGACGGAGTCGCGCTCGATGAGCCGGGGCTCGAATACCTGCTGTACGTCCAGATCGTGCTGTTCGTAGACGTGCCGAAGCACCCAGCGGGAAGCCATGCGCGCCATATCTGCGATTGGGTAGTGCACGGTGGTCAGCTTCGGATAGACATAGCGGGAAATGGGCGCGTCGTCGAAACCGACGATGGAAAGATTGGCCGGTACTTCGAGACCGCGTTCATGCGCGGCCGCCATGGCGCCCGCGGCCATTTCATCGTTGGCGCAGACCACCGCGGTGAACGGGATCTCTTTGGCAAACAGCGCGTTCAACGCGTCCTGGCCACCCGTCTCGTGATAGTCGCCTTCGTGCAGCAGGCGCTCGTCGAACTTCTGGCCCGCCTCGGCCAGGGCTCGCTTGTGGCCGGCGAAGCGCTGCTTCGCGTCCACCCAGTCGAGCGGACCGGAAATGTACGCGATGCGTTTGTGTTTGTGCTTGAGCAGCGACTTGGTCGCGAGGTAACCGCCGAGCTCGTTGTTGAGACTGAAGCAATGATCGGCAAGGCCACGCACCTTGCGATTCATGACCACGATCGGCGTGGTGTTGTGGTCATGATCCACGAGGAACTTGTCGGAAAGGCGCTCGACGTGAACGATGAGCGCGTCGCAGTTGCGGCTCACGAGAAAGCGGATGGCTTCGCGCTCCTGCTCTTCCTTGCTATGCCCCGCCGCCACCATCACGAACTTTCCCGCGGCCTTCAGCGACTGCTCGATGGCGCTCAGCATCGCACCGAAGAATGGGCCATGCAGTTCAGAGACCAGCACCCCGACGGCATTGGAACTGCGCGTGGCCAGCGACTGCGCAATGGAATTGGGCTGATAGCCAAGCTGCTGCATGGCGGCCAGCACCTTCTGGCGCGTCTTGTCGCTGACTTTGGCGCCCGGATTGATGACTCGTGAGACCGTAGCCAGCGAGACGCCGGCCAGCTCCGCGACTTCATAGATGTTCGCCATTACTCGCTATGTGCCTTGCAGTACTGCTCGACGTAAGCCTGATGTGCCGGTAGTTGGGACAGCGTTTTTTCGACGTTTGTCCTGATCTCTTCCAGAAAGCGCGACAACTCCTGGTCTCCCATTAGATCGGCCACTGGATGATGCTGTTGTGGCTCGATGCCCTGCCCCAACATAACCTGAATCCAGGAGTTTTCGGCGAATAGTTCGCTCGGCACGCGGAAAACACCGCCCGTCTCCCGAAACAACTCGATCCGATGGCGCAGCGAGTCGGGAATGTCCATGGCGCGACATGCGCGCCAGAACGGCGTGTCCTGGCGACGGGTCACGTGATAGTGCAGCACGATGAAATCGCGAATATGTTCGATTTCGATATTTGTTTGGGTGTTGTATTCATCGACGTCAGCCTGACAGATAGCGTTGCGCGGGAACATCTGCAAAAGCCGCATGATGCCGCGCTGAATAAGGTGAATGCTCGTGGATTCGAGCGGCTCGATGAAGCCGCTGGACAGGCCGATGGCGATGCAATTGCGTTTCCATGTCTGGCGGCGCTGGCCGGGCCGGAACTTGATGACGCGCGGCTCGGTGAGCACCTTGCCCTCTACGTTGGCCAACAACCCTTGTTTGGCCGCATCGTCGGCGAGATAACGGCTGCAGTACACCATTCCGTTGCCGACGCGATGCTGCAGCGGGATGCGCCATTGCCAGCCGGCTTCGCGCGCAATGGATCGTGTGTAGGGGATGGCCGGACCCACCGACTCGGTCTGGAGCGCCACCGCGCTGTCGCAGAACAAGTGGTGAGACCAGTCTTCGTAGCCCACGTGCAGCGCGTTACCGATGAGCAGGCCGCGAAAGCCCGTGCAGTCGATGAACAGGTCACCTTCGAGCAGATCACCCGAATCGAGTTTGATCGAGGAGATGTTCCCCGACGCCTCGTCCAGCTTTACATCGACGATCTTGCCTTCAATGCGCTTGACGCCGAACCCTTCCGCGAACTTGCGCAGGAATTTCGCATACAGGCCGGCGTCGATGTGGAAGGCATAGTTCATGCCGTTGCGCGGAAGATGCGAGAAGCGGCCCTCGAGTGACGCGCGCAGCTCCAGGCAGTAGTCGCCATAGTCGGTCGCGAGCTTGCGGTCGCGTCCCTTGAGCCAGAAGTGCTGGAACCCCGCCGTCCAGTGATCCTTGCCAGTGAGGCCGAAAGAATGAATGTAGTTCTCACCGAGGTCGCGCCAGCTTTCGAAGCCGATGCCGAGCTTGAACGTGCCCTGGGTGGCGGCCATGAACTCCTGCTCGTTGATTCCCAGCAGACGGTGGAACAACACGAGCGTTGGAATGGTCGCCTCGCCTACTCCCACGGTTCCAATCTCGTCGGATTCCACCAGCCGGATGTCGAGCAGCTTGCCGAGTATCTTCGACAGCCCAGCAGCGACCATCCAGCCCGCGGTACCGCCGCCGGCGATTACCACGCGTCGTACCCGTGTCTCACTCAGGTTCTGCATGCTTGCCCCATCTACCTATTGAGCCGCGCAAGGACGATTTCACGCAGCCCGGACACAAGGTTCGCGTCCAGCGCCCCGAGCGAGCCCCGCGCATGTTCCGGAATGTGCGCCGTGGTTTCATCACCGGCGCGGAAAACGTAGTGCCGAAACAGGTTTTCCCACGCCGCGCGTTGCTCCTTCGGCAGGTCGCGCACCGTCATCAGCGCGAGCATGAGTGCGCCGATCGGTGCATCCATGTGCGCCGGCGACTGGCGCCACCAGTAGTTCACCAGCACGTTGAACGCATCGAGCGATTCGATGTGGTGCCACCACATGCTCGGGATGAATATGGCGTCGCCAGGGCCAAGCTCGGCAAGCCGGGCGGCCTTGAGTGCCTCGGCAAAACGCGGAAAGCGTCCGTAATCCGGGCGCTCGAAGTCCACCAGGCTGATCGGCTGTCCAGCGGGCGTGAAATCGAGCGGCCCCACGTACAGGTTGGCGAGCTGCTCTGGGGGAAAAAGCGTGAAGCGGCGATGGCCCGCAACGACACAGGCGAGGTTGTCAGGCAGATCGTGATGCGCGGCGATCCGTGTGCGATTGCCGATCCAGATGCTGGCGAGCGGAGCGCGTGAGCCGAAATTGAAGTCGTTCTCCGCGCGAAAGCCGGGCAGCACGGTGTCGATCGCGGAGGAACCTACGTACGTCGACGGCGCGTTCGAGTGGCCAGCAAAGCGCGCAAGCTCGCCGAGCACGAGATCGAGCCCTGTGCGGTACGTCTTGAAGTTGAAGCCGGTCAGGTCGTCGTTGTAGAAAAAGCGCCCGCCGATGGCAGGTTCGCCCGACATGACCACCACGCTCGAATCTTTGTAGAAACGTCGCAGATAGGCGGTGGCCGCAGCCTGCGATTCGAGGGCGGCGCGCACCATGCCCCAGTCGGCGGCGAGGCCTCGCAGCACCAGCGGCTCGGTGGACGCAAGCACCTCGTCGGGCAAAGCGCGTGGATCCACTCCCGCCACCTCGCGGATGCGTTCAGCGTTGGGCAGCATCGAGCCGGCCTGCGCGCTCACTCAGCGCGCGGAAATTCGAGAGCGAGGCAATCACTATGGATACCGCCTGCCACGCGCAAATCGCGGTGTTTTGCGTTGTTCAGAGGAGGATGTCGGATCACGGGCGGGTTTCACAGGATTGGGCACGCTGAGATGCGCTTGTCGACTGGCAACATTGGCGTCGTTCGCGCCTCCGGTGAAGAAGTGGGAATACTTTCACCCCGGAGCGGCGCAGGTCAACGCGGAGGCAAGAATAAAAGGAGCCGCTGACTGACAGCGGCTCCTCTACGACTAACCCTTGAGCCTCAGAACTTGTAGCGAGCTCCGAACATGTATCGGGCCCCGATCTGGGTCGCGAACAACAGCTGGTTATCGTTACGTCCATGCAGCCGCTGAGTCTCATTCGTGAGGTTGATGGCCTCACCGAACACGGAGAGGTGTTCGTTGACCCCATAAGTCACATTGAGATCCAGCTGCCCGTAAGGATCGGTGTAGACAGCGTTCGGACCCAGGCCATCGCCGGTAGCCGTCAGGAACTCATCGCGCCAGTTGTAAGCTGCACGAACCTGCCAATCGTACTTGTCGAAGAACGCCACCAGGTTGTACGAATCCGCCAGACCCACCATCGGATACTGAGGAGTCGTAGTGTTGGTGTTGTCGTACTTGAAGCCCGAATCGACCATCGTGTAGTTAGCCTGAACGCCAAAGCCACTGTCGCCGAACATCTGCTGGATGTTGAATTCCCATCCGTCCAGTTCGTCCGACCGCATGTTCGCCGGTCGCGACATCCGGAACGTCGCAATCGGATCACTCTCCTGACCAACGATTCTTCCGTTCGCGACATCTACGCCCGGAGCCGTCGGGTGATTCGCGAAGATGTAGGCGCGAATGCACGGTCTTTCATCGGCAGAGCCAACGACACACCCGCCGGTGGTGTGAGCCTCGTTCCACAACGCGCCCCCGGCGGGCGTATGCATGCTGAACGGGGTCTCCTCGGTGATGACACTACTGATGAAGTTGGAGATCTCCTTGCGGAAATAGCCAACCGACGCGTAGCTGCCTTCGCCGTAGTACCACTCGACCGACAGGTCATAGTTGGTCGATTCCAGCGGCTTGAGGCCGGGATCACCCGACGAGCCGGTACCGCCGTCGAAGCGAAGCTGACCGGCAAGGTTGGCTCCGCCCTGAATGTCGTTCCAGCCAGGTCGTCCGATAGTCTCGCTATAGCTCGCGCGCACCACCAGGTTGTCCCTGACGTCGAGCTTCAGGTCGAGAGACGGCAGCACGTAGTCGTACTTGCCCGAGCCCGCGTCGAACCCTGCCTCGGGTGCAAACCCGATATTGAACTCGTTGGCCGCATCCCAGGAAATAGTCTGGCCGATCCGCACCAGTGACTCCGAATCGACTTCGGTTTCCTCGTAGCGAACTCCCGCCGCGACGTGGAACGGCATCTTGCGTCTCGAACGTCTTGGTGTACTGCAGGTACGCGCTCTTGGACTTTTCCACGCTGCGCAGGTCGCTCGTGAACTCATCCGGGGCCCGGAACATCGCTTCGTCCCCCGCGACTGCAGCCGCCTCTGCGCGCAGGCGGTTGAAATCGAACACCAGGAATGCATCCGTAAATCGGGAATCGTTGTGCCCCGACATCAGATCGAAGTAGTGCCCCATGCTGTCGTTGGTCCAGATGTCATCGCTGTAGTCGTCCTCTGTGCCGAGTCCGCCCCAGGCGTTCTGCTGCATGACGGCCGCCGCAGTGCGGTTGTTGACCTCGGTCGCGCTGATTCCGAAATCCAGCCCGGAGTTGTTCTGGAACTCCCAACGTCCGCTTGCCTGGATCTGTTCGACCTCGGACTTGTTGTAACTGCTCTGGAACACCGAGCCTGTGACTTTCGCGTCTGCCGCACTTACGGGCCCGGGCAGCGCGACGTTCAGGATCGGAAAGTCGCCAGAAAAATCGATTGTGGTAGTGCCGCGAACGAAGTTCGCAACGCCCAGCACGCCGGCGGAACCGAACTCGCTGTCTGGCGACGATTCGGCGGTGGAGTCGTGATAGTCGAGCTGGAGAGTCAACGCATCGTTCACTTCCCAGGCGACGTTGAAGCCAAGCGAGTTGTTTTCGTTCTTCGTTCCAAGGTTCATGCCGCCCATGGACAAGTCCGAGCCGGTCATGTCTTCGGAATAAACGATCGGGCCGGCGACTGGCCCGTCAGTCCACGAACTGGTTCCCGGGCCCCAGTTGAACCACACCGACAACTCACTGCGCTCCGTCTGCACCTTGTTTTCGGCATAGGTGTAGTCGAGCGTCGTTGTTAGGCTGTCGGTCGGCGCGAACTGCAGCACCATCTGGGCGTTTGTGCGCTCCCGCTGGACGCCGTTGACACTCAATCCGAAATTCTGCGGGCGCCCGTAGACATCGGTCGCGCCCGGCGCATTCGTGATCGTATAGAGTGGGTAGGTAGCGTCCCCCGGCCTCGCCAGGTGCGCCCCGTCAGTCGAGTCGCCGGTCATCGTCTTCCAGCCGTTTGCCACCGCGGCCTGGCTGAATCCCGAATCGCGCTCCTGATAGCTCGCGCTCAGGCCGATGCCGAACTTGTCGTCGGCGAAGGTGTTGCTGAAGATGGCCGACACTTCAGGCGTGAGATCGCTGCCCGAAGCGTTGTCAGGCAAGTTGGTCGCCGAGGTATCGTAGACTCCCTTGACGCCAAAGGTGGTGACGAGGCCGGGCTTGTCCAGCGGACGCGCCGTCTTGATGTTCACGGTTGCGCCGATGCCACCTGTGGGCGTCTCGGCACGGGAAGTCTTGTACACCTCGATCGCAGACACGGCATCGGACGCGAGGTTGGAAAGATCATAGGCGCGCGAGTTCGTCGTGCCGCCGCCGCCGGGGCCAAGATTCGATGCCGGCATCTGGCGTCCGTTCAGCAGGATCAGGTTGAAATCGGGGCCAACGCCGCGAACCGTGATCTGCTGTCCCTCACCACTCGCCGTACGGTTGATGGATACGCCGCTAATGCGTTGCAGAGACTCCGCGAGATTGGTGTCCGGGAACTTGCCGATGTCTTCCGCGACGATTCCGTCAACGACGCCCTGGCCCGCACGCTTGAGATTCATCGATGACTCGAGTGACGCGCGAATACCCGTGACAACAATTTCGCCAACATCCTCCGGCGTACTGCCCGCGTCCTGCGCAAATGCTGGTGCTAGTAGAGTTGACCCCAGGATCAACGAAATCGCGCGCGCAACAGGCGTGCGGCTGAATGCATTCGTCTTATTCATATGCCCCCACTGTGAAAAATGTGTAAGCGTCGAAACAAATAAATGTAAGCGCTTACAATTTTTACGCTAACATGCGCTGTACACTCAGGCAAGCAAACAAGAGCTGACAACTTCATGTCCTGCATGTCTTTTTTGATGTCTCTAATTTCGACTTTCATTAGTCAAACGAATTCAGCCCGCTGGTTAGGCGTGATAGCGGTAACCACGGCACTCTTCTCGTCGGCTTGCGGAGGTGAAGGCCCTGGCAGTCCCCCTGTCTCTCCACCAACGCCTCCGCAGCCGACGGGTCCTGGCGTCCCCGCGATTTCCGAAACTGGTGGAATTCCCGCGGGCTTCAGGCTGGTCTGGTCCGATGAGTTCGCCGACGCCGGGCTGCCCGACGCGACGAAATGGAACTACGACACCGAGCGCAACGCGGCGGGCTGGTACAACAACGAACTGCAGTATTACGGCAACGCGCGCCTCGCGAACTCGAGCGTAACCAACGGCCTGTTGACAATTACCGCGCGGCGCGAAGACCTATCTACTGCAGGCTTGCCGGACTGGGGTGGCCAGCGGTATTCGTCGGCGCGACTCATCACGCGCGACAAGGCATCCTGGACCTTCGGATTCTTCGAAGTGCGCGCCAAACTACCCTGCGGCGTCGGCACCTGGCCCGCAATCTGGATGCTGTCGACGCCGCCGCAGACGCGCTGGCCGGACGACGGCGAGATCGACATCATGGAGCATGTCGGATTCGATGCCGGCGTCGTCCACGCCACTGCCCACACGGGCGCGTTCAATCACACGCGCAACAATCACCGCACCGCCACCACGACGATTCCGGATGCGTGCAACGAATTCCATCGTTACCAGATGACCTGGAGCGCGAATCGCATCACCGTCGGCGTCGACGATCGCAACTACTACCAGTATTCGAACGACGGCTCGGGCAACGCCGAGTGGCCGTTCGACAGCCCGCAGTTCCTGATCCTCAATATCGCCATCGGTGGCGACTGGGGTGGGCAGATGGGCGTCAACGACGCCATCTTCCCGGTGCGCATGGAGATCGACTACGTGCGCGTCTACCAGTAGCGGTTTTTACATTTACCCGCGCCAGCGCAGTGCACGAGTACGCTCGCGGATCGCTTCCAGTGCACGACGATACTGGGGCCGCCATTTCTCGTCGGGCGCACGATTCACGTCGTGCCAGAAGAATTTGAAGTCGTGGCCACCATCGTCGGCGCAGTGATGGGTCCAGGTGTCCGGCAGTTTGGTGAAGGTGCACAGCTGAAATGACCAGATGTGGCCGTTGTGCTCCGAATGCCAGGTGCCAAGGTCGCTGGCGATCGCCATATCGGCGATTCCGGCCTCTTCCTGCAGTTCACGCAGCGCAGCAGCACGGGCGTTTTCACCCGGCTCGATGCGTCCCTTGACCAATTGCACGCCGGCCTCCGGGTGCTCGAAAGCCAGGATCTGCTGAAGCGAGGGATCGCGAAACACCACCGGGCATGCCTTGTCTGCAAATTTCATGGGGTTTACTCCTTGATCTTTCTCCATCTCTCTAACTTCTTTGCAAAGGTCATGCCCGCGTGGGCAGGGCTGGTTGAAGGCATGGACACGTAACGCAGCATGGCGAATTCAGATGACAATCCGGGTAGTACGAAACGGCCATACAACTCCTCGGCCTTGCGACCGTTGAAATATACGAAGCGGATTTGCGGATGGGCCCGGTAGAAAGCCGCGAAGTCATTCGCAAACGCTGATGCGTGAACGATCGAGCTGTCGAGACTGCCGGGCCGCTCAGCCGCAGCGAGAACATCCCACAGCGCAATGCGATTCTCCGTCAGGAGTTTCACCCTGCGGGTGTAGGGCAGCGGCCACTCGGCGCCGAGGATCTGCGTGATGAGTCTCCAGAAAGCGTTTTGAGGATGCGCGTAGTACTGCTGCATCTCGAGTGATTTGCGACCGGGCAGCGAGCCCAAAATGAGGGCCACGGCTCCGGGCGTTGCGACCGGATCGAAGCAGCAATCCCGTCTGCCATTACGATTGATTTGCCTGACCATGGAACCTATTTTAGGAGTCGGAGACGGATTCGTCCTCAGGCCGGCGTCTAACCGGACAGCGGTGCTCGATCGCAGGCACCATCGCGGAGTTCCAATGTCCTCGCATGAACCAGCCTCAGGCTGGCGAAGAATAGGTTTGCATCACGCGACGCGACGTGTGCTGCGCGGGCGAACCAGAATCGCTCGCATGGGGATTGCATTGGCCGTGGGCGTGCTGGTCTGCTCACTATCCGGGACTGCACCAGCCAACACGACCTCGTTCGATCTCGCGCGCCATCACGGACGCGTAGTAATCGTCGATTTCTGGGCCTCCTGGTGCAAACCGTGCAGGCAGTCCATTCCATGGCTCAACGCGATGCGCGCGCGGTACGGCGCAGACGGACTCGACGTGATCGGAATCAATGTCGATGCCAATCGCGACGACGCCGATCGCTTTCTGCGAGAAGTACCGATTGAATTCGAAATCGTTTTCGATCCGCGCGGCGAACTCGCGAAGGAGTTCAAGATCCGAGGTATGCCCAGCTCCTACGTTTTCGATCGCACCGGCAAGCTGGTCAAGACACACGTCGGCTTCCGCGATGCGAAAAAGGACGAGAATGAAGGTGCGCTCAAGGCGCTGTTGCAGCAGTCGACCCAATGACGAGAGGAAACATGACGCGAAAGATTTTCTTGCTGGCGGTCGCCAGTCTCGCACTGCAAGGTTGTGCAAGCATGGGCGTACAACCTTGGGAGCGCGAAGTCCTGGCGCGCGATGACATGCAACTCGATGCGAACGCGCTCGACACCGCTTTCGACGATCACATCTATTTCAGCAAGGAAGGAACCAGTGGCGGTCGCGGCTTCGGCGGCGGTGGCTGCGGGTGTAACTGAGGTGGCGGAAAAAGATCTCAGGATCGGCGCTGCGCTCGCCGCCGCCACCTGCAGCTTGTTAGGCACTGCGGCGCCGGGCGTATCGATCGCCGCCGATGCCGAAGCCAAATGGGACATTGATTCCGCGTTTCTCTACTACGGCGAGAGCGATGGGCGCGTCAAAGACCTGAGCCTGAGCGCGCACGCCACGCGCGACTTCGGCGACGAACGCAAGCTCGGATTCGACCTGAGCGTCGACTCGCTCACCGGCGCCTCTCCGAGCGGCGCCATCGCAACCGGCGGCGCGCAGACCTTTACCAGCCCTTCAGGCCGCGACACCTACACCACACCGGCCGGAGAGATTCCGCTCGACACCAGCTTCCTCGACACGCGCTTTGCCCTCAATGGCAGCTGGTCGCAGCCGTTCGCGCGGCTGTACACGATGAACGCGGGCCTCGGATTCTCTTCCGAGTACGACTACCAGCACATCGGCGCGAACTTCGGAGTGACGCGCGATTTCAACTTGCGCAACACAACCCTCAGCGCGGCGCTGGCCTACGCGCAGGACACGATCAAGCCCGTCGGTGGCCTGCCCTTGCCCCTCGCGCAGATGACCGATGCCGTCGGCGAAGACCAGGGTCCCGGTAATCGCGGCAGCGGCGACGACAGCAAGAACGTCCTCGACGTGTTGTTAGGCATCAGCCAGGTGCTCGGCCGGAACACGGTGATGCGCGTCAACCTCTCGTACTCCGATTCGAGTGGCTATCTCACCGATCCCTACAAGTTTCTCAGCGTCGTCGACCCTGTCACCGGCGATCTCATCGGGCGAACGCCGGCGCCCGGCGCATCCGGCCCCACTGGCGTTTATCGTTTCGAGAGCCGCCCGGATTCGCGCCGCAAGGAAGCGCTGTACGCGGAATTGCGCCATGACTTCTCGGGCAAGGTCCTGCAGCTCGGCTATCGGTATTCCACCGACGATTGGGAGGTGGATTCGCACACGCTCGAATCGCGTCTGCGGCTGCCATTTGGCAGCTCCAGCTATCTCGAGCCGCATGTGCGCTACTACCAGCAGACAGCGGCTTCGTTCTATCGTTACAGCCTGGCGGATGGCACCCTGCCCGAGTTCGCGTCGGCCGATGCGCGTCTTTCCGACATGAGCGCGTTCACGGTGGGGCTCAAGTACGGGCACGAGACTGCCGGAGGCAATGAATGGAACGCGCGACTGGAGTTCTATCGCCAGACGGCAGAGGCGCCGAACGAAGTGCTGATCGGCAATCAGATCGGCAACACGCAGATGCCGGACTTCGACGCGGTGATCCTGCAGTTCGGCTACCACTTCAAGCTCTGACGCGCGATGGCGGCCTGTGGATCGGCCGTTTCCGCGCCATGGGTGGCCCTTGCGAGGTGCTCGCGGAGATAGCCGAGGAATCGGTAGCGCGCAAAGTCGTCGAAGCCGTCGCTGCCTGCGCCTGGCGCATCGAAGACAAGTTCAGCCGCTATCTTCCCAACAACATCGTCGCGCGGATCAATGCCTCCGCGGGCGCGCCCGTCGAAGTCGACAACGAAACCGCAAACCTGCTGGATTTCGCGGCGCTGATGCATCGCCTGTCGGATGGACTGTTCGACATCACTTCTGGTGTCCTGCGCCGCGCCTGGATCTTCGACGGCGGCCATCGCGTGCCGGCGCGCGAAGAAATCGATGCCCTCCTTCCGCTCGTCGGATGGTCGAAGCTCAGCTGGAAACGCCCCGTGATCACTCTGCTACCAGGCATGCAAATCGACTTCGGCGGAATCGGCAAGGAATACGCGGTGGACCAGGCGATACAGCTGGTTGCGCAACTCAGCGGCGCCGCGGTGCTCGTCAACTTTGGCGGCGATCTGGCCGTCACTCGCGCACGCGAAGGCGATCGGCCCTGGCGCGTCGGCATCGAAGGCATCGATCCCGCGACAGGCGCTGAACCGAACGCCGCGCGCCTCATCGATCTCGCGGCAGGCGCGCTGGCTACCAGCGGCGACACCTACCGATTCGTGGAATCGCAAGGTGTACGACTGCCTCATATTCTCGATCCGCGCGACGGGCATCCGATACGCGACGCACCGCGCTCAGTGACCGTCGCCGCCCCGACTTGCACGAACGCCGGCATGCTCACCACGCTCGCAATGCTGCGCGGGCGGGGCGCCGAAGAATTTCTCGCCCGCGAGGGAGTACGTCACTGGGTACAGCGTCAATAGACACGCGCGCGCAACCGCTGTGTGAACAAGGCGGCGAACCAGGCGGTCGTCCCGCGCCGAGAAGCACAGCTCCCCGCCGCAAGTGGCTGATCTGCCAAGGCCGGGCGCGCACATACAGTATTGAGTGCGGCCAGGTACTGGTTATGCACGAGCCGCCCTCGCCGCTTAAACTCCGCGGTTTCCATTCATTCGCGCGAGAAATTCCCGTTGACCACACAACAGATCCGAATTCGCGGCGCACGCACTCACAATCTCAAGAACATCAGCGTCGACCTGCCGCGCGACAAGCTCATCGTGATCACCGGCTTGTCCGGCTCCGGAAAATCTTCGCTGGCATTCGATACGCTGTACGCGGAAGGCCAGCGACGCTACGTGGAATCGCTGTCGGCCTACGCGCGGCAGTTCCTGTCGATGATGGACAAGCCGGATGTCGACAGCATCGAAGGATTGTCGCCGGCGATCGCCATCGAACAGAAGGCGACGTCTCACAACCCGCGCTCGACGGTCGGCACCGTTACCGAGATCTACGACTATCTACGCCTGCTGTTCGCGCGCGCCGGCATCGCGCGCTGCCCGGACCACGGAATCGATCTGGCGGCGCAGACCGTGAGCCAGATGGTGGACCAGATCGTCAAGCTGCCGGAAGGCCTGGCGGTTCTGCTGCTGGCGCCCATCATCATCGACCGCAAGGGCGAACACGCGGAAGTCTTCGAGCAATTGCGTGGCCAGGGATTCGTGCGCGTTCGTGTCGACGGCCGGGTCCACGAGCTCGATGCGGTTCCGACAATCGACGCCAAGAAAAAACACACCATCGAAGCGGTGGTGGACCGCCTGCGCATCCGCGCAGATGCGGCACAACGCCTGGCCGAATCGCTCGAGACGGCGCTCAAATTGTCCGGCGGCACGGCGCGCCTCGCGCCGTACGATGCGGAAAAGCCTTCGAAGCCCGAAGACGAAACCCTGTTTTCCTCGCGACAGGCCTGCCCTGAGTGCGGCTACAGCGTGGCGGCGCTCGAGCCGAAGATGTTTTCTTTCAACAGCCCCGCCGGCGCCTGCCCCACCTGCGATGGATTGGGCCTCAAGGATTTTTTCGATCCTCTGCGTGTCGTTGCTTATCCCCATCTCTCCCTCGCGGGAGGCGCCATCAAGAGCTGGGACCGCAAGAACTCCTATTACTTCGCGTTGATCACCGCGATGGCCAAGCACTACAAGTTCGACCCCGAAACCCCGTGGGAAGACTTGTCGAAGAAGGCCCAACAAGTGATGTTGTTCGGCAGCGGCAATGACGAAGTGGAATTCCGCTATGTGCACGGCAATGGCCGTGCCACAAAAAAGAAGCATCGCTTCGAAGGCATCATTCCGAACCTCGAGCGGCGCTACAAGGAAACCGACTCGCTGCCGGTGCGGGAGGAACTCGCGAAGTATCTCGGCTCGCAGCCCTGCCCCGACTGCCAAGGCACACGACTTAATCGCACCGCGAGGAATGTGTTCGTGGGCACGCATAGCCTTCCGAAGATCGCGCACCTCACCGTCGGCGATGCGAAAAAGATGTTTGGCTCGCTCGATGTCGCGGGCTGGCGCGCCGAGGTAGCCGACAAGATCGTCAAGGAAGTCGGCGACCGCCTGAAATTCCTCGTGGACGTCGGGCTCGACTATCTGACACTCGATCGCAGCGCCGAGTCGCTGTCGGGTGGCGAAGCGCAGCGCATCCGGCTTGCGAGCCAGGTGGGCTCGGGACTCACGGGCGTCATGTACATTCTCGATGAACCATCGATCGGGCTGCACCAGCGTGACAATCAGCGATTGTTAGCCACGCTCAAGCATCTGCGTGACCTCGGCAATACGGTGCTGGTGGTCGAACATGATGAGGAAGCCATTCGCGCTGCCGACTCGGTGCTCGACATCGGACCGGGCGCCGGCGTGCATGGCGGCAGGATCGTCGCGCAGGGCACGCCCCACGAAATCGAAACCCATCCCGATTCGCTCACCGGCAAGTATCTCTCGGGCCGCACGCAGATCGCGTTGCCGCACCTGCGCACGCCGCGTGATCCGAAGCGCGTCATCAAGGTGGTCGGCGCCACTGGCAACAATCTCAAGAAGGTCGACGCGGAGTTCCCGCTCGGGCTCTTCACCTGCGTAACCGGCGTATCCGGTTCGGGCAAATCCACCCTGGTGAACGACACTCTCTACACGCACGCCAATCACAACTTGAACGGCACCGTGATGGACATGGCTCCCTGTGAGGAAATTCTGGGTCTCGAAGAAATCGACCGGATCATCGAAATTGACCAGAGCCCGATTGGCCGCACGCCGCGCTCCAATCCGGCGACCTACACCGGTCTGTTCGGACCACTGCGCGAGTTGTTTGCCGAAGTGCCGGAGTCGCGCACGCGCGGCTACGATGCCGGCCGCTTCAGCTTCAACGTGAAGGGTGGACGATGCGAGGCCTGCCAGGGTGATGGCCTCATCAAGGTGGAGATGCACTTCCTGCCCGACGTCTACGTTCCCTGCGACGTGTGCAAGGGACAACGTTACAACCGTGAAACGCTCGAGATCCGCTGGCGCGGCAAGAACATTCACGAAGTGCTCGACATGAACGTCGAGGATGCGCTGCGCCTGTTTCAGAACGTGCCGGGCGTGGGCTCGAGGCTGCAGACATTGATGGACGTTGGACTCTCCTATCTACAGCTCGGCCAGAGCGCCACCACCCTCTCGGGTGGCGAAGCCCAGCGCGTGAAGCTCGCGCGCGAACTGGCCAAGCGGGCGACCGGCCGCACTCTATATATATTGGACGAACCCACCACCGGGCTGCACTTTCACGATGTGGCGCAACTGCTCGACGTGTTGCACCGCTTGCGCGACGAAGGCAATACGGTGGTGGTCATCGAGCACAACCTCGACGTGATCAAGACCGCAGACTGGATCGTCGATCTCGGTCCCGAGGGCGGCGCAGGTGGCGGTACGATTCTCGCGACGGGAACACCCGAAGAAGTGGCTAGGCACCCCAAGTCGTATACCGCGCAGTACCTTCGACCCATGGTAGGGGCCAGGTAAGAAAATACTGACGATAGTGCTGGAAAAGCGTCGTCACGAGCATTACCGTGGCCTCCCCGTACACTTCCGCGCGTCTTCCGTCCGAGGGGCAGGCATGGACGAAAACTCGAAAGATCTGCGAGACGTGCTGTCAAAAATGGCGCACGACCTGCGCACTCCGCTCGCCGTGGTACAGACCACCACGAACATGCTCCTCAATCCAAAGTACAAGTTCAGCGACGAGCAGGTTCGGGAACAGCACCAGCGCATTCAACGAAACGTGGAAGTCTTGAACCAGCTGGTCGGGCAGCTCACCGAGCTAGCGAAGCCCGAATCGGGAGAATCGCCTGGCGGTGGCATCACCGCGATGCCCGATGGCGGCTAGCACCGTCTTGTCCCGGCTGACGCTGATCCTGCTCGCCGCTTTGTTCGGCGGTTCGCCCTGTCCGGCCGCGACGCGCCCCTCGGCCCCGGTATACCAGCCGCAGGTGATCAACCCCGAGATCAATGGCGGTCTGCTCGTAAATACCAGCCGCGTCTTGCTCGTCTGGGGAAGTGACGGCACGATCCTGCGTTCCGAAGATGGCGAGCGCTGGTCGCACGCCGTGACTGCAGGCAGCGCGGATCTCGCACGCGTCTCGGCCAATGCTTCCGGTAGCGTGCTCGTCGCCGTGGGAGCGCAAGGCACCATCCTGCGATCGACGGACGCCGGCAAGACCTGGGCCGCAGCGCGCAACTCCACGAACGACACGGATCTGCACGCCGTGGTGAATCAGCCTGGCAGCCGCACCTGGATTGCGGCCGGTTCGAATGGCCGCATCCTGCGCTCGAGCGACGACGGCCATACCTGGAGCCTCGTGGACTCGCAACTCAAGATCGGGTTCCAGGCATTGTTCGTCGATCAGTTCAGCCAGGCCATCCTGATCGGCGGAGACGAAGGGCTGGTGGGGTTCTCGAAGGACGCCGGAGTCAGCTGGCAAATCACGGCCATCGCGATGCCCGAGCCGGCGACACCCATCACCGCGTTCCATCGCTTCGGCAAACTACTGATCGCCACCAGCGCGCTCGGCCGCTTCCTGACTTCGGAAGACGACGCCCAAAGCTGGGATCTCTTGCAGGCGAGCACCAAGGCATTCTTCACCGACTGCGCGTTCGATCCCCTGCGCGGGGCCATCGTGATGACGGGCCACAACGGCGACGTATTGCGCTCGACGGATGGTGGCCGCACCTGGGAAGGCAGCGAGATCGTCATCGACGGCCAGAAGAACTACCTGAGCGCGATCCGCTTCGACGCGAACAGCAGTTCGCTGATCGCCGTCGGCCAGGGTGGCACCATCGCGCGCTCGACAGACGGCGGCGCGCAGTGGAGCAAGGCGTCCGACGAAATGGTCGGCGACGTGCGCGGAGTCATCGACGATACCCCGCGTGGCCGCCTGTTCGCATTCGGCACCGGCGGCATGATCCTGGTCTCGAAGGATTCCGGCGTTCACTGGAACACCGCTCGCAGTCTTCTCGATGTGTCTTTGCGCGAAATCGCCGCCAGTGCGAAAGGTGGGGCTCTCATTGCCACAGGCAGGCTCGGAGCCGTGATTCGCTCCGCCGATGGCGGCGCTACCTGGAAGGTGCAGTCAGTGCCCTATCCGAATCCCAACACGCCACCGGATCTGCGCGGACTCGTGTTGTCACCGTCCGGTGAATCGCTGATCGCTGTGGGCCCGCCGGCCGCGATCCTGCGGTCGAACGCCGATGGCAGCGCATGGGATGTGAGGCATTCAACGCCTATCGAAGCCGAGCGCGCTTTTCCGTGGGTGCTGGTCGATCACCGCAGAAAGATCGTCGTGGCCATCGAGGCACGCGGCGAGATGCGCGTGTCGCACGATGACGGGATCAACTGGCAACCCAGCGTCATCGAAACACCGCCCGGAGTCTGGCCGTTCTGGCAAGGGGCAGTCCTGGAGCGCGAGGGCGTCATCCTGGTGGCGGGACAGGGCGGAAAGGCCGTGCGCAGCCTCGACGCGCTCGCCTGGCAGGCCGTGGCAACCGGCACCGACAAGGATCTCTTCGGGAGTTTTGCCGACGAAGCCGGGAGCGTTCTGTTCCTCATGGGCGCCGAGGGCACGCTGCTTCGTTCGGCGGATCTCGGCGTCACCTGGCAGGCCATGAAGTCGGGCACAACCAACGAACTGCGCCGCATGATGCACGATCCGCGTTCAGGTGCGCTGGTGTGTTTCGGCACGCATGGAACCATCCTGCGTTCGCAGGATCGCGGACTCACCTGGCACCTGGTGCCGAGCGGTACCGGCGCTGCTTTGCGCAAGGGGATGTTAGAGCCACGCACCGGCAATCTCCTGCTGGTGGGTAGTCAGGGGGCGATCCTGCGCTCGCGCGACGGCGGGCGCAGCTGGGAAGCGCTCCCGAGCCACACCGCGCGTCACTTCAACAGCATGTGGGTCGACGAACGCAGCGGCGACATCATCCTGGTCGGTGAACGAATCGTGCGACTCGTGCGACAATAGTCGCGCGAACTCACCATGTACTCCGCCATATTCAGCCGAAGATTCGCCGCAAACTACTTCTCCACACTGGGGTTCATCGGCCTTTCCTACTGGGTCATCTCCTCGCTGAGCGGCTTTCACCGGAGCATGCTGCAGGGCCAGTGGCAGTTCGGCATGTTCGAGATCGACGCGGTGCTCTCCATCCACACGCTGTTCCTCGCGCTGATCGCGCTGTACGCGGTGGTGCTGATTCCCTACTACGCGCGTTATCCGTGGCTTCATTCCAAGGCGTTCGTGTTCGTCCAGGGACTTCGATTGAGCCTGCAGCGCCTGTGCCGGCCACCCTCGCCGGCGCGCCGCGCGCTGCTGGCACATCAGAAGTGGCGCCTGCCTCTCAAGGCCGGCTTGTCGCCGGCCGCCAAACAAGCCGGCCTCGCGCTGCTGCTGAAATTCTTTTTCGCGCCCCTCATGATCAATTGGTGCCTGAATCACGTCGCCGACATGTCGAACTCGGTGATTCAGGTGTTCGACGGACTCCACGAAGGCGTGAGGGGGCGTGAACTGTTCGACACGTCGCTGTTCTGGGCCTGCTTTCAGCTCATCCTCTTCGTCGACACGCTGCTGTTCACGCTGGGCTACATCATCGAAGTTCCGGCGCTCGGCAATCGCATCCGTTCGGTGGACCCGACTTTCTTCGGCTGGTTCATCTGCCTCGCCTGCTATCCGCCCTTCAACGACTTCACCGGGCGCTTTCTCGAATGGCAGAGCAACGACTTCCCGCACTTCGAGAACTCCACGATCCACTTCATCGCAAATGCCTGCCTGTTGATATCGCTGGGTATCTACTCCTGGGCGTCGGTGGCGCTGGGATTCAAGGCCAGCAACCTCACCAATCGCGGCATCGTCAGCCACGGCCCCTACTCGTGGGTGAGGCATCCGGCGTATATCGCCAAGAATCTCGCCTGGTGGATAGGCGCGCTGCCCACTCTCTATGTCGCCTTTTCGAGCGGCGACGCGCGAGTCGCCGGTTATTCGCTGCTGGCGCTGGGCGGCTGGACCACGATATACGCGTTGCGCGCGATCACCGAGGAGCGGCATCTGCTGCTTCTGGACAACGGTTACGCGCAGTACATGCAACGGGTGAAATGGCGCTTCATCCCGCGGGTGATCTGAGCAGCGCACCTCATTCGCCGTAGGCCATGCGACGCAGCTTTTCCAGTTCGTCATTGAACTCGGTACGTTCGTAATTGCGCAGCAAAGCGAACTGTTCGTCGTTGTAGAGGTACTGGCGCACCTCCTGCAGATAGCTGTCGCGCGACGCCTCGAGCGCGCGCCTCACGTCGGCAAATGCCAGCTGGCGTTCCGCCGCGCCAAGATCGTCACGCATGAATCGCGAATCGGCGAGCACCTGCCGGAAACGCTGCCGATAGACGAGCTTGGTGTAGAGGATGGCTTTCTTGTCGGCCTCGCTGACCGGCGCCACGTTGCTGGCGCCGCCCGCGAAGTCGTCGAGCTGGAACTGCTCGACATCGGAATCCTTCAATACGTCGAAAGCCGCCAGGTCCCCGGGTGGCAGCAACGTTCCCACCTTGCGATCGAGCGCCTCGAGCTCCGCCTGCTGACGAGGGATCGCTTCTTTCGCCGATGGGTCGCTGCTCTGACGCGCGGTGTTGATCGCGACCGCGATGCGCTCACGTTCGAGCAAGGTCTTGCTCAGGGCTGCGATCGCCTCCGGCGAGAGTCCCGATCCCTTGAACAGGAATCGATATTTTCCGGTGACGTAGTCCTGGAAGCTGGTTTCACTGGGGTTCTCAGCTTCGGATTCGGCCGGCATCATCTCCTCGACGCTGCCGTGCTCACGCCCGGTGGAGCCGAGACTGTCGAGCGTCGCGACAGAGGCAGTGCCCGTGCTCGCGATGGTGTCCGGAACGGCGGGCGCGATGCTGCTACCGCGGCCCGCCCACCACAGCACGGTGACGAACACCAGCGCGGCCGGAATGACGACGCCGCGCGCGGATATCAGGTTCATTGCTCTCGCACCTGCCACAAGCCCTCCAAACGGAGAATGCCGGGGGTGTTTCCACCCCCGGCCAAGCCTCAAGTTTTCATCCTAAAAACAAGCCGCTTGTCCCGATAATCAATAGTTCGTGTTCCCCGAGCCCGTGCAGCTCGACCACGAACCGATGCACAGCGATCCGCTGTTGTGCAGGCGGCTGTTGGTCAGCTTCGCAACGCTGCTCGAGCTGTCAGAACGGAAAACGCCTTCCTTCATGTTCGAGATCTGGCAACGATCCGCGTTGACCGTGATCTTGAAGGTGGTGCCGCCGTTCTGACGAACGAACTTCGCCATGTTGTCGACGATGCAGTTCGAGATGTTCACGGTCGAAGCGGCATTGATCTGGCCGAACTTGTCTTCGCCGTTGTAGCCGCTGATCCCCGAGATGTTGACCGTGCCCGAGGACTTCACCGTGTAAGCGTCTTCACCGACGTTCGTCCAGCGGAAGTTCTGCAGGTTGCCGCCGTTGTAGAAATGCACGCCATCGACACCGTTGTTGCCGAGGATGGCATTCTTCAGCGTCGCGCCGTTTTCCACGCGGAAAGCCGGATCCTGGCCTTCGTCCTGGTCACCCGTGCCGAGAGCCGAGGTCGGGTTGTAGGTCCTGCATCCGCCGTCATACGTGCCACTGGTCACGCGTATGGTCGCCGAGACCGTCACGCTGCCAGAGGACGAACACGTGGCGCCCGTGATGCTGCCACCGCCGCTGCTGCTCGAAGACGAACTGCTCGAGCTGGAGCTCGTGCTGCTGCTCGAAGTCGAGCTGCTGCTCGAACTCGACACGGTGCCGCTGTACGAGCAATAGCGCGGGTTGTCCACGCCAATCGACGGGAACAGCGAGCCTCTGCAAGTGATCGGGCCGGTCAGGGTCGCGTACACGAACGTGCCGGACTTTCCGTAAGCCACCGAACGAGTGCCGCTGAAGGAACAGGTTTCCCCTTCCTTGGCGCACTTGGTGTAACCGGTGGGATAGTCGGTTGCTGCATTTGCCGCGACCGTCGCCGCCAGCAATGCCGAACCGATCAAGAGATTTCGAAACGTAGTCATCACGCCTCCATTGGTCTGAGTTTGTTCTAGCTTCCATGCGACCCGGACCTGTCAGCTTCCGAGCCTCGCGCGATATGACAAATTGCGCACCGCAATGAGGCGACTCGCAACTCATCCCCCTGCTCCTGCATCGATGACGTGCACCGATGCGCCGATACCGATTCGCTGAATTCTCATTCGACCTGTGAAGAGGTCGGCATCGACGGCGCCGGACGGTACGCCCGAAAAAAATCGCTTGTCAAACAATTTCGTTGTCCGAAGACATGTCCCACCATGGGGTCCGAATGTCCCGCGACACACGCTTTTGTGTCTACCGGTAGACAAGACACTTTCAGCGCGAAACACGCACAACAGCGCGAAACAATTGACCGCTTTCGCGAGAAAGTATGACACCGGTGTCTCTACCCGGTGGTCACACGCGTGGACTCAATTCAGCGGGCGCGACGAAGACCCTGTTTTTTCCGTTGTTTCATCGCGCGGTCATGAATCCGGAATTTTTGCGCGTCACTCGCGCATCATGAATTCACGTCTGCACTTCTCGCACATCGATGGTGCTCAAACGCAAGTAACGAATTGGAATTGCATTGTCTCTGTGCGCCAATCCTTGTTTGCGTCGTTCGAACTGCATCGAGTTGCGTGCCTCGGGTGGCGAAAAAGTTTTTTTGAAATTTGCGCTTGCGCAGACCAAAAAACCTGAGCGGTGACGTTCTGATGACCCCGCATGACGCAGAAGTTGTTGCGCACCTGGACTCAGGCGATCGGAATTCGATCGAGCTGCACGTAGGATTCGTCCCGCAAACGGCTAACAGGCTTCGCATAAACTACGTGCCGTTTACGGGGGTGTGGATGAGATTCGACCAGACGCTGATCGGCCTGCTGACGTGGGCCGCCCTTCTAGTTAGCGCTAACGCCGGTCCACAAAAAGCCTCATTCGCGAGTGACGTCTCGACCACGCAATGGCCGCTGGCAGACATCGATCCACAGTTGCCTTCGGACTGGACCGACGTCGAATTCCTGGTGATCGAGTTCCGCTCGTCCACCAGCCAGCGTTTCGAGCTCGGACTCATCAGTGATGAGGGCAACGTCTCGAAGCGGATTCATCCCTTCGCGAATGTCTGGGTGCGCGCATCCATTCCATTGCGCTTCTTTCGCCAGGGCCTCGGGGATGCGGACGAGCTGGCGTCGACGGTGAACCAGCCGCGCAACAGCTACTGGATCAACATCGAAGCCGGTGGTCACGCGCCGGTGCGCCATGTCCGCGCGCTGAGCGTCACCATGCGTTATCCCGCGCACGCATCCACTCTGGAAATTCGAAAAGTCAGTCTGTCGAAGACCGATCCGGGTGATGCGGTGCTCGATAACGGCACACCTTTGATCGACGATTTCGGCCAGTACGTGCATGCCGACTGGCCGGGCAAGGTTCGCTCGTTCGCCTCTCTGCAGCGGGAGTGGGCCCAGGAGGACCGCATGCTGGTTCCCAAGGCTGCGATCCGCGAATGCCGCTATGGCGGCTATGCGTCAGGCCGACGCAAGGCCAGCGGGTTTTTTCGTGTCGAGAAGATCAGCGATCGTTGGTGGCTGGTCGATCCGGAGGGTTGCCGCTTCTATTCCACGGGCGTGAATGGCGCAGGTGCGGAGCCACCACACACGCAAATCATCGGCCGTTCGAAGTTGTTTGCCAGCATTCCGACCTTTGCCCAGTCTCCGGAGCCTGGCGCCGCGGCAGACCCGCTGCGCGATCCGGTCTCGTTCTACGTGGCCAATGTGCTGCAGCGCTTCGGCCGTAACTGGCGAGGCCCCAGCGCTCAGCTCACGTCTCGCCGCATGCGTGCATGGGGTCTCAACACCGCCTATGGCACAGCGCTCAACGATGCGCTGCCCGCGGGCTCTACTCAACGTCAGCCCTACGTCTATCCGCTTCGTGGCTGGCAGCAGAGCGAAGGCGCCATCATGGGCCTGCCCGATGTGTATTCCGATGCGTTCGCCAGGCGAGTCGATTCGGAAGCCGCCCAACAGCTCGAGGAGCGCAAGACCGACCCCTGGATGATCGGCTACTTCATTGGCAACGAGCCACCATGGCCCGCACGAGAAAGCCAGCTCGTCGACCTGGTGCTGGCCGGCCCGAAAAGCGCGATCCAGGATCGCTTCAAAAGCGAGCTTGGCAAAGGTGACACTCCGGCGATCCGCAAGACCCTCGTGCATGCGGCGTTCACGCGTTATCTCGAGATCGTGAATGCCGCCGTCAGGCGCCATGACCCCAACCACCTGAACCTCGGCATCCGTTTCGGCGGCACGCCGCCCGACGACGTGATCGCCCTCGCGCGAGGCTTCGACGTGTACAGCATGAACAAGTACCGCTGGGCGCCTCCCAAGGATTTCATCGACCGCGTGTACGCCATCCAGAAACTGCCCATCCTCATCGGCGAATTTCATTTCGGCGTACCCGAACACGGACTCGCGCCGGGGCTCGTGCAGGCCATGAACCAGGTCGAGCGCGGCGTGGCGTATTCGTACTACGTGGAGCACGCCGCCGAGCATCCGGCCATCGTGGGCACTCACTGGTACCAGTGGATCGACCAGCCCGCGACGGGTCGGCGAGACGGCGAGAATTACAACATCGGCTGGATCGATGTCACCGACCGACCGTACCCGGAACTGGTGGCGGCCGCGAAGGCGACGCACGCCAAACTCGACGACATCCATTCGGGAAAGCTCGCGGCGACCACTCGCAAGCCGAAGGCATCGGAGTTCGGCACGCCGGAGGACTCGATCTATCTGGGTATACCGGCGATTCAGTACAGTGCTGGCGCCGATGGAACGGAACCCCCCTAGTCTCATGCTCGAGCTCTCGCAATCGGTAAACAAGGCTCGCGCGGACCGCGCCACCGGCGCCAACCAAGGTGAGTTGCGCTGAGTGCCGGCAGGTTCCCGCCGGCACGACCGCGGTCAATAACCCTGCGCGGCGCCATCCTTGCGCGACTCGGACGCACCGAAGTACACGCCCTCGGCATTCTTCATGATGGCCTGGTAGCCGCCGAAGCCCCCATCGTTGTCCACCGTCACCTTGTGCCCGCGGGCTTCGAGTGCCTTGATGACTGCGGGTGAAAATCCGGCTTCGAGCACCACCTCGCCACCGTCCTTCATGACTTCGTCCGTGGGCTCGCTGGAACCTTCATGCCGTGCGCGCGGCGCATCGCCGGCTTCCTGCAGGTTCATGCCGAAGTCGATGAGGTTCACGATGATCTGCACGTGCCCCTGCGGCTGCATGCCGCCACCCATGACGCCGAACGACAGCCAGGGCTTGCCGTCCTTGGTGACGAACGCGGGAATGATGGTGTGAAACGGCCGTTTGCCCGGCGCGTAGACGTTGGCGTGGCCATCCTTGAGCGAGAACAGCTCGCCGCGATCCTGCAGGATGAAGCCACAGCCGGTGGGCGTCATGCCCGAGCCCATGCCGCGGTAGTTGCTCTGGATCAGCGAGACCATGTTGCCGGCGGAATCCGCCACGGTCATGTAGATGGTGTCGCTCTGATCGAGGGCTTTGGGGTCGGCGGGATATTCGAGCGCGGCCCGATCCGGCTTGATGAGCGTACGGCGTTTCGCCGCATAGTCCTTCGAGAGCAGACCCTTGAGCGGAATCTTCGCGAATGCCGGATCGGCGTAGAAGTGCGCGCGGTCTTCGAAGGCGAGTTTCTTGGCCTCGATGAATACGTGCAGATAGTCGGCGCTGCCGAAGCCCATGGACTTGAGATCGTAGGCCTCGAGGATGTTGAGCATCTGCAGTGCGGCAACGCCCTGCGTATTCGGCGGCAGCTCCCAGACGTCGTAGCCGCGGTAGTTAGTGGACACGGGCTCGACCCACTCGGAGTGGTGTGCGGCCAGATCGGCGGCGGTCAGATACCCGCCGTTGGCGCGCATGTAGGCTTCGATGCGCCTGGCGATGTCACCTTTGTAGAACGCGTCGCGCCCACCTTCGGCGATCGCGCTGAGCGTGTTCGCGAGCAGCGGGTTGCGGAATACCTCGCCCTTGGCCGGCGCGCGGCCGTTGGGCATGTAGATGTCGGCAAAGCCCGGGTACTTCGCCAGCACTTTTGCGTTGCGTTCCCATCCTTCCGCGATGACCTCCGTGACCGGAAATCCGTTGCGCGCATACGAGATCGCCGGCGCCAGCAGCTCTTTCATGGGCAGCTTGCCGAACTTCGCGTGAAGCTCGAACCAGCCATCGACGGCGCCCGGTACCGACACCGGCAGCGGGCCGGTGGGCGGAATGGTCGTCGAATTCAGTTTCTTGAGTTCCGCACGAAGCGTCTTGAGCGAGAGTGATTTCGGGGAACGGCCGCTGCCATTGAGTCCGTAGAGTTTCTGAGTCTTCGCGTCCCAGACGATGGCGAACAAGTCGCCGCCCACGCCATTGCTGATGGGCTCCATGAGCCCGATCGTGGCGTTGGCGGCGATGGCCGCGTCCACCGCCGTACCACCGCGCTTGAGCACATCGAGCGCCACCTGGCTCACGAGCGGATGGCTGGTGGCCGCCATGCCTTGCGTGGCGATGACTTCGGAGCGAGTGGGCACCAGCGACCCGCTGGGGCGCGGTGCGCCGGCATACCCGTCCTTCATGGTCACGCTGAGAATGGCCGCGATACCGAGTGCGCGCGCAAGGCGCAGATCAGGCCGGCTTCTGGGCACGCGAGATGCCCGACTCGAAAACCTGTCGGACTTCGCCATTGAGAACACGCTCCTGAAAACGACCCTGGGTGTAGTTAGCGACCACGCGCCGCCAGAATGCGACCGCGACCGGATTGCGCAGGTACTCGGTGATTTCCCAGCGTCCTGCAAAACGATTGAGGATGAGCTCCACGGCGAGGCGGCCCACACCGCGGCGGCGGAACGTACGCGAAACGAAGAACTCGGCCATGCGGTAGTCGACGGCGGACTTGCCGGGCGTCGCGCTGCCACGCGCCACCATGGCAAAGCCCACGGGCTCGGCGCCACGCAGGATGACCAGTGCATTGACGGAGGAGTCGCCGAACCAGCGCGCCAGCTGGTCGGATTCGCTGTAGCCGATTTCGCCCAGCGAAGTCGCGCTGAACACGCCGGTGTTCAGCGGCGAAAGATCGTCGAGGTAGTCGCGGTAGACGCTTTCGATCCACTGGCGATCGCGGGCGTTGCCGCGGGCATCACGGACACTGACAGTCACGCTTTCCCTCCAGAAAAGACAAAGCCCGGGCAGAACGTTGTGCGCTCTGCCCGGGCCGTCATGAGCCAGTTGGCTCGCGAAGATCTAATCGAGTTCGATTAGTTCTTCGGCGCTTCGGCCGGAGCCGGAGCAGCGGCGTCGGCAGCCGGAGCAGCGGCGGCGTCAGCCGGAGCAGCGGCGGCGTCAGCAGCCGGAGTGGCGGCAGCGTCAGCAGCGGCAGCCGACGAAGCGGCGGCATCAGCGGACGAAGCAGCGGCATCGGCCGACGAAGCAGCGGCGTCAGCGGCCGGAGCAGTGGCTTCCGCGTCCTTCTTGGCGCAGCCAGTCATCAGCGCGAAAGCCGCGATCGAGGCGGCGAGTGCAACGTTCAATTTCATGTAGGAGTACCCCAAAAATTTCTAGTGGTAAGTGAGACCAAACAAACGTTTGTTGCCGCAATTTGCACTGCGGCGGGCGATTTTATCGATTCCCCGATCCATTTGAAACAACTGCAAAATTTGTCCGCTGATGGCGACAAAAACCTCGTCGAGCGTCGAATCATCGGTGCGCTCGCCTCGGCAAATGGACCGTACAGACCGGTGGAAAAGTCGATTTGTTGCGACGCATCAATGCGTTACGAATGTTTGCCGACGCATAGAATCCCAGCCATGAATTCGCACGCTATTAGACAAAACACCGCTTCGTGGCCAAACCTGTTCACCGAACATCTCGAGGTCGTGACGAAACGCAGTGGTTCTGCGCTCGAATCGGCGGGCTACGACGGCCTGCTGGTGCACGCCGGCACTCCACCGCTGCTGTTCCTCGACGATCACCACCTGCCATTCCGCGTCCAGGCGCCATTCAAGGTGTGGGCGCCGCTCTCCGACGCGCCGGATTCCTTCGTGTTTTTCGCCCCAGGCAAGAAGCCGCTGCTGCTGATCCACCAGCCCGTGGACTATTGGCACAAGTCGCCCGAGATGCCGGACGACTACTGGACGAAGGGCTTCGACATCGTGAGCTGCGCGGACCGGGCCGCGGCGCGCGCGGCGCTGCCGAAGGATCTCTCGCGCACCGCGTTCATCGGGGCGCCTTTTCCCGAACTGCTTGGCTGGGGACCGGCCGCAATCAATCCGGAACATCTCATCGCGCAGCTCGACTACGGGCGAGCGGCGAAGACCGACTATGAAGTCGCCTGCCTGCGTGAGGCGAATGTGCTCGGCGCGCGCGGTCACATCGCGGCCGAGCGCGCGTTCCGCGCCGGCGCCAGCGAATTCGAGATCGCGCTCGCGTTCATGGCGGCCTGCGGCCAACGGGAGCGCGAGCTGCCGTACAACCCGATCATCGCGTTGAATGAGGGCGGCGCCGTGTTGCATTACCAGATCCAGCGGCGCGACAAGCCGGCGAAGCTGCACTCGCTGCTCATCGACGCCGGCGCCGAGTTCGGCGGCTATTCCTCCGACATCACGCGCACGCATTCACATCACGACGCCGGGTTCGCCGCGCTCATCGCGCGCTTCGACGAGCTGCAACTGAAGCTCTGCGCGCAGGTACGCGTGGGCCTCGACTGGAAGGATTTTCACCAGGCCTCGTATCGCGCGATCAGCGAATTCCTGCGCGAAGCGGGCGTCATCACCGTGAGCGCCGACGAAGCCGTCGACAACGCACTGACCAGCGTGTTCTACCCGCATGGCATCGGCCACTTGTTAGGACTGCAGGTGCATGACGTCGGCGGCACGCAGGGCTCGCCGGACGGCAAGCAGATCGAGCGGCCGTACAACCATCCGTTCCTGCGGCTCACGCGCAAGCTCGAGGACGGATTCGTCGTGACCGTGGAGCCGGGGTTCTACTTCATCGATCAGTTGCTGGACGAAGCGAAGGCCAAGCCCATCGGAAAAATGATCGACTGGAAACGAGTGGCGGAACTCAAGCACTTTGGCGGCGTGCGCATCGAGGACAACGTGGTGGCGCGTCCGGGTGGCCAGGAAAATCTCACCAGGCCGGCGTTCAATGCGTAAACCCGCGCTGTGGGCGATGCTCGCGTTGGCCGTGTCCGCCGGCGCCGCGATCGGCGATGAACCTGCCGCGAAGCAGCGTACGGCCGTCGTTGCCGGTCGGGAAGCATCCCCGAAGACGAGCTCGGCAAGGACCTGAAGGGCAACAAGGTCCGCATCAGCGACTATCACGGCAAGGTGGTCATCGTGTCGTTCTGGGCGTCGTGGTGCGGGCCATGCAAGCAGGAATTGCCCGTGCTCGCCGGCGTGGTGAAGCGCGTCGGTCCGGATCATCTGCAGGTGATCGCGATCAACTATCGCGATGAATATGAACCGTTCAAGTACGTGGTGAACGTGCTCAAGGATTATCCGATCACGTTCTTCGGCGCGATGCCGAACAGCAAGACGGCGAAGAAGTATCGGCGTCCAGGGCATTCCGCGCATGATCATCATCGGGCGGGATGGCAAGGTCGCCGCGGACCATACGGGATATGGCGAGAGCATGATTCCCGAACTCGTCGACCAGCTGAACACGCTGCTCGCGCAGCAGAGCTGACAACTCAGCTGCCGCGCGCGAACAGCGGGCTCACCGTTCTCACTCGCCTCCCTGATCCCCGCGCCCTCTGAGCGCCCGCACGGCAAACACTGCATACAGACAACAGACGATGGCCAGCCCCGCGAGAAACAGGATCGCCGGGTCCGTGCGCATTCGGCGCGAAGACCGCTGCGGAGATGCCAACCACCGCTGTCGCGGCCGCCGAAACGCCGATTGCCAGCTTGTGACCTCGCAGCAGAAACACACCGACGAGCAGGGACAAGGCGCCGGCCGCGAGCCCGTAGGGCCGCTGCTCGGGGTGGTAGTCGGTCAGACCGAATCTCCACAGCCACACACCGCCAAAGAACAGGAACAGGACCGCCGCAGTCCGGAACATCCAGGTGTAGCGGGCGGCCATCGACTGGCTCAGGACATCAACTAGCTATTTCTTCGCCAGCAGATCGCGAATTTCCTCCAGCAACACTTCCTGGCGCGGCGCGGTCGGTGCCGGCGCGGCCGGATCCGGCCTCTTGAGCTTGTTCAGGGTGCGAATCACCATGAACAGAACCAGGGCGACGATCAGGAACTGAAACACCATCTGCAGGAAGTTGCCGTACTTCAACAGCACCTCGGTCTTGCCGTCCGCGCTCATGCCGAGGTTGACCGCGAGATCGGAGAAGTGCACGCCGCCGATCAGCAGGCCGAGCGGCGGCATGATGATGTCGTCCACGATCGACGCGATGATCTTGCCGAACGCTGCGCCGACGACCACACCGACTGCCATGTCGATGACGTTGCCTTTCATGGCAAATTCTTTGAATTCTTTTGCGAGACTCATGCATCACCCCTGGGTTGCGTTGCTGCGGCGAGCTTACGGCAGCGTCATGGGCACTGGCAAAAAGCGCGCGAGCAAGCTGACCCACAAAGCAAAACGGGCACCCGAAGGTGCCCGTTTCACGATGCATTGAAGCGTCGGCTTACTTCGAAGATTTCTTCTTCTTCGGAGCAGCCTTTTTCTTCTTGGCCACGCCGCCGGTCTTCTTGGCGGCCTTCTTCGCGACTGCCTTGGCAGCATTCGCTTCCTTGGCGGCCTTTTCGCGGCCCTTCTTGGCTTCGGCCTTGGCCTTCTTCTCGGCCTTGTCGACCTTCGGAGCTGCCTCGACCTTCTTCGCCTTCTTGTCTTCAGGCGCGGCCTCGACGGCCGTCGGTGCCGAACGCTCGACCAGCTGCATCAGCGCCATCGGGGCGTTGTCGCCCGGACGCGGCGCCATGTGCAGGATGCGCGTGTAGCCACCCGGACGCGCCTTGAAGCGCGGGCCGATGGTGTCGAACAGCTTGGCGACGATCTCGGTGTCGCGCAGGCGCGAGAACGCGAGACGGCGATTGGACTCGCTGTCGTCCTTGCCGAGGGTGATCAACGGCTCGACCACGCGGCGAAGCTCTTTGGCCTTCGGGATGGTGGTGCGGATGGTCTCGTGACGCAGCAGCGACACCGACAGGCTGCGGAGCAGCGCGTGGCGGTGCGAGCTGTTACGCGACAGCTGACGTCCGGAAAGGTGATGACGCATGTCTAAACTTCCTAACTATTCTTCAGATCATTCCACGATCGGCATCGTGCTTGAGACCGGCCGGCGGCCAGCCATCGAGACGCATGCCGAGCATGAGGCCGTGGCTCTGCAGCACTTCCTTGATCTCGGTGAGCGACTTCTTGCCGAGGTTCGGCGTACGAAGCAGCTCGACTTCGGTGCGCTGCACGAGGTCGCCGATGTAGTGAATGTTTTCCGCCTTGAGGCAGTTCGCCGAACGCACGGTGAGCTCGAGCTCGTCGACGGGCCGCAGCAGCAGCGGGTCGAACTGCATCTCGGAGACCTTGGTGCTGGCTTCTTCTTCGCCCTGCAGGTCCACGAACACCGACAGCTGATCCTTGAGGATGCCGCCAGCGCGACGGATGGCTTCTTCCGCGTCGATGGTGCCGTTGGTCTCGATGTCGATGACCAGCTTGTCGAGGTCGGTACGCTGTTCGACGCGCGCGGCATCGACCATGTACGTCACGCGACGGACGGGCGAGAACGACGCGTCGAGCTGCAGGCGGCCGATCGGACGGCTCTGCTCTTCGAACGCAGCGCGATTCAGCGCCGGGCGGTAGCCACGACCGCGTTCAACACGCAGCGTCATGGTGAGTTCGCCGGCCTTCGTGAGGTTCGCGAGCACCAGCTCCGGGTTCACGACTTCGATGTCGTGGTCCGTGTGGATGTCGCCGGCCGTCACCGGGCCCGGGCCCTTCTTCGACAGGCGCAGCTCCGCGCTGTCGCGCGTGTGCATCTTGAGGGCGACCTGCTTGAGGTTCAGCAGGATGTCGACGACGTCTTCCTGCACGCCTTCGATGGAGGTGTACTCATGGAGCACGCCTTCGATTTCCACTTCGGTGATCGCAGCGCCCGGCATGGACGACAGCAATACGCGACGCAGCGCGTTGCCGAGCGTGTGGCCGAAGCCGCGCTCGAACGGTTCGATGACGACGCGCGCCTGGCGCGGGGCCGTCGGCTGCACCTTGACGACACGGGGCTTCAGAAATTCGCTGACTGAACCTTGCATTCGTTTCACCTCAGGCGCTTGCGCGCCACTTTCAACCCGCCGAAGACGGCGGGTCCGAGAAAATCAATTACTTCGAGTAGAGCTCGACGACGAGGTTCTCGTTGATGTCCGGCAGGATCTCGTCCCGTCCCGGCACCGACTTGAACACGCCACGGAATTCCGTGCCGTTCACGTCCACCCACTCGGGCAGACCCACCTGCGTCGCGATCTGCATCGCGCTCTGGATGCGCAGCTGCTTCTTGGCCTTCTCGCGCACCGTGATGATGTCGCCGGCCTTGCACTGGTAGGACGCGATGGTGACGACGCCGTCGTTCACCGCGATCGACTTGTGCGACACCAGCTGGCGCGCTTCCGAGCGCGTGGCGGCGAAGCCCATGCGATACACCACGTTGTCGAGACGGCACTCGAGCAGCTTCAGCAGGTTTTCACCCGATGAGCCCGTGCGGCGCGCGGCTTCGACGTAGTAGTTCGAGAACTGGCGCTCGAGCACGCCGTACATGCGGCGCAGCTTCTGCTTCTCGCGCAGCTGCAGACCGTAGTCGGACAGGCGCTGCTTGCGCTCGCCCTTGATGCCGCCCGGCGGCACCTGGAACTTGCACTTGCTCTCGAGCGGCTTGACGCCGCTCTTCAGGAAAAGATCCGTGCCTTCGCGACGCGCGAGTTTGCACTTGGGACCGATGTAACGTGCCATGTGTTTGCTACCTGTTTAGACGCGGCGCTTTTTGGGCGGGCGGCAGCCGTTGTGCGGAATCGGCGTGATGTCGGAAATGCTCGTGATCTTCAAGCCGCAGGCGTTCAGGGCACGCACCGCCGACTCACGACCGGGGCCGGGACCACCGACGCGCACTTCGACGTTCTTCACGCCGTGTTCCTGCGCCGCATTGCCGGCCTTCTCGGCCGCCACCTGCGCCGCGAACGGCGTGGACTTGCGCGAACCGCGGAAGCCGCAACCACCCGAAGTCGCCCAGGAAAGCGTGTTTCCCTGGCGATCGGTGATCGTGATGATGGTGTTGTTGAACGACGCGTGCACGTGCGCGATGCCGTCGAGCACGTTCTTGCGTGCCTTCTTCGGCTTCTTCGGGCCACCCGCGGCGGCGGCGCCACCGCGCTGCCGGAGCAGCGGCTTCTGATTTCTTTTCGTCAGCCATGTTCTAACTAGCCTCTTAAACCTTGCCCGGAGGAGCGTTCAACTTCACTGCCTGCTTGCGCGGGCCCTTGCGCGTGCGCGCGTTGGTGCGCGTGCGCTGGCCACGGACCGGCAGGCCCTTGCGATGACGGATGCCGCGATACGCGCCGAGATCCATGAGTCGCTTGATGTTCATCGAGTTCTCACGACGCAGGTCGCCTTCGACCGCGGTCTTGGCGAGCGCCGAGCGGATCGCGTTCACTTCCACTTCGGTGAGATCTTTCACCTTGGTGGTCGGAGCGATGCCCGTGTTCGCGCAGATGTCCTTGGCGCGGGAACGACCCACTCCGAAGATGTGCGTGAGCCCGATGACAACGTGCTTGTTCATCGGGATGTTGACGCCAGCAATACGTGCCATGTTCGATACCTTCTCTTAACCCTGGCGCTGTTTGTGGCGCGGGTCTGCACAAATGACGTAGACGACGCCACGACGGCGCACGATCTTGCAGTTCTTGCAGATCTTCTTGACTGAGGGACGTACTTTCATGTGTAAAAGCCCTTGAAATTACTGCTGCGGCGCGCCGGAGCGGCCGTAACCCATGAGGTTCGCCTTCTTGAGCAAACCCGGATAGTGGTGCGACATCAGGTGGGCCTGAAGCTGCGAGAAGAAATCCATGGCCACCACGACCACGATGAGCAGCGAGGTGCCACCGAATACGAACGGCACGCCGCCCTCGGATACCAGCAGCTCGGGCAGCAGGCAGACCGCGGTGATGTAGACCGCGCCCCACAGCGTGAGCCGCGTGAGCACCTTGTCGATGTATTCGCCGGTCTGCTGACCCGGGCGGATGCCGCGGATGAAGGCGCCCGACTTCTTGAGGTTGTCGGCCGTCTCGCGCGCGTTGAACACCAGCGCCGTGTAGAAGAAGCAGAAGAAGATGATCAGCACGGCGTACATCACGATGTGCGCGGGCTGGCCGTAGCCGAAGGTGGCGCCGAAGGTCTGCAGCGCATTGCCCCACCAGGTGTCGTTGTTCTGCCCGGCGAAGCCGGCAATGGTCGCCGGGAACAGCAGCAGGCTCGACGCGAAGATCGGCGGGATCACGCCCGACATGTTGAGCTTGAACGGCAGGTGCGTGGTCTGGCCCTGCATCATGCGGCGACCCACCTGCTTCTTGGCGTAGTCGACCGGGATGCGACGCTGCGCACGCTCGACGAACACGCAGAAGGAGGTGACGCCGAGCACCATCACGATGAGCGCGATGGCGATCAGGCCCGACATTTCGCCGGAGTTGATCTGATCGATCGTCTGGCCAATGGCACCTGGAATACCGGCAACGATACCGCCCAGGATGATCATGGAGATGCCGTTGCCCACGCCGCGCTCGGTGATCTGCTCACCCAGCCACATGAGGAACATGGCGCCCGTGGTCATGGTGATGGTGGCCACGAACATGAACTGCCAGCCCGGCGCGACCACCATGCCCTGCGCCTGCAGGCCACTGGCCGTGACGAACGACTGGAACAGCGCGAGACCCAACGTGCCGTAGCGCGTGATCTCGGTGAGCTTGCGGCGTCCGGACTCGCCTTCCTTGCGGTATTCCATCCACTGCGGCACCACCATCGCCATCATCTGCACGATGATCGACGCGGAGATGTAGGGCATGACGCCCATGGTGAAGATGGACAGGCGCTGCAGCGCGCCACCCGAGAACATGTTCACGACGCCGAAGATGGTGTCGGCGTTGTCGCGGAAGAAACCGGCCACGCGCTCGGGGTCGATGCCCGGCACGGGAATGTACGTGCCGATGCGATAGACGATCAGACCGCCGATCAGGAACAGCAGGCGATTGCGTACGTCGCCGAAACGCGCCGCGTCGCCGAGTACTGATGCCGGGTTCTGTGAGCTGTCTGCCACGGTTACCTTGTTTCCAGGGCCTTGATTACTTCTTGGCCTTCAGTTTCGCGGGCTTCGGCTTCTCGGGCAGAGCCTCGACGGTGCCGCCAGCCTTCTCGATGGCTTCGCGCGCACCCTTGGTGGCGCCGATGCCCTTGACCGAAACGACCTTCTTGATCTCGCCCGACAGCACGATCTTCGCGCGATCCGCAAATGTCGGGATGATGTTGGCCTTCTTCAAGGCGTCCAGGTCGATCACCGAGCCTTCGATCTTGGCGAGCTCGTCCAGGCGCACTTCGGCCTGGTCGATCTTCGAACGGAAGCCGACCTTCGGCATGCGGCGCTGAATGGGCATCTGGCCGCCTTCGAAGCCGACCTTGTGGTAGCCGCCCTTGCGCGCGCGCTGACCCTTCACGCCACGGCCGCAGGTCTTGCCCTGGCCGGCGGAAGCGCCGCGTCCGACACGCAGGCGCGTCTTGCGGGCGCCGTGTGCGGGTTTCATGTCATTGAGACGCATGGTCATCGAATTACTCCTGAACCTTCAGCAGGTGCGTAGGCCGCGTAGATCATTCCGCGGTTCTGCGGCGTGTCCGCGACTTCCACCGTCTGGTGCGGCTGGCGCAGGCCAAGCCCGCGAACCGACGCCGAGATGTTCTTCAACTGACCCGCCAGGCTCTTCACCAGCGTGACCTTGATTTGTTTGCTTGCCATGGTGCCTCTCGTTCCGCGCTCAGGCCAGGATTTCGTCGAGGGTCTTGCCACGCTTGGCGGCAATGGTCTCGGGCGAATTCACGTTCGCGAGGGCCATGACGGTCGCGCGCACGACGTTGATCGGGTTGCGCGAGCCGTAGCTCTTCGCGAGCACGTTGCGCACGCCGGCGCACTCGAGCACCGCGCGCATGCCGCCGCCGGCGATGACGCCCGTACCGTCGGACGCGGGCTGCATGTACACCATGGTCGCGCCGTGGCTGCCCTTGATGGCGAAGTGCAGCGTGTCGTTCTTGAGCGCCACGTTGACCATGTTCTTGCGCGCCTGCGCCATGGCCTTGGAGATCGCGACCGGCACTTCACGCGCCTTGCCGAAACCGAAGCCCACGCGGCCGGCGCCGTCACCGACCACCGTCAGTGCGGTGAAACCGAACTGGCGGCCGCCCTTGACGACCTTGGCCGTGCGATTGACTGCAACCAGCTTCTCGAGGAACTCGTCCTGAGCCTGGGATTTGTTGTCGGGTCGTGCCATGTTGTTAGGTCCTGTTAAAACTCTAAGCCGGCTTCACGCGCGGCATCGGCCAGCGCTTTGACGCGGCCGTGATACATGAAGCCCGCGCGATCGAAGGCGACCTTGGTGATGCCCGCGGCCTTGGCGGCCTCGGCAATCGCGGTGCCGACGGCCTTCGCCGCTTCCACGTTGCCGGTGCCCTTGAGGCCCTTGGCGACCTTCTCCTGCACGGTCGACGCGGTGGCGAGAACCTTGGCGCCCTGCGAATCGAACACCTGCGCATAGATGTGCTGCGGCGTGCGATGAACCGTGAGACGGGCAACGCCCAGCTCGCGGATCTTCATGCGGGTCTTGATGGCGCGGCGCTGGCGCCGCTCTTTCTTGGTGATCTGCATATGAGTGCCGAAGAATTACTTCTTCTTGCCCTCCTTCAGGACGATCTGTTCGCCGGAGTAACGCACGCCCTTGCCCTTGTACGGCTCCGGGGGACGAATGGCGCGGATCTTCGCGGCGACCTGACCGATCTTCTGGCGGTCGATACCCTTGATGATGATTTCGGTCTGGCTCGGTGTTTCCATCGAGATGCCATCCGGAATCGGGAAATTCACCGCGTGCGAGAAGCCGAGCGTGAGGCCCAGCACCTTGCCCTGCACCGCGGCGCGATAACCGACGCCGACCAGCTCGAGCTTGCGCTCGTAGCCCTTCGACACGCCCGTCACCATGTTGGCGAGGTGCGCGCGCGCCGCGCCAGCCGACATGCGGCTCGCGTCGCTCGCGTACGCGCAGACCAGAGTTTTCTCTTTCTGCTCGACGCTCACACCGTCGGCCACGACGAGCGTGAGCTCGCCCTTGGCGCCTTTGACCTTGATCGTGTTCGCCGCCACGGTGGCGGTGACGCCTGCGGGCAGATCGACGGGTCGTTTTGCAACTCGGCTCATACGTGTGTCTCTTTAGTTAGGCCACGATGCAGAGGACTTCGCCGCCCTGCCCGATGGCCCGCGCCTGTTTGTCCGTCATCACGCCCTTCGGCGTGGAGACGATCGCGGTACCGAGACCGCCCTGGATCTTCGGCAGCTCGCTCTTGCTGCGGTAGATACGCAGGCCGGGACGCGAGACGCGCTCGAGGCGGTCGATCACGGGGCGGCCTTCGTAGTACTTCAGCTCGATCGTCAGCGTCTGCTTCACGCCTTCGCTGACGACGCCGAAATCCGGCGACGTAGCCTTCGTCCTTCAGCACCTTGACCAGCGCGGTCTTCAGTTTCGACGACGACACCGACACGTCCGGCTTGCGCGCCATCTGCGCGTTGCGGATGCGGGTCAGGAGATCGGCAATGGGATCAGTCATGCTCATGCCATTTGCTCCTACCAGCTCGCCTTGGAAACGCCCGGCAATTCGCCGCGTCCCACCGCTTCACGGACCTTCACGCGCGCCAGACCGAAGCGGCGATACACGCCGCGTGAGCGGCCCGTAATCGCGCAACGGTTGCGACCGCGGGAGGGGCTTGCGTCGCGCGGAAGCTTCTGGAGCTTCGCCTGCGCGTCGGCACGCACTTCCGGATTGGTCTTCGGGCTGCGAATGAGCTCTTTCAACTGAGCGCGCTTCGCCGCGTATTTCTTCACGATCTTGGCGCGACGCTTCTCGCGCTCGACCATGTTTGTCTTGGCCATACCCTATGGTTCCTTACTTGCGGAACGGGAAATTGAAGGCATTGAGCAGGGCACGGCCCTGCTTGTCGTCCTTCGCCGTCGTCGTAATCGTGATGTCCATTCCCCGGAGCTGATCGATCTGGTCGTACTGGATTTCCGGGAAAATGATCTGTTCCTTGATGCCGAGGCTGAAATTGCCGCGGCCATCGAAAGAGCGCGGGTTGATGCCGCGGAAGTCACGGATGCGGGGAATCGCGATCGTCACCAGACGATCGAAGAACTCCCACATGCGTTCGCCGCGCAGCGTCACCTTGGTGCCGATCGCCAGGTTCTCGCGAACCTTGAACGACGCGATCGACTTCTTCGACATGCAGAGCTTGGGCTTCTGGCCGGTGATCTTGGTGAGATCGGCAACCGCCGCGTCCATGACCTTGCGGTCGGCCACGGCTTCGCCCACGCCCATGTTCACCGTGATCTTGACGAGCTTCGGGACCTGCATGGCGTTCTTCACGCCCGAGATCCTTGGTGAGCTTCGGGATCACCGTCTCTTTGTAAAAATCTTTTAACCTGGCCATTACTGCCTGTTCCTTACGCTGATATCGACGCCGCTCAGGCGTCGATCACTTCGCCGTTGGACTTGAAGAAACGCACACGCTTGCCGTCGTTCAGCTGCTTGATGCCGACGCGATCAGCCTTCTTGGCGCCCACGTTCCAGATCGCGATCTTGGAAATGTGCAGCGGCATCGTCTTGTCGACGATTCCACCGGGCACATTGCGCTGCGGGTTCGGCTTCTGGTGTTTCTTCGCCTTGTTGATGTTCTCGACGGTGACCTTCTCACCATCGACGTCGCAGCACGGTGCCCTGACGGCCCTTGTCCTTGCCCGACAACACGACGACTGTGTCGCCTTTACGAATCTTGTTCATTGCTAGCTTCCTCAGAGCACTTCAGGAGCGAGCGACACGATCTTCATGAACCGCTCGGTGCGCAGCTCGCGCGTCACGGGTCCGAAGATGCGCGTGCCGACCGGCTCGAGCTTGTTGGTCAGCAGCACCGCGGCGTTCGTGTCGAAACGCAGCAGCGAACCATCGGCGCGGCGCACGCCACGCTTGGTGCGAACGACGACGGCGTCATACACCTCGCCCTTCTTGACCTTGCCGCGCGGGATCGCGTCCTTGATGGACACCTTGATGACATCGCCGACCTGCGCGTAGCGCCGGCGCGTACCGCCGAGCACCTTGATGCACATCAGCGTGCGGGCGCCGCTGTTGTCAGCGGCATTGAGCATGGTTTGTAACTGGATCATTAGGCGCTCGCTTTCTCGACGACCGAGACCAGCTTGTACGACTTGCGGCGCGACAGCGGACGGCAGGGCGCGATCGACACGGTGTCGCCTTCGCCGGCTTCCGAATTCTCATCGTGCGCGAGCAGCTTCGTCGTGCGGCGGATGTACTTGCCGTAACGCTCGTGCTTGATCAGGCGCTCGATCTCGACAGCGATGGTCTTGTCCATCTTGCTGCTGACGACCTTGCCGACGAGAGCACGCGAGGGCTTCTTGGCTTCGACGTTCTTTTCTTCTGGGGCGTTCATTTCTTGGCTCGCTGCGCGGACCTTTTCATTCATCACGGTCTTCACGCGCGCGATGCTCTTCTTGACCTTGCTGAAGTCCGAAGGCTTCACGGCCTGGCCACTCGCCGACTGCATGCGCAGGCTGAACTGCTCGCGGCGCAGCTTGATCAGTTCGCGCCTGGAGGGCCGCGGATTCTTTACCACGCAATTCTTTGGCGCTCATCAACGCACCTGCCGTTTCACGAACATGGTGGAAACCGAGAGCTTGGCGCTGGCGAGGCGGAACGCTTCACGAGCGGTCGCTTCATCGACACCTTCGATCTCGAACAACACTTTGCCGGGCTGCACTTTCGCCACCCAGTATTCGACGTTGCCCTTGCCCGAGCCCATGCGGACTTCGAGAGGCTTCTTGGACACCGGCACGTCGGGGAACACGCGGTTCCACACCTGGCCGCCACGCTTGACGTAGCGGGTCATGGCGCGACGCGCCGCTTCGATTTCGCGCGCGGTCATGCGGGCGCGGCTGGTCGCCTTCAAGCCGATATTCACCGAACGACACCTTGCTGCCGCGCTGGGCGAGGCCGGTGTTCGTTCCCTTGAACTGCTTGCGGTACTTGGTGCGCTTGGGCTGTAGCATGGACATAAATAATTTACCTTGTTAGGCAGCCGGCGTCGTGCGCGGCGGCAGCAGCGGCAGCGGCATTCGCGGCAGCACCCTGCGCAGCCTGCGCGGCTTCGACGTTCGCGTCCTGGGCGGCGAGCTCGGCCTTGTCGAACACTTCACCCTTGAAGATCCAGACCTTCACGCCGATGACGCCGTAGGTGGTGCGGGCTTCGCCCAGACCGTAGTCGATGTCGGCGCGGAAGGTGTGCAGCGGCACGCGGCCTTCGCGGGCCCATTCCGTGCGCGCGATTTCCGAACCGTTCAGTCGGCCCGACAGGCGAACCTTCACGCCGAGGGCGCCGGAACGCATGGTGCTCATCACGGCGCGCTTCATGGCGCGGCGGAACATCACGCGCTTCTCGATCTGCTGGGCAATGCCGTCGGCCACGAGCTGCGCATCGAGCTCGGGCTTGCGAATTTCGGAAATGTTCAGGCGAATGTCGCCGGCCGGCAGCTTGAGCATCTTGGCCGTTTCGGCACGCAGCTTCTCGATGTCCTCGCCCTTCTTGCCGATCACGATGCCCGGACGCGCGGTCTGGATCGTGATGTTGACGCGCTTGGCGGCGCGGTCGATGAGGATGCGGCTGACCGAGGCGTCGGCGAGCTTGGTCTTCAGGAACTGGCGCACGCGGAAGTCCGTGTGGACCTGCAGCGGAAACTGCTTCTTGTTCGCGTACCACTTGGACACCCAGTCACGGGTAATGCCAAGGCGAATGGCAAATGGATTGACCTTTTGACCCATGACTTACTCGTCCTTCTTGCCGTCGCCGACGACGACAGTGATGTGACTGTTGCGCTTGACGATGCGCGTACCGCGGCCCTTGGCGCGGGCGGCGAAACGCTTCAGCTGCGGCGCCGCGTCGACCATGATGCTGGTGATCTTCAGATCGTCCACGTCCGCGCCCTGGTTGTTCTGCGCGTTTTCGACGGCGGACCAGAGCACCTTGTAGATGAGGTCGGCGCCTTTCTTCGGCATGAACTTGAGCGTGTTGAGCGCCTTCGACGCTTCCGCGCCGCGCACGGTGTCGGCCACCAGGCGGCATTTCTGCGGCGAGATGCGCGCGTATTTGAGCTTTGCAGTGGCTTCCATGTTAGGCCGCAGCCTCCACTTTCTTGTCGCCCGAGTGCGCCTTGAACGTGCGCGTCGGCGAGAACTCACCCAGCTTGTGACCCACCATGTTTTCGGTGATGAGCACCGGGATGTGCTGACGGCCGTTATGCACGGCGATCGTCAGACCCACCATGTCGGGAATGACCATCGAGCGGCGCGACCACGTCTTGATCGGCTTGCGATCGCTCTTGGCGGCAGCCGTCTCGACTTTCTTCAACAGGTGAAGATCGACGAACGGACCTTTTTTCAGTGAACGAGGCATGGCAGATCCTCTTAACGAATACGGTTCTGACGACGCTGCACGATCATGCTGGTCGTACGTTTATTGCGGCGCGTCTTGAGACCCTTGGCGTTCTGGCCCCACGGGCTCACCGGGTGCGGATTGCCCTGGCCGGACTTACCTTCACCACCGCCGTGCGGATGGTCGACCGGGTTCATGGCCTGGCCACGCACCGTCGGACGAATGCCGAGCCAGCGCTTCGCGCCGGCCTTGCCGTACACGCGCAGGTTGTGCTCGTCGTTCGACACTTCGCCGATCGTGGCGCGGCAGTCGACGTGCACCTTGCGGCTCTCGCCGCTCTTCAGGCGCAGCGTGGCGTAGATGCCTTCGCGCGCGGTGAAGCTGGCCGAGGCGCCGGCGCTGCGCGCCATCTGGCCGCCCTTGCCGGGCTTCAGTTCGATGTTGTGCACGATGGAGCCGACCGGAATGTGGCGCAGCTGCATGGCGTTGCCCGACTTGATCGGGGAATCCGCGCCGGAGCGGATTTCATCGCCAGGGGCCATGCCCTTGGCGGCGAGGATGTAGCGGCGCTCGCCATCGGAGTACTTGACCAGCGCGATGTGGCAGGTGCGGTTCGGATCGTGCTCGAGACGCTCGATCACGCCCTTGATGCCGTCCTTGTCGCGCTTGAAGTCGATGAGGCGGTACTTGTGGTACGTGCCGGCGCCCTGGTGGCGCGTGGTGATGCGGCCCACGTTGTTGCGGCCGGAATGGCGCGTCTTCTTGACGGTCAGCGGCTCGTGCGGACCACCCTTCCACAGGTGCGACTTGTCGAGTTTGACGACAAAGCGCGTGCCGGGGGAAGTCGGCTTCATTTTGATGACTGGCATGTCTAACTACCTTAGGCCTTCAGCTTGGCTTCGTAGTCGATCGTCTGGCCGGGGGCCAGGCGAACGTAAGCTTTCTTGATGTCCTGCGTACGGCCCTGGCCCTTGCCCATGCGGCGCGTCTTGCCGGTTTCGTTCACGACGTTCACGTTGGCGACCTTGACGCCGAACATGAGCTCGACCGCGGCCTTGATCTGCGGCTTGGTCGAATCGCGCAGCACGCGGAACGCGTACGAATTGTTGTTCTGCATCGCCAGCGACGTCTTTTCGGTGATGTGCGGCGCGAGCAGGACGTTGATCAGCCTTTCCGGGCTGGCAACCTTCTTCGCGGCGTCCTTGATGTCGACGACCTTCGCCTTCTTCACCTTGGCGGGCTTCGCGACCTTCGCGGTCTTCTCGGCCGGCGGCCTTGTCTTGCCTTGGCGGCCTTGGGGGCCTTCTCGAGCTTGGCAGCGCTCATTGCAGACGCTCCTCGATGAGTTTCACGGCGCCGACGGTCACGAGCACTTTGTCGTAGCTCACGAGCGACAGCGGGTTCAGCAGGGCGACCGGCAGCACTTCGACGTGCGGCAGGTTGCGCGCGGCCAGGAACAGCTTCTCGTCGATACCTTCGACGATGATGAGCACGCTCTCGAGCTTGAGCTTCTTGAGCTTCTCGGCGACCTGCTTCGTCTTCGGCGCATCGACCGTGAAGTCCTGCGTGACGACCAGGCGATCCTGGCGCACGAGCTCCGACAGCATCGACTGGATCGCGCCGCGGTACATCTTGCGGTTCACTTTCTGCGCGAAATCACGCGGCTTCGCAGCGAACGCGCGACCACCGCCGACCCAGATGGGCGAGCGGATCGAGCCGGCGCGCGACGTGCCGCCACCTTTCTGCGGACGGGGCTTGCGGCCACCACCACGCACTTCGGCCTTGGTCAGCTGGGCCTTGGTGCCCGCGCGACCGCCGTTGCGATACGCCGTGACGACCTGGTGCACCAGCGACTGGTTGAATTCCTTGCCGAAGGTTTCCTCGGAAACCTTGAGCGCGGCGCCACCATTGATGACTTTGAGTTCCATGTGTGCCGCCAATTACTTCTTGTTGGACGTGCCGGTGTTGATCTTGGCCGGCGCGATCTTCTTGCGATTCTTCTGCGCCGCAGCCTTCACCGACGGACGCACGATGACCTGGCCGCCTTCGGCACCCGGGACAGCGCCGCGGATGAGGAGCAGGTTACGTTCGACATCGATCTCGACGACCTTCAGATTCTCGACCGTGCGGCGCATGACACCCATGTGGCCCGACATGCGCTTGCCCTGGAACACGCGGCCCGGGGTCTGGCGCTGGCCGATGGAGCCAGGCGTTCTGTGCGACACGGACACACCGTGCGAGGCGTGGTGGCCGGCGAAGTTGTGACGCTTCATGGTGCCGGCGAAGCCCTTGCCGATCGTGGTGCCCGTGACATCGACAATGGCGCCCGACTTCGAAAAGCCGGCCTTGATTTCGCTGCCGACGGCGAGGTCAGTGCCTTCTTTTTCCGTGAGGCGGAATTCCACCATCGCCTTGCCCGGTTCGACATTCGCTTTCGCGTAGTGACCCGCAGCGGCCTTCGACAGAAGCTGCGGACGCTTCTTGCCGAAAGACACCTGAATGGCGCGATAGCCGTCCTTGTCGACGGACTTCACTTGAGTGATGCGGTTCGGCAGCACTTCGATGACGGTTACCGGAACCGTCTCGCCCGCATCCGTAAAGATGCGAGTCATGCCGGCCTTGCGGCCAATAAGAGCAACGCTCATGACTATCCTCTCGTTCCTGCATGCGCTTCGATTGGCGCTCGCGGTGTAGCTAGGTCTAACGAGGGAACACTGGAGAAGCGCGGCAGCAAAGAATTTGCGCCGCGATGCTCGAGTGGTCTTGGGTTTGGAGCTTCGAAGGCTCGCCCAACCTCGCCCGATTTCGCTTGAAATCAATCGCTTGGGACTTGGGTCCCAGGCGAAAGGGCGCGCAGTATATGCAGCGACCCCATGCGCCGCAAGTCCACGTGAGCGGTCCTTCGTGAGCCGCTTGCGAGCCCGCCTCGGGGCTTCCCCGGTCAGCTAGACCGCTTTTTGTTAAATATCATCGGGTTGGGCATGTCGGACCGGAACCCGCCTGGACGCTGGCGGTCCATACCCGGGCGACACCTCTATATAGGAGCGCATAGCCGAGCCTCCGCACGCAGCCCGGCTAGTTCTCGAAGCGGTAGCTGAACTTGACCAGCAGCTGCTCCTCGTCGCGCAGCTGGAAGCTGTCGCGCAACAGGTCCCTCGCTCCGCCGTCGGTCGGTTCCTGGTCGAAACCCCCGCGGCCGTACACCACGTACAAATAGGACAGCGGCGCGAGCTCGTAGCGATAGCGGATCTGGAAGCCGAGCGTTGCGCACGTTGATGTCGTCGATCGGGTCATTGCTCGGCACGGCGTCACCGCCCGCATCGACGCGGTAAGCCTGCTGCAATCGCCCCTTGAGCCCGATGGCCTGAAGCTTCACGCGCAGCTCCTGTTTGCTGCCGATGGTCCAGTTGAGCCCCGCGTCGAAGTGCAGCTCGTGTTTCTTCGAAGCTGCCGATCAGGTTGTCGCTCTGCCAGACCAGCCAGTCCGGATTCCAGTCGCCAAACAGGCCGACGTACACGTTGAATGCATCGCTCACGAAGTAGGTAGGCACGAAATTCACGGTGTAGCCCACCTTGCTGTTGCCCGCGAGGCCGCCGCTGTATGCAGTTGACCTCCACTTCGTAGGACCAGTTGCCTTTGCGAGGGCGCTGGTAGTCGAAGTAGCTGTTGAAGTTGGGCGGCAGCCAGAGCACGCCGTTGCCGCGCGTGATCAGGTCGTCGTAGCCGGCGCTGTTGATGTTGATCTGGCCGTACTCGTAACTGCCGTTGCGCAGCCGGCTCTCGCGGCTCAGGCGGAACTGATGATTCAGCAGCTGTCCGTGATCGTTGTAGTCGGTGCTGACGCGCCCGCGCCAGTCCTTCGACGAGTACCGCGAAGCCTTCCGGCATGTCGGTGAAGCGGCGATTCACCTGCCAGTGAAGGTAGTTGGTGCTGTTGCGCGATAGATAGCCGGCGTCATTGATCTGCAGGTCGTTGCCGAAATGCATCGCGATCCACTGCTGGCGCCAGCCGTGATCCATCTCGTAGTCGGCCCAGACCGTCGCGCCCGAATCGGTCGTGCCGATTCCCGCCTGCTCGATGTCGCTGCCGAACACTCGCGTGCGCACGTTCCAGCGCGCGTTGGGCCGCCAGTTGTGATCGACGCCGAACACGCGTGGCCTCGCGATCGAGATAGGGGCGATCGACATACGTCGCCATGAATCCCAGGTTCTGCTTCGCGAAATCGCGCACCACGCGCAACGCGCCGAACGTGCGGCCGACGGACTCGCCCTCGTCGGCGCCAAACACTCCGTACTTCGTCGCGCCGATGCTGCCGTTGAGCTTGAGCGCGGCGGTGATGTCGCCCGATCCTTCGCCGTCGTCGGCGGGACCGCCCACGCGGCGTGTGTACAACAACTGGCTGTAGTCAGACGGCGTGGTGTATTCGAACAGCCCCTGGTTCTCGGTGAAGAACGGCCGCTTGTCGCTGACGAAAGTTTCGGTGGCGCTGAAGTTGACCACCAGGTCGTCGCTCTCCACCTGGCCGAAGTCCGGATTCACCGTGGCGGTGAGTTGCGTCTGGCCGTTTGGTTTCCAGACCACGTCGACGCCGGCATCACCGTCGCTGTTGCTGCCCACGTTGTCGTACAGCCCCGAAACATAGGGCGTCACGGCGAACAGCGACTGGCTGTGGTTGGCCACTTCGATGACCGCGAAATCGGACAGGAAGCGTGACCGCTCCAGGCTCGCCTGCGGCCAGGCGACGCGCTCGCCCGTCGAGCCGATGATGCGATCGAGATAGATCTTGATCGTGCGCTTGTCGCCCTTGGCGTCACGCATCGAGGCGATGTACCAGGGAATCAGCACTTCGACCGTCCAGCCCGCCTCGTCCACGCCGACGGCGTGCTTCCAGTTGCCGTCCCAGTCCTTGTTGAACTGCAATTCGTCGGTGACCACGCTGTCGTAGACGTCATCGGTCGAGCTCACGCGGAAGTCGTAGCCGGTACGGCCATCGGCATCGAAGTCGACGATGACGTTGACGCGGTCGACCTGCTCTTCGAAATCCCGCTGCACGCGCTGCTGGGTGCGCGGCACCGACGCGGGCTGCGTGTTGCGGAGCGCCACGGCCAGACCCTCGGGCGTCGAAAGGATCCACGCTTCCGTGGCATGCGAGGGAGGCTCGCCGGTGAGCGGCTGGGTCTTGCGGAAGTCGGTGATGTGCTCGGCGCCCTGCCATTCCGAATCGCCCACACGCCCGTCGATATCGACGGCGAGCGCGGGCGGGCCACCTGCGAGCAGCAGGAGCGAGAGCAGAAATCCGTAACGGGGTTTCGACATCATCCCTAGACGCTCCAAACCCGAAAAAGGTTTGGTGCCGGGTGGCGAAACTAGTTCAGCAGAAGCACCACGACGGCGATGGCGAGGATCAGCGACACGCCCCGCCAGAACGCGACCGGGTTGCGCTCGAGCAGCGGCGCGCCGCGTCCGGCTCAGATAGGCCTGGCTCGGGTGGCGCAGTTCGTAGACGAACTCCGAGAGTTCCTCGTAGCGCTTCAGCGGGATCCGGGATGCGTGGCCTTGCGCAGCACTTCGTCGATCCACGCCGGGATCTCGCGCTCGTCGTCGAGCACCGACCGGTACTTCAACTGACGCTGCGCCGCACGCGTCCGCGCCTTCGGAACGTCGGCGTCGTATGGCAGCCGGCCCGACAACATCTGGTAGGCGATGACTCCCAGTGAAAACAGATCCGAACGCGGAGTACCGCTCTCGCCGAGGAAATATTCCGGTGCGGTGTACTGCATCGTGCCCAGCAGTTCGCTGCGCGCCAGCGGCGAATCGATCTCCGAAATTCCCGCCACGCGCGTCGCACCGAAATCGATGATCTTCACCGTCCCGCTGGCGTCGATCATGACGTTCTGCGGACGCAGGTCCTGGTGCAGCATCTCGAGCCGGTGAAATGCCGTGAGGCCGTTCGCGATCTGCTCGATCAGCCGACGCACCGTTTCAACCGGCGGCTTCGGATTGTCGATGAGCCATTGATGCAGCGTCTGGCCATCGACGAATTCAGTCACCGTGTAAAGAAAATTGCGGCGGCGCCCGCGCGCGGCCGCTTTCAGCACGTGGGGATTGCTGATGCGCTGCGCCACCCAGTCTTCCATGAGGAATCTTTCGAGCTGCGCCACGTCGGCGCGCAGTTCCGTCGACAGCGTCTTGATGACCACCGGCAGCGGCGAGTCCTCGAGAGCTCGCGAGGTACACGTGGCTGCGGCTGCTGACATGCAACTCACGCAGGATGGTGAAGCCGTCGAAGTTCATGCGCGCCACGAGCTCCGGCGGGAAAGGCAGCTCGGTGAGCTGCCGGTGAACTTCGTTGGCGTCCTGCGTCGGCAATGCGTCGACGCGCACCACCAGCGTGGTGAGATTGTCGTCGCTGCCGCGATCGAAAGCCTCGCGCGCGATCAGCTGCGCGGCCGCGTCGAGGTCGCCGGCGTGATCCTTGACGGCATTGATCATCGTTCGCGAATTGGTGAATTCATGCACGCCGTCGGTGGTGAACAGATAGACATCGCCCTGTTCCAGGCGCAGCGGCTGGTAGTCGATGTCCAGGTGCGACTGGATGCCGAGCGCGCGGGAGAGATAACTCTGCTCGCTCGAGACATGCACGCGGTGATCGTGGGTGAGCTGCTCGAGCACGTCGTCGCGGAGCCGGTAGATGCGCGCATCGCCGGCATGAAAGAGATGCGCGGTGGTGGACTTGAGCACCAGCGCGCTCATCGTGCACACGTAGCCGCGGTCTTTCTCGTAGCGATACGGGCTCTGTTGCGTCTGCGCGTACAGCCACGAGTTGATCGCCATCAGCACTTGCTGCGCCGACTTCTTCACCGACCAGGCCGGTGAAGTGCAGTAGTAGTCTTCGAGGAAAACGCGCACCGCCGACTGGCTGGCGACCTGGCTCACATTGCTGCTGCTGATGCCATCCGCGAGCGCGATCGCGATGCCTTTGCCGGAAAGCTGCGGCTCTTCGGGAATGCAGGCGCCATGGAAATCCTGGTTGGATTCCTTGCGGCCCTTGTCGGAGTACTGCCCTAACGAGATTTTGAGGTGGCCGGACATAGCCCACTATAAAGGGAACCCCGGCGCGTACGGCCGGGGTTCCCGATCGATACGAATGTCAGGCCGCGAGTTTCAGCGCCCGCTTCGGCGCGGTCTTCATGTGCGTGGAATACAGCGTGAGGCCGGTGAACGCGAGGCCGCCGACGATGTTGCCGACGATGGTCGGAATCTCGTTCCAGATGAAGTAGTCGGCCCAGTTGTAGTGGGCACCCATGAGAATGCCGGAGGGGAACAGGAACATGTTCACCACCGAGTGTTCGAACGTCATGGCGAAGAACACCATGATGGGCATCCACATGGCGATCACCTTGCCGCCGACCGAGGTGGAAATCATGGCGCCGACGACACCGGTGGAGACCATCCAGTTGCAGAGCATGGCGCGCACGAACAGCGTGAGCATGCCCGCCATGCCGTGTTCCTTGTAGCCGATGGTGCGCGTTTCACCGACGTGCGCGATGAACTGGCCGATCGGATTCGGATCCGTCGTGAACGCGAACGTGAAGATGGTGGACATCAGCACCGCGACCGTGAATGCGCCCGCGAAGTTGCCGACGAACACCAGGCCCCAGTTGCGCATCACGCCGCCGAAGGTCACGCCCGGACGCTTGTCGAGCAGCGCGAGCGGCGCCAGCACGAACACGCCGGTCACCAGATCGAAGCCCAGCAGGTAGAGCATGCAGAAGCCCACCGGGAACAGGATGGCCCCGATGATCGGAAACCCGGTCTGCTGCGTCACCATCACGGCGAACACGGCCGCGAGCGCGAGGATCGCGCCGGCCATGAACGCGCGGATCAGCGTGTCGCGCGTCGACATGAAAATCTTCGATTCGCCGGCGTCGACCATCTTGGTGACGAATTCGGCTGGGGCTAAATAGGACATCTAACTTCTCCTCCCTCTAGTTATTGAACGGTGCCGACGGTTACCAGACGAATTCGATCTGCGCCCACAACTTGCTGGTGGTGCGTGCCGACAGCCAGCTCGCCCTGCTGGTAGTCCGCGTACTTGAGCATCAGGTTGAAACGCTTGTGCTTGGCGGCGATGGAGGTGTTCCACTCGCTGCCGTAGTCGGCCGGACCGCGCTCGGCGTCGTAGTCGTGGTAACTCACGATGAAGGCGAGCGTATCGAGCATGCCCACGCCCTTGAGGTTGACGCTGGCGTTCGCGTACAGGTCTTCGAGGCCGTTCGGCGGGGTCGTCAGGAATTTGTCAGCCCAGCCCTGGAACTTGTGCAGCGTACCGAGCGGCGTCGTAAAACCCTTGCACGCCGTTGCCTTCCATGATCTCGGTGCCGACACCGAGTCCGAACTGGCGGAAGGTCGCGGTGAGTTCGCCGAACCGGTAGCCAGATCGAAATCGAACGGGTTGTCCGCGTAGTCGGTTTGCTCCGCGTAGGACGCGGCGTAGGCAAGCTTGATCTTGCCCACAGGCTTGTCGCCCGCGAAGCGCAGTCCATACGTCGACGTGGAGTCGCGAATCGGGTTGATACCGGCCGGAATGTTGGTGATCGGCTCGAAGTCGAGTAGATAGCCGAACGCGCTGAGCTTGCCGATCTTCGTCTGGTAGCCGGCGTTCAGCAGGAGGCCGTCGCCCTTGTAGACGCCTTGCGGTGAATCCGGTCCGTTGACGCGATTGACGCGGTTCAGATAGGTGGCGTCGAGCACCAGGTTCGTGACCGTGCGATTCACCACGCGGAACGCGTCGAACGTCTGCTCGTTCTGCCGCCAGCCCGAGTTGCCGACGAAGCGCTGGTCGTCGAGCAGGATGCGCTGGCGACCGAGCGTCAGCGTGGTGCCCGGCAGGCTGGTGTTGGTGAATTGAAAGCGATTGAACTCGTAGGCCTCGTCATCGGCCACTACCGGATAGGTGATCATCGTCTGGCACCGCCGGATCCGGGCGATAGTCGTCCTGGAGCGGTATGACCGCCTCGCCCTCGACGAGCAGCGCGGTGTTCCACGCCTTGCCGGTTTCGAATCCCAGCCGCAGTCGCAGCGTGAGCGCACTGGCGTCTTCGGGCAGCGGATCCTGGTCGACATCCTCCATGCGCAGGCGCGAGTCGAAGATGTACTTGGTTTCGCCGAAGGCGCCTTTGACCGGATCGAGTCCATCCGCGTGTGCGGCGCCGGCCGCGAGCAAACATCCCAGCAGACACAAATCTTGCGGCAACTCGAGGGCATGTCCTGATCGTCATCGAAAACTCCCGGATGTTGTTGTCAAGCGGCACGATATCCCCCGCCATGCTCGCAATCATTGAGAAAGGTCAATAGTTCTTCTCGGTATACGTAGTAACGCGGATGCTCGAGCAGCATCTTGCGCGTGCGCGGCCGCGGCAGATCGACCTGCATGACCTTGCCGATGCGTGCGCGCGGACCGTTGGTCATCATGATCACGCGGTCGGCCACCAGGATGGCCTCGTCCACGTCGTGCGTGACGCAGATGGCAGTGATCTTCGTGCGCTTGAGGATGTCCATCAGGACTTCCTGCAGGTCCCAGCGCGTCAGCGCGTCGAGCATGCCGAAGGGCTCGTCGAGCAGCAGCAGCTTGGGCGAGAGCGCGAACGCGCGCGCGAGACCCACGCGCTGGCGCATGCCGTTCGACATGTCGCGCGCGAGTTTGTCGAGCGCGTCGCCGAGACCCACGCGCGTCAGGTAGTAGTCGACGATGTCGGAGCGTTCCGCGTTGCTCGCGTGTGGATAGACGCGATCGACACCGAGCGCCACGTTCTGCCGGGCGGTGAGCCACGACAGCAGATTCGGCGCCTGGAACACTACGCCGCGATCGGGACCTGCGCCGGTGACTTCGCGTCCGTCGAGCGTGATGCCGCCGTCGGACACATCGGTGAGACCGGCGCACATCGACAGCGCCGTGGACTTGCCGCAGCCAGAGTGACCGATCAGCGAAACGCATTCACCGCGCTTGATGTCGAGCTGAAATCCTTCGACCACGGTGAGCGGGCCCTTCGGCGTCGGGATATACCTTGTGAACGTTGTAGAACTCGACGTACTTGTCGGGATTGGACAGCGGCTTCGGCTTGTTGGCCGCTCGCACCGCCTTCGGCAGGAAGTCCGCCGAGGTGATGGGCACCACGTCCGGCAGTTTGATCGCGCCTTCGGCCGGCACCGGCTTCTCCGCTTCCACATCCAGCAGGTACTGCGTGATTGCCGCGCGCAGATGACGATACTGCGGGTCGTGATTCACGGCCTTGCGATCGCGCGGCCGCGGAAGGTTCACGCGGAACTCGGGCCCCAGCGTGGCGCGCGGTCCCGGCGTCAACGGGATGATGCGATCGGCCAGCAACAACGCTTCGTCCACGTCGTTGGTCACCAGCACGACCGTCTTCTTCTCCTCGCGCCAGATGGCTTCGATTTCGTCCTGCAGCTTCGCGCGCGTCAGCGCATCGAGCGCGGACAGCGGTTCATCGAGCAGCAGGAATTCCGGATTCATCGCCAGCGCGCGCGCCACGGCCACGCGCTGGCGCATGCCGCCCGAGAGCTCCGCGGGACGCCGGTCGGTGGCATGTCCCAGGCCGACCATGCGCACGTACTTTTCCGTGCGCGCGCGCCGCTGCGGTCTTGTCTTCCTTTGCAAACACCGCATCGACCGCCAGCGCCACGTTTTCGAACACGGTGAGCCAGGGCATCAGCGAGTAGCTCTGGAATACCAGGCCGCGATCCGGACCCGCCTCACCGGCCTTCTCGCCGCGAAGCCGCACTTCGCCGGCGTCCGGCTGGACGAGCCCGGCGAGAATCGACATGAGCGTGGTCTTGCCCGAGCCGGAGAATCCGATCAGCGCGACGAACTCCCCTTCCTCGATGGAGAGGTTGATGTTCGACAGCACCTCCGTGCCGCCGTAACCCTTCGAGACGTTGCGCAGCTCGAGATGGCTCATCTCGTCGGGCCGTAGGTGAACGAGCTCTGCAGCGCGAGCATCACGCGATCGAGCAGGAAGCCGATGATGCCGATGGTGAACACCGCCACCATGATCCGGCTCAGCGATTCGGAGCTGCCGTTCTGGAATTCGTCCCAGACGAATTTTCCGAGGCCCGGGTTCTGCGCCAGCATTTCCGCGGCGATCAGCACCATCCAGCCCACCCCGAGCGACAGGCGCATGCCGGTGAAGATGTAGGGCAGCGCCGAAGGCAGCACCAGCTTCGTGAGCTGCGTGGTCTTGCTCAGGCGCAATACCCGTGCGACGTTCAGCAGGTCGCGGTCGATGGACGCCACGCCCACCGCCGTGTTGATGACCGTCGGCCACAGCGAGCACAGCGTGACCGTGACGGCGGAGTTGATGAACGACTTGTCGAACATCGGGTCGGCCGTCACGTACACCGCGCTCACGATCATCGTGACGATCGGCAGCCACGCCAGCGGCGAGACGGGCTTGAATAGCTGGATCAGCGGATTGAACATCGCGTTGAAGGTCTTGCTCGCGCCGCAGAGGATGCCGATGGGCACGGCGAACAACGTCGCCAGCAGGAATCCGGCGAACACCGTCTTCAGGCTGGTGAAAATCTGGTCGATGTAGGTCGGCTTGCCGGTGTACTTGCGCACCGTCATGTCCGCGGCCGGGTCTTCCGCCAGTTTCTCGGCGTTGCGCTTTTCCTGCCGCTCGTAGAACGCCACGGCCTTTTCACGCTGCGCCAGGTGATCGGCCCACAGCGCCTTGGTCTGTTCCCACACCGCCACGGGACCCGGGATCGTCCCGAGGCTGGTCTGGATGCCCTGCGACACCTGGCTCCACACCAGCAGGAATGCGGCGATGGACACGATGGGCGCACCCAGGTCCAGCCAGAGCTGGCGCATGTGCGCGCGCGGATCTTCGCCGCGGCAGATCGCCACGACGGGCTTCAGGAATCCGAGACCGATCAGCGACAAGCACGCGAATCGCCGTGTCGATCGCGGCGTTGACACGCGGGAAGCGCGCCTTCGAGGCAGGCGCCGAGGTCGGCTTGGCAGGCGGCGGCTGCGGCGCGGCAGCTACGGCCGGGGCACCCGCCACCTTCACGTTACTTGCCGACGACATTGCCGCCCTCGATCTTCTGCTGCCCCTTCAGGCCGAGCGCCAGCTTCTCGATGTACGCATTGGGTTTGCGGCCGTCGTATTCGATGCCATCGATGAACTCCTTCGTCGGCGCGCGGAAGCCGTCGCTCGCGAAATCGAAGTCCGCCGCGTTGGCCTTCTTCTCGGCGATGAGTTCTTTCGCGGCCTCGATGAACACATCGGGGCGATACACCTTCTTCGCCGTCTCCAGGTACCACGCGTCCGGCTTGCTCTCGGCGATCTGGCCCCAGCGGCGCATCTGCGTGAGGTACCAGATGGCATCCGAGTAGAACGGATAGTTAGCGTGATACTTGAAGAACACGTTGAAGTCGGGCAGCGCGCGCTTGTCGCCGCGGCCGTACTCGAAGGTGCCGGTCATGCTGTTGGCGATCACGCGGTAGTCGGCGCCCACGTATTCGGGACGCGAGAGGATCTGCGCGGCCTCCTTGCGGTTCGCGCCGTTCTTGTCGTCCAGCCAGATCGCGGCACGCGTCAGCGCCTTGACCAACGCGATGTGCGTGCGCGGATTCTTGTCCGCGAACGCCTTGGTGACGCCGAAGACTTTCTCGGGATTGTTCTTCCAGATTTCGTAGTCGGTGATGACCGGCACGCCCACGCCCTTGAAGATGGCCTGCTGGTTCCAGGGCTCACCCACGGAATAGCCATTGATCGTTCCGGCTTCGAGCGTGGCCGGCATCTGCGGCGGCGGAGTGACCGAAATGAGGATGTCGGCGCGCGTCTGGCCGGTCACATCGGACGGCGAATAGAACCCGGGGCTGATGCCGCCGGCCGCGAGCCAGTAGCGCAGCTCGTAGTTGTGAGTGGACACGGGGAAGACCATGGCCATCTTGAACGACTTGCCGGAAGCCTTGAATTTTTCCAGCGCGGGCTTGAGCGCCTCGGCGGAGATCGGATGTGCAGGCTTGCCCCTGTGCGTCCGTGGCAAGGCTGCCCTTCATCAGCTCCCAGACTTCGTTGGAAACCGTGATCGCGTTGCCGTTGAGGTCCATGCTGAAGCCGGTGACGACGTCGGCTTTCGTGCCGATGCCGACCGCGGCGCCCAGCGGCTGACCCGCGAGCATGTGCGCACCGTCGAGCTCGCCGGTGATCACGCGATCGAGAATGACCTTCCAGTTGGCCTGCGGCTCGAGCGTGACGTACAGGCCTTCGTCTTCGAAGAAGCCCTTTTCGTACGCGATGGCGAGCGGCGCCATGTCGGTGAGCTTGATGAAGCCGAGCTTGAGCTGCTCTTTTTCGGGCCCCTTGCCGGCGGCCGTGGCATTCATGGCGAACGACAGCGTGGCAACAACGGTTGCGATGAGTCCCCTGAGCACTACATGCGTCACTACTAACTTCCTCTCCCACGCGCGGAAGACTCGCGCGGGTGAGGTAAAGCAATCCGCATGCCAGCGTTTTTTTGGGGTGGTTTTCCGCAGCCGCGGCCCTGTTTGCCATCTCATGCACCGAAACGCGGCGGAGGGGTGCACCGCCTTGCGCAAACCGGTGCAGAAAAACCCCAGGCGTTTGGGCGCTCCCAGCGCTCGGACGAGGTGATATTGTCCAACCCCGATGATCGACTGGAACCTGCAGGGAAAGACAATTGCGGTACCCGAGATGCGCGAGCTGGAAGTCTTCAGCGCATTGCTCGAACGGCGCGGCGCGAGGGTCCTGCGCTGCCCGTTGGTCACCATCTACGATTCCCCGCACAGCGCCCAGGTGCTCGCGTTTGCCGTGAATCTCGCCGAGGGTGGCTTCGATGATTTCGTGCTGATCACCGGCGAAGGCCTGACGCGCATCCTGAGCTGCATCGACAAGTACGAGCCCGCGTTGCGGCCGCGCTTCATCGCGGGGCTGGGCAAGCTGCGCACCATCACGCGAGGCCCCAAACCCGCACGCGCGCTGCGCGTGCTGGGGCTCAAACCGGGAATCGAAGCGACCGAACCCACCACCGACGGCGTCATCCGCGCGATGTCCACGCAGCCGCTGGAAGGCCGGCGCGTCGCCGTGCAGCTGTACGGCAATGACCCGAACCTGACACTCACGCGATTCCTGCGCGACCGCCTGGCGCACATCACCACCGTCGCACCGTATGTCTATGGCAACGCCGCCGACGATGCCACCGTGCATGCGTTACTCGAACGCATGGCCGGGGGCGAAGTGGACGCCATCGCGTTCACGAGCAAGCTGCAGATCGAGCGGCTGGTGACACAACACCCCGCCCCGCTCGTGCGACGCGCGCTGACGCGAACCAAGATAGCCGCGGTGGGTCCGATCGTCGCCGAGGCCATTCGGGCCGCGGGGTTCGAGGTAGCTTCGAGCCCCGAGCATTCGTGGTTCATGAAACCGCTGGTCGTGGCGCTCAGCGAGCAGTTAGGCGCGAAGAAGGACAAGGACCTCTCCGGCCTCACCTGAAATGGGGTCAGGCCCCGTTTCCTTTCGCGAGGACGACGTACCCGAGCACGTCGAGGCCGCCCTCCTTTCGCAGCACGACCCCTTCGATCAGCAATACCGAGAAGCCAGCGGCTTCGAGACACTCGCGCACGTAGTCCGATGAGTGCGAGTACCGGCCGCTCTGGTGCAGCCGGAATTTCTCGGAGGAACCGATGGGCTCGGCCTCGACGGTGAAGGCCAGCACACCACCGGTCTTGAGCGCGCTCGCCGCAGCGCTCATCGCGTCTTCGAGCGCGCCGAAATAGACCAGCGTGTCGGCCGAAATCACCACGTCGTACTCGCGTGGATGTGCGCGCATGAATGCCACGAGCTCGGACTCGTGCAGCTCGTCGTAGACATTTCGCTCGCGCGCTTTGGCGAGCATGCCCGCCGACAGGTCGACACCGACGAGCTGGCGCGCGCTGGAGCGCAGCAGCGGACCGCACAGGCCGGTGCCGCAGCCGGCGTCGAGAACTGCGAGTCGCCGCTCCGTGAATGGGATGATCTCGGTCAGCGCGGCGGTCAACAGGCCGGGAGCGGCGTAGTGCAGTTTCGCGAGTGCTTCATCGAAGGTGTCGGCGAAACGATCGAAGATTTTCGCGACGTATTCATCTTCCGCGCGTGTGGGCGCTTTCGCGTCTGAATAGGCGGCGGCCATGTGGCGCGCGATGGGGTTGTCGGGCTCGACGGCGAGCCAGCGACGGTACACGTCGGCGGTGAGGTCGGGCCGGCCGATGCGCAGGAACAGCAGCGCGATGTTTTCATACGCACCGGCGAACTTGGGATTCAGGTCGAGTACGCGACGATAGCAGCGGACCGCCTCGTCTGCGCCGGCGCTGGCGGCGCAGGAGATTTGCGAGGTTGTACCAGGCCTCGGCATTGTCCGGCTTCAGGTTGGTCGTGTTGGTGTACGCCAACTCGGCGGCCTTCTCGTCGTTGGCGGCCAGCAGCATGTTGCCGAGATTGTTCCAGGCGTCCGCGTTGCGCGGCGCGAGCTTGAGCGCTCGTTTGACGAAGTCGATGGCTTCGTCGCGCCGGCCCTGGCGCATGCGGAGCACGCCAAGGTAGTGCAGCGCGTCGACGTCGTTCGGTTGCTTCAGCAGCAAGTCGAGGTAGATGGATTCCGCTTCGCGCAGCCGGCCCTGCTGGTGGTGCGCGATCGCATCGTGAATGGTCTTGGGCACGATTACTTTGCGCTGACGCGCACCGCTGCGCCGCCCGACGGCGCGAGCTTCAGTTCCAGCACGTCCGACGAACTCACGCCCCGCTCACTTTCCGCAGCGTCGTCGGCGTCGCGCCGTCTTCCCAGATCTTCGCCTTGAACTTGCCCGCGCCCAGGAACTTGAGCGGCAGCGAAATCTCATGCGGCTTCTCGTTGCCCATCGCGCCGATGTACCAGTCCTTGCCCTTGCGGCGCGCGACCACCACGTAGTCGTCGATGTCGCCCGCGAGGAAGCGCGTCTCGTCCCACGACGTCGGCACCATCTTCACGAAGTCGAACCCGGCGGCGTTCTCATAGACATCCGGGCTGTCCGCCACCATCTGGAACGGGCTCTCGTACACCACGAACATGCCGAGCCCGTGGCCGCGCGTGGTCTGCACCTGCGGCGGCGAATTCACCACCTCGAACTCCGCCGGCGTGCGATTGCGAAAGCCGCCCGGCGTGTAGTCCATCGGCCCTAACAACATGCGCGTGTACGCCAGGCTCACGTTGTGCGTGGCGGTCACGCGCCGGCTCCACTTGTTGTACTCCGCACCCATGATGCCTTCCTGGGTGAGGTAGTTCGGATAGGTGCGATTGAGACCCGCCGGCGGATAGGCGCCGTGCATGTCGACGAGCAGCTTGTGCTCGACGGCCTTCGCCATGAGCTTGTGGTAGTAGTCGACCATCTGCTGGTCGTTGCGGTCCATGAAGTCGACCTTGATGCCCGCGATGCCCCACTTCTCGTACTGCGCCAGCGCCGCGTCCATCTGCCGGTCGAGCAGCGACCACTGCACCCAGAGCCACAGGCGCACTTTCTTCTTCGCCGCGTAGGCCACGAGCGCCGGCATGTCGATGTCCGCCTTCGCCTTCGTGACATCCGCGTTGTCGGGCGCGCGGCCGCCGGTGCCCGAGTTCAGGCACCAGCCCTCGTCGATCATCATGTACTCGAAGCCCGCGCTCGATGCGAAGTCGATGTAGCTTCTTGATGGTCGGCATGTCGGTGCCGCCCTTGTCCGGCGGCGGTAGATAGGGACCCGACCACCAGTCCCACGCGGTCTTGCCCGGCTTGATCCACGAGGTGTCGAAAGCCGCCGGCGGATTGAGATTGCCGATGAGATTGGACTCGATCAGGTTGCCGAGCTCATCGCCCAGCATGATCACGCGCCACGGCGATCCGGCGCCGTTCGCGCCGACCGCCGCACGCGCGATCAGCGAGCGGTCGTCGAGCCGGCGCGAGACGCGCGCCTGCACGCCCGGCCTGCCGTCGCCCTTGCCCGTCAGATACAGGCCGCCGTAGTCGCGCAGGTCCGCCTCGCCGATCGCGAACGCGTTGTTCGCCGTGCGGCACACCAGCGGCAGGTCGTAGGTGTTGTGCTCGCGAATGCGGCTCGCCTGGATGGGATCGAACTCACCTTCGTGGCTGGAATCCACGCGGCCGATGTTGAGGCCCGTGCAGTCGTAGTCGGCGCCGAAGGCAAACTCGGTGTCTTCCGATTTCACGCTCAGCGTCGCGAGGCCGGCATCGGACGGCACGACGTAGCGAAACGCCACGCCATCGTCGTAGGCGCGGAAAATCCATTGCATCGCACGCACGGCGCGCGAGCGCGGCATCACGTCGATGCGGATCTCATTGAAGCGGTCGCGGGCTTCGGATGCCTTGGTCGCCACCAGCTTGTGCACCTGGTCGACGCTGCGCGGCCAGACCTGGCGCGAACATCGACGCTGGAAACATCCCCTCGGCCAGCCGCACGCGCAGCGCCGACGCGGCGATCACCGTCTCGCCCTTGCGCTCGATGGAATACACGAGCTGCCCCGCGGCGTCCTGCGCGATGTGGACCGAGATGCGCGTGTCCGGCGATCGCACGGTCACCGGCAGCGTCTGCGAAAACGCGGACGCGGTCGAACTCGCGGCCAGCAGCCGCGGCGATGATTTGCTTTCTCACTCAGCGGCCCCTCGACGAACTTGGAAACTTTCAGCCAGTCGACGAACTGCTGCGTCCAGTTCGCGACCGGGCCCGGTTAGCGTGGCGCGCAGCCCGAAGCCGTGCGCGACGCGATCGTAGAGGTGCAGCTCCGCGGGCACTTTCGCTTCGCGCAGCTTCAGAAAGATGCTGCGTGAGGCCGGCGACGATTTCCGGTCGATCGTCGCTGCCGCACAGCAGCCACATCGGCGGCGTGTCGCGGCATCGATCTTCAGATCGGGCCAGGTGCCCGGATACACCAGCGCCGCGAAATCCAGCTTCGACGCGACACGATCGATCGGATCCGTCGCCGCTGCGTCGCCGCGCATCGGCACGCGTCGGCGCCGAGCGACACGAGCTGCCCGCCGGCCGAGAAGCCCATGGCGCCTATCTTCTCCGTATCCGCCGACCAGTCGGCGCGCGAGCGCACGGTGCGGATCGCACGCTTGACGATCGTTGAGCGCGTCGCCGTCGATGGTGTACGTGGAGTTGGGCGCGCGCGCGAGGCGATACTAGAGCACGAACGCCGCGATGCCGCGCTCGTTCAGGAAGCGCGCGATGTTGTGGCCCTCGTGATCGGTCCACAGCTCGCGATGGCCGCCGCCCGGCACCACGATCACCGAGACGCCGGTGTGCTTCTGCCGGTAGATAGACCGTGATCGACGGCCGATGCACGTTGGAGACGACGTGATCGCCCTGCTCGTTGATGGCGCACGGTTTCTTCGCCGCCTGCCGCCATGGCGCCCGGCGCGCCGTTCGGGCCACAGGTAAGAGCTTCTCGGCGGGTGCGGCGCTGGCGGCCGCGGTGAACAGCGAGCGTCGCTAAAAGGAATGGCAGTCTCACGGTATCCCCCCGGAACGGTGACCGCCGCGAACACTACCAGATGCAACCGTTCAGGCCGACTTCTTCGCGCCCTCGCCGATGATGGCCTGGATTTCCGGCACGCAGGAACCGCAGTTGGTGCCGCACTTGAGGCGCTTGCCGATTTCCACGGCGGTGGCGGCGGCGCCGAGCTCGCGCGCGCAGGCGGCGATGGGGTTGCGGCCCACGCCGAAGCACGAACACACCAGCGCGCCCTGATCGGCGCCTTCGAGCTTCGCGTCCGGCGAGCAGGCTCGCGCGCATCGCGTCGCGTGAGCTTCGACATCGTGAACAGTTTCGCGAGCCAGGCCGCGTTCCGGCAGCGCCGGCCGACGGTCGATGTAGATGCAGCCCTGCAGCTTGTCGTCCACGAACCAGGCAGCGCGATACACGCGCCCGCCGGGATCGCGATATTCGATCCAGTCGACGTCGCCCGCGGAAGCTTCGGACGATGAAACGCCCAGCAATCGGCGCGCCTCGATGCGACCAATCCGCGAGGGTTCGAACCCGCGAGCTCGTAGCGCACGAACTGCTCGCCCTGCACCTTCGTCCACCAGGCGGTGGCGGGAGCGCGGCAGCGGCGCACGGGCTGAGCATCACGCCATACCAGTCGGCCGCGAAGTGCTCGACGGCGACCGGCGTGTGCTTGAACTCCGGCTCGCCGGAGATCGGATCGACCACCGGGTTGGTCGACGCGCGCCGACGCGCGCATCGGACGCGAACGCGCGATTCCAGTGGATAGGCGAGAACACCATGCCCGACGGGAACATCCGCCGCCGGTGCGCACGCGCACCACGATCGAGCCCCAGCTCGATCGCAGCGTGGCCAGCTCGCCGTTGCGAACCGCGAAGCGCAGCGCGTCGGCGGTGTTGATCTCGACATAGGGCTCGGCCATGTGCGCCGAGAGCCGCGCGGACTTCCCGGTGCGCGTCATGGTGTGCCAGTGATCGCGCACGCGCCCGGTGTTGAGCACCAGCGGGAATTCCTTCGTGGTGGGGTGTTCGGGCAAACGCGGCGTCAGCGCGATGAAGCGCGCCTTGCGGTCGGGGTGCTGGAATCTTCCGTCGGCAAACATCGGCCCGCGCGCTGATTCGCGCGACTCCGCCATGGGCCAGGCTGCAGGTTCCCAGTTCTTGTATTCGGCGGCGGTGATGTTGTCCCAGGCGCCGAGATTCAACATGCGTTTGCCGTCGTTGGCATGTGCCGTGAGCCGCGCATGCTCGCGGAAGATCTCGTGCGGCGAGATGTAGTCGAAGCCTTCGAAACCCATGGCGCGCGCCACGTCGCAGACGATGCGCCAGTCCGCGCGCGCCTCGCCGGGCGGATGCAGGAATGCGCGCTGGCGCGAGATGGTGCGATCGGAGTTGGTCACCGTGCCGTCCTTCTCGCCCCAGGCGAGCGCCGGCAGCAGCACATGCGCGAGCGCCGCGGTGTCGGTGTTGCCCATGACATCGGACACCACCACGAACTCACAGCCCGCGAGCGCCGCCTTCACCTTGTCGGCATCGGGCAGACTAACCACCGGATTGGTGGCCATGATCCACACGGCCTTGATGCGGCCGTCGTGGATGCGATCGAACATCTCGACCGCCTTCGGTCCTTGCTTGCTGGCGATCGTCGGGCTGCGCCAGAAGTTCTTCACCGCCGCGCGCCCCGGCTCATCGTGCAGGTCGATGTGTGCGGCGAGCGTGTTCACGAAGCCGCCCACCTCGCGACCGCCCATGGCGTTCGGCTGGCCCGTCACCGAGAACGGCCCGGCGCCTCGTTTGCCGATGCGGCCGGTGGCGAGATGGCAGTTGATGATGGCGTTGACCTTGTCGGTGCCGGCGGAGCTCTGGTTCACGCCCTGCGAGAACGCCGTGATCGCCGCCGGCGTGGCGGCGAACATTTCATAGAAGCTCTGCAGCACGACCTCGGCCACGCCGCAGGCCCTTGCCGTATCGGCGAGTGCACCGCCACCCGCGCGCGCTGCCTGCAGCGCGTCGTCGAATCCCAGCGTGTGCGCGTCGACGAAGCCGCGATCGATATGGCCGTGATCCGCGAGCCACACCAACAAGCCGTTGAACAGGTGCACGTCGGTGCCCGCCGCGAGCGGCAGATGCAGATCGGCGATTTGCGTGGTCGCGGTGCGGCGCGGATCGAGCGCGACGATCTTCATGTCGCGGCCGTTGCTCGCGCGCGGCCAGGATGCGCTGCAGAAGGACCGGGTGGCACCACGCCGTGTTCGACCCGACGAGCACGATGAGATCGGCGTGGTCGAGATCGTCGTAACTCACGGGCACCACGTCTTCGCCGAAGGCGCGCTTGTGCCCCGCCACGGCCGATGCCATGCACAGGCGCGAGTTGGTGTCGATGTTGGCCGCGCCCATGTAGCCCTTCATGAGCTTGTTGGCGACGTAATAGTCTTCGGTCAGGAGCTGGCCGGACACATAGAAGGCCACGGATTCCGGGCCGTGTTTGCGGATGCAGTCGCGGAATGCCGCGGCCACCGTCGTGATCGCGTAGTCCCAGCTCACTCGCTCGCCGCGCACCTGCGGATGCAGCAGGCGATCCTCGAGACCGACGGTCTCACCGAGCGCGTTGCCCTTCACGCACAGCTTGCCGCGATTGGCCGGATGGGCCGGATCGCCGCGCACGCTCACCTCGCCACCTTTTTGCGCGGCCGCGAGCACGCCACAGCCCACGCCGCAGTAGGGACAGGTAGTTCGAGTCGGAGCGCCGGTACTCAAGCGCTAGGCAGCGGCCGACGAGTCGAACAGCAGCTGGTCGCGTATCGGACCGATGTCTGTCTTGTCGGCGATCAGGTCGCGCAGGCGCGAAGCCTCGCTCACGTCGCCGAACAGGACGGCGCCGCAGACCTTGTTGCCCTCGAGAACCACTCGCTTGTAGATGCCGCGGCGATTATCCGAGAGCACCAGTGACTCGCGGTTCGCCTGTTCTGAGAAATCGCCGGCCGAGAACACTTCGATGCCGGACACCTTGAGCTGCGTGGAGTTGATGGCGCCCGAGAATCGCGACACGCCGATCTCGGCGATGTGCTGCGCGCTGATGCGCGCCTGCTCCCACAGCGGCGCCACCAGGCCGAAGGTCTGGCGCCGGTGCTGCACGCACTCACCCACGGCGTAGATAGCCGGGTCGTAGGTCTGCAGCGTGTCGTCCACCAGGATGCCGCGATCGCAGGCCAGGTGCGCCTTCTTCGCCAGCTCGATGTTGGGCCGCACGCCGACGGCCATGACCACCAGATCCGCGGCCACTTCCTCGCCGTTGTCGAACTTCACGCCCGTGACGCGCTCGTTGCCGAGGATGGCTTCGGTCTTCGCGCGCATGCGGAATTCGAGGCCGCGCTTCTCCATCGCCGCCTTCAGCAGCGCACCGGCCGAGGCGTCGAGCTGGCGCTCCATGAGCGTGTCGAGCAGATGGACCACGGTGACGTGCATGCCGCGCAGGGAAAGGCCATGCGCCGCCTCGAGGCCTAACAAGCCGCCGCCGATGACCACGGCGCGCCGCCCGGCGCCTGAACGCTCGAGCATCTTGTTGACGTCGTCGAGATCGCGGAACGTGACCACGCCAGGCAATTCCTTGCCCGGCAACGGCAGCACGATGGGATCGGAACCGGTGGCGATCAGCAGCCGGTCGTAGGTCGCCACGAGTCCGCTCTTCGAGCGTACCGTGCGTCGCTTGCGGTCGATGGCGACGATCGGGTCGCCCGAATGCAGCGTGATGCCGCGGCGCGTGTACCAGTTGGGCCGGTGCAGCATGATGTCGTCGGCCTGCTGCTCACCGGAGAGCACGGGCGACAGCAGAATGCGGTTGTAGTTGCCGCGCGGCTCGGCGCCGAACACGGTGATGGAGAAGCGGTCGGCGATGCCGAGCTTGAGCAGCTCTTCGACCGTGCGCATGCCGGCCATGCCATTGCCCGCCACCACGAGGCGCGTGCGCTTCTGCGTTTCGGGCGCCTCGACGAACACGCGCCCATCCGTGATCCGCGTGGTATAGGCGGAGACGTTGAAGGTCGGATCCTCGATGCAGCGTCCGCTGGTCAGCGCAAAATGATTCTTGTAGATAGGCGACGCGACCACGCGCTCGCCCTGCAGATTGCCGGTCAGGCCGCGCGACAGCACGTTGGCCCGGCTCGACGGGTCGAAGTTGTCGAGCGCGTATACGCGCCCGTGAACCTGGAACAGCGCGATCTGCCGCCCGCCGACGAGCGCGGCCACGCCGGCGCCCTCGATGAGATCTTCGAGCGCGCACACTTCATGCCAGCGTGCGTTGCTCATGCGGCCACCTCGGCGTCGGCCTTCTCGAGCGTCTGCGCGATTCTTCTCGGCGCGCTCTTCGGCGCTGGCGGGACGAATCTGTCCGCGTTCCTCGACGAACACCACGTTGTTGTCTTTCTCATCCGAATTCACGAAGGTGCGGAAGCGCTTGAGCGTCGCCGGATCTTCCACCGCGACTTTCCACTCGCAGGCGTAGTTGCCGATGACCCGCGCCATGTCGGCCTCGAGCTCCGCCCCGATTCCCAGCGAATCCTCACAAACCACCTTGCGCACGTACTCGATGCCGCCCTCGAGATTCTCGAGCCAGGTCGAGGTGCGCTGCAGCCGGTCCGCCGTGCGGATGTAGAACATCAGGTAGCGGTCGATGTACTTGATGAGCGTGGGCGTATCCAGTTCGCGCGCCAGCAGATCGCCGTGGCGCGGCTTCATGCCGCCGTTGCCGGAGACATAGAGGTTCCAGCCGCCTTCGACCGCGATGACGCCCACGTCCTTGCTCTGCGCTTCGGCGCACTCGCGCGTGCAGCCCGACACCGCGAACTTGATCTTGTGAGGCGCGCGCAGGCCCTTGTAGCGATTCTCGAGATCGATCGCGAGTCCCACGCTGTCCTGCACGCCGTAGCGGCACCACGTCGAGCCGACGCAGCTCTTCACCGTGCGCAGCGCCTTGCCGTAGGCGTGTCCGGACTCCATTCCGGCATCGATGAGCTCGCGCCAGATCAATGGCAACTGGTGCAGCTGCGCCCCGAACAGGTCGATGCGCTGGCCGCCGGTGATCTTGGTGTACAGCCCGTACTTCTTCGCCACCTGGCCGATGACGATGAGCTTCTCGGGCGTGATCTCGCCACCTGGAACGCGCGGCACGACTGAATAGGTGCCGTCCTTCTGCATGTTGGCGAGGAAGTAGTCATTGGTGTCCTGCAGCGCCGCGTGGCGCTTCTTGAGCACGAACTCGTTCCAGCAGGACGCCATGATGGACGCCACCGCGGGCTTGCAGATGTCGCAGCCGAGGCCGCGCCCGTGGCGCGCAATCAGGTCTTCGAAACTCTTGAGCTCGTTGATGCGCACCAGGTGGAACAGCTGCTGGCGCGTGTACGGGAAGTGCTCGCACATCGACGTGTTGACGTTCACGCCGCGTTTCTTGAGCTCGGCATTGAGGATCTGCGTGACCAGCGGCGTGCAGCCGCCGCAGGTCGTGCCCGCCTTGGTCTTGGTCTTCAGCGCGCCGACCGTCGTGCAGCCCGCCTCGATGGCCGAGCAGATGCCGCCTTTCGACACGTTGTTGCACGAGCAAACCTGTGCTGTTGCCGGCAGCGCAGCCAGCGCGTTGGTCGGGGGTGCACCCGCACTCGCCGCCGCTGCCGGAAACAACATGGTCTCGGGGTTTTCAGGCAGTGGCATCGCATTCGCCACCGTCTGGTGCCACATCGAGTAGTCAGAGGTATCGCCGACCAGCACGGCGCCGATGAGCTTCTTGCCCTCGGCGTCCACGACCAGTTTCTTGTAGACCTCTTTGCGCTGGTCGAAGAACGAATACACGCGGGCGCCGACGGTGGTGCCGTGCGCGTCGCCGATCGATCCCACTTCCACGCCGAGCAATTTCAGCTTGGTGCTCATGTCGGCGCCGGCGAACGCTTCGCCCTCGGTACCGAGCACCCGCGCCGCCGCGATGCGCGCCATCTGGTAGCCGGGCGCCACGAGACCGAACACGCGGCCTTCGTAGGCCGCGCACTCGCCGATGGCGTAGATGGATTCATCCGAGGTGCGGCAGTCGCCGTTGATGACGATGCCGCCGCGCGGCGCCACGTCGAGGCCGCAGGCGCGCGCCAGTTCATCGCGCGGGCGAATGCCCGCCGAGATCACCACGACATCCGTTTCGAGCGAACCGCCGTCGGCGAAATGCATGCGATGACGCGCGGTTTCGCCGTCGTCGATGCGCGTGGTGTTCTTGCCGGTGTGCACGGCCACGCCCAGCGCTTCGATGCGCGAGCGCAGCAGCCCGCCGCCGCCCTCGTCCACCTGGACCGCCATGAGCCGCGGCGCAAATTCCACCACGTTGGTGGCAAGGCCCAGATCCTTGAGCGCCTTCGCGGCTTCGAGCCCCAGCAATCCGCCGCCGATCACCACGCCGCGCGTGGAGTTTTTGCCGGCCTCGGTGATGGCTTCCAGATCTTCGATCGTCCGATACACGAACACGCCCGGGCGATCGCGGCCGGGAATCGGCGGCACGAACGGACTCGAACCCGTGGCGAGAATCAGGATGTCGTATTCGTATTCCGCGCCACTCTTCGTCGTGACGCGCTTATTGGCTCGATCGATGGCAGAAACCGGATCGCCGGAATACAGCTCGATGCCGTTCTTGTCGAAGAACTCACGCGTGGTGAGCGTGAGATCGTCGACGCGACGAGCCGGAGAAATACTTGGAGAGGTTGACGCGGTCGTAGGCCAGTCGCGGCTCTTCCGCGAGCATGGTGATCGCAAATTCGCTGCTTCCGTCCTGTGTCAGCGTTTCCAGGAAACGTTGACCGACCATGCCGTGCCCCACCACGACAATTCTTTTTGACATTGCGATCTGGCCCTCGTCCGCTTGAGCAATGAGTTAGCTAAGCAACCCCTATGCCATCGCGAGTTGACGAGGAAAATTGGCAACCGGGCCCCCGGTTGATGTCTAGTGCTTCAGCGCGGTGCAGGGGGGCCGATATGGCGCATCAGCAAGGCGCAATGCGGCGCGCTACGGCTCGATCGACGTGGGAACGCCGTGGAACACTTCGGCCGTCGCGACCAGACCGTCCTCATCGAAAATCAGATTCTCCGACACCGTCCCGCTTCGCCCGTCGATAGCGGCGAGGTAGATGATCGCGAGCTCGCGACTCGCCGCGTCCCAAAGCACGCGAATCACGCTGAACTCGATCGAACCAATTCGCGCGAGCGCTTTCGTCCAATACGCGCGCAGCGCGTCTTTGCCGTGCACGACGGGCGATCCGGTCACCGCAAGCGCAGTCGGGCTCGCAAAAATGATGTCGTCCCGAAAATGCGCGAGCACAGATTCGACGTCACGCCGGTTCCAGGCTTGCGCCCAGTCCTCGGCAAACTTCTCGGCGTCAGTGCGTGTCGAGATCATGGGCGAGGCGCTCACGCATGAAGAGGAATAGCGGCAGCCCGCAGGACACACCGATGAGACACGTGGCGGCGATCGGCGCCCATAGCGCGCCCATCCGTACGCGGCGGCCCTCCCACAGAATGAAAGCGATCAGCGCGATCGCCGACACGATGACATCGAGTCCGAAGAATGCGCCAATCCGGGTTGAAAACAATTCGAGAATGAATCCTTTCGCATCGGGCCCGTGTTCGGCGAGCCACGGAACGAACTGGCTGTACGGAATGATTGCGCCCGCGATGGCGCACGCAAGATAGATAGTCTTCATTGATCGCTCGAGGCGCGCCGATCGGCGATGTGCCACAACACGCCGGTCGGGTCGGTGAGGTACAGCACGCGAAGTCCCCACGGCTGAAGTGTCGGCGGTTTCGCCATGGACAAGCTGTACTTCTCCGCAAGTCCCAGGCTCTGGATGTGTCCCCACCATTCGTCGGCATTCTCAACCATGAGATGCATCATGAAGTTCTCGGCGTGCTCCTTCACGTAGAAGTTCTGCAGGAGGATACGAAAGCCATCGATCTGGAGTTCGCAGGCCTGATCATTGCCCCACTTCTCCGTGAATCCGAGATCGAGATAGAACTGCCGGGACAGCACGAAATTCCTGGCAGGCACGAAGGCTTTGAGATCCAGCACCGTCAGGCGAGTCATGCAGCTTCTCCGAGCCGAAGCGCGCGTAGTTGGGCGGCAAGCTCCGCGGCGGAACTCCACGGCAGGATCGGCGAATTCTTCCGCTCGTCGGGTGGATTCGACGGCAAGGCATCTGACCATCCACCGTGGCCGACGAGCGGCAACAGCGGGCGCTTGTGCAGCCACGCCAGGCACACCTCGGAGATCGTGCCCGCGCGCCCGCCGATGACGATGCAAGCGTCGCCCGAAAGCGCCATCAGCAGATTGCGTGCGTCTCCCATGCCGCTGGGAATAACCACGGTGGCAGGCCAATCCGCCGCCGGCATCTCGCCCGGCGGAATGATGCTGACGACCAGCCCGCCTGCGGCTATCGCGCGCTCGGCCGCCACTCGCGTGGCCGGGCTGCCGCAACCACTCACTACCGTGATGCCGAGCTTTGCCAGCAGTGCGCCGGCTTCCCCGGCGAGTTCATACGCAGTTGACCCAGGCTCGGCGCTGCCGAGCACGCAGACCTGGGGCCGGCGGTTCGTGGTGGTCACTTGCTCTCTCCTATCCACAGCCGATTGCCATCCGGGTCGTCGAAACGAAACTCGGTCATGCCATAGAAGGTGACATCCAGATCGGGGATGGTCAGTCCGTTCTTTCGCAACTGCTGGTGATACTTGCGCAACGTCGTCGGGATATAGATAGAGGACGCCCTGACGGTATGCGCTCGGCTTCTTGTTGATCGACTGATCCACCATGAGCCGGCACTCGTCGAAGCGAAGCATGGCCCAGCCCCAGTCGTCGTTTCTCGTCTCCACGCTGAATCCGAGCTTCTGATAGAACTCGACGCTGGCCGGCATGCTCCCGACGGGCAGCATGGGGATGAGACGAGTCATTTTCATTTCGCACCCAGCGATGTCTTCCAGTCGTACAAGGACGCGAGCGACATGGGCACCTGCGGCATGCCGCTGTTGTTCCATCGCGGGCTCGCAGGATTCGCTTCCGCCTTGCAGATCGCCGTCGACTCTTCTGCGGTCTTTCCTGAAAAGATTTCTTCCAGCAGGATTTCCTTGATCTTTGCGCGGACCCGAGGCGTGTTGTCGACGTTGCTTGCGGATGGATACGCGAGAGGCACCACTTCCGCGACGCGATCGTCCACGTCCTTGATGAGCGGTGCGTTCTTGTCGAGCCAGTCTTTTAGGGCCTTCTTGCGAATTGCGACGCCCGCGGGATCCGCGCTACGGCACTGCTCTTCAACCGATTCCGGACCGAGTCTCCAGGCCAGAACGGCGCCCAGCTCGCGGGCCACCTCATGCATATCGGCATCGACGGCGCGCGAAATCGCCGGCATCGCAAGTGCGACGAGAAGCAAAGCCAGCATTCGATTTTTACATGAGGATGTTTGCATTTTCGTTCGTGACATCGACGAGCAGGTACAACTCCGCTTCGCCGACCTTCGAATTTCGAGTTGAATCGAAAGTGCCCATCCAGCAGGTCGACTCGCTTCGCCAGGACCGGAAATCCTTTGCTCGTACACGCTTCGTAAAGGCCATCCGCACCGCTTCCCTTGGCGAAGAAGGCATTCCATTTGTCGTTTATCGCCTTGTTGGAAGGGTCGCGCATTTCCACCGCAAGACGTGCCAGCTCCTGCTGGATCTTCTTGACGAAGTCCGGATCAAGATCGAAATGGAGGGCGTGCCTGAGTACCCCCTCGCTGTAAGAACGAGCACCTAGCTCCGTGTATGCCGCCGTCAACAGGAGGAACGCATGGGATACGCCGTGCCGCAGGATACGGGTGTTACCCAGGTTCTCGAAGACTCCCGCGTCTTTCGCCAGACGCAAGTAGCGTCGTGCGTGGTCCGTGGCTTCATCGAAACGACCCGCGCGCGCCAGGTTGTCGGCCAGGTAGATTCTCGGCAGGTGAAGCGAGGCGGGATAGAGTTTCACGAACGATTCGAGGAATTCAGGGGCCGATGGAACACCCTTTTCCTCCGCGACCGCCGCAATCCACGCCAGGTTTCCTTCGTCTGCCGCCGAGTCTGCGAACGCTTGCCGCGCGAGCCTTTCAACCTCGCCGAGTTGATTGTCCGCCAGGGCTCGGTTGATGCGGTCTTCGTATGAAGACCCGGAAGCTGCCGTCATCAACTGCCCCCGCGCTTGATCATGCCTCTCATCGTCTTGTGATCGATCGGCCCCGAGGTGTGCTCGTGGAATATCTTCCACGCGTTTCCCACGCGCCTCAGCGCAAGCGTGATGCGATTGTCGAGCGAACGCAGCTCCCGGCCGTCGGCTGAGACCGCCGTGTACGTGAGCGTGGCATGGCCGAGCGCCAATTCTCCGTGTCCGGCTCGAAACCACATCGCTGGCGGTGACGACGACGCGTTCATCACCCAACGACGAGAACCATCCCGCGGCCATGTCGCGCCACGCACCGATGCCACGCAGCTCCCACGAATTCCACATGTCGAAGACATGCACGTCATCCGCATACAGCGACACGAACGCATCGACATTCTTGTCGTAGGCGGCGGCGCTGTATCGCGCCAGGGCTTCGTGAACCGGGTCTGATGTCTGGCTCATGGCCGAAGCATAACCCGCGCGGCGCCGCTCAACCCGGCAGCATTCGTTCCCGTTCGACCCACGCGTCCTGCAGCCGCCGCGCCGAAACCGGGACGCGTGTCTTCAACTGCTGCGCGAACAGCGACACGCGGAACTCCTCGAGCTGCCAGCGGAACTCGTCCTCGCCCGGCGGCCGCAGACCGCGCTCGGCCTTGACCCGTTCCCGGTAGCGAGTCTCGAGTGGTGCAATCTCGGCCGCGAGCTGTGCGTCGCGCCGCGGATCACGGGCTAGCTTCTCGAGCCGTTGCTCGAGCGCCTGCAGGTAGCGCGGGTATTCCTTCAGCCGCTCCCACGGCGTCACCAGCAGAAATCCGGCCGGCGCGAGCCAGGCAAGCTGCGCCCGGATGTCGGCAGCCGCGGCTGGCGCGGCCTTCGGAAGCGCCGCCTGTATCCGGCCTAACCGTTCGAGCAGCGCCTGCACCGTGCGCGAGATTTCCTGCGCGGGCAGTCCGATGCCGCCTCGCAGCTCGGCGATGCGCGCATCGAAAGCCGTCTCGCTGCGCAGCGGTGGGCGGCCCTCGAGGAACACCGTGATCACGAGGCGATCGAGCAGGTCTTCGCGCAGATCGCGTCCGGCGACGAGATCCGGGTTCAGCAGCGGGTGCTGGGCGAGCGAGCGATAAACCATTTCGCCCTGCACGTTCACCGGAAGATCGCGCCGATACGACTTGAAGTCGCGCGCCATCACGATCCGGATGAGCCGCGCGCAACCGCGCTCATGGCTGATGCGCGCTTCGGCCGGCGTCGCGAACACGCGCAGGCCCACGCTGTCGCCCTCGTCGACCAGCGCCGGATATCCGAGTTGCTGGCGGCTGCCCGATGACGCGTCCTGCTTTTCCGGCAAGCTCGCCGAACACCCAGGTGCGCGCGCCGGTGGTTAGCTGCGACTGTTTCGCATAGTGCTGCTGGGAAGCGCCGGCATGCTTCTCACGCAGCGCCGCAAGACTGCGTGAGCGCGCGATCACCTTGTCGGCATCATCGAGCAGCACGAAGTTCATGCGCAGGTGCGGCGGCAGCAGATCCTCGCGGAATGCATCGCGCGGCACCGGCACACCGCCGGTGCGCAGCAGCGCGTCGGCCAGCTGCGCGTACAGCGAGCCGATGCCTCGCTCGAGCAGCGGCAACGCGCGCGCGACGGCATCCGGCACCGGCACGAAGTGCACACGCAGTTGCTTCGGCAGTGAACGCACCAGCGCCTCGATCTTCTCGTCGAGCAGGCCGGGCACCAGCCACTCGAACGCTTCCTCCGGCAACTGGTTCAGCACGTGCAGCGGGATGAGCGCCGACACGCCGTCGTCTTCGTGACCGGGCTCGAAGCGATAGCGCAGCTGGATCACCAGCGGCCCGGCGGAAAGATGGTCGGGAAACTGCTCGGCGTCGAGCTCGGCTTCGCCGGGGGAGATGTCCTGCTCCGTGAGCCAGAGAACCTTCGGATTCTTTGCCTCGGCTTCGCGGCGCCAGCGCTCGAACGCCGCGCCGGTCGAGATGCCTTCGGGCACTCGCGCGTCGAAGAACGCGTACAACTGGCTCTCGTCGCCGAGCAGATCGACGCGCCGTCCCTTCTGCTGCAGGTACTCCATGTCCTCGAGCAGTTTCAGGTTGTGCGCGAGGAACGGCGCACGCGAGTCGTACTCCATGAGCACCAGCGCGTGTCTGATGAACAGCTCGCGCGCGGCCTTTGGGTCTATCTGCTCGATAGGGCACGCTGCGGCCGGAAGACAGCAAGAGCCCGAACAGCGTCACGCGTTCGTAGACCGCGGCGCGCGAGGCGCGCCGCTCCCAGTGCGGTTCGTAGTGCTGCCGCTTGACCAGGTGCGCGCCGGCTTGCTCGATCCATGCCGGCTCGACACGCGCGACGTTGCGCGCGTACACCTTGGTCGTCTCTACCTGCTCGGCGCTCACGATCCACGCCGGACGCGCCTTGAACTGGCCCGAGCCCGGATGGATGAAGATCTTGCTGCCGTTGGCGCCGAGATACTCGCCCTGCTCGCGGCGATTCGCGACTTGCGACAAGAGGCCGGCAAGCAGCGCGCGGTGGATAGACGCGTATTGCCCGGGCTGCGCGTTGAGCTTCAGGGCGAGCTCGCCCTTCACGACTTCCATCACCTGCCCGTGCACGTCGTGCCATTCGGTGAGTCGCAGATACGAGAGGAAGTTTTCCTTGCACCAGCCGCGCAGGCGCGCGCGGGAGAGATTCGCGCGCTGCTTCTCGTATTCGCGCCACAGCTTCAACAGCGACAGGAAGTCCGACTGCTCGTCGCGCAGCGGCGCGTGCTTCTGGTCGGCCTGGGTCTGTTTGTCCGCGGGGCGATCGCGCGGATCGGGCACCGAGAGCGCCGACGCCATGATCGCCACCTCTTCGAGGCAGTGCTCGGAGGCCGCCGCGATCAGCATGCGGCCGAGGCGCGGATCCAGCGGTAGTTTGGCGAGCTGCCGGCCGATGTCGGTGAGCTGCCCTTCTTCGGACAGCGCACCCAGCTCGCGCAGCGTGCGCTGTCCGTCGCGCACGAAGCGGCCATCGGGCGGCTCGACGAACGGAAACGCCTCGATGTCACCGAGCTTCAGCGCGTGCATCTGCAGGATCACCGCGGCGAGATTCGTGCGCTGGATCTCGGGCTCGGTGAACGCGGGCCGCGCGAGGAAGTCCTCTTCCGAATACAGGCGGATCGCAACGCCGGGCCCACGCGGCCGCAGCGGCCGGAGCGCTGGTTCGCGGAAGCCTGCGAGATCTTCTCGATGGGCAGCCGCTGCAGACGCGTGCGGTGGCTGTAGCGACTGATGCGCGCGACGCCGGTGTCGATCACCGCGCGGATGCCGGGAACCGTGAGCGAAGTTTCGGCCACATTGGTCGCCAGCACGACGCGGCGCCGGCCCGCGGGGCGGAACACGCGTTGCTGCTCCTCCTGCGAGAGCCGCGAGTACAGCGGCAGCACCTCACAACCCTGCGGGTGGTGTTTGCGCAGCGACTCGGCGGTTTCGCGGATTTCGCGCTCGCCGCTCAGGAAGACCAGGATGTCGCCCGCCTGTTCGCGCCAGAGCTCATCCACCGCAGACAGGATCGCGTCCTGCTCGCCCGTCGCCGTTTCGTCGTCCTCTTCGTCGAGCGTCAACGGGCCGGTAGCGGACGTCGACCGGATAACTGCGCCCCGACACGTTGATGATGGGCGCATCGCTGAAGTGTTTCGCGAAGCGCTCCGGATCGATGGTCGCCGACGTGATGACTAGTTTGAGGTCCGGCCGCTTCGGCAGCAGCCACTTGAGATAGCCCAGCAGGAAGTCGATGTTGAGCGAGCGCTCGTGCGCTTCGTCGATGATGATCGTGTCGTAGGCGTCGAGGAATCGATCACCCTGCGTCTCGGCGAGCAGGATGCCGTCGGTCATCAGCTTGATCAGACCTTCCGGCCGGCTGTGATCCTGGAAGCGCAGCTTGTAGCCCACGAGCTGGCCCAGCGGCGTGTTCAGTTCCTCCGCAATGCGTGACGCCACCGCGCGCGCGGCAATGCGCCGCGGCTGCGTGTGGCCGATGACCCCCGCGACACCGCGCCCGGCCTCGAGGCAGATCTTCGGCAATTGCGTCGTCTTGCCCGAGCCCGTCTCGCCGCAGAGGATGACGACCGGATGCTTTTCGATCGCGCGGCGGATCTCGTCGCGATTCGCCGAGATCGGCAGCTCTTCCGGATAGCTGACCTTGGGCACGCTCGCCGCGCGCGCGGCGCGCGCCGCGGTCGACGCGGCTATCTTCTGCGCGAGCGCCGCCTCCGCGGCCGCGATGTCATTGCCTCGCATCTTCCCGGCGCGCAGGCGATCGCGCTCACGACGCAGGCGATGCTGGTCGCGGCGCAGGCAGGTGTCGATGGATAGTTCGGGAACGGCGATTCGGCAGGTTCATGGGCGCGGGCGAAGCCCTAAGCGCGGCGACTCGAGGGCCGTAAGTTTACCCCGGTTTCTTGTGACCCAGCATGCGCGGGAGCAAGATGGCGCGGAATGACAGCCTATTCAGTCGCGGCGTTTCACGTCATCACCGGCGTATGCGTGCTCGCCGCCGTGCGTCACATGTCGAATGGGCTCTGGCGTCCCATCGACAAGGCGAACCTGCTGTTCAGCGTCATGTGTTGTTGCGCGGCCGGCATTGGCCTGGACCCTGGCGCAGCTCTATCAATCGTGGTCGATCGAGGAATACAGGGTCCTGCTCAAGTGGAACATCTCGCTTCATGCTGCGTATCTTTCATTTTCCTGCCCTGGTTCACGTCGGCAGGTCACGGGCCGGCGACCCCTGCCGTGGCTGGTCGCCGAGACGGTCGTTTTGTGGCGTTGCTGGCACTCAACCTGGTCCAGCCCTTCGGGTTGCAATTGGCCGGACATCGACCGTATCGAAACCAAGGCTCATGCCGTGGGGAGAGCAGTTCGCAAGTCCGGTGGGACCACTCGCGCCCAGCTTCTGGTTTGCCAGTTCGCGGCAGCGCTGATCGCCCTTGGCGATTCCGTGGTCCGATTCCTGGCGAGTTGGCGCCGGGACAAGATCCGGCACCAGCTTGATGATGGCGTTGAGTGCGGCCGTTTACCTCGTGGCGGCATCGAAGGAACTCTGGTTCGCGCGCAGGTCATCGACTTCATGCACCTGGGTCCGTTTGGCTTCTTCTTCATGGTCATCGCCATGAGCCTCACGCTGAGCTTTCGGAGTCGCCGCAACTTGTTAGTCTCGGAGCAGCGCTTCCGGACGTTGGTGGAACAGTCGCCGTTTGGAATACAGGTACTCGCGGTCGATGGTGGAACGGTCCAGGTAAATGCCGCGTGGGAACGCCTCTGGGGCAAGAACGCATCGCAAGATTCGCGCGATGCGAACGAAAGTCTGTTGCCGGTCATCGAGCGCGCATTCAAGGGACACAAGGGCGAGACGAGCCCCAAGCCCACGCGCGGTGAGCAGTGGGTTCGATCGTTCGTCTACCCGATCAAGGATCCAGGCGGATTGGTTCGCAATGTCATCGTGATGCACGAAGACGTCACCGAAGAAAAGCGTGCCGAAGACGAGGCGCGCGCGGCCAACGCGGAGCTCAGCCAGGTCAAACACGCCGTCCTGCAACAGGAGCGCTTGCGCGCGCTGGGACAGATGGCGGGCGGCATTGCGCATGACATCAACAACGCCATCACTCCCGCCGCGCTCTACATCGAGTCGCTGCTGGAGCAGGACAAGACGCTGAATCCGCGCGCACGCGAGCGCCTGTCCCTGGTTCAGCAGGCCATCGCAGCGGTGGTGCAGACCGTGGCGCGGCTGCGTGAATTCTGCCGCCCGCGCGAAGCGCAGTCGGTGCGCGAGGCCGTGGATCTCAACGACGTAGTTCAGCAATCTGTCGCGCTGACGCGCGCGCGCTGGCACACCATGGCACTGGGCAAGGGTATTTCGATTCAAACGGAACTGAACCTGGCGAACGGTCTGCCTGCCACCCTGGGTAGCGAGAGCGAAATCCGCGATGCCATCGTCAATCTGATCTTCAACGCCGTGGACGCGATGCCGGCAGGCGGAACCATCACCCTGCAGACTCGTGCGCTCGCCAATGGGGTGAGCTGTCGAGGTGCGCGACACGGGCATCGGCATGGATGAGCAAACCCGCCGGCGCTGCCTGGAGCCCTTCTTTTCGACCAAGGGCGAGCAGGGCAATGGACTCGGCCTCGCCATGGTCTACGGCATGTTGAAACGCCACGGCGGCGAAATCGAAATCGTCAGCGAACCGGGCCGAGGCACTACCATGCGGCTGCATATTTCCCATCGACAGCGCGCGCGTGGAGCGCCAGCAAACTACTGCGCCGCCGAGTGCATTCGCCGGCAAACGATCCGGTATCCGCATTCTTCTCGCCGACGATGACCCCGTTTTGCTCGAGTCACTGCGCGCCGCCCTGGAGGCGGACGGTCACCACGTGATGACCGCCGATGACGGGCAGAGCGCGATTGATGCGTTTGAAGCCGCCGACAGGGCCGGAGCGCCGTTTGCGGTTGTCATTACAGACTTCGTCATGCCCGTCGTCGATGGGCGTAAAGTTTCGAACGTGGTAAATCAGATGCGCCCGGGAACGCCTGTGATCATGCTCACGGCTTATGGGCATCGCGTAAACGCGCAGGACGACACGCTGCCCAATGTGGACCAGATCCTGGCAAAACCCACGAATCTCGCGGATTTGCGCAGCACCCTGGAGCGGCTGTTGCGGCGCTAGCTAGTCGATCATCGGGCAGGCATGGCGTGCACAGCTAGTTTTCGCAAGACTTCCGTCAACGCCGCACTCGGCGCATAAGGCGGCTTGCGCGAGATGTCGCCGCCGGTATCCCAGAGCACGGGAATCATCTTGCGGGAAAGCGCGGCTTCGGCAACGGCCGTCATCCAGCGCACGCGTGACGGCGTCTCCTTCTTGTCGGTTACGCCAAATTCGCCGATGAACGCTGGCAGATCGTTGCGCTTGCAGAAATCCTGCATGGCATCGAACAGGCGATTCAGCTCGGCAAGGTCAGCCTGACTGCCCCAGGTCAGCGCCATTTTTCCCCAGCTCTCGTCCTTGGTCATTCCAGCGAACTGCCACGGCGTGTAGTAGTGCACGGAAATCAGCAGACGATGCGGCGCGGTGTCTTTGGGCAGTACGTACTCACTGACTCGTGGTCTTGGTGATGTCGGTGGCGTAGCCCGTCACGATGAGCAGGCGATTCGAGTTGTTGCCGCCCGTCTTGCGCACCGTGTCGATGAAGAGCTGGTTGACGTGGGTCAGCGTGGCGTACGCCTTCTGCGTGGAGCCCGCGCCGTCGAACTTCGTTTCCTCGTTCAGCGCCTCGAAGATCAATTGCTCGTTACGCCCGGCAAGGTAGCTCGCGATCTGCGTCCAGTAGGACACGTATTTGCTGTTCCGCTTCCGGACTGAACGTGGCGAATGTTTTCGAGAATCGAGCCTTGTCGCTCGAGTCGATCCAGCCGCCATCCCAGTGAATGTTCACCACACAGAACATGCCCGCGGCGGTGATCCAGTCGACGACCTCGCCCACGCGCGCGAGTTTCCCCTCGGCGATGCGCCCGTTGCGCGCGTAGGTGTCCCAGGCAACGGGAACGCGAACGGTCTTGAATCCGAGCTTGGCCAGGCTCTGCACGAACTCCTTCGTGATGCGCGGATTTCCCCAGCCGGTTTCCCACGTCGTGGTGTTCTCCAGCGTGTTGCCGATGTTCACACCGACGCCCATGAGCTTCGCCGCGTTCCAGGCGTCGAGGTCGTCGGCTCTCGCCGTAGCCGACAGAAGCAGACTAATAAGAAATGCAGCAAGGACGCCCGCGCAGAGTTTGTTCATGCGCGGACTGTACCGGTCGGCGCTAAAAGAATCTGCCCAAGAAACGCCGCCGTGCCCTCCGAAATGCCGATGATCTTGTTGGTTGCCTGGCGATAGAACTTGAAGTTGAGTTCGGTCTCGGGGCGGCCATCTTTCCAGTCGGAATTCGGCTTGAGCTCTCTCCGTCCGAGACGCTTTTTCGCGAGCGCAGTTCGCTTTACGGCGATGCTCACGCGCGGGGTTTGGCGCTCGATTCCGGGTTTCCTTGGCGTTGCCTTGGCCGAGGTCACAACGCCCCGGGCAATCAGGCCTGGGCCGCCTTCGTTCTCGCTCGCGAAGATGAAGACCGAATCACCCTCGGCGATACGCTTGCCGCCGTACATCGTCTTCTGTGCGTCGAAGGCAAATGACTTCGCACGTACATCGCGGATTGCGGCTTTGATTGCGAACATCTGGTTCCCCGTCGGCGCGCAGCAAGGGCGGCTACACTCGTTATGCCACCGCGCTTCCACGTGCGCTACCCTACCCCCGCCATGCGCCTCCTGCTCGTCACGCCCCCGATGATCCAGCTGAATACGCCCTACCCAGCGACGGCGTATCTGACGGGTTTCCTGCGCCTGCATGCGCAGGAACTCGGGCTCGAGGTGACGCAGGCCGACTCGTCGATCACGCTCTTCCTGCGGTTGTTCTCTGCACCGCTCGTCACGCGCATGGCGGACGAACTGCGCCGCCGAGCGAAGGCCGCCGGCAAGCGCGCCGCCGTGCCGCCGTCCATCGCCCACTTCCTCGCCCATGCCGAGCGCTACGCGGAAACCGTGGAGCCGGCGATCCGCTTCCTGCAGCGCCGCGATCCGAGCCTGGCGTTCCGCATCGTCGCACGCGCATTCCTTCCCGAAGGGCCGCGCTTCGAGCAGGCGCTCGACGAGCAGATTCACGCGGCCTTCGGCGCGCTGGGCACGACGGAGCAGGCGCGCTATCTCGCCAGCCTGTACGTCGATGACCTCGCCGATGTCTGGCGCCTCGGCATCGACCCGCGCTTCGAGCTCGCGCGCTACGGCGAAAAGCTCGCCGCGAGCTCGGCGACATTCGACCCGCTGCATGAAGCGCTGACCGGCGAACCCACGCTGGTCGACGAAACGCTCGATGCGCTCACGCGCGAACTACTCGCCGAGAAGCGACCCGACATCGTCGCCATCACGGCGCCCTTCCCCGGCAATGTGTACGGCGCGTTCCGCATGGCGCGCACGATCCGCGCCGCGAATCCGAAAGCCACACTGATCCTGGGCGGCGGCTGGGTGAACACGGAGCTGCGATCCCTGCGCGATCCGCGCGTGTTCGACTACTTCGATTACGTCACGCTCGACGACGGCGAGCGGCCGCTGCTGAATCTCCTGAAGCGGCTGCACGATGGCAAGACGCCGCTGGTGCGCACCTACGTGCGCAAAGAGCAACAAGGTCGTGCTCGAGACCGACCTCACCCAGCACGACATCCCGCAGAAAGACACGGGCATCCCGACCTACGACGGACTTCCTCTCGACCAATACGTGTCGGTGATGGAAATGCTGAACCCGATGCATCGCTTCTGGTCCGACGGGCGCTGGAACAAGATCACGCTGGCGCACGGCTGTTACTGGAAGAAGTGCTCGTTCTGCGACGTGTCGCTCGACTACATCGGCCGCTACGACGAGCCGAGCACCGATCTCATCATGCGGCGAATCAAGGCGCTGATCGCGGAGACGGGCGAGACGGGCTTTCATCTCGTCGACGAGGCCGCGCCGCCCTCCGCCATGCGCTCGCTCGCGAAGCGCCTGATCGCCGAGAAACTCAGCATCACCTGGTGGGGCAACATCCGGTTCGAGAAGACCTTCACGCCCGAGCTCTGCCGCCAGCTCGCCGAATCCGGCTGCGTGGCCGTGAGCGGCGGGCTCGAAGTGGCGTCGGACCGGTTGTTGGAGCTCATGAAGAAAGGCGTCACCGTCGAGCAGGTGGCGCGCGTGACGCGGGCCTTCACCGACGCCGGCATCATGGTGCACGCCTATCTGATGTACGGCTTTCCGACCGAGACCGAGCAGGACACGGTCGACGCGCTGGAGCGCGTGCGCCAGTTGTTCGCGGCGGGCTGCATCCAGTCGGCGTACTGGCATCGCTTCTCGGCGACCGCGCACTCGCCCATCGGACTGAACCCGGACGCCTACGGCATCGAGCTGCTGCCGCCGCCCGACATCCAGTTCGCGCACAACGACGTGAACTTCCGCGACCCCACGGGCACGGACCACGACTATCTCGGCAGCGGCCTGCGCAAGGCGCTCTATAACTACATGCACGGCATCGGCCTCGAAGCCGACGTGCGCGAGTGGTTCGAGGCGCCGGTTCGTCGCGTCGACGGGCGCAAGCATGGCCGGCGCAGCGCCGCGCCGTCGGTGCCGCGCACGAAGGTGCCGCCGAACCTGATCGAGCGCTTCCTCAGCTAGTTGATGCTCATCGCGTTCAACAAGCCGTTCGGCGTGATCTGCAAGTTCAGCCCGGAGCCGGGCAAGCGCACGCTCGCCGACTACATCGATGTTCCGCGACGTCTATCCGGCGGGCCGGCTCGATACCGACAGCGAGGGATTGCTGCTGTTGACGGACGACGGCGCGCTGCAGACGCGCATCGCCGATCCGGCTCACAAGCTCGCGAAGGTGTATTGGGCGCAGGTCGAAGGCACGCCGACCGAAGCGGCGCTCAACGCCTTGCGCACGGGCGTGAAGCTGAGCGACTTCACGACGAAGCCCGCCGGCGCGCGGCTCATCGATGAGCCCGCGAATCTCTGGCCGCGCGATCCGCCGATCCGCTATCGCGCGAAGATTCCGACGGCATGGTTGGAGGTGACCTTGCGCGAAGGCAAGAACCGCCAGGTTCGCCGCATGACGGCGCACGTCGGGTTCCCGACGTTGCGACTGGTGCGCGCGAGCATCGGCAGCGTCAGCGTGGATGGGTTGGCGCTCGGCACGTGGCGCGAGATCGACGCATCATCGCCGTGGGCTTAGCGACACTGTTCGCACCGGCGGATCACTCCACGCTGCAGAAAAGAGGGTCTTCCGTTTTCTTGCGGCCGATCTCGCAGCCAATCTCAGTCAATTTGGCTGCTTCAGTACTGATCCAGGCCAGGCGGGCATCCAGCGTGTCGGGTGATTCGGAGCCGGAAGGCGGCTCAAATATCCATCGGGGCCAAACCGTGGTCCGCACCTCCTGCGCTTTCACCAGCCCCATTTCCAGCAGGCGATTCCTGAGCAGAAGCAGACGCATCGCGGTCTCCTTCAACGCCCCGTCCGCGTTCAACAACGATTCTGCCTCGAGACTCAGGCTGACTTTCGCCCTTGGCACAGCCAGGTCGAGTCCCGCTTCGGAACGCTCGATGATGTAGGGCATGCGCCCACAGTCGATGGCCAGACCCGTCGGATTGTCTTCGAACTGCTGTTGGGCAGTGCTCTTTTTCGCGCTCGCAGAAACCTGGCTCAGGCAGGCGAGCGAGAGCGCGCTGGCCATCAACACTCGTGCGTGACTTCGCATCTGACTCTCCTCGTCTCAATAAACCCACGTAGCTAGGCTGTTCCGGCAAGAATGGCCACGGTGTTGCGATCGCGAACACCTGAAAAGTACTTGTCGAGCGCCGCGTGAAACGGCGAATTGTCGGCACTGACCGCGGCAAAGAGCGTGGCGCACGAGTGGAATTTCTGCGCGTCAACCGGCCCCAGGATGTCCGCAGCGCTCAACCCCCTGTGAGCGTTGAGGGTCGTCACGCATTCCATGAGCCTCTGGCCCAGACGTCGGATGGCGCAGATATGCCCTCGCTTCAGGAGCGCCAGAGATCGCGTATCGCAAGGACATCTCGCTGGAACCCAGCCCGCGAATCTGCGGCAGCACGTACCAGCTCCAGTGCGTGCGCTTCTGTCCGGCGCGCAGCTCTGCCAGCGCTTCCTCGTAGTTCTCCGACTGCGCTTTCACGAAGCGATCCAGATTGAAGGGATCCTGCGAGCGATCCGACATCATTTCCCGCCTGTGCGTCCCGGGGTCAGCATCGGGTAGTTCGATGAAGCTGCGCGCTGTGCAGCCTCAGCAATCTCGGTCGTGAGCTCGCCAATGTCGTACAACGGCACCGATCTCCGATTCCGGGAGGAAGTAGAGGACGATCTCGTCGTGCTGCTCCTCGCCTTCGAGCCCGGATCCATGCTGGACAAATGAAGCGGTGTCCTGAAACGCAAAACCGCGCGTCCCGCCGACGTCCATGACTTCGCCGAGAAAGACCAGCGGCTCGACGCCAGGCATCGTGAGGTCGCGATCTGCGAAGGTGAGCCGGAAATAGGTGCGGCCGACAATCAAGGCCGATGCTTTCATTTGTGCCCTCCGGCAACTATCACCGCGCCGATCACTATCACGAGCATCAGCACCGATGGATAAAAGGTGAGCGCAAATCCCGACGGCACGCGACGGCGCACCGCCGCGATAGCCGCGTATGAAAAGCACACGGCCAGACAAGAAGAGAATTGCGGCAGCAGGTATCGCTGCCATCCAGGACACCGGCATCAGGGTGGCCCATGCCAGGTGCACCAGCACTGCCAGCACTGTTTGTTCCAGGGTGTTTTGAAGTGTCGCTTGCAGGACTTTCGCGGTTTCCGACCCTTGAGAGAGCCCACCGCCATCGATGTCCTCGGGCGTGAAAAATCGGTGTCGCGCGAGCAAGCCGATCGACACGCCTAACCAAAGTGCCAGGAAGGCGTCGGCCTTGAGTGCGAAGGCAAGTCGCTCACCGGCCGAGGCTTCGGGTGACAGCAACGCAGGTCCCAACAGGATTGCGGCGATGATCACGACGAGCGATGTCGCGGCACCGATGGTCATGCCTTTCAGCACGCCGCGTTGTTTGTCAGTGAGCGCCACTAGGTTTCTCAGGCATCGGAAGTCTTGGTGAAACGAACCCGCTCTTCTTTATAGCCATTCGCGGCGTAGAAGTCGTGCGCGGAAGACCGCTGTTCACCGCTGGTCACTTCGAGCTTCGCGCAGCCATAGGCGCGCAGGTGCTTTTCGGCGGCAGCCAACAGATTTGTTCCGAGGCCGCGACCTCTGGCGGAAGCGGCGACAATCAGCGAGGTAATGCGACCCAGCCTGCCAGGTCGGTGAATCATTTCAAAGCTGTGCACGGACACCAGGCCCAGGATATTTCCGTCTTCTGCGGCTACCAGGACCGCGTCGTCGGGATTTGTGGCGATGGCTTTGAGCCGTTCGCCCAGATCTGCCTCTGTGGTCGGATAGCCAAGCTCGGCCAGGAGCGCAGCGGCGCTTGGGACGTCGGAAGAAGTGATGCGGCGAATGCTCAATTTTGCGACCTCGCAACTTGGCCGGAACACCCATATTCCCACGATAGTCGCGGCGATGCGGCTAACTATTGACCAGATGGCAATTGCGCTCGTTGACGGGACTTGGCTGGCATTACGCCAATCACATTGCCCTCGGGGTCGTAGCCCGCTCGGGCGCCACGGCGCGGCATTCCTAGGGGCCTGCCGCTCCGAGTCCTTGTCGGTTTATCCCGACAAATTGCTGCGGTGTTTGACACTTCCGACCACGCTGTGTACTTAGGTTCCGCGATCTCGCACGAGGTCGACAAGCATTTCAGGTACAGGAGGTTCGTCATGGCGTTGTGGAAAGATTCATTAGGTCGCGATCAGGGCGGGTCGGAGCCCGCGGCGAAGGCGCCCGAGAAAGTATCCGTTCTTTCCGCCGTCGGCGAGCCCGCCGCGCGTCCTGCCGCGACGCAAAATCGCGCCGATGGGCCGCCGAAAGAGTCCGTCATTGCCGCCGGGCTCACCATCGAGGGCAAGATCGACGGCGCGGGCCATGTCCGCATCGCCGGTGACTTCAAGGGAGACGTCAACGTCCAGGGCAATCTGACGATTGAGCCTGGCGCGCACGTGACCGGCGGCGTAAAGGCCGACACCGTGGTCGTCGGCGGCCAGCTCGATGGCAACATCGATGCCTCCTCCCGCGTCGAACTACTGCAGACCGGTGTGTTCAACGGTGAGCTGAAGGCCGGCTCCCTCACCGTGGCGGCAGGTTCACGCATGCGCGGCAAGGCGGAATTCGGCTGGGACGATAAGCCCAAGCACTGACCTGTCAATGAACGGCCGTGTTGCGACACCCGGCAAAACCAGGATCTGTCCGCACTGCAAGTCGACCATCCTGGAGAGCGCTCGCGTCTGCCCGTCTTGCAACGGTCACCTGCGATTCGATCCCAATGCGATCGTCGAAGCGCGGGCTCAGGCGACTTTTTCCGCGCTGCGAGTCGAAGGTGCGTTTCGCAATCCCAAGGGCGCCGACTCGTGGGAGTACTCGGTGGTGGTCTCGATTCGCAACGATCGCGGCGAGGAAGTGGACCGCAAGGTGGTTGGCGTCGGCGCGCTGGATCCCAATGAAAGCCGCACCGTGACGCTGTCAGTCGACGTGTTCGCGCCACGCGGCACGAAGTGAAGTCATTGCCCGGACCCGCAGCATGGAGAAGAAGCCTGGACCGGAGGGCATTTCACGGTCCCAAATGAGCAGAACACACAGCAGTCTCCGCTGTTCGGTTTGAGCAGCTTCCCGCAACCCTGACACTCGTAAAAGTACATGCAGGCGTCCAGAGGCATTTCCTCTTCACGGCGCACGCCACATTCAGGGCATGTCAGTACAGAGAGCGTTTGAACTGCCACGTCGGTTCCCATGACATCCAGCGGTTGAGGTCTTGGTGTACGCCGGATTGGGCAACGCCAGCGTCAAGGCCACCCAGATTACACTCACGTGCTGAATCGGGGTGGCCTCGCCGCGCGCGGCGCCGTTGCGATTAGGGGCGGCCAGCTGCCCAGCGCCGGCTCTCCGAGAATGCGCGACTTGATGGTGAGGTACAGATTCGCAATTCGTCCGCGAATCTCGCCGCTGGGATTCGGGTTCACGGCATTGCCCGAGAAGGCGCTCTCGTTCGCGGCCACCAGTGCATCGCAGGTCACGAGCTGCGTGGCCGCGTTCGCGTACTTCTTGCGGTCGAAGAACGTCCGGCTGGTGTCCAGGCACGCAGTCAGACTGCTGCGGAAGGCGGACTGGATGCTCGCCAGCGCGATGGTGCTGCTCAACGCGTCGTACTTCGTGGCCGCAAATTTGATGCGGGCGTCCGCGAGGTTCTTGCCGGGCAGCGCATTTTCGTTCAACACCAGGCCAACACCCCACAGGGACAGGCCGCGGGTCAGACCCTTGGAGCTGCCGCAGGAGCTGGTGATCTCGAGCATGGTGTCGCCTTCGACCACCGTGCCTTCCCCAACGGTTGGCGCCCATCCAAGGACGGTCTTGGGACACGGATTGTTTGCGCCGCTCAACACGCCTTCGGTGAACGCCTCATTGACGATGAGCGCACCCTTGGCCGTGTTCAAACTATTCGTCGTGCTCTTGATGAGCGCAAATCCCGACCCGCTGGCGCCGGAGCCGCCGCACATGGTGTCGGGGATGACGGTGGCGCCAAAGCCTGCGCACACCTGCGCGACGGGAAGGCTGTGGCCGGTGCACGAACCGTACTGCGTGACGCGCGGATCCTTCGGCACGACGCACACGTCTTCGATCACGTAGCCGGGCAACGATGCGAGCCGCTCGACGCTGTGCTTGAGCACGGAGCCCAGGAGATCGCAACCACCGGCCGTATTCAGGCACTCGGCCGCGGCGGTCGCCGCGAGATTGCTCGCGGCAAGTCCCTGCGGTCTTTGAACGCCGCTGGTGACGATCGCCAGCGGAGGATTGGCGCCCCCGCCCGCGGGGGGCGTGCCGAACTTGAGGATTTCGCCACCGTTGTTGTTAGCGACAAATGCCAACGGCTGGGTCGCCTCGATACCGGTCCGCACTTTGAACTTGCCGTTGCCGAGACCGGTGGCAAAGTCAGAGCCGCGAACCGGGCTGGTGGCGGTGAAGCTGTAGCGCAGCACCGTGCCACTCGCCGTGGTGATCAGCAGGCTGCTGTCGACCGGCCAGAAGTCCATGCCGCCGGGCGCGACGCCCGCGGGAAACTGCGCGCTGCTGATCAGCGTGCGGCTGGGTGAGATGGGTCCGCCGCCGTTCAGCACGTTCTGAACGCTGGCGCTGGAATAGACCAGCACGGTCGCCGGGCTGCCGGCGAGCAGCAGCAGATCGCCCGCGCCGGCAGCGTTGCTGGTGGTGCGTGCGACGACTGTCTCTTCGAGGGTCTGCACCGACAGTCCGCCGAAGGAGCTGTCGATCAGGCGCGGCGCCAGGAATCCCGCGCCCGCGGGCAGCAGCGGATCCGTGGGAAACACCCAGAGCTGCGCCGGCTTGGTGTTGCCGGAGGCCGAACTCGCAACGAAGAGATTCCCGGCACCATCGACCGAGAGACCATCCGGATACGTGGGGCCTGCTCCAGTCGCAGTACTCCATACCACCGTCGCGGCGCCGGTCGCGTTGGCATAACGCACGATCTCGCCGCGCGAGCTGTCAGCAATCAGCAGATCGATCTGGCCACTCTGCGCGTTCGGGATGAACACCAGCGAGCGCAGGCTCACGTGCCGGTTCGCGTCGGAGTTGAGCACGGAAATGCTTCCGCCACTGCCGGAGAAGTTGACGTCGTACACCGCGCTGTTCGACGCGTTGGCGGCAGTGACGCGCAGCACCTGCGCCTGGGCGCCGGGTGCCGCGAGAATGCCGAGAAGCGTCAGTGCGGCAGTGAGTACAAGCGGGTAACGACCCGCGCGTGATGGTATGAGCATATGTCTCCGACTCTTGTTAGTAGTGCACGCCGGCGTGACTCAATATCGGCGCGACATTGTTTGGAAATCCGTGAGTCGGTTGAGCGCATGAGCTCGATCAATTCTGTTCTGCCTTCATCACACTGGCTGCAATCAGCGCGAGTTGCGCCGCAGGCATGGGCCGCCGCCAGCGCTGGTACAGGTCTTCAAGATAGCCGCGTGCGCGGTTGCGATAGGTCGGCAAGGCGCCCAGGTCGCTGCTCAGGGTCTTGTAGCTGCTGGTGAGCAGTCGCTCGGCCTCCGGGTACTCACCGAGGCCGGCGCGCGCGGCGCCCTGCACGGATTGCGCTACCGCGGTACGCCAGTGCGTGGCCGAGAATGCCTTGGTCGAGAGTTCCGTGGCGGCCACGGCGGACTCGAGTGCCTCACGGTACTTGTGCGTTTCGACCTGCAGAATCGCCAGGTGCGTGAGGCTGCTGGCCACGTCCGGATGGTTCTCGCCGAACAATCGCCGGCGCATGGCGAGTGCCTCGGTGAGATCCTCGCCAGCCTCTGCGTACTGATGGGCTTCCACGAGCCAGTAGCCAATGCGATTCATGATGCGCGCGACTTCCGGGTGATCCCCCGGGAACAGCGCGCGGTAGATGCTCAGGCATTCCCGTTCGGTGACCAGCGCGCCGGCGAGATCGCCCTTGTCGTCCTGCACGAACGCGAGGTTGTTGAGCGTGTTCGCGACATCCGGATGCACGTTGCCGAGCAGCTCGCGTTGCATCTTGAGCGCCTCGCGGTACGTGGCCTCGGCGCGCTTCAGATCGCCCTTGTCCTGAAACAGGTACGCGAGGTTGTTCAGTCCCATCGCGATCTCGGGATGTTTCTCGCCCAGCAGCACGCGTTTCATCGCCAGCGACTCGAGGAACAACGCTTCGGCGGCAGCGTACTCACCGTTCTGCTGCCTCATGTATCCGAGATCGTTGAGCTCCTCTGCGAGGTCCGGATGGGGAAGCTTGCCGCGCACCTTGCGCTGCATGTCCACGGCGCTCTGCATGAGCGGGATGGCGGCTTCCAGGTTGCCCGCCGCCTCCGCTACCTTGGACAGGTTCTGCAGCGTTCGGGCAATGTCGCCGTGAGTCTCACCTAACAACGCCTTCTGCGTGGCGAGCGCGTCGCGCAACAACCGCTCGGCCTCGGGGTAGCGCCCTTGCTGGTAGAACACCACGCCGAGTCCGAACTGGCCCTTGGCCAGCAAGGCCCGCGCCTGCGGGTTCTGCGGCTGCGCGCGTTGCAGCGCCAGCGCTTCTTCGTAGTTCCTGGCGGCCTCGTCGTAGGCCGCCTGCAGCGTCAGGACGTCGCCCAGGTGATTCAGCGACTCGGACAATTGCACGGGATTGGGTTCGCGCAGTTCGCGCCGCTGCGTCACGGCGGCATTCAGCAGCGGCTTCGCCTGGTCGTAGAGCCCTAAGCCCATGTAGACCGTGCCGACGGTGTCGAACAGCGTGGCCTGGATGACCGGCTGCCCGGCAAGTTCGGTCTGAATTCTCGTCGCGCCCTTGTCGAGCATTTCGCGGGCCGTGACGCTGTTACCACGAGCTTCACTCGGGTCGGAGATGCGAAACAGGTCGACGAGGAAGTTGGTGGTCTGGCGCGCGGTCTCGGCCTCGGCTTCGGCGCGCACCTTTTCGCGTTCTGCCTGGGCGCGCGCGATGAACGCTGCCGCTGCCAGGGTGCTGGTCAGGACCATGCCGGCAATCGAGGCAGCCGCTACATAGAAGAGTTGCCGGTTGCGGCGCTGGGTTTCGCGCTGGCGGAGCGCGTCGAAGCCCACGCCCAGCAGGCCGGCGATCAGCTTGAGCTTTGCGCGATTCTTGCCGTCCTTGCCCTCGCGCGCGTCCGCGGCGATGGGCTCGGTCCGCGTTTCGCTCAGGTTGCCGTCTGGCACCTAAGCGAAAGCGCAATGCCTGCGGAAAACACTCCTGGTCGGCTTGTCCGGGAATGTCGGAGGCATTGGGCTCACCGTCGACAATAAGACAGAAGATGCGGTCCTCGCGCCCGAGCCGCTTGAACGCCAGGATTTCCTCGTTCACCCAGCGCGAGCGGGCCGCGCGCGGCGAGCAGATCACGATCTGGCAGGCCGATCGCGACAATGCTTCGGTGAGCAACGAGCCCAGGTCGGTTGCGCTCGCGAGTTCCTCGCGATCGCGGAAAATGGGCGCCAGGCGCTTCGGTATCGGTCCACGGTCCGTGACCTTGCCGACGAGCTGCTTCGGCGGCCGATATGCCTCGAGGGACTTGTGCAGCCACGATGCCCAGCGGGTATCGCTGTGGCTATAGCTGATGAACGCTTTGTATTGCGTTCCATCCATCCGTCTTAAACCCCGCGCGCGTCTCGAACAACGCTTATTATTTGTCCCGACTCTAATACAGTGTCGCACGCGCTGGAAAGCGCTTGCAGACAAATTCAGAAAACTACAAAAGTATTTGCCGCAAAGTTCAATGGACATCGCCGTCGAACAACATTCCGCGCGCAGCGGTACTCCTTTCATCATCGGTGTCACGGGTCATCGGGATCTGCATCCCGACGATCTCGTGCAACTTCGTGGTGCAGTAACCGAGTTCGTGCAACTAATAAAGGCGGACTTTCCGGACTCCGAACTGCAGTTCGCGATTGGCATGGCCGAAGGCGCGGACTTGTTAGTCGCGCAGACCGTCCTCGAGCTCGGCATGCGGGTAAACGCCATCCTTCCCATGCCGCTCGCCGACTACGCCGCGGATTTCGACGGCGAGAACTTCGCGACGCTACAGACGTTGCTCAAACATCCGGGCGTCGAGTGCGACGAACTCGCGACCGTACCCGCCGGCGCCGCCAGTCGGGCGGCGGAATCGCGTGCATCCATGTACGTGAATCTGTCAGAAACCCTTACTCGTCGGACGACTCTCCTGCTCGCGTTATGGGACGGCCGCGCATCGCCGCTGCCAGGTGGAACCGCGGACACCATCCTTCGTTATCTGGGAGCCCGCACCGACCGGGACGGCGGCGGCGATTCGCGCCTGGAATTCGTCGACGCGTCCATCGAGGGCGAGGCCTCGACTTCCTGGGCGTACTGGATTCCCGCACGTCGGCGCGACGACCAACCAGACCCCGAGCCCACCGGGCCCTGCTTTCTTTCCGGTTTCGGCGACAACGTGCTGCAAAGGCATACCGCAATGCCCACCCTGCTGCAGCACCAACTCCATGAGCTGGCCGACTACAACCGGGAGTTCACCCGCATGGTGAGCAACGCGGAACTGGGTCCGCGGGATTCCCTGCTGGCCGGCTTGCCGGCCGGCCTGCCGGCCGACCTGCCGCTGCGCGATCGGGTAGTACTCAACAACATCGACGTCGAGTACGGAAAAGCCGACGCGCTCGCCGTGTACTTCCAGCGCCGCTCCGACCGCCTGTTCAAGTACTTCAGTATCGCGACCTTTGCCATGGCGGCGGCCTACTTGAGCTACGAACGCATCGCCGAGACGTCCCTGCTGCTGTTCTTTTACCTGCTCGTGCTGTTTTCCGGCGTGGGTCTGTATCTCCTGCTGCACGGCAAGCACTGGTTTTCCCGACACCTCATGTACCGGGTGATCGCCGAGACCATGCGCGCCAAGTTCTTTCTGCGGCTCTCCGGCGCCGACCACCTGGTCAGGGCTCGGGACGTGCTCGCGCTATCCGGCATCGACCGCTTTCATGGCTTCGGCCTCATCAACTGCGTGCTGAAGAGCGTGGCGCCACTGATGCCACGGCGGCACGTTTCCGCGCCATTCGAATCCGCCTACGTCGAGCAGATGTGGATCCAGAGCCAGGAACGTTATTTCACGTCCAAGGTCGACCGGCTGGAAAAGAACAGCGCACGCATCGCGCGGCTGAAGAAGGTGCTGTTCGCCCTCATTCTGGCCGTCATCCTGGCGCTCATCGTCTGGGGCGATTCCATGCACCACACCGTGGTGGGATACGGCGTCACGCTGAAGAACCTGCTGACCTTTTCCATGGGAATCGTGGCGGTGTGGTTCGGCGTCTGGGAGCTGCACCAGAACAAAATGGCGACGCGCGAGTTGCTGTGGCAATTCCGGAATCAGCTCAATCATTTCACGCGCGCGCGCGTGCAACTCGCAAGGTCACCCTCCGCGACCCGCAGGCGCGAGATTCTTGCCGAGCTCGGCAAGGACTCGCTGATGGAGAGTTACCTCTGGACCATCCATCGCTATCACCGTGAGCACGAGCCGCCCACCTCGACGTGAGCGCGAAGCCGAGTCAGCGTTTGACGACGTAGCGGGTCAGCAGCAAGCTGGAGCCGTCAAAGGTGCGGGTGTCCAGCAGGCGGAGCGAACCAGGCGGCCGCGTCTCGAAAGCTCGCACGCCCTCGCCGACCACACCGGCGCCGATCATGAGATGCAGCTCGTCCACCAGACCTCTGGCGAGCAGATCGTTCCAAAGAACGTGACTGCCGAATATCAGGATCTCTCGCCCGGGCATCTCTTTGAGCGCTGTGATCTCCGCGTACGCGTCCGCGCGCCGCACGACGCGGGTCGGGCCCCACCCCTCGACCTCGTCGGCCTTCAGACTGTTTGAAACCACGACCTTCTCGACGGCGGTGTTGAGACGCGATATCTCACGCTCTAAAGCTGGCTGACTCTCATCCTCGGCGATCGCGGGCCAGTAGGACCGAAACATCTCGAACGACTTGCGCCCGAGAAGCAGTGTGTCCGCCGCTCGGAGCCGTTCCGCGTTGTAGTCCGAGAAGCCCTTGTCGAACGGCATGACCATGACGTTCCCGTCCGGGCCGGAAAAGAAGCCGTCAAGCGAGACGATGTTGCAGACAATGAGTTTGCGCATGCAGGTAGACAACCTTTGTTAGACGGCCAATGACAGCGAATAGAAGCGTGTGCCAGGAAGAAAGGCATTTCCATAGGGTGGAATCTCGACAAAGCCCAATGCGCCGTAGAGCTTTTGCGCCGAGGCCATGCTGGCGAGAGTGTCCAACCGCAGTTCCGCGTAGCCATTCTGCCGGGCGATTGAAATGGCAGATTCGACGAGGAGCTTACCCAATCCCGTTCCACGAGCGGATGGCCGCACATACAGCCGCTTCATCTCAAGAGTAGATTGATCAAGCGCACGCAACGCCACGCAGCCCGCCGCCTCGCCGTTGATCCTGGCAACCAGGAGATCACCGGAAGGCGGAGCGTACTGGCCGGGTAAACCAGCGAGCTCCGAACTGAATCCCTGGTATTCGAGATCCACACCGATCGATGCGGCATATTCCCGGAAGAGCTCACCTATCGAGGCAATATCCTCTTCCGCTCGCGCTTGAGTGATTTCGACCCGGGGCGCGCTCATGGTCGCCTAACGGTTGAGCTGAGCGCCGCGGGTGCAGCGGATTGGACTTGGTACTCTATCTACCACTCGTGCGCTCCACCGATTTGTCAGGCCTGACTGCGCTTCCCGCGCGGCATGTACCTTCGCGCTACACCGCCAAGAAGGGCACAAATAGCGGCCACCGCTGTGATCTGCAGTGCAATTAGGGCCCATGTCGGTAGTGTTAGCAATCCAGGCTCCCATCGACCTGGCCCGAGAATCCAGGAGACAGCCCATCCAAGAGACGCATCCGTCAGGCCCATCAGCGCACCTACAATCGAGGCGAAGAGGATCGTCCGGACACTGCTGGCCCAGTAGCCGAAGACACAGTACAAAAGCAAAGATCCAAATGCTGAGTACTCGTAGTTGAAACCAATCGCCAAGGAAGCAAGCGACGCGATCGCATCGAAGACAACCACAGCGAACATTCCAAGTAATGCGACGCGGTGGACTGGCGTTGACATAGTGTGATGCCTAACGGTTGAGCTGAGCGCCGCGGATGCGGCGATTCGTCAGACGGCATGAGTAATTCATGTCTCCCGCCACATGACAATCGTGAAAAGTATTCCAGCCACGAAGAGAGTGCCGAAGATGTGCTTGTTGTATCGAGCGACCCACAAAGGCAGATATATATCGAAGTTGTCGCGCCTGTCATCAGTGTAGCGCGCAGCTATATCCGTAAGTGGGCACCGCAATCGGTTGGCCAGTAACACGAGAACCTCGGCTGTAACGATCGCAATGAGAACCGCCGCAACGGTGAATTCTCTGCGCCATGCAACAAGCGGGAGCGCCACAATACAGCCCGCGAAAAGCGCCCATGCCACGGTGTGCACGACCTTTACCGCCCGCAAGGCTGCTGGCGCCGAAGCTCGCTTGAGGTGCAAGCTAAATTCCCCCAAAGATTCGGGACACACAGCCCAGGCAGCCGCGCAACGCCGATACTGCATCAATCCAGTTTCGACACGACCCGCGTGATGCCGCCAGTTGCATAGTTCGGGACATCGGCGACAACTTTCTTCCACTCGGGCGTAGCAGTAATCGAGGTCATATCTGCTTCGTTATCAAACCAAATCTCAAAGATCCGGTAGTACGGAGCCGGCGATCCGTCAGCTGCAGGCGGACATTTTGAGGTCTCTGTTCTCTTTCCACCTTTGGCTGCGGCGAGAAGCGGCATGTGAGTTCCAAAGTAGTACTTTTCGAAATCGTCCGGACTTTTTGGATGCCCATAAAGAACGGTGACCTTGAGTCCACCGGCCGATTGAGTCTTCGTTTTCTCCGCGGCTGTTGCTGCGCCAGCAGCCAGTGAGAGAGCCGCGATGACTGAGGTTCTACGATCCATGGTGTACTCCGGATGTGTTGGATTCTTGGCGGATGTTAGCCGTCATTGCGTTCGCCGGCGGGCGTCAGCGCCACGCGCGCTCCGGCGATTGTTAGGCCAATTTGTTGTCACGCATTTCAACTTCAACAAGCTCTTTCAAAGTCGAAAGTACGTCAGGGCCACCATCTCCACCAGGTGATTCATCAGGCAAGGAAGGGCGCGGATCTTCCTGGCGCACGAGCAAAGAAGTGGTTCCGTCGCTTTCGGCTAATTCATACGTCATGTAAATGGAGTGCTCTGGAATATCGCGCAGATCGGGCCGCGGGAAGAACAGCGAGTACTTCAGGCGTGACTCCGGCGAGAACTCAAGAACTGTGCCCTTCTGCTCAAAGACTTGTCCGTTCCATTCGTTGCGGAAAACGATAGAAGCTCCCACTTCCCACGTTGTCAGCAGATCAGAGCCGTACTGCCATTGCTTGACCAGGCCAGGGCTGGTCAAGGCCAGCCATACCTTTTTTGCAGGCGCCAGAATCTTCACGGTCGAGTCGGATGTTTTCACTTGAAGATCCCCACGATGACCCGGGTGTTAGGGGGCAAGCCGCACTTCGCGCTCGGGAACGCCATCGGCAGGCGGGCCGTAGCGAAGCTTAACCACTGCGCCCCTCATGAAACTGCATGCTTCGAGTGCCGGACGAACCGCAGCGAACAGCTTGTCAGCGTCCGGGCCGTACATGTAGAGAGTCCCATCGCTCCCATCCACGGCTACTTCGTTTCCATCGTATTCACCCGCCCGAGCCGCGGCAATGTTCGACTCGAGTTGTTTCTCGAGCGCAAAGAGCGGATCTAGATCGGTGGAGCCGCCGTAGGCGAAGGTTACGATCACGGCATGCTCCAAGGGCTTTGCGGATATTTCGGACTTGGCACCAAAGAGTCTGGCGAGGATGCCCATCTTGCCTCCTAACGGCTGAGCTGAGCGCCGTGCGCGCTGCTATATGAGCCGGTCAATCTATTTCTCACGCGTGCGAGCCACGTCGATGTACTCAATGACGGCATTTCGCGTATCTATCTGCGCCTGAACCAGGGACAGAAAACAATAGACCATGCCCAATGCTGCCAAGGATCCGAAGATCAGGTAAAGGCCGCCGGAGATGCCGGAGAGTCCTACCAGGAATCCGTACTTGAAGCTGGCGAGGGCCGCAACGGTAACTATTGCCCCAACAATGCATCCAATCACCGCACCAACCTGCGCAATGACTCGAACGAGCTCTGAATATTTCGGCATTTCCACCTTGTTATCTCCCTTATGATTTTCGGCGTCTGATCAACATGAACAATCCTTTGACGGCTGGCCCGAATTCGGCACCACTGACTGTCCTACGGATTTTGTGCAGCGGGCTCCTCGACACTCGTGGACGTTGTTGCACTGCCCTTCGCCACCAGCGTGTCCAGCTTCTTGTCGATCACTCCGAGCTGCTGCTTAAGCTCGGCTGTGTCTGTCTGTATTTTTTCCATCTCGCTGCGCCCTGAACACATCGTCACAATGAGCGCGATGATGATAAGGGTGCCGATCCCCAGCTGGACACTTTGATTGCCGGTTTCCGGTTGGGATGACTTCGTGTCCATTTCAGCCATGTCTGCTCCTCCGGAATTGCGTGATTGGAATCACTCGATGTGCAGCGTGAGGTTGCGATAGTCAAAGCAAACGACGTGCTCGTGAAAAAACGGATGACCAACTAGCCCTGCTATTTCCGTTGGCAAGGGAATATTCCATATCTCGATGCGTTGCGGGCCGAAGTCCCTGCCACCGACTTCGAACTTCTTGGATACAGCGCTATCCAGTTCCGCGGCCAGGTGCGCCGCGATTGCCGTTGACCTCGACATCAGAATAGCGGGGGCACCAGTGTCCCAACCCAACTGCAATTCGCCAGCATCCGTGCCGACGAGCGTCGTGAGCCCCCATTTGTTCACAACAATCGGAACCGCTTTCCCGCGACAAACATTGCGAACTGCGCCCGTCCTTTGAGGCAGGGAGATCGTCAGCCTCGCTCGCGAGTAGTCCACTCGTATCTGACCCGATTTGAATAGGCCCGTGCCGACGAAGCCTACTGCGCCAACCTCGGTCTTCTTGTAGTTACGGAAAGCGTCATCGTGGACGTCTTGTCGTGCGGCAACGTTGTACATCTTTAGGTCGCCGAGCTCGACTAGGTCCAAGCGAGCAATCGGGGTTTCGATGTTTCCATCCATGCTGAAACCCTTGAACGTCTCGGCCGTTGGCTCGCTACGAAGAGTCGCAAGCACTTCCGGATGAAGGACGAGCGAAGAAGCATCACCCAGATCCAATTGGAGCGGCAACTCCCTTCCCTGCACGCGAAGAATGACAACCGGTGCCTCCGTACCATGAAGCCGAATCGGCACAGACGTGGTGGAAGCGGCATTGACATTCACAGCCATCACAGCAACTAAGGCCGCTGCGGCCCTCATGAGAGCGAACCTGATTTCGCGCGCCAAGGTGCCCACCGGCTGAGCTGCGCGCCGCGGCTGCGGCGGATTGGGCTTGGCACTCTAGTCTCCACGCGAGGGCTCCAGCGAATTGTTAGGTTCCCGTTCGCCTAGCAAGAGTCCAATGACGGGCTGACCGGGCCAGTGCAAACACGACCATTACAAACGCAATGTACACCGCGACTACAACCTTCCCAATAAGCCATGCTTCTTCGTCAAATGACTCGCGCCGGCTAAGCAAGAAGAGCGCGCATGCGCCCGCAACCGCCAACGCCACGATCAACAGCGCTACGGCCGGCAGAAAGTCCGAGCGCAACAATACAGAAGCTGCAATCCCGATCGACGACAGCACCGCGAGCCAGAAGGCATAGGCCCACGGATTCACTGGGCGCATACACGTGCATCCGGGTTGTTGGCCGATAGCGCAAGCAGCCATCGAGTCAAAGACCTGCGTACTTTCCCCGTTGCAGAGGCGATGCGCCTCCGTCACGTGCCAATCTGGCTCAACCAGGAAGCAGACGCAGAAAATCGCTGCCAGTCCCACCAACACCACCAGCTCGCGCAGGCTCAGTTGCATCGCCGGCAACCTAACGGTTGAGCTGAGACGGCACCTAGAGACACCTTTCGCAAAGACTAAACCTCAACCTTGTACGAAAGGCCCACTTCGTCTCCGGGAAGGCCCCGAAATCCCCAGTTGTGCTTCGGAGTTTCAGAAATCGTAACCTCGATTTCGTTAGGTAGGCGCCCGCACTGACTCCCCACTCTTTCGAAGAGGAGACGGATCAGGGATTTCTTTGTCTCCACGGAACGGCCCTCAAACATGCTGATCTCGATAATCGTGTATCGAGGTGAAGCAGAGCCAGGGTAGAAGAAGTCGGCACTATCCAAGGGAAAGAACCGATGGGCGCGCTTATCAGCAGGAAACTGCAGTGCGTCAACGACACACGAGTGGATAACGTCGGAGAGCACTCTCTTGATGGGGTCAAGATGGTCTCGAATCCCGTAAATCTTGATTTGCGCCACAGCGTTCCTCGGTTGTGTCTATGCCGTCTAACGGTTGAGGTGAGCGGCGCGCACGCGGGTGTATGAGCCAGGCACTTTATCCCTCACGCGCCCGCGCCAGCGATTTGTTAGGCGTCATCGCGACCCCTGCGGCAGATACATACACCAAAGGGTTGCGCGTCCGAGTCTGCCGCGGCCGGTCTCCGCAAATCCGGCGCGCTCATAGAACCCGAGGTTCGACTCCTCGGCCGTCTCCAGGTACACGCCGCAGGACAGCGGGTCGCTGCTCGAAATGTCGCAGAACGACCTGAGAAGTTGCGTTCCGATGCCGCGGCCATGCATCTCGGGATGAACTCCGATCACACCAAGATAATAGTGTGGAGCTGGCGGCTTTCCCTTGGCGGAGATCTCATCGTAGATTGCCATGCGCTCAGTCAATTCGGGAATGGCGCTCTCGAAGCGATCCCATTCTTCCGTGAGATCCTTTGGCCATGCGGGGCGCGCAGTCGCATAACCCATTGCCGCTCCATGAATACCAGAGGTACCTCGGGCCACAACGACCGGCATCTCGAGAGTGATGCGTGCTCGCATCAGCAACGAGAAGAATTGCGCCAAGCGTTCCTGGTAGCCCGGACCGGGCTGCAATAGAAATCCAGTAATCGGATCCTGCGCGAACGCCGTGACCAGGCAGTCGACGGATTCTTCCAGTTCGGCAAGGGACGCGGTGGTGATACTCATGACGCCTAACGGTTGAGCTGAGCGGCGGTTGCCGCATACCGCATGATGGTAGCGCAGACCTTCACAGCCGTCCGCTTGAACGAATAGTTAGCCCGATCGCCGCTTGGGCAACAAAAGCACTGCGTAGCCTGCGCACCATATAAACCATGTAGCGAATAGAGAACGTTGCACAACACCGAAAAATGGCTTGATCTGACTCCAGATGCCTTCAGGACGCACCACGGCTACGAGATTGATTGCGATAGCCAGCAAAACTGCAACATACATGATGATGGAAAACACTTTAACTCGTTTCGAGTTGGACACCAACGCGGCTACCAACGGCGCTTGGTAACCCACCATTTCAGAGATGCCAAAAATATTGTGGAGCGGGTGTGGAAAGGAAAATACACCAACGCCTGCGGTAGAGATGGCCATAGCGCCTAGAAAGTACGCAGGGAGCGTCGACTGCCCGGACACCCTGAGTGAACGAGCAACAGCGCTAGCGAAGATGATTAGACATGTCGCTACGAGGCAAAGCAGAACGCTGAATGCGACTTGCCCGGGAGAGCCAGCCTCTCCCAGTTCGCTGACGGTCTGGCGAACGTGACTATAACCCGGGGTGATTACGCCAATTGAAAGGATGCCCAAGACAAGGACTAGAGCTGCGATAGGACCGAACCATAGACGGTGATTTGCCATGAAGGGCTAACGGTTGAGCTGAGCGGCGCGCGCGCAGTCGTATGAGCTTGGCACTTTAACTACCACGCATCCGCTCGAGCGATTTGTTAGGCGGCACGCAAGCCGTTCGCGACTTTGGGTGAACACCACTATACCAACGCATTTGATACTTGATAGGAATAGTAGAGCGCTAATCCAAAAATAGTGTGGATGATCAGATTCTGCAACCGCACCAAGTTCGACCTTGGCGCTTTCGACGCGCAAATTCCCAGGCCAAGCGCGGGTTGCATAAGAAGCCATGGCGATAGAATCGTGGCCAAGCCGAACAGTACGGCGGACACCAGCGTAGGCTGCCCCATCTGCACGGCGCTTACATACATCAGGTATAGCGCCGCGTAGATACAGCCCACCACATAGTGGAATACCCACCCTAAGATTGATTCGTGAACAATTTTCGGTGACGAGCCAATTGATATGTGCGTGAACTGGCCATGACGCATATGCCCTATCCACCGGCCCACCAACCCCCAGTTGGTCCGCGGCCATCCAAGCATCCTATTTGCGAATGTAGCCCAGAGGTCGATTGACACCGTCGCGGTGATACCCATCACTAAGACACGAAGTGCGTGCTCCATAACCTTCTTACTTCAACACGCGGACTGAGGCCAAGTGACTGGAACGCATCATTTGCCGCTGCCGTGGCATCTCCGTGCTGCCTAACGGGTGAGCTGAGCGCCGCGGCTGCGGGGGTTTGGACTTGGCACTTTATCTCTCACGCGTGCGCTCGAGCGAGGTGTTAGGCGGCGCGTACCTTTACCACTTCGCTCTTGGAATTCGGTTCGGGAACTGACTGGCCCGACTCCCGCAACGCTTCGATGTGCAGCTTGATAGCTTCGCGAATGAGCTTGAGGACTTCGCGACGCGTTTCGCCGGCCGCAACGCAACCAGGAAGATCGGGAACGTATGCCCCGTAACTGGATTTGCCCTTTTCAACCACAACGAGATATTCCATAACCGCCCTCTAGCCCTTCTTGAGGCCTGAGCTCTTGAGAATGCTGTTGAGTGTACCCGGCGGAATGTCTAAGCCAAGTTTTCCGGCAACCGTGACGGTTCTTGACTTTTCAGGGTGCTGAAACTGCCGATGGCTTCCTCTCGTGCGAACGTGGTACCAGCCGTCCTGCTGCAACAGTCGTATCACTTCGCGCACCTTCATGTGCCAACGCTAGCGTTGGCTCCTAGACCCGCAACCCGCGAAGGCTCCGCGATTCGCTAGATATTCGCGGCCTAACGGTTGAGCTGAGCGGCGCGCACGCCGGCGCCTGGGCTTGGCCCTTTATACATCACGCGTCCGCTCCAGCGAGTTGTTAGGCGTCATACGCCACCCCTGCTTTTGAGCCCGCTTGTCACGACCTCCTTGCTAATGTTTGCGCCTCGAGACCCATCTTCGATGAATCGCACGGCTTGATCGAGGCAGCCTCCGATCTTCTTGACGGTTCGCGTGGCTGCGGCTTCCGACCAGAACTTCGTGGGGAGCCACCAAGGCTTTCCCCAGAAGTGATAGTACTGCGTTCTTTTTGCCACAAGATTTCCAGAATGGATGAACTCATGTGTGCTAGCGCTACGTCGGCTCAGGTGAACCTGAAAGCGAGGCGACTTGTACTTCTCAAAATTGAGTGTAACGGAGTCAAGGTACTTGCCATCTTGACGCTCCAAATGAATGTCGCTGCCTGAGACAGAGTCGTTCGCATCTCCAAGATGGAAACCGACGTAGCGAAATCCTCGGCTTTCAAAGGCAGGCACGAGCAATTCATTAACCAGCGAGCTCAGAACGCGAGTGACCGACGGGGTCAGGCTCCTCCAGCGCACGTGCCTCTCGCGATGGCGCCGTGCCGCCGGATCCTCCTGTGATGCTGTCGCTGGCGCTGACATGACGCCTAACGCTTGAGCTGAGCGGCACGAACGCCGAGGGTTGGGCTTGGCACTTTACCTTCCACGCGTCCGCTCCAGCGATTTGTTAGGTGGCAGCATTCCAAAAGCGAGTGGCCAACTTGCGAAGATCCGGCATCGCGCCGAGTTCTAGGACCATCCTACCGGTGAAGCTCCACCAACGGTCCGAGCCTATGTCTGAACTGCGCAGGTGATAGGTAAGGAAGATATGGCCAAGTGGGTCGCGCTTGGCCTCAAGCTTGAGCTCCCCCTCTAAGGTCTCCCAGGTCATAGCTGTCGGCGTTGGGCCGCCTACTTCTATCTCAGAGAGGAATTGTGGTAGCGAGGGAGCCATATCGACATAGACCGGAGCGGTGACTGTGAAGCCATTGCCACGGGCCTCAACAGTGATGGAGCCCCACGACTGGTCAGGGCAGCTCAGCCGTAGAGAAGCACCATCTTCGGCGGACGTCAAAATAAGCTCCCGGCCCATCCCTGCCACCTAACGGTTGAGCTGAGCGCCGCGCGCGCAGGCATTTTGGCTTGGCACTTTATCTTTCACGCGTGCGCTCCAGCGAAGTGTTAGGTGGCAGCCGCCTTGAGAGGTCCGACCAGTACCTCATTACCGTGTAACACGAGGCTGTCGAACATGAAGATGAACCCTTTGTAGTGATCATTGATCTTCTCGAGTAGCTCGCCAATTTCGTCGTTACCTTCAAATTCTAGCTGCGTCTCAAGTCCCAGCACTAAACCCGTAGCGGCAATGGCGCGTGTCGCCGCTTCCTTCGATGCGTCATCTTCATCCAATGAAGCGACATACGTGGACAATTGCGCCAAGTGCTGAGACACCTCGCCTTTCGGCATGACATTGAAGCGAACGATTCCGCCCTTGATCAGCACCTGAAATGCCGTACCCCACCACAGGAAGCCGCCAGTTCGCTGGGCATTGGGAATAATGTCAGAAAGCTCAACAGCATCGACGGGAAGGTAGAGCGCAGCATTCGCGGGCATGGAGCCTGCCGCCTAACGGTTGAGCTTAACGGCGCGCGCGCCGGCGTTTGGGCTTGGCACTTTATCTTTCACGCGTCCGCTCCAGCGATTTGTTAGGCGGCAACTTCGACGTACTCGACCTTGCTTGATGGAGGTGGAATGGGTGAACCGTCCTCTCGCAACCCATCTAGGTGGAATTCGATGGCCTCACGGATCGCTGCTTCGGCCTCCGCAAGGGTAGCCCCAGTAGCAACGCAGCCCGGGAAGATCTGGCACATAGGCTGAGAAGTTCGAACCCGCATTTTCAATGACAACGGCGTAGCGCATCGCAGTTACCTTAATTTCGCCTCAGACCGGCCTGCTTGAGAATACTGTTGAGCGTGCCCGGTGCCAAATCGTCGCTGGGTTTTCCTGGAACAGTTACCCGGCCGGGCTTCGCCAGGTGCTTGAATTGACGATGGCTCCCGCGAGTTGCGACTAAGAACCAGCCGTCTGTGTGCAAAAGTCGGAGCAGCTCACTCACTTTCATCCGCCAACGCTAAAGTTGGCACGCCTCTCCGTGAACGCTTAAAACCGTCGTGAATCGCTAGATTGCCGCCTAACGGTTGAGCTGAGCGGCGCGCCGCCGCCGTGTGAGCTTGGCACTTTATCTCTCACGCGTCCGCTCCAGCGATTTGTTAGGCGTCACTCCGCGGCAGCTTAGCGCAAGCTCGAACCAGGCTGATTCGACGACGCTGCCAGCAACTACGCCCGTGAGCAATACGCTCCTCGAGGACCCCACAGAAATCGCAGCCGTCGCGCACATGCTCGATGCAAGCTGCAATGATGACCAGGACCAGCTATGGCAGATCCACGCGAGATGATCGGTGCTTCCGTCGAAACCGAGTGCCGTGAACCTCGACCAGATTACCGGCTACAAACCAGTTGATCGGCGGCGAACGACCGCCATGAAACGGCGTCCACAGAAACTGTGACGCCGCAAGTGCCGATAGTCGCCACCGACAGTACGATCGAGCGCCGTGATGAATGCTTCGAGTACGCCTTCTGACGGCTGATGCCGAGGTCAACTTGCGTGTCCATCGACGTGAGCACCTAACGGTTGAGCTGAGCGGCGCGCGCGCCGACGAATGAGCTTGGCACTTTATCCTCACGCGTCCGCTCCAGCGATTTGTTAGGCGGCATCGTCCCCTGCAGCTTTCCGCATCATGCGTCGCCACTCGCGACGCTTTAGGCACTGAATGCAAGAAAAGCATGGTCACGTGACTTCGCACCCCTCAAGCGCAATCTGGCGGCGATCTCGCGAGCGACGGCGTGAAGCAGATAACTGGAATTGTCCACACGGCTCGTGGCGAAGCTTCGCTCAAGACATCCGGTAGTATGCCGATGCTCACGGATCGTGATTGCAGCGAAGCAACGGCCACAGTTCGTCCGAACTACTTGACTTCGCACTGAGTCTGTTAAGAGCTCAAACGACCTGCCGCGGTCGCGGTACTTCGGTTGTCTGATACGTCGAATCAGTGTGAAGTGACGAGGCCTAACGGCTGAGCTGAGCGGCGCGCGCGCCGATGCATTGAGCTTGGCACTTTATCTCGCACGCGTCCGCTCCAGCGATTTGTTAGACCTCATGATTCGTGTACCGACTTCTCTACTGACACCACTAAGTTGAGCAAGCTGCCGATACGTGTCGTTGACTCGCGTAGCCAATCCGTCTCCGACTTGTGACTCGTAACCATCCGGTAGCTAAGGGACTCGTGACGCGCGACAAATGTGAGCACCATGGCGACGAAGCGCTCTTTCCCATACTCCAACGCCAATGATCCCCAAGGCCGAGACGCCATTCAAGGAGAAGAGGGAGCTCACGGGCACCCTGGTGCCATCGGATATTGGTTCCGATGCACTCCACCTCGAGCGTTTTCTCTCCTAACTGCGGCGCCTTACCGAGCGAGACGGAGGCCACGTTCCGCGCGATGAACTCCACATCGGCAAAGGTTGTGAAAGGGGGTGACGTGAGGGTCTCTTTCATGAGGTCTAACGATTGAGTTGAGCGCCGCGCGCGCTGACGTCTGAGCCTGATCTCTTTACCGCCCTTTCCAGTGTTTCGCACCGACATTGACGAAGTCGGCATCTTCGGTGAACAAGGCGGCGAGTGACTTCATGTCGTGCTTGATTCCAAGCCTGCTCCCAGTTCACCGCGAGCGCCCTGATCTTGGTAACTTCCGCCTCGTTCTCCGCGGCGACGCGCGAGTGTCACGAATACCAGCAAAATCTTGAGCAGTGCTTTCATGTCGATCCTCGATTTAAGGTGACGCGATGTCCTGCAAGGCCGCCTAACGGTTGAGCTGAGCGGCGCGCGCGCCGACGGTCTGAGCTTGGCACTTTATCCTTCACGCGTCCGTTCCAGCGAGTTGTTAGGTTGCACCACTTTGTGCTTCTTGAACCAAGGAGACGAGTCGGTGTGCAAAAGCAACAATATGATTGCGCAGTAAATTAAAACGAGCATCCACAATAGTAATGCTTGAATCGCTTCGACGGTTCGACACTGTTCTCCATGCAACCGCGCCGAATGCAAAAAACGCTAGGCCGCGCGGCACAACATCGGATCGCAACGATCTTGGCTGCCGCATGCGTTTTGATACGAATAGACGAAGCTCGCCACTGAAAATACAGACCAAGCCAGCCACAACAAAGTCGGGGTGATGAAGGACCCTGAGCTGAGCGGCGCGCACGCCGACGTTTGGGCTTGGCACTTTATCCATCACGCGTCCGCTCCAGCGATTTGTTAGGCCGCATTACCTGTCGCCTTGCGCCACACCACCTCGAACTCCTCGCGAGATATTTCGCGTGGCGTGAATTCCGGCTGGAGTGCAATTTCCTCAAAAGGTGGAAGTGGCTGTGTGCTCAACTGAGCAGCCCCTGTGGATCTCCCACCCTCCGCCCAGTCGTGCAGTCCGTCGGCAAAGACCTCAACCTTACGTATCTCCCAACGCTCATTGTTGAGCTCGGAGTAGAGCCATATCGGATCCTCGGGATTCGTATGGTGCCATTGAACTGCGAGAAAGCTCATGGGTGTGGTCTGCGGCCTAACGGTTGAGCTGAGCGGCGCGCGCGCCGCCGTTTGAGCTTGGCACTTTATCTCTCCACGCGTCCGCTCCAGCGATTTGTTAGGCGGCATGCTCGCTGCGCATCGCCCAGTCGTCACGTAGACCGAGCCGATCTCGATACGTCCGTGACGCTGAGCTCATGGGCCATGCCGCAAGGATCGTAGAGCTCATGCGCCGCAATGGCATGATTGCGACTCAAGGCATCGCGCTTGATCGCATGCTGGACCAAGCGCCAGGTGTCGATGCGCTCGGATTTCGATGCCAATGGCGCTGCAATCAGGCTGGCAGCTTCACCGTGTGCTCGAGCTGATGCAGAAGCCGAGTATCGGCAGCAAGCCGCTGCATCGAGCATTGCGAGCCGAGTGAGAAACGCCGAGTGCGATCATGCAAATGCCGTCTAACGGTTGAGCTGAGCGGCGCGCACGCCGACGTTTGAGCTTGGCACTTTATCTTTCACGCGTCCGCTCCAGCGATTTGTTAGGCGGCATGCTGCCAGATCTGCCATGCGACGTCATCGATTGCGAGTCGCTCGACATCTTCGGCGAGTCGGACTCAGCGACCAGATGCTGTCGCAAGCCGACGAGCTTGCACCGAGCAATGCATCGTCGAGTCTGCTCGTTCCGACCGCGGCAGTGAACTGCCATGTAGCTCGTCAGATAGGCTCCTTGACACTTGCGTCGAATAGTAGCTGCGATATCGCTCCAGCAAGCTGCGCTGCACCGCGCAATGCATTCCACGGTCAACTGCGACCGACGCAGTCAAGAATCGTCGGCGGCCATCGAGCGTCAAGTCGTCAGACGCGCATCCAGACGCGACGATTGCGATGCCGCGTAGCAATCGAGGTCTTGACGATGACCATGCTCATGCCGCCTAACGGTTGAGCTGAGCGGCGCGCGCGCCGACGTATGAGCTTGGCACTTTATCTTTCACGCGTCCGCTCCAGCGATTTGTTAGGCGGCATGTCTACGCTTGCGACACATTGAGCATCGATAGCTCTCAAGGCATGGCGCCAGCGTGCCAATGTCATCAGCGACTCCGACGGCATCTCAACAGTTCGCAAGACTCGCAGTCGGCGATATCGGCGACCTCAACGTCATGCGCAATCATTGTGCGCGCGACATGACAACCTGTCTGACGGACTGAATCGCTCGACGTGTCTCATTGCAGCGCCACGACGCTCAGACAACGTCAGCGTGTGTCCACATGAAGCCACGATGCCGATTGCGCTCGTTCAAGTGCTCGCGAAGGCAAGCCACTCGCGGTCTACCAGCATGCACGATGCACGTCCGAATTGGCACTTCGCAAGCGCAACCGATGCCCGCGATCTCGAGTCGCAACGATTGCGAGTAGCAGCAGTGCTGAAGTCTGCGATGACGCTGCATGTGCGCCTAACGGTTGAGCTGAGCGCCGCGCGCGCTGCTGTATGGGCTTGGCACTTTATCTTCCACGCGTGCGCTCCAGCGATTTGTTAGGCCGCAGATAGCGCGCTGATGTAGACATAGTACCCGTCCGGGTCTCGGAGTGAGAATTCCAAAGTTCCGGTGCTCGGGTTCACATGTGGCTCCTCGTCGAGCCGCGTCACCAGAGATCGCGCCCGTTGCAGAGACAAGTTGAAATCATCGACACGAATGAACAAGAGAAGGCCGTTGCCAGGCTGGGCGTGATCCGGGCTCGTCAAGGAGGGGTGATCGTGCGCACCCCACTCGTGGAGGCAGAGCAAGACTGTCCCATCGGAGTCGAGGATTTGCCCAAAGTAGTCATGAGCGGGAGTCGTCTGCGGAAGTCCAAGCAACGACTGATACCAATCGAAGCTGGCATGGACATCGCGAACCCCAATGACTGTCCAGGTGCGCCTCATGCGTGTCCTGCTGCGGCCTAACGGTTGAGCTGAGCGGCGCGCGCGCCGTCGTTTGAGCTTGGCACTTTATCTTTCACGCGTCCGCTCCAGCGATTTGTTAGGCCGCAGCCGCGCCGCCGAGTCGATGAACACCTCAGAATTAGCGCATGCACTCGCAGCACGGCGAGTCCGCAAACGGCCTGAGAATCCAGAAACCTGCAGTCCAACGTTATCAGGCGCAGCGGCCATGACTCAGCAACGACACCCACAAGGCAAAGCGACGCAACTTCTCGACTAAACCAGCTCGCTTCAGAAGTACGTACGCGTGGCCAACTCGACTATCGCCAAGGCGAGATACGCAGATCGGCACGCCGATCAAGCTTCCAAGAAATGCGGCCAAGACGAGATCCGAGCCTATGCCCGGCGATCGGAAGAACCCGTCGTCGAGTACGCGTAGGCACTGCGCACGACGGCCCAGAGCAACGATGCGTGGCTCGGATTCGGGACAGCGTCATCTGCGGCCTAACGGTTGAGCTGAGCGGCGCGCACGCCGACGTTTGAGCTTGGCACTTTATCCCTCACGCGTCCGCTCCAGCGATTTGTTAGGCGCGCTGACACCGACCTGTCGACTCGCTTGGCTGCGACTTCGCATCATGCTGAGCGCAACGGCTGCCAACCACAAGTAGCCAACCAAGGCGATAGAGCATCAAGGCTGCTGCCAAACTGCGATTCGAGCCCAGCTCATCATGGCATCGAACTGCGCCATCAGCGAACCGTGCAAAGTAGCAACCACACGAACATTGCAGGCCAAGGCGACGAGCTTCCTTCTGCGACCCAGCAGTTGCACTGAGATCGTCGACCGAGCTGCCAAAGCGACTGAGCCCGGCAGCAAGTAGTCGCTGGCACCAGGGACGATCCGCAAAGACGTAGCGCCGTCAATTCGTCGAGCCACGATGGCTTCGCCGCGGCGATTCTGCGAATCGCTCGATGCCGCCTAACGGTTGAGCTGAGCGGCGCGCGCGCCGATGTATGAGCTTGGCACTTTATCTTCCACGCGTCCGCTCCAGCGAGTTGTTAGGCGGCACGCTAGTGCTCACCCCGACTCCGCAAGCCATGTGCGAGCGCAGAAACTGCTACTCCGCAGCGCATGCGATAGCCTCCGATGCGACCATCGACGCACCAACGGATGCCGACAATGCGCCGAGGCCAATGCGCTCCAGCGAACGACTCGGAGCCACGATCAGCGAGCCACATCGCTGCACCATGCATCGAGAGCGGCGTCGCCATAGACGGCTACAGCGACGCCCGAGCGGAAGGTCGACCTGAACGTCGAGGCTCCAGATCGAAGCGGGCGCCGATTGCGACTCGCCGAATTCAGCCGCAAAATGACTGCGTAGGCACTAGCCATGCAACATGCGAATCGCCGATAGCGCAGCGAAGCGCTCGCAGTCGTCGCCGGAGTAGTCGACTTGCGTGACGTCACGTGCGCGCCTAACGGTTGAGCTGAGCGGCGCGCGCGCCGACGTATGAGCTTGGCACTTTATCTTTCACGCGTCCGCTCCAGCGATTTGTTAGGCTGCAGCCACGATCCTCCTACCTTCGTGCTAGTCGAGCAGCGAGCTCGGCACAATCGCAGCCTCGCCAACGAGCGACGTGCCATCAGCGATGCTTCGACTGTGGGACGCACTCTAGGAAAGCGCCGTTCGACCTGCCGTTCCGCGTCAGCCGAAGACATCGACTTGTCCGTTGGCGCTCGAGCTCGACATATTTCAACAGATCGGGGCCAGAGCCAGCCTCCGATGAGACCGATAATGGCGCGCGATTGCCGCGATGAAGACCGCACGTAGGTTTCGCGACCGATTCAGCGTCCACGTTGGGCGGCTAGCGAGACCGTGTCGCGTCACAAGGAACGCCAGTTGTCGTGCGCAGGCGACCAGGATATCGGACGTGACGCGGCAGCCGCGGGCAGCCTAACGGTTGAGCTGAGCGGCGCGCACGCCGACGTTTGAGCTTGGCACTTTATCCCTCACGCGTCCGCTCCAGCGATTTGTTAGACGGCAATCTTGCCACCCGACGATTTGACGCGGTCGAGGATGAATGCCTGCATCGGGCCAGGCACATCCTCAAGCGGCAACGTCACGAACTGAGCCTTCGAGAAGAGTAGCAGCCACAGCGACTCGAAGCGCCACACTTCCGTAACAGCATTCCATTTGAGCGAGGTGGTTCCTCGATCCGAAGAGAGTGTAAAGGTGTCATCGTCAGCTACAAACTCTGCGACTGGCGGGGACATCTCCCGGAACTTGCGCATTGAGTTGCGGTAGTGAACGAGGTAGACCGCGACAGGCAAGACTACTCCGAGCAAGACCACCGCAGCTGTGAGTCCGACAACCCACGAACGGTCGCCGTCGACCAGGAGCCACACGAGAAAGACGATCATGAGCGCGATCGCGACCAAAAGGCCGGAGCCTATCGTCTTGCGCCAGAACGCGCGCACTGCCTGAGCGACGAGACGCTCCGTGTACCTTAGAGTCGCGCGGTGCTGCATTGCCGTCTAACGGCTGAGCTGAGCGGCGCGCGCGCCGTCATTTGAGCTTGGCACTTTATCTTGCACGCGTCCGCTCCAGCGATTTGTTAGACGGCGCTGCGTCAAGGCACATAAACCAAGCAGATGTCATAGCTGAAGCCTCCGGCGGCTTCGCGCACAAGTGTCTGCAAAATGAGGTCACTCCGACCTTCTCGGGCTGTCCACAAATCGACAATCGTGTCCCAGCGTTCACCCGTCCAAATGCAGACAGAGGACTCCCATGTTTCATCTGGAAGCTCGACTAGCGTTTCTCCGTAGTCTTTGATGTATGACTCTATTTGGTCAGCCACGTTGTCCCGAACTAGTGAAACACCGGGCACACCGGTGCTCACTTTGAAGTCACCGCGAACGAAGGCCTTGACGATATCCTGGAACACTGGCCGCCAAGCCGATGGAATTGGCCCTTGCTTCGATGCGTCCTTGACTACTGGGACGTCCTTAATTGAACCGCGATCGTTCACGTGTCGCTTGCCTCTAGCGCCGTCTAACGGTTGAGCTGAGCGGCGCGCACGCCGCAGTCTGAGCTTGGCACTTTATCTTTCACGCGTCCGCTCCAGCGATTTGTTAGGCGTCAACTGGCGGCAGTTAGCGAGGTTGCGGGTCGACGACCGCAGTGACGTCTCAACGTCCACGCAGCTGTATGCCCGGCACCTGCAGGTCACTTTCTAAAGAGACTACCAAGAAGGCCCTTCCTCGGCGCGGCGCGTGACAAGACTACGAATTTCTCCTCGACCAGCTGCGGGCAGTCTTCGTCGTGCTTGAAACCCACCAGCAACTGCGCAACCTTTAGTGGAATGTCGAAAATGTGGTCAACGTCAGCATCGTCTCCGCCATCAGCAAGTTGCGCTTCCTCCAGTTCACGTCGAATCGACGGGAAGCACGTCGGCAAGTCTCCATCAGTGGCGAGTCCCTTCGGGCCGTTTTCACCCTCGTGTGATATCCACCAAATACGTTTGCCGGCAGACCAGAATTCAGACGAGCTAGCCATTACGTGCTCCTCTACGAGGCACAAGAGTATGTCTTGTTCCTTGGAAAGATCGCCGAGTTCCTCAGGTCGGAGAAAAGGGCAGCCGTACTCGTTGTACCAAATGACTCTCCAGCCGGTGCCAAGCTTTGCAGCCGAAATTAGCGACTCAGGAAACTCTTCCGTTTCGCCGGTCGGAAACAGTGCGAGTCGTTCCAGTAGCTTCGGCGCCTGCGCCTCGTGAACCGCAGCCCAGGTTATTGAGAATCCCATTGTTTACTCGCCTCCTCTGACGCCTAACGGTTGAGCTGAGCGGCGCGCGCGCCGACGTATGAGCTTGGCACTTTATCTTTCACGCGTCCGCTCCAGCGATTTGTTAGGCGGCCCTGCACTACCTCGACCGAAACGTCTGACGAGCTATCGATGTCGCATGCGTCTGCGCATCGTCGCAATAGCGGTACGCACGACACTGCCTATCGCGCACGTTCGGCGATAGCGCCAGCGTCCGATCGAGATGCCATGATCGGCATAGCCCGTGGACTTACGAATCACGCACGTCGCATGCCACTACGTGAGGTCCTGCGCCGCGACGCATAGCCGATCGCGCATCGAGACCGGCTCGCCGCCAGAGATAGCCAAGCTCGCAACGCAGCGCATCGCTGGACCGCGCCTGCGCTAGCCAGTCCAAGCTGCGATCAGACGACCGCAGCTGTCGCAGTGCGTTGACGTGCGATCATGCAGGATAACTCTCGAGTGGCCGCAGTGACGCATTGCGCGTGCCGTCTAACTACAGATTACCGGCCGGTAAATCCATCCGAGTTACTGGTCGTTTACCGTCCAATAGCAGCGTGCCCACCCGCAACTCCCTGAATACACTGAGCGTTGACTGATGTTATTTCGCCGTGGGGGCTTCAGCAATGGCCATGGACGGTCTGGTGGCGCGAGTTCGCGACCGCATACGCGCCAAGCACTACAGTTTTCAGACGGAGAAGGCCTATCTGCAGTGGGTCTCGCGTTATGTGGAGTACCACGACTTTCGGCATCCCCAAGAATTGACCGCAAAGGATGTGGAACAGTTCTTGACGATGCTCGCCACCAAGCGGCGAGTCTCGGCATCCACGCAGAACCAGGCGCTTGCGGCCATCCTCTTTCTGTACAAGGAAGTGCTCGGAATCAAGGCTGCGTGGGTGACCACGGTGGTTCGCGCGAAGCGACCGAAACATCTTCCGGTCGTCTTGACCCACGCAGAAGTGGAGCGTGTTCTTTCGAAGTTTCAGGGCACGAATCGCGTCATCGCCAGCCTTCTCTATGGCTCCGGGCTGCGCGTTACCGAGGGCCTCCAACTTCGCGTGAAGGACATCGACATTGAATACCGGCAGATCGTCGTGCGCGACGGCAAGGGTCAAAAAGACCGCATCACCATACTGCCGGACTCACTGCATCGGGTTCTGGTGGAGCATCTCAAACGGGTGCGTGCGCTCCACGACGAAGACCGCGAGAAACGTCGTCCGGGCGTCTCGCTGCCTTTCGCACTGCGCACCAAGCTTCCCAATGCCGCGGTTTCCTGGGGTTGGTACTTCGTATTCCCTGCCCGGGGATTCTGCCGAGATCCATATTCAAACGAGCCGGTCCGACATCACGCTCATCCAAAACACATGCAGCGTGCGATGCAACAGGCGGTTATCGCCGCTGGAATTCACAAGCCCGCGACCTGTCACACCTTTCGCCACTGCTTTGCCACTCACTTGCTTGAGAACGGTTACGACATCCGCACGGTGCAGGAACTGCTGGGTCACCGGGATGTGAAGACGACGATGATCTACACGCACGTGCTCAACAAGGGCGGGCGCGGCGTGCGAAGCCCTCTGGACTGAGCGGGTGTGCGGTGCCTACAACGGCTTCCAGACGAAGCCATCGCCCTTGCGAAAATACACAGCTACCGCCCGTCCGTAGAGTTCACGCTCGTCGATGAGCCCCCAATACCGCGCATCGAGACTATTCCCGCGATGATCGCCAATGGCGAGCAGCTTGCCCGGCGGTACCACCAGCCGATCAATGGGCGGACCTCCGCCATCGGCGAGATTGAGCTCCACCGCGCGCGTGCCAAACAGTTCCCGGGAAGGCATGCCGCTCGCTGCGAGCGCGACGCCGTCGACAAACAAGTGCCCTCCGCGCAAGGAAACCACCTGCCCACCGGTGGCCACGATGCGCTTGATGAGCAGCACGCCATCGGCAGGTGAATCGAATACGGCCACTTCGCCAGGCTGCGGCCGCGCGCCGTCCACCAGATCGATCTTGGTGTATGGAATGCGCCAGCCGTACGCGGTCTTGTCGACGACTACGCGATCACCGGCAAACAGCGTGTTTTCCATCGAGCTGGAAGGCACGTAGTAATGATCGGCCAGTGATGATCTCGCGGCGGTGATCAGCACCAGCGTGAGCAGCAACGGGGCGACTTCTTTCCTGAACCAATCGCGCTTGTTCTTCACGTGAGCTCCGCGGGACGCTGGTCATGTGACAGCGCGGGTCGGAATTGGTTCGATGACCCTGCACGTCAGCGGCACTAACGCTCTCAGGAATGGGAACCCACCCACCGCTGCACTGCTTCGGCGGTATCCGCGGGCGTGCTGTTGAAGCAAATCTTCGCGCGCGGCGCCAACTCGTGCACGAGATTGATGAGCCGCTCGAACAGCAGGAGGTGCGGCGCCGCGCGCAGGGCGGCGCCGAACATCACGCAATCAAATGTTTGCTTCACGAGTTGCGCGCGCACGAGAGGCTCGGCAGTCGCGCCAATGTCTACGAAACAGCTTTCGACGATGTAACCCAGCGCCCGCACACGATCGAGCTGCGTCTCGATGAACGCACGCACGAGCTCGGGCGTGAGATTGGGCATCTGCGAGTAGTCGGCGTGGCCAGGGTCGAGTCCAAGCGCCAGAACGGATTTCGCCATCAGTCACCTCCATGCCCTATCGACACGGAAACGCGCGAATCGTTCGTGCTTTACGCCACGCCGCCCGAGACGGCTTGCCGCCCAAACCACTGCAGCTCGGCCGCGGTCTTCGCCACGTTGCCGATGATCAGCATGGCCGGCGCCTTGATCTTCTGCATCACGGCATCGCGCTGCATGCCCTCGACGGTGGACACGAGCACGCGCTGCTCGGCGCGGCTGGCGTTCTCGATGAACGCGACGGGCATGTCGCCCTGCACGCCCGAAGCCAATAGTTTGTCGCGCAGTGCGGCGAGCCGGCCGACGCTCATGTAGAACGCCAGCGTCTCGCGCCCGGCGGCGAGATCCGAATAGTTGAACTGTGCGAGCTGCTCGTCGCTGTTGCCGGTGAGGAACCGCACGGCCTGCGAATAGCGCCGGTCGGTCAGCGGCACGCCGGCGTACGCGCCGGCAGCCAGCGCGGCGGTGATGCCGGGAATCACTTCGTACGAAACGCCACTGGCGCGCAGGCAATCGATCTCCTCTCCTCCGCGCCCGAACACGAAAGGATCGCCGCCCTTGAGCCGCACCACGTACTCGCCACGCTGCGCGTGCTCGACGAGCAGCTTGTTGATCTCTTCCTGCGTCGCGCCGCCACCGCCGACGAACTTGCCGACGTCGAAGCGCGCGGCGTCGCGGCGCGCGAGATCCAGGATTTCGGCGGACACGAGCCGGTCGTGCACGATGACATCCGCTTCCTGCAGCGCACGCAGGCCTTGCAGCGTCATCAAACCAGAATTGCCAGGGCCGGCGCCGACCAGGACGACGTGTCCGGTGGGCAGCGCATCGGCATCATCGAGCGCCTTGCGCGTGAGCGCCTCGGCCTGCGCGGTGCGATCGGCGCGCAACGCGGCGGCGACGGGACCCGTCAGCATCCACGACAGAAATCTTCGGCGCGCGCCGAGGTCGGCAAACTTGGCACGGATGGCGGTTCGCCAGCGATCGGCAAATGCGGCCAAAGGCCCCAGCGAGCTATCCAGCAAGGTCTCGAGCCGCTCGCGGATCAGGCGCGCGAGCACGGGCGAGGTTCCGCCGGTGGAAATCGCGATCTGCACGGGCGAGCGATCGATGATGGCGGGCATGATGAAGCTGGACAGTTCGCGATCGTCGACGACATTGCACGGGATGCGCGCGGCATTGGCGGCGGCGGACACGGCGGCATTCACGGCACGATCGTCCGTGGCGGCGACGACGAGCCAGGCGCCTTCGATGTCGCTAGCGGCGAACTCGCGCGCATGATGCGTGACAGCTCCGCGCGCCAGGGCGGCGGCGAGCTCCTCACCTAACTAGGGTGCGACGACGGTGATCGAAGCCCCAGCGTCACTCAACAAATGAAACTTGCGCGCAGCCACTTCCCCGCCGCCCACGAGCAGCACCGGTTTGTCCTTGATGTCGAGGAACAGCGGGAAGTAACGCATCAGCGCGGCAACCCCAGGCCCTGCGCGAGTCGCGCGCCGTAGGTGATGATGTAGCTGGCGCCGGCGCGGCGCAGGTTGTACCAGCTCTCGAGCAGCGCGGCGTCGAAGTCGACGTATTTCTCGCGGGCCAACAAAGCGAGCGAGGTGTATTCGCCGCTCACCTGGTAGGCGCCGACGGGCAACCCGGTCTGTTCGGCGATGGGGCGGATCAGGTCGGCGGACGGCTGGCCAGGTTTCACCATCAAAAGATCCGCGCCCTCTTCGGCGCAGCGGCGGCTGGACGCCAGCGCGTCGCCGCGATTGCGAACGTCTAACTGATAACTCCTGCGATCACCAAACTGCGGCGCGGAGTCCGCGGCATCGCGGAACGGCCCATAGAAGTTGCTGGCGAACTTGGTGCTGTAACTCATGATGGGCGCCATATCGAACCCGGCGGCATCGAGCGTGGCGCGCAGGTGCGCGACGCGGCCGTCATTCATGTCCGAAGGCGAGATGCCATTGGCGCCGGCCTTCACGTAGGTGAGGCCGAGCACGGCGAGCGCACTATGGGTGGCGGCGAGATCCTGACGGCCGCGCGCGTCGTGTACCTGGCAGTGGCCGGACTCGGTAAAACTGCAAAGGCAGGTGTCGACCCAGATGGCGGCGTCATCGCCAGCGCGCTGGCGCATCTGGCCGAGTGCGGTGCCGACGAATTCGGCGGCGAAGTTCCGGTTGGACTTGTGCGCGGGCACGGGAAACAGCAGGAACTGGCGCACGCCGGCGGCCAGGTCCTTCTCGAACTGGGTGAGTAGTGAGGTGAGCGTGTGGCGCGCGGTGCCGGGCAGGCCGGCAATGGGCTTCTTCCTTGACCGCCCCTTCGGCCAGGAACAGGGGCTGGATCAGCTGGCTCTGGCCAAAGCCGATCTCGGACACCATGTCGCGCAGTGCCGCGGTGGCGCGCAATCGTTGCAGTCTCTTCATTGCTCCACTTCCTGGCGAAACACATCCGCCGACAGGAAGGCGCGGACGCGTTCTTCACCGATGGCGGCGCGAATCATACTGAATGTATTGCCAGGTCCGCAGCCATGCCAGGCGCCACGGATTTCAGGGTTTGCCTGCAGATAATCGAAAAACTGGGCCCCGCTTCGCCAGAAGAAGTGGGTCCGGCCGGTCAGATCGGCCAGCGGGGCGCAACGCTCGAGGCGGTAGGTGGGAATCCGCTCGCTGAATGGCGAATCGTAGCCCTGCTCATGGGAAAACTTGACCCAGTGCTGCACCCGCGGGAACAGGTTGCGAAGGGCCGCGCCACCGCCCTCTCCGAGGCTTTCATCGCTGCCGTGCACCCAGATACCCCGGGCGGCCAAGCGGCGCCAGGTGTCGATTCCGGCGCTCCAGACCACCTGCCCGGGGCGTGGGCTGAAACCTTCCGGCCAGGCCTCGGAACGGGCGACGAATAGCCCGACGCGGGCGTCGGCGAACTGGTCGTGGCGCACCTGCAGGGCCACGCGGCGATAGCGGTCGGCGCTGCCTTCATCGCCAGTCCAGACGGCGTTCGGGTTCGCCGCAGGTGGCAGCGGCGAGTCATGGCGCCGCAATTCGGCGCTCTGGATCCACTGCCCGGCTTTCTGGCCGCGCGTGAATTCCACTTCGCCGCAGTGGATGGGGACGATCGACACGCCGAGCGGATGATCTTCATCACCGGTGGGCGCGAGCCGCGCACGTTCGGCGATCACGCGCCCAAACGTGGCTTGGTCGTTGATGCCGGCTAACAACTCGGCGAGGTCGTCGCGATCGCGGCGGATCTCGAGCGCCAGCGCGCCCTGGCCCGGCGCGGTGGGATTCAGCGCGAGCGGGAGCACCATGATTTCGCAGGCATCGAGGATCGCACGCGCGCGCGTGCGCACACCGGCGAATTCGTCGGCCGTGGATTCGAGCAGCCGATCGACGTTGGCCTTGGCGACGACCAGCGCGGCGACGTCGCCATCCATGAGTTGCGCGAGTCGCGCTTCACAATCGCCGCGCGCCAGCACGAAGACAACGCGTGGGGATCTCGTGGGAAGCGCCCACTGCAGAAACCCCGAAAGATTGGTGCGCCGGCGCGCGGACGTCGACAGGACGCGAAGCTCGTTGCGATCTCGTCCCTCCAGCCAGTCGCGCTTCACCAGCAGCACGTCGCGCGTGTCGGCGCGCGGCAGAGTGGCGGCGATGTGCGTCAGGGGATTGGTGGTGAACGGCAGGTCCTTCCACAGATGCACGGCGATATCGATGGCATTGGCACGCAGCGCCACGCCGAGGTCGCCGGTAAAGCCGCCCCGCTTCAGGAGCTCTTGGAGCGGGGTATCGAGCTCACGATCGCCCGGGGATGAGAGAAAGGAGTACTCGACTTTCAGACCCGGGTTGCGCGCGAGCAGAGCATCGCCGACCAGGCGCGCTTGCACCTGCGCCAGCACGCTGGCGCGCGCGCCTAACACGATGGGTCGGTCGAAATTCATATTCAGCAGCCGGGAGAGAGCAATACGCGTGCCATGTAATGTGCCCTCCTGGCTCCACTGTACCAACTGGTTCGCGCCGTAGCGGTGCGGCCCCTCATCTGTATTGCGCGGCTACGGTGCAGCCGCATGGATCCTAGCCTTCCAGGCCGTGGATTCCGCACTCGCGTTTCAGCCCGGAGAACCGCAGTTCATCCGCCGAATCCACCTCGTGCAGCGCCTTGGTGGAATGCCAGTCGCCGATGGACACGTATCCCTTGTCCCACAGCGGGTGGTACGGCAGCGAGTGCGCCTTGAGATACAGGTACACGTCGCGATCGGACCAGTCGAAGATGGGATGCATCTTGAAGCGTCCGTCGCGCACCTCGAGCGGGTTCAGCGCGGCGCGGCTGGCGGCCTGGCTGCGGCGCAGGCCCGCGAACCACGTGGCGGTGCCGAGCGTCGCGAGTCCGCGGCGCATGGGCTCCACTTTGCGCAGCTCGAGATACTTGTCGAGCCCTTCCCGGCCCTGTTGCCAGAGCTTGCCGTACTGCGCCTCGAAGTCTTCGACGGACTGCGGGCTCGAGAAAGTCTGGATGTTGAGCTCGAGCTGTTGCTCGAGCTGCTTGATGAACTGGTAGGTCTCGGGGAATAGATAGCCCGTGTCGATCACCAGCACCGGGATGTCGGGATCGGCTTGAGTGATCAGGTGCAGCGAGACGGCCGCCTGTGCCCCGAAGCTCGACGACAGCGCGAATGGGCCCGGCAGATTCTTCAGCGCCCAGTGCACGCGCGTGGCGGCATCGACCGACGCCAGCCAGTCGTTGATGTTCTTGGCGACCTCGGTATCGGCGGCGAATTCGCGCGCAGAGAGAGTCAGCGCCGGCGCGCCCACGAGCGAAGCTGGCACGCTGCCCTGCTTCGGCCGTTCGAGCGCGGTCGAGACGGTCACGCGCGCGTCTCCTGTTTGAGCACATTCGCGCGCCACAGGAAGTCGCCGAAGCGTTCGTCCGTGTGCCGCTCAGCCGCGTACCGGCCAATGAGCTCATCGAGCGCGGTGACGATGGATGCTTCGTCGATGTTGTCGCGGTACAGCACGTTCAGTCGCGCACCCACGGCGTCGGCGCCGAGGCGCAGGGTGTAGCGGCCGGGAGCGCGACCGATCAGCGCGATCTCCGCGAGATAGGGCCGCGCGCAGCCATTGGGGCAGCCGGTGATGCGCACGGTGAGCGGAATGTCGCGCAATCCGTGTTTGGCGAGCAGTTCGTCGACGCGGTCGACGAAGTCCGGTAGATAGCGCTCGGCTTCGGCCATGGCCAGGCCGCAGGTGGGCAGCGCGACGCAAGCCAAGGCATCCCGACGCACGGGCGAGGTGAACAGCGATTTGCCGAGGCCGTGATCGGCCACGATGCGGTCGATGTTCATGCACTCGCTGGCCGGCACGTTGGCGATGATGAGGTTCTGGTTCGCGGTGAGACGGAAATCACCCTGGTGAATGGCCGCGATCTTTTCCAGTCCCGTGAGGAAGGGTCGGCCGGGCGCGTCGACGACGCGGCCGGACTCGATGCGAAGCGTCAGGTGCCAGCGGCCATCGTGACCGCGTAGCCAGCCGAAGCGATCGCCTTGCGTCGTGAATTTGAATGGCCGCGGCGGCTCGAGCGTGTAACCCAACCGCTTGAACAGCTCAGCCTTGAACCAGTCCACGCCGCGATCGGCGATGGTGTATTTGAACCGCGCGTGCTTGCGCTCGGTACGATCGCCGAAGTCGCGCTGAATGCCCACCACCGTCTCGGCCACCTTGAGCACCTGGTCGGGCGTGAGGAAGCCGATGAGGTCCGCGAGGCGCGGATAGGTCTGCGGCTCGCCATGCGTGGCGCCGAGGCCGCCACCCACGGTGAGGTTGAAGCCGAGCAATGCCTTGCTTTCATCATCCAGGATGGCAATGAAGCCGAGATCCTGCGAGTAGATGTCCACGTCGTTGTGCGGAGGAACCACCACGGCGGTCTTGAACTTCCGAGGTAGATAGAGCTGGCCGAGGATGGGCTCTTCCTCGGCGGGTCCCACGAGCTTTTCGCCGTTGAGCCAGATCTCGTGATAGGCGCGGGTCTTCGGCTTGAGGTGCTCGGAGAGCTTGACGGACCAGTCGTAAACTTCCTGGTGAACGCGGCTCTCCACCGGGTTCGCAGCCGCCATGACATTGCGGTTCACGTCGCCGCAGGCGGCGATGGAGTCGATGAGCACGGCGTTCATGCCCTGCATCGTCGTCTTCAGATCCTTCTTGATCACGCCATGAAGCTGGAAAGCCTGGCGCGTGGTCAGGCGCAGCGAGCCCGTGCCGTAGGTGCGCGCCAGTTGCGACAGCGCCAGCCACTGCTTGGGGCTCACGATGCCGCCGGGCAGGCGCGTGCGGATCATGAAGCTGTAGGCGGGCTCGAGCTTCTGATGTTCGCGCTCGGCGCGCAGGTCGCGGTCGTCCTGCATGTAGCTGCCGTGGAACTTGATGAGCTGCGTGTCGGCGTCGCGGATGGCGCCGGTCAGCGGATCCGCGAGGCTCTCGACGAGCGTGCCGCGCAGGCCGCGGCTCGCCTTCTTGATGACCTCGACGGGCGAAGGCGGATCAGTTTTCGCCGGCTTGACGACTGGGGGATCGAGAACTTCAGTAGACATCGCGTAAATACCGTCCATCCGCGGTGAGATCGGCCAGCCACGACTGGGCATCGTCGGCATCCATGTTCCCGTGCTCGCTCACCACGTCCAACAACGCAGCGTTCACATCGGGCGCCATGGCGGAAGCGTCACCGCACACATAGAAATAGGCACCGTTCGACAGCCAGGCGAAGAGATCCTTGCCGGCCTGCTTGATGCGGTGCTGCACGTAGATCTTTTCGGCCTGGTCGCGCGAGAACGCCACGTCCACGCGATGCAGCGACTTGCGCTTCAGGGCCTGCTGCCACTCGAGCTGGTAGAGGAAGTCGTGGTAAAGCGAGCGGCCACCGAAGAACAACCAGTTCTTTCCGGTGGCGCCCGCGGCCTCGCGTTCCTGCACGAACCCGCGGAACGGCGCAACGCCGGTGCCCGGGCCCACCATGATGATGTCGCGCGAGCCATCGGCCGGCACGCGGAAGCGGTCGTTCTTCTCGATCCACACCTGCACGTTCGAATCGACCGGCGTGTGGACCACGAAATGCGAGGCGGCGCCGGCTAACAACTTGCGATCGGTATCGCTGCCGACCACGGCCACCGTGAGATGCGCTTCATCGCCGACGGCCGCGGGGCTGGAGGCAATGGAATACACGCGGCCGGTCACGGGACGCAGCACGTTCACCAATGCTTCCGCAGTCCAATCGGCCGGATAGCTGCCGAGAATATCGGAGACCTGGCAGGTGGCAGTGAGCTTGGCCATCGCGGAGGCGTTGCCAAGCAGCTCGGAGATGTCCACGTTCGCGTGTTTGGCAACCTGCACCAGCAGCGGACGCGCAATGCGCGTGAGCTCGCGCTCGTCACGCAGCCACTCGAGCAGCGTGTGGGTCTTGCCGTCGTGCGTGACCGTCGCCGCGCCATCGAGCTTGGTGGCTTTCAGCACCGCATCGATGGCGGGTTCGGGATTGCGATGCACGATGCCGAGCGCATCGCCGGCCTTGTACATGTTGCCCAAGCCCGGGAACGCGAGTTCCACGTGCCGCACTTCGCGCAACGCGGCGCGGCCCACGATGCGCTGATTGGCGAGTACTTCGGCTGTCGCGGGATTGGCGCGCGTCAGTTCGATGGCCGCAGGCGCAGGCGCGACCGCCTGAGCGACACCGGTGGCAACAGGCGCCACCGGCGCCAGCTTGTCCTTGATCTCCCGCACGCGCGCGAGCGCGTCGTCGGCCCAGGTCTGCGCGAGCTTTTCGAAGTCGACATCGCAGTCGACGCGCGGCAGCAGCCGCTTGGCGCCGAGCTTGGCCAGGCGCTCATCCACCACGCGACCGGCTTCGCAGAACTTTGGATAACTCGTATCCCCAAGCGAGAGCACGGAGTACTGCAGTTCGGGTAATTGCGGCGCACGCTTGGTGCCCAGGAATTCGTACAGCCCGCGCGCTTCATCCGGCGGATCGCCGTCGCCATGCGTGCTGATCACGATGTACAGAAGTTTTTCTTTCGCGATCTCGCGCGGCTGGTAGTCGCCGGCCTTGATCATGCGCGCCTGCATGCCGAGTGCCTGCACTGCAGCCAGCAACTTCTCGGAGATCTTGCGACCGTTGCCGGTATGCGATGCCGAGATGATGGTGAGCGTCGGCAGCGGCGCGGCCGTCGGAGCAGCAGCAGCGTGTGTGAACGCCGCCGGCGCTGCAGCGGGCGCATGCTGTGCTCGCGCCTGCGCCACCTAACAAATTGGCCTGGAAGCCGGGAATGCTCGATGGCGCGGCGGCAGCCGCGCCGGCGAAGTAGCCGGACAACCACATCAACTGTTCGCGGTTCAACTCGGTGGCGAGCTGCTGCAGCTGGTCGCGGCGATCTTCCGGAATCGGAAAGTTGCCCTGGATGATGACTGCGCTGCTCATAGTCCCGGATCCGCCTGGTGGAGGAAGCCGCGGTTCTCGAGATAGCGCAGGATCTGATCGATCGACGCCGTTATCTCCTGCTTCGAGGTATCGATGGTGAGTTGCGGCGCGATCGGCGGCTCATACGGCGAGTCGATGCCGGTGAACTCGCGGATCTCGCCGGCGCGCGCCTTGACATAGAGGCCCTTGGGATCGCGGCGCTCGCACTCTTCCAGTGAAGTAGACAGATAGACCTCGACGAATTGTGCGTCGCCGATGCGCTCGCGGATCTTGTTGCGATCCGCGCGGAACGGCGAGATGAAGGCGGTGATCACGATGAGGCCGGCGTCCACGAACAGCGCCGACACCTCGCCGACGCGGCGGATGTTCTCGTTGCGCCCGTTCTCGGAGAAATCGAGATCGATGTTGAGGCCATGTCGGATGTTGTCGCCGTCCAGCAGGTAGCTGTGATGGCCACGTTGTACCAGCGCCTGCTCGAGTGCATTGGCGATGGTGGATTTGCCCGAGCCCGACAGCCCGGTGAACCACACCACGGCGGGCTTCTGGCTCTTCTGATTCGCGCGGGTCGCCGCGGTGACGCGCGTCGGCTGCCACACCACGTCCGAGCTCGCGCGCTGGCCGTGCGCATTCGGCGCGATGACCATGCCGGCGCCCACGGTGCCGAAGTGCAGCAGGTCGACGATGATGAACGAGCCCGTCGCGCGACTCAGCTTGTAGTCGTCGACGGCGACCGGCTCTTCGAGCGCGATGCGCACACGCGCGAGACCGTTGAGGTCGAGCGCATCGGCCTCGCGGGTAGTCAGGTCGTTCACGTCGATGCGATGCTGGATCGAATCGACCAGTCCCTTCACATAGCGACTGCCGATCTTGAATTCGTAGCGCTTGCCGGGCAGCAGCGGCGCCTCACCCATCCAGATGAGATTCGCGTCGAAGGTGCGCGCCAGCGTCGGACGATGATCCGGGTGCACCAGCACGTCGCCGCGCGACAGATCGATTTCGTCTTCCAGGACAACAGTGACGGCCTGATGCGTGCCCGCGCGTTCGAGCGGACCGTCGGCGGTGGTGATCTCGCGCACCTTGCTCGACTTGCGCGACGGCAACGCCAGCACGGCGTCGCCCACGGCAATCTCGCCGCTCGCGATGGTGCCCGCGTAACCGCGGAAATTGGCGTCGGGCCGGCTCACGAGCTGGATGGGAAAGCGCAGTTCCTTGAGCAGATCGGTGCGGCCGGCTTCGATGCCTTCGAGGGCTTCGAGCAGCGTGCGGCCCGAGAACCAGGGAGTTTCCTTCGTGCCGCGCGACACCACGTTCACGCCGGTCAGCGCCGCGACCGGGATCACTTCGATGTTCTGCACGCCGAGCTTGCGCGCGTAGAGCACGAACTCGGCGGCGATGGCTTCGAACCTGGCTTTGTCGTAATCGATGCGGTCCATCTTGTTGACCGCGAGGATCACGTTCTGCACGCCTAACAACGAGACGATGTGCGTATGGCGTCGCGTCTGCACGCGCACGCCCTTCTCCGCATCGACCAGCACCACGGCGGCGTCGGCGGTCGAAGCGCCGGTGGCCATGTTGCGCGTGTACTGCTCGTGGCCCGGGCAATCGGCGACGATGAATTTGCGTTTCGGGGTCTGGAAGTAGCGATAGGCCACGTCGATGGTGATGCCCTGCTCGCGCTCGGCCTGCAGGCCATCGACCAGCAAGGCGAGATCGGGGACTTCGCCCGTCGTGCCCCAGCGCCGGCTGTCGTTCGCGACGGCGGAAAGCTGGTCGTCGAACACCTGGCGTGTGTCGTGTAACAAACGTCCGATCAGCGTGCTCTTGCCGTCGTCGACCGAGCCGCAGGTGATGAAGCGCAGCAGATCGATCTCGCGCTGCTGCGCGAGGAACTGTTCCAGGGTGCGAGGCGGTTCCGCCGGATTGTTGGCGGCCGGTTTTACGGGAAGGGCGGCCATCTCAGAAATACCCTTCGCGCTTGCGATTTTCCATGGCCGCCGCGGACTCGGCGTCGATGGCGCGGCTTTGCCGTTCCGAGGTCGTGGTGCGCAGCATCTCTTCGATGATCTCGGGAACGTTCGCGGCCTTGGAGACCTGCGCGCCGGTGAGTGGATAGCAGCCCAGCGAGCGGAAGCGAACCGTCTCGAGGTGCGGCTTCTCGCCGTCCTTCAGCGGCAGACGATCGTCGTCGACCATGATCTTGAGCCCGTCGCGTTCAACGATGGGTCGCGGCTTGGCGAAATACAAAGGCACCACCGGAATGTTTTCGGTGTGGATGTAGGTCCAGATGTCGACCTCGGTCCAGTTCGACAACGGGAACACGCGGATGCTGTCGCCGCGGCGCAGGCGACCGTTGTAGAGATTCCAGAGCTCGGGGCGCTGGTTCTTCGGGTCCCAGCGATGCTGCGAATCGCGGAAGCTGAACACGCGCTCCTTGGCGCGGGATTTTTCTTCATCGCGGCGCGCACCGCCGATGGCCGCGTCGCAGCCGTACTTGTCGAGCGCCTGCTTGAGCGCCTCGGTCTTCATGATGTCGGTGTAGCGCGCGCCATGCGTGAACGGCGTGACGCCCGCGGCCTTGCCGGCCTCGTTGGTGTGAACGATGAGCTGGGCGTTGAGGCGCTTGGCGGTCTCGTCGCGGAACGAGATCATTTCCTTGAACTTCCAGCCCGTGTCCACGTGCAGCAGCGGGAACGGGATACGGCCGGGGAAGAAGGCCTTGCGGGCCAGGTGCAGCAGGACCGAGGAGTCCTTGCCGATGGAATACATGAGCAGCGGCTTGGCGAACTCCGCCGCCACCTCGCGGAAGATGTGGATGCTCTCGGCCTCCAGCCGGGCCAGATGGGTCAGTTTCGCCACGCCCGCGCGCTGGCGGCCCCCGGGAACGGGTTTCAATGAGGTAACGGGCTGAATCTGGGCGTGCATTGAGAGCTTTCCGGGAAAAGTGGGCGGACTGTATAGGCCCCAGGGGCCCGCCCGGAAAGCATTATTGGTTATGCAGGAATAACAGCGGGGTTACGGCCGGGTCGAAATGGGGTCAGGCCCCGTTTCCTAGGAAACGGGGCCTGACCCCACAGAGAACTACCAGCGACCCCGGCGATGACGTGCGCCAGCGGCGCCTTTGGCACCGTGGAACCGCCGCGGACACCTTGAACACCTTCGAGGCTGGCGATGGCGTCCACCAGCACCTTGCGAAGGGGCGCCACATCGACGGCCTTGACCACGCGGCAGTGGACCAGCGCGTCGATCTGGGCAACTTCGGCCTCCAGCACTCGCACCGCGGCCGCTTCGTTGCCGCGACCGATCAAGCACCTGCGCGGCGATGACCTCCGCCTTCCAGAGGAACCCGACGCCGCGCGGAATCTTGCCGGTGGCGATGAGGTTGTCGATGATCGGCAGTGCCGCCGCGAGTCCGGACTCGGGCGCCGGCACTTCCACGGTGACCGTGTGCGTCGAGGAGACGCTGGTGTCGTCATCCGCAATATCGATGGTGACCGTGTAGGTGCCGCCCGCCGTGTAGATGTGCGTGAGCGAGAAGCTGTGGCCACTCAACGGCACCACTTCAGGCGCACTGCCATCGCCCCAGTGAACCGTCGCGGTCCAGGCGTCGGCGCCCGGATCCGTGAAGGTGCCCGACGCGGTGTACGTCGCACCGACGTTCAGCGTGGCGTTCGGCACCGTGCCGACCACCGGCGCTACGTTGGTCACGTTGAGGACGAAGGTGGCCGAATCAGTCAGGCCATCGTTGTCCGTCACCGTCACGCGCACGGTGAACGCACCGTCCTGCGCGAAGGTGTGCGAGACCGAAACGCCGCTGCCCGTGCTGCCGTCGCCGAAGTCCCAGGCGTAGCTCGCGATCGAGCCATTCGGATCGAGCGAGCTGGACGCGTCGAAGGTCGCGGAAGTGCCTTCGGCAATTGCGCCGGCCGGACCCGCGATGGCCGCGAACGGCGGCTGCGTGTTGGACTCGACCGCCGCTTCCACATCGTCCGGCAGCAGCGCCAGCAGGTCATAGCCCGTCAGCGCTTCGATGGCATCCACCGTCGTGCGGTAGGTGTTCCAGTCCACGTCGCGCACGCCGGGCTCGTTCGGCATGTTCACCGCGATCACTTCGAGATCGCGGTAGTCGTGCACGTCGGCGAGGCCCTGATCGTGCGGCATGATCACCGCGACCTTCCAGGTCGATGTCGGAATCACGACGCGGCCGAGGTCCTTGAGCGTGCCCTTGTTACCGGCCGGGCCCGTGATGATGTACACCTCGCGACCCTGCACGCGCGCGAGATCGCCGAGATCGTTCTCGAGATTCGCCCACGGTCCCTGGTTCATGTCGGCCGCCTGCGGCACGACGTTGCTGAACAGATAGGTGCGCGCGTTGTCGAGGCTGCCGGTGGTGCGATCGAACGAGCGCGTCATGTGACCGCGATCGATACCGTATCCCGCGGCCGCGCCGGCGCCGGTGTAGTCGTCGGTCGTGATGCGCGGGAACGTGGCCGGCAGGTCCGGATCCATCGTGAAGCAGTCGCAGCGGTCTTCGGGACCGAAGTGCGCAGCGTCGAGGTCGTAGCTCACCCAGTTCGGGCCGCCGCGGTCGGGTTGTACGACGCCGTGAACTGCTCGTGATGCACGATGAAGTCATCGCTCGCGTCGGCATCGGTCGGCTCACCGAATTCGGCATTGCCCGGGTAGGTCACGCCGCTCGCCACCGCGACGCGCGTCGGCAGCGAGTAGGTAGCCGTCGTGCCATCCGCGGCCGTCGCGCGAAGCGTCGCCGTGCCTTCGGTCAGCGCATGCATCACGCCCGCCGCGTCGATGCTCGCGACCGCGGGGGTTTCCGACGCCCAGGTGATGGTGGTCGGAATCGTGACGTTGGACGGGCTGCGCAGCGTCGCGAAGAGCTGGTCTTCGTAACCCACGGGCAGCGCCGGATCGGTGGGCACGCGACCGCTGAATGACAGCGAATTGCCAACCGGAGTCGGCACCTCCGGGTTGCAGGCGCCGAAGCTCGAGGCGCCCGCCGCCCATACGCCGGCGGAATTCCGCTGCAGCGAAGTGCCAAGCGGTGTGCTGTTGCTCTCCTGCGCGACGATGTCGGTGGGAACGTGGCCGACCGCAGGACCCGCGGTTGGCGCGACGACGCCCTCGTAGGACACGAAGTCCAGCACCGTACCGAACGCGTCGACCAGCGCGATGGCGTCGGGCGAACCGTTCTGAATGCCATCCTGCGGATAGTTGACGACCAGCACACCGCGCGAACCGCAGCTCGCCGGCAGCGCGCCGGTCAGGATCTGTTCGTTGTACACCGTGCCGTTGCTGCCGTTGTAGAGCACCAGCGTGAACCCGGTGAGATCCGTGCCGGCGGGACCTTCGATTTCGATGGCCTCACCGGCATCCACGCCGACGTTGTCGTAGTGGATTTCGTTGATGTGGAGATCAGTAACGGTCGGCGAAGGCGCGGCCGTCACGTGAATGGCCGCAGTGCCGAACACGCCGTTCGACGCAGTCGCGCGAATGACCGCGTCACCCGCGGAAACCGCGGTGACTACACCCGTCGCGCTCACCGACGCGATGGCGGGAAGGTTGCTGGTCCAGGTGAACGTGGCGCCGCTGATGGGCGCACTCGCGATATCGAACGCGGACGCCGTGAGCGAAGCGTTTCGCACCGACGGGGATCGAAGTGCTCGCGGGTGCGACCGTGACGCTCGCGACCACGGCGGGCGGCGGCGCCTCCGGGTTGCAGGCGCCAAAGCTCGAGGTGCCGCGGACGCCCAGACGCCGGCGGAATTCCGCTGCAGCGAAGTACCAATCGGTGTGCGGTGCTGCTCTCCTGCGCGACGATGTCGGTCGGAACGTGGCCGACCGCAGGACCTGCGGTTGCGGCTACGACGCCCTCATAGGAGACGAAGTCCACCACCGTGCCGAACATGTCCACCAGCGCGATGGCGTCGGGCGAGCCGTTCTGAATGCCGTCCGTGGGGTAGTTCACGACGAACACGCCGCGCGAACCGCAGCTCGCGGGCAGCGTGCCGATCAGGATCTCTTCGTTGTATACGGCGCCATTGCTGCCGTTGTACAGCACCAGCGAGTACGCGGTGATGTCCGTGCCGGCGGGCCCTTCGATCTCGATGGCCTCGCCCGTATCCACGCCGACGTTGTCGTAGTGGATTTCGTTGATGCGCACCTGGGCGGCAGCACCGGCGGAGAACATCAGGGCGACAGCGGTGAGCAGCCAGCGGCTAGCGGTATGGGTTCGCATGACTTTCCATCCCTGTGAATTTCGATTGGCAAGCAAGCAAATCGGGCCTAACGGCCTGCGGCGGCGGAGATTACTCCAACGCCCGGGACGGTTTTGTGACACGCGGAACACCCGCGGTCTGCGCCGCCGTGGGGCATTCGCGCAAGCACGCGCCCGGTGCGCGCGGATTCGCGTGTTAGGTTAAGCGAAGCGAGGGGGAAGAAAATTGTTAGGCCGCTCTCTGCGAATTTACTTAAGGCCTAGCTTCTGTCGTAGTTCGGCGGCAGTCATGCCGCGCACATACACCGGTGTGCCGAAATCGAACTCGCGTGCGCGCGATAGTTTGCCCACGGGCACCGGATCGAAGCCCGCGTCGCGGACGAGTTGCTCGGCGATCTTCATCGCTTCCGGATCGTCGGCCGCCAGCGGAATGCCGAGCTTTTCGGGTTTGCGAAACGCGTCGCGCTCGAGCGGCCCCGAATTGATGGCGTTGAACGCGCGCACCAGTCGCGTGCCGGGCAGATATTCCGCCGACGCCACGCCGGTGCCGCGCTGCGCGATCGCGCACCGCCATGTCGCCGTCGCGCGAGGGATAGGGATTGCCGGCATCGAGCACCACCTTGCCCTTCAGTTCCGCGGCGTAGTCGCGGCCCACTTGCGGAGTTGCGCCATACGGCACGGCCAGCATCACGACGTCGCCGAAAGCCGCCGCCTCGCGCGGCGTGCCCACCTTCACATTCGGACCGAGCTCTTTCGCCAGCGCCTGCAGTTGTTCGGGGTGCCGCGAGGAGATGAGTAGTTGGTGACCAGCCGCGGCCCAGTGGCGCGCGAGCGCGCTGCCGATCTCGCCGGTGCCGATGATGCCGATCTTCATCGGGTGCGCAGTCTTGGGGTGCGGCGCATCGGCCGCGAATGCGGTCAGCGGCAGAAGTGCGGCGAACAAGGAGACGAGCAGGGATTTCATGGTGACCTCCTGTTCATGACTTCGATATCACGCGACGCCGCGCGGTTCAATCGCTTCGGCTCGCGAATCGCTCCGTTCAGGTGCGTCCCCTTTTGCTAGGAAATGGGGAGTGTCCCCATTTCAGTCGTAGCGCGGCAGCTCGATGGCGGAGATGAGCTTCTCGCGCGCCGCGGGCGTGGGCGCGGAGAGAATGCGCTCGATGCGCTCGCGCGTGAGATGCGGCGCGAGCAGCTGGATGAAGTCGTAGGTGAAGCCGCGCAGCAGCGCGCCCGAACGGAAGCCGATCCAGGTGACGTGACTCGGGAACAGGTGCCCTGCCTCGACGACCGCGAGATCCTTCTCGTCCTCGGGCTCGATGGCCATGCTCGCAACCACGCCCACGCCAAGGCCGAGCCGCACGTAGGTCTTGATCACGTCGGCATCGCGCGCGGTCAGCGACACGTTGGGCTCGAGGCCGGCGCGCGCGAACTGCTGCTGCAGCGACGACGGGCCGGTGAAGCTGAACACGTAGGTGACCAGCGGATATTCGGCGAGCTGCTGCAGCGTCGGCTTGGCGATCTGCGCCAGCGGATGGTCCTTCGGCACGATGATCTGCCGATGCCACGAATAGATAGGCAGCAGCACGAAGTCCGGGAACTTGTCCTGGCTGCCGGTGTTGATGGCGAAGTCGATGCGATCGAGCGTCGCCATCTCGGCGATCTGGTCGGAGGTGCCCTGGTGCAGGTGCAACTGCACGTCGGGATATTTCTGGCGGAAATCGCGTATTACGCGCGGTAGTACGTAGCGAGCCTGGGTGTGCGTGGTGCCGATCGACAGCGACCCTCGATCGGATTGCTTGAGGTCTTTGGCCAGGCTCTTGAGCGCCTGCGCTTCACGCAACATGCGCAGCGCGCGCGCCGCCACCTCTTCGCCGGCCGGCGTGAGGCGTTTGAGGGCACGGCCATCACGCACGAACAGCGTGAGGCCGAGCTCCTCTTCAAGCAGACGGATCTGCTTGCTGACGCCCGGCTGGGAAGTGTGCAGCGCCTGGGCGGCAGTCGTGACGTTGAGGCCGTTCTGCACCACGGCCGCGAGATACCTGAGTTGCTGCAGCTTCAAATCGAATCTCCGCAGCGAATTGCGTTGTTGTTAGTTGAGCTTGAGCTGGACGTCGACACCGGCCGGGAGTTCGAGCTTCATGAGCGCGTCCACCGTTTTGTCGGTCGGGTTGATGATGTCCATGATGCGCTTGTGCGTACGCAGTTCGTACTGGTCACGCGCGTCCTTGTCACCGTGCGGCGAAACCAGCAGCGTGAACTTTTCCATCTTGGTCGGCAGCGGCACCGGACCCTTGACCGTGGCGCCCGTGCGCTTGGCGGTCTCGACGATTTCCTTGGCGGAAGTGTCGATGAGGCGATGATCGAAAGCCTTGAGGCGGATGCGGATGTTCTGGTTGGCCATTTGCGTATTCCTTCTAAAGAGCGACGGAGTTACCCGGCTCGTGATGAGACGTGCGTTCGCAGGGACAGGCGGACTTCGACGTACAAGAACTTACTTCAAAATCTTCGCGACGACGCCGGCACCGACGGTGCGGCCACCTTCACGGATGGCGAAGCGCAGGCCTTCTTCCATCGCGATCGGGTTGATCAGCTGAACCGTCATCTTGATGTTGTCGCCCGGCATCACCATCTCGGTGTTGCCCGGCAACTCGATCGTGCCGGTGACGTCGGTCGTGCGGAAGTAGAACTGCGGGCGATAGCCCTTGAAGAACGGCGTGTGACGGCCGCCCTCTTCCTTCGTCAGCACGTACACCTCGCACTCGAAATCCGTGTGCGGGTTGATGGAACCCGGCTTCGCCAGCACCTGGCCACGCTGCACTTCTTCGCGCTTCGTGCCACGCAGCAGCACGCCGACGTTGTCGCCCGCCTCACCCGCGTCCAGCAACTTGCGGAACATCTCCACGCCCGTGCAGATCGTCTTCTGCGTCGGGGCGATGCCGATGATCTCGATTTCGTCGTTGACCTTGACGATGCCGCGCTCGATGCGGCCCGTGACCACCGTGCCGCGGCCGGAGATCGAGAACACGTCTTCGACCGGCATCAGGAACGGCTTGTCGATCTCGCGCTTCGGCACCGGGATGTAGGCGTCCATCTCTTCGACGAGCTTGATGACCGCTTTCACGCCGATGTCAGACGCGTCGCCTTCGAGCGCCTTCAGCGCCGAGCCGATGATGATCGGGGTCTTGTCGCCGGGGAATTTGTACACCGACAGCAATTCGCGAACTTCCATCTCGACGAGCTCGAGGAGTTCCTTGTCGTCGACCATGTCGGCCTTGTTCATGAACACGACGATGTAGGGCACGCCGACCTGGCGGGCCAGCAGGATGTGCTCGCGCGTCTGCGGCATCGGGCCGTCGGCCGCCGACACCACCAGGATCGCGCCGTCCATCTGGGCGGCTCCCGTGATCATGTTCTTCACGTAGTCGGCATGCCCGGGGCAGTCGACGTGCGCGTAGTGGCGGTTCTTCGACTGGTACTCGACGTGCGCCGTCGAGATCGTGATGCCACGCGCCTTCTCTTCCGGCGCCTTGTCGATCTGGTCGTACGCCATGTACGAGCCACCGTTGGTCTCGGCCATGACCTTCGTCAACGCAGCCGTCAACGTCGTCTTTCCATGGTCAACGTGGCCAATCGTGCCGACGTTCACGTGCGGCTTGTTGCGTTCAAACTTTTCCTTCGACATGACAAGGCTCCTGAAAGAGAGGTCTTCTAACTATCTATTAATAATGCCGTCGGCGATGTTCGGCGGCACTTCCTGTACTTCGCGAATTCCATCGTGAACGTGGCGCGGCCCTGGCTCATCGAGCGCACGCGCGTCGCGTAGCCGAACATTTCGGACAGCGGCACTTCGGCCGTGATGGTCTTTCCCGACGGCGTGTCTTCGTTGCCGTGGATCTGGCCGCGGCGGCGATTCAGATCGCCGATCACGTCGCCCATGTAGTCCTCGGGAGTCACGACCTCGACCTTCATGATGGGCTCGAGGATCACCGGCTTCGCTTTGCGGAAGCCATCCTTGAACCCGAAGATCGCGGCCATGCGGAAGGAAATTTCGTCGGAGTCGACGTCGTGGTACGAGCCGTCGAACAGCGTGACCTTGGTGTCGACGACGGGGTAACCCGCCATGACGCCGGTGTCGAGGGCTTCCTTGATGCCCTTCTCCACGGCCGGAATGAACTCGCGGGGCACGCTGCCACCGACGATGCCATTGATGAATTCGTTGCCCTTGCCCAGATCGTTCGGCTCGATCTTGAGCCACACGTGACCGAACTGGCCGCGGCCACCGGACTGCTTGATGTGCTTGCCTTCGCTCTCGACCACGCCGCGGATGGTTTCGCGGTAGGCGACCTGCGGCTTGCCGACGTTCGCCTCGACTTTGAACTCGCGACGCATGCGGTCGACGATGATTTCGAGGTGCAGCTCGCCCATGCCCGAGATGATGGTCTGCGCGGATTCTTCATCGGTCGCCACGCGGAACGAGGGATCTTCTTTCGCGAGACGCTGCAGCGCCAGGCTCATCTTTTCCTGGTCGGCCTGCGTCTTCGGCTCCACCGCCACCGAGATGACGGGGATCGGAATGGTCATCTTCTCGAGCGTGATGACTTTCTCGAGATCCGAAAGCGTGTCGCCGGTGTAGACGTCCTTGAGACCCACGGCCGCGGCGATATCGCCGGCGTGCACTTCTTTGATCTCGCTGCGCTCGTTGGCATGCATCTGCAGCAGGCGCCCGATGCGTTCCTTCTTCGATCGCGACGGCACGAACACCGTGTCGCCGGAATTCAGCGTGCCGGAGTAGACGCGGAAGAACGTCAGGTTGCCGACGAACGGATCGTTGAGGATCTTGAAGGCCAGCGCCGAGAAAGGTTGACCGTCGGCTGCGGTGCGCGTGATGGTCTCGCCCTTCTCCGAGAGTCCCTTGGTGGGCGGAAGCTCGATCGGCGACGGCATGAATTCGATGACGGCGTCGAGCAGCGCCTGCACGCCCTTGTTCTTGAACGCGGTGCCGCACATGCACAGCACGATCTCGTTCTTGAGCGCGCGCGCCTTGAGGCCGCGCTTGATCTCGTCGTCGGTCAGCGCCACGCCGCCCAGGTATTTGTCGGTGAGCGCGTCGTCGCCTTCGGCGGCGGCTTCGATCATCTTCGCGCGGTATTCATCGGCCTGCGCCTTGAGCGCGGCCGGAATCTCGCGGAACTCGAACTTCATGCCCTGGGTTTCCATGTCCCAGTAGATAGCCTTCATCTTGATGAGGTCGATGACCCCTTCGAAGGCATCTTCGGCGCCGATGGGCAACTGGATGGGCACCGGGTTGGCGCGCAGGCGCGCGCGGATCATGTCGCACACGCGCAGGAAGTCCGCGCCGGCGCGATCCATCTTGTTGACGAAGGCGATGCGCGGCACGTTGTAGCGGTTCATCTGCCGCCACACCGTCTCGGACTGCGGCTGCACGCCGGCCACCGAATCGAACAGCGCTACCGCGCTGTCCAGCACGCGCAGGGAGCGCTCGACTTCGATGGTGAAGTCCACGTGCCCGGGCGTGTCGATGATGTTGATGCGGTGTTCGGGGAAGGACTTGTCCATCCCCTTCCAGAAGCAGGTGGTCGCGGCCGACGTGATCGTGATGCCGCGTTCCTGTTCCTGCTCCATGTAATCCATGACGGCCGCGCCGTCATGGACCTCGCCGATCTTGTGCGACACACCCGTGTAGAACAGGATGCGCTCGGTCGTCGTCGTCTTCCCGGCGTCGATGTGCGCCGAAATTCCGATGTTCCGATAGTGCTCTATGGGCGTGTGGCGAGGCATGAACTGAAGCTGACCGGCATCGCTTACCAGCGGTAGTGAGCGAATGCCTTGTTGGCTTCGGCCATGCGATGCGTGTCTTCGCGCTTGCGCACGGCGGCGCCGCGGTTTTCGGCAGCATCCATGAGCTCATGGGCGAGACGGAACGCCATCGACTTCTCGCTGCGATCGCGCGCGGCTTCGATGAGCCAGCGCATGGCCAGCGTCTGGCGGCGCTGCGCACGGACTTCGACGGGCACCTGGTAGGTGGCGCCGCCGACGCGGCGCGACTTCACTTCGACCACGGGCTTCACGTTGTCGAGTGCGGTGGTGAGCATGGCCACGGCATCCGGGCCTTGCTTGCCGGTCTTCTCGACGATGCGATCGATCGCGCCGTAGATGATGCGTTCGGCGGCCGACTTCTTGCCGCTCTGCATGACCACGTTCATGAACTTGGCGAGCATGTCGTTGTTGAATTTCGGGTCCGGCAGGATGTGGCGGACCGGGGCTGCTGTGCGACGTGACATTTGTTAGACCCTTACTTCTTCGCGCGCTTGGCGCCGTACTTGCTGCGGCCCTGCTTGCGATTGCCGACGCCGGCGCAATCGAGCGTGCCACGCACCGTGTGATAACGAACACCGGGGAGGTCCTTGACGCGACCACCGCGGATGAGCACCACCGAGTGCTCCTGGAGGTTGTGGCCTTCGCCGCCGATGTACGAAGACACTTCGTAACCGTTGACGAGACGCACACGCGCCACTTTGCGCATTGCCGAATTCGGCTTCTTCGGGGTCGTCGCGTACACGCGCGTGCAAACGCCGCGCTTCTGCGGTGACGCGCCGAGCGCGGGGACTTTCGTCTTCTCTTTGTTGACGCGACGCGGGTTCGCGATCAACTGGCTCGTTGTGGCCATGCGTACTCCAGTTTTAAATCCACTAGCGCGGACGAATGAACACCGGGCCAATCTCTTTTGGAGACTGGCCCGGTGGTTTTAGTCCGCTATTTACGCCCTCCCCGGTATGGGGGTGGGGCGACAAAGGCCGGCGATTCTAGGTATGTGACGGGGGGGTGTCAACGCATTGGTGCACTGCGTCACATGATTGACCCCCTCTTATATATGGCCGGCCTAAGACAGGCCCTATCGCCGGCAACGCCCTATCGCCTCGCATTTCCGGCTGCGGCCGGCCCCGGGGGGCGCGCAGGAAGGGAATGATCATGGGCACCCGGGCGCGGTACTGGCGGTAGTCATCGCCCAGCGCGTCGATCAGGTCGCCGTTCCTCGAGCTGGATGGCGATGAGGATGTAGGCGGTTGTCGCGAGTGCAAACACCAGGTGGGTCACGGACATGGTCGGCGTCGCCCAGAACGCGCAGAGCCAGCCGAGGTACAGCGGATGGCGGATCAGCCTGTAGGGTCCCGGCGTGCCGAATTGCAGGGCCGTGTACGGCCGGCCGCGCAATTGCAGCCAGATCTGGCGCAGACCGAACAGGTCGAAGTGGTTGATGAGGAAGGTCGAGAGCAGCACCAGGCCCCAGCCGAACGCGAACAGTGAATACAGCACGACGCGCCAGACGGGGTCGGCAACATCCCAGACCATTCCGCCGATCGGCTCCCACCAGGCAAACAGCGCGATCATCGCGACGCTCGAGAACAGCACGTAGGTGCTGCGCTCGGCCGACGCGGGAATGAATTGCGTCAACCAGCGTTTGAAGTACGGCCGCGCCATGAGGCTGTGCTGGATCGCGAATATGCCGAGCAGCGTGAGGTCGATGAGCAGCGCGGTCGAGAAATACATGCGCGGCTCACCGTCGATGGAGCGCGGCACTCCGAAATTGCCGACGAAGCCCAGGGCGTAGAGAAACGTGGCGAGGAATACGGCGTAGCAAACGAGGCCGTAGGCAAAGATGGACAGGCGCTTGAGCATGTGTGCTCCCTTGTGTTCGAGAGCACAGATTCTGCGTATCGCGCGAATCCGCCGCCTGAGGCAGCAGCCTCAATTTGCAGCGGCGAGCCCGGGACAAACGTCCCGGGTCAGTCTGCGCCGGCCCGCCATGCCGCGATCACGCGCGAATACGATGGCCTGCGAACGGGAGCTCACGCCCAGCTTGTCGAAGATGCCGGTGAGGTGATTGCGCACGGTCTTCTCGCTGATGAAGAGCTTCGCCGCGATGTCGTGGTTGCTGTTGCCGCCCGCGACCAGATCGAGGATCTCGCGCTCGCGCGCGGTGAGCGTGGCGAGATCGTCGCTGGCAACCGGAGCATCGGCGGCGCGGCGCCGCGGCGTCTCGCGCTGCCAGCCGAGAAATTCGCCGACCACTTCCTGCCATCGCTGCCATGCAGGCTCACTCTCGATGAGCACGTGGTTGTTGGTGTCGAGCTCGACGAACTTTGCGTCGGGGATGCCCGCCGCGATGATGCGGCCCTGATCGAACGGCACCATCATGTCACCGCGCGGATGCAGGACCAGCGTGGGCGCCTTCACGAGTTTCATGCGTTCACTGACATCGATGACGCCGGTGGCCTCGAGGATCCTTGCGGCAATTTCGCCGGTCGTCGTGCGACGCTGCAATTCGCTGAACCAGCTCACCTGCTCCTCGCTCGCCTGCGGTATCAGCAGCTCGGCGAACATGCGCCGGAAGGCCGACGGTTCGATTCCCCACCCAAGACGCATGAGCTCGGCCAACGCGCGGCCCATGCGCAAAGAGTCGGGTCCGCGTCGAGCCCAGCCTCTCGAGTAGCCGCCGTGGATGCACGAGGTGGCTCACGCGCTCCGGATGGCGCGCGGCATATTCGATGGCGATGGCGGCACCCTGCGAAATGCCGAGCAACGCGAATCGGTCGAGGCCTGCGGAATCGGCGATGAGCTCGAGGTCGGCGACCTGGGTCTCGAACGAGATATCGGTGTCGTTACGCCGGTCGGACAGCCCCGTGCCGCGGATATCGTAGCGATACAGGCGATGGTGAGCCGACAAGGCACCGAACCAGTGCTGCCATGCCGGGCTCTTCCAGTCGAATTCGAGGTGATTGAGCCAGTTCGCGGTCTTGAGCAATGGCGGGCCGTCTCCGGAGGCGGCATACGCAAGCTTGACACCGTCGGCCGTGGTCACGAATCGGATGGACTGATCCATGACGGCGAGTATGCCTGTGCATCAACTCGCGGCGGAGCCGCGAAGCCGCGCGAGCTTGCGATCGACCAGCTTCTGCACGTTGTTCAACGACTCGATCACGAGGTAGGCGCTCTCGAGAAAACCATTGCGATGCAATCCCGCGAGCGATGCCGCGTCGAGTGCGCGCAACTTCTCGTAGATTGACCGTGTAGTACCCGAGCAGTCCGTGCTGCTGCGTCGGCAGTCAGTTTGACTTCGAGCTTGAACGGGTCGATCAGGTCCAGCGCCGTGAACGCGGCGAACATCTCTTTGCTCAGCGCAAGGCCCGCGATGAATCCTGGTCGAGCACGGAGGTCACCTCCTGAAGATAGGGCGCGTTGCCCCCGAGCTTGAGAAACAAGCGGCTCGCCCTCGGTCTCGCTGACCTGGGGATGATCGAGATCGATGTGGATGACGGGTGACTTCCGCAGTTCGCCCTCGATCTGCGCTTCCTCGAAGCCGATCAGAAAGGGTCCGCGTGCAATGACGGCCGGAAGATAGCGCGCGTTCCAGCCGGCGTCTTCGAGAAAGAGATTCTCGTCCTTCGCAAAACCCAGCATGGCGACCGACAGGTAGTTGTCGCCGCCCGGTTCCTTGCGGAAGAAGATCGGATACTCGCGCTGCAGCTCGCGGTACTCGGTCGGAAAGACCACCACGTTGCCGGAGTTGTCACCGAACTGCGCGCCCGCGCCGCGTGATCACGCGCAGGTTCTTGTGTTCCACATTGTTCAGCAAGACGTGTCGCGCCATGGAGTGCTCCTGGATTCCCGCGCGAAGCATAACGTCACAAGAAAAAGGCCGCTGGACCACAGCGGCCTTCCTCCGTTCTGGCACCCCCGCACGGGGCCGTACTCTGGACTGGGGGCGCGCCCGCGGCGCGTAACGAGCTCCCGCACTTCGAACTCCACACTCCCGTCCTCGAGTGATTCTGGCATCGCTTTCGGGAACCAGCGCCCCTCCGCGAGCCAACCCTTCACCAACGCCGCGCATGATAGTGGAGATGGACTAACTAGTTGAACATTTTCAAGCAGTGAGTAGTAAGACATGGTGGACAGGCGTCACGCGCGGTGAGACAACCCGGACAAGATGCACGACAGTTATCGCTAACACCGCCGCTGCCAAAAAAAAAGGCCGGTATCGCTACCGGCCCTTGGTCTTCTCATTACGTCTTGTTCTGAAAATCAGCCTTCGACGACTGCGCCCTCGCCGACTCCGCGCCGCCGTCATCGATGTCGGCGACACCGCCGCCCACATCCATGAAGCTGCCGCGATCGTTGGCGTCGGCCTTGGCGCGGCGATGCTCATGGGCAGCAAAGCCGGTACCGGCCGGGATCAGGCGACCGACGATGACGTTTTCCTTCAGGCCGCGCAGATCGTCCTTGAGGCCACGCACCGCCGCTTCCGTGAGGACGCGGGTGGTTTCCTGGAACGATGCCGCCGAGATGAACGACTCGGTGGCCAACGACGCCTTGGTGATGCCGAGCAGCACGGGCTGCAGCGTCGCCGGGGTCTTCTTGTCGTTGGTCAGGCGCTCGTTCATCAGGTTGGCGCGCGCGCGATCGAGCTGTTCGCCCTTGAGGTAGGTCGACTCGCCGATCTCGAGCACCTCGGTCTTGCGCAGCATCTGGCGAATGATCACTTCGATGTGCTTGTCGTTGATCTTCACGCCCTGCAGGCGATACACGTCCTGGATCTCGCGCACCAGGTAGTTGGCCAGCGACTCGACGCCCTGCAGGCGCAGGATGTCGTGCGGGTTCAGCTCGCCGTCGGCGATCACTTCGCCGCGCGTCACGCCTTCGCCTTCGAACACGTTGAGCTGGCGCCACTTCGGGATCAGCTCTTCGTACTTCTCGCTGTCTTCGCCGGTGATGACGAGACGGCGCTTGCCCTTGGTTTCCTTGCCGAAGCTCACCGTGCCGCTCTTCTCCGCAAGAATTGCGGGGTCCTTCGGCTTGCGGGCTTCGAACAGGTCCGCGACGCGCGGCAGACCGCCGGTGATGTCGCGGGTCTTCGAGGATTCCTGCGGGATGCGTGCGATGACGTCGCCGACCGACACCTTGGCGCCGTCCTCGAGCGCGATCAGCGCGCCCGGGGGCAGCGTGTACACGGCCGGGATCTCGGTGTTGCGAAGGTCGCTTCCTTGCCCTTGGCGTTCAGGAGCTTCACCGTCGGGCGAAGATCCTTGCCGCCGCGCTGCTTGGAGTCGAGCACCACGGTCGAGGACAGGCCCGTGACTTCGTCCACCTGCGTGGTGACGGTGAGGCCGTCGACGAAGTCCTGGAACTTGATGTGACCGCCCACTTCCGTGATCACGGGGTGGGTGTGCGGATCCCAGGTCGACACGACCTGTCCGCCCACGACCTTGTCGCCTTCCTTCGAAGTGATCTGCGCGCCGTAGGGAATCTTGTAGCGCTCACGCTCGCGGCCGAATTCATCGACCACGCCGATTTCGCCCGAGCGCGAAACCGCGACCAGGTGACCCTTCTCGTGCTGCACGGTCTTCACGTTGTGGAAGCGCAGCGTGCCCTTGTTGCGAACTTCGAGCGACGACGCGGCAGCGGCTCGCGACGCGGCACCACCGATGTGGAACGTACGCATCGTGAGCTGCGTGCCCGGCTCGCCGATCGACTGCGCGGCCATGACGCCGACCGCTTCGCCGATGTTGATCTGCCGGCCGCGAGCGAGGTCGCGTCCGTAGCAGGTGGCGCACACGCCGTAGCGCGTCTTGCAGGTGATGGGCGAGCGCACTTGCACCACGTCCACGCCTTCCTGCTCGATGAGGCGCACCATCTTTTCGTCGATGAGCGTGCCCACCGGCAGCAACACGTGTCGGTGCCCGGCTTGAGGATGTCTTCGACCACGGTGCGACCCAGCACGCGTTCGCCGAGGGCTTCCACCACGTCGCCGCCTTCGACCAGCGGCATCATGGTGAGACCCAGCGTCGTGCCGCAATCCGGCTGCGTGACCACGAGATCCTGCGCGACGTCGACGAGACGGCGCGTCAGGTAACCCGAGTTCGCCGTCTTCAACGCCGTGTCGGCCAGACCCTTGCGGGCGCCGTGCGTCGAGATGAAGTACTGCTGGGCGTTCAGGCCTTCGCGGAAGTTCGCCGTGATGGGCGTCTCGATGATCGAGCCGTCAGGCTTGGCCATCAGGCCGCGCATGCCGGCGAGCTGGCGAATCTGCGCCGCGCTACCGCGGGCGCCGGAGTCGGCCATCATGAAGATCGAGTTGAACGACTTCTGCTTCTGCGTCTTGCCGTAGGAATCGATGGCGTCTTCGACGCCGAGCTTTTCCATCATGGCCTTCGCGACCTGGTCGTTGGCACGGGACCAGATGTCGACCACCTTGTTGTAGCGCTCGCCGTTGGTGACGAGACCGGACGAATACTGGTCCTGGATCTCCTTCACGTCCTTGTCGGCGGCCGCGACGATCTTGGTCTTCTGTTCCGGGATGACGATGTCGTCGATGCCGAAGGAGACCGCCGAACGCGTGGCGTACTGGAAGCCGGTGTACATGAGCTGGTCGGCGAAGATGACCGTCTCTTTGAGACCCAGCGCGCGATAACACGCGTTGATGGTCGCGGAGATGATCTTCTTGGTCATGTCCTGGTTCACGAGATCGAAGGACAGGCCCTTCGGCAGGATCTCGCCGAGCAAGCGAACGACCGACGGTCGTGTTGACCACGCGCAGTCTTCTCGGTGAAGACGCCCTCGGGGCTCTTCGACCACTCGCGCACGCGCACCTTGACCTTGGCCTGCAGTTCGATCTGCCGGCCTTCGTAGGCGCGGTGAACTTCCTGCGTGTCGGAGAACATCATGCCCTCGCCCTTCGCGCCCACCTTCTCGCGGGTCATGAAGTAGAGGCCGAGCACCACGTCCTGCGACGGAACGATGATCGGGTCGCCGTTGGCGGGCGACAGGATGTTGTTCGAGCGACATCATCAGCGCGCGGGCTTCGAGCTGCGCTTCGAGCGACAGCGGCACGTGCACGGCCATCTGGTCACCGTCGAAGTCGGCGTTGAACGCCGTGCAGACGAGCGGATGCAGCTGGATGGCCTTGCCTTCGATGAGCACCGGCTCGAACGCCTGGATGCCCAGGCGATGCAGCGTCGGCGCGCGGTTCAGCAGGACCGGATGTTCGCGAATGACTTCTTCGAGGATGTCCCAGACTTCCGGACCTTCACGCTCGACCAGGCGCTTGGCGGCCTTGATGGTCGACGCGTCGCCACGGATCTGCAGCTTCTGGAAGATGAAGGGCTTGAAGAGTTCGAGCGCCATCTTCTTCGGCAGACCGCACTGGTGCAGGCGCAGCGTCGGACCGACCACGATCACCGAGCGACCGGAGTAGTCGACGCGCTTGCCGAGCAGGTTCTGGCGGAACCGGCCCTGCTTGCCCTTGATCATGTCGGCCAGCGACTTCAGCGGGCGCTTGTTGGTGCCCGTGATGGCGCGGCCGCGGCGGCCGTTGTCGAGCAGCGCGTCCACAGCTTCCTGCAGCATGCGCTTCTCGTTGCGCACGATGATGTCCGGAGCGTTGAGCTCCAGCAGGCGGCGCAGACGGTTGTTACGGTTGATGACGCGGCGGTACAGATCGTTGAGATCCGAGGTCGCGAAGCGGCCGCCATCGAGCGGCACGAGCGGACGCAGGTCCGGCGGCAGCACGGGCAGCACGGTCATGACCATCCACTCGGGCTTGTTGCCCGAGTCGATGAAGCTCTCGACGAGCTTCAGGCGCTTGCTGAGACGCTTGAGCTTCGTCTCGGAAGACGTGCCCGCCATCTCTTCGCGCACCTTCAGCAGCTCGGCCTGCAGGTCGATGCTCTTCAGCAGCTCGTACACGGCCTCGGCGCCCATGCGCGCGTCGAATTCGTCGCCATGTTCTTCGATGGCTTCGAGGTACATCTCGTCGGTCAGCAGCTGGCCGCGCTGCAGCGGGGTCATGCCTGGATCGATGACGACGAAGGCTTCGAAGTACAGCACGCGCTCGATTTCGCGCAGCGTCATGTCGAGCATGAGACCGATGCGCGACGGCAGCGACTTCAGGAACCAGATGTGCGCGGTCGGGCTCGCGAGCTCGATGTGGCCCATGCGCTCACGGCGCACCTTGGCCTGCGTGACTTCCACGCCGCACTTCTCGCAGACCACGCCGCGATGCTTGAGGCGCTTGTACTTGCCGCAAAGACATTCGTAGTCCTTCACGGGTCCGAAGATCTTGGCGCAGAACAGGCCGTCACGTTCCGGCTTGAACGTGCGGTAGTTGATGGTTTCCGGCTTCTTCACTTCGCCGTACGACCAGGCACGGATCATGTCCGGCGAGGCCAGGCCGATCTTGATGCTGTCGAACTGTTCGACCGGAGCGTGCTGCTTGAATAGCTTGAGTAAGTCTTTCATGTAGTTAGCTCCTTAATCCTGTTCCAGCTCGATGTTGATGCCGAGCGAACGTATCTCTTTGACGAGCACGTTGAAGGATTCGGGCATGCCCGCATCCATCTGGTGATTGCCGTCGACGATGTTCTTGTACATCTTCGTGCGGCCGTTCACGTCGTCCGACTTGACCGTCAGCATTTCCTGCAGCGTGTACGAGGCGCCGTAGGCCTCGAGTGCCCACACTTCCATTTCGCCGAAGCGCTGGCCACCGAACTGCGCCTTGCCACCCAGCGGCTGCTGCGTGACGAGCGAGTACGGACCGGTCGAACGCGCGTGCATCTTGTCGTCGACCAGGTGGTTGAGCTTCAGCATGTACATGTAGCCGACCGTGACCTGGCGCTCGAAGTGCTCGCCGGTGCGGCCGTCGAACAGGTGCATCTGACCGGACAGCGGCAGATCCGCGAGTGCCAGCAGACTTCTTGATCTCGGCTTCCGAGGCGCCGTCGAACACCGGCGTCGCGATCGGCACGCCCTTCGACAGGTTCTTCGACAGCGCGATCACTTCGGCGTCGCTGAAGGAATCGATGTCTTCCTTCTGGCCGCCGGTCTGGTTGTAGATCTGGTCGAGGAACTTGCGCATGTCGACGATCGCGGCCTGCGCCTCGAGCATCTTGCCGATCTTGAGTCCGAGACCCTTCGCGGCGAAGCCGAGATGGGTTTCGAGCACCTGGCCGACGTTCATGCGCGAAGGCACGCCCAGCGGGTTCAGCACGATGTCGACCGGCGTTCCGTCGGCGAGGTACGGCATGTCTTCCACCGGGACGATGGTCGAGATGACGCCCTTGTTGCCGTGACGGCCGGCCATCTTGTCGCCGGGCTGCACGCGGCGCTTCACCGCGAGGTACACCTTCACCATCTTGAGCACGCCCGGGGCGAGATCGTCGCCGGCCGTGATCTTGGCTTTCTTCTCGTCGAGACGCTTCTCGAGCGCCTTGCGCTGCAGCTTGAGGCGCTCGGAAGCCTGCTCGAGCTGGCTGTTCGCGTCTTCGTCTTCGAGACGGATCTCGAACCACGACTCACGGGCCACTTCATCGAGGTATGCCGCTTCGATCTTGCCCTTGAGGCGGTTCGGGCCACCGGCCGCAACCTTGCCGACGAGCATGTCGCGCACGCGCGAGAACAAGTCGTCTTCGAGGATGCGCTGCTGGTCGCCCAGATCCTTGCGGACGCGTTCGATTTCAGCCTTCTCGATGGACAGCGCGCGCGAGTCCTTGTCGACGCCGTCGCGCGTGAACACGCGCACGTCGATGACCGTGCCGTCCATGCCCGGGGGCACGCGCAGCGACGTGTCTTTAACGTCGCTCGCCTTCTCACCGAAGATGGCGCGCAGCAGTTTCTCTTCCGGCGTGAGCTGGGTTTCGCCCTTCGGCGTGACCTTGCCCACGAGGATGTCGCCGGCGCGCACTTCGGCGCCGATGAACGCGATGCCGGCTTCGTCGAGCTTGGCCAGCGCCGCGTCACCCACGTTCGGGATGTCGGCGGTGATTTCTTCCGGGCCCAGCTTCGTGTCGCGGGCGACGCAGGTCAGTTCTTCGATGTGGATCGTGGTGAAACGATCTTCCTGCACCACGCGTTCGCTGATGAGGATGGAGTCTTCGAAGTTGTAGCCGTTCCACGGCATGAACGCGACCAGCAGGTTCTGGCCGAGCGCGAGCTCGCCGAGATCCGTCGACGGACCGTCCGCCAGCACGTCGCCGCGCGCGATCGTGTCGCCCGCGTGCACCAGCGGACGCTGGTTGATGCAGGTGTTCTGGTTCGAGCGCGTGTACTTGGTGAGGCCGTAGATGTCGACACCGGCTTCGTTCGCGTTCGTCTCGTTGTCGTTCACGCGGATGACGATGCGCGAGGCGTCGACCGAGTCGACGATGCCGCCACGCTTGGCGACCACGGTGACGCCCGAGTCGATGGCGACGGGACGTTCCATGCCCGTGCCCACGAGCGGCGTATCGGCACGCAGCGTCGGCACTGCCTGGCGCTGCATGTTCGAGCCCATGAGCGCGCGGTTCGCGTCGTCATGCTCGAGGAAGGGAATGAGCGAGGCCGCGACCGACACGATCTGCTTCGGGCTCACATCCATGAAGTTGATGCGATCCACCGGCATGAGCGTGAATTCGTTTTCGAAGCGGCAGCGACACGAGGTCGTCGGTCAGGTTGCCCTTGGCGCTCGATGCGCCGAATTCGCCTGCGCGATGGCGTAGTTGCCTTCTTCGATCGCCGACAGGTATTCGATCTTGTCGGTGACCTGGCCGTTCTCCACGCGGCGGTACGGCGTCTCGAGGAAGCCGTACTGGTTGGTGCGCGCGTAGACCGACAGCGAGTTGATGAGGCCGATGTTCGGACCTTCAGGCGTTTCGATCGGGCACACGCGGCCGTAGTGCGTCGGATGCACGTCGCGCACTTCGAAGCCGGCGCGTTCACGCGTCAAACCACCCGGGCCCAGTGCCGAGACGCGACGCTTGTGCGTGACTTCCGACAGCGGGTTGTTCTGGTCCATGAACTGCGAGAGCTGCGAGGAGCCGAAGAATTCCTTCACCGCGGCCGCCACCGGCTTGGCGTTGATCATTTCCTGCGGCATGAGCGGCTCGGATTCCGCGATCGTCAGGCGCTCCTTCACGGCGCGCTCGACACGCACGAGGCCGACGCGGAAGGCGTTCTCCGCCATTTCGCCGACGCTACGCACGCGGCGATTGCCGAGGTGGTCGATGTCGTCCACGCCGCCTTCGCCGTTGCGGATGCTGATGAGCACCTTCAGCACGTCGAGCACGTCTTCCTTCGAGAGCACGGACGAACCCGTGATCTCATCGCGGCCGACGCGGCGGTTGAACTTCATGCGGCCCACGGCCGAGAGGTCATACCGTTCCTGGTTGAAGAACAGGTTGTTGAAGAGGTTTTCCGCGGCGTCCTTGGTCGGCGGTTCGCCGGGACGCATCATGCGGTAGATCTCGACCAGCGCTTCGAGACGCGTCTTGGCCGGATCGATGCGCAGCGTGTCGGAGATGTACGGACCACGATCGAGATCGTTGGTGTACAGCGTGTTCACTTCGGTGATGTTGGCTTCGATGAGCTTTTCCACCGAGGCGGCGGTCAGCACTTCGTTGGCCTTGGCGAGCACTTCACCGGTGTCGGTGTTCACGACATCGTGCGAGAGGATCTTGCCGTAGATGTACTCGCGCGGCACGGTGAGCTTCTTCACGCCGGCGTCTTCGAGCTGACGCACGTGGCGTGCCGTGATGCGGCGGCCTTCTTCCACGATGACCTGGTCACCGATGCGGATTTCGAACGTCGCGGTCTCACCACGCAGGCGCGCGGGCACGAGCTCGAGCGACACTTCGTCGCGGGCGATGAAGAAGTGGTTCTTGTCGAAGAAGGTGTCGAGGATCTCGCCTTCGTTCATGCCGAGCGCGCGCAGGATGATGGAGACCGGCAGCTTGCGGCGGCGGTCGATGCGCGCGAACACGGCGTCCTTCGGGTCGAACTCGAAGTCGAGCCATGAGCCGCGATAGGGAATGATGCGCGCGGAGAACAGCAGCTTGCCCGAGCTGTGGCTCTTGCCGCGGTCGTGGTCGAAGAACACGCCGGGCGAGCGATGCAGCTGCGAAACGATGACGCGTTCGGTGCCGTTGATGACGAAGGTGCCGTTGTCGGTCATGAGCGGCAGTTCGCCGAGGTAGACCTCCTGCTCGCGCACGTCCTTGATGGGCTTCTTGGCGCCCGCGGCTTCCTTGTCCAGTACGATGAGACGAACCTTGACGCGCAGCGGCGCGGCATAGGTGAGGCCACGGAGCTGGCACTCTTTCACGTCGAATACGGGGTCACCGAGGCGATAGCTGACGTACTCCAGGATCGCGTTGCCCGAATAGCTGCGAGATCGGGAACACGGTCTTGAAAGCCGCATGCAGTCCGATGTCCTCGCGCTTCTCTTCGGCCTTGTCGGCCTGGAGGAAGGTGCGGTAGGAATCGAGCTGGATGGCAAGGAGGTACGGCGTCTCGAGGATGCTGCCCTGCTTGCCAAAGTTCTTGCGGATGCGCTTTTTCTCGGTGAAGGAATAAGCCATCGGTCGTGCTCCTGTGCGGCGCCTGCGGCGCCGCCAATAAATCAACTGTCACTCAGTACGGCTCACGCCCTTACGGGCATTCGCCGAGCATTCAATCAAACCGCGGGGGGCGCCCTTTATGGGGGCGCCACCCGCTTTTTCTATCGTCCATCCGAAGATGGACGCGATCGGATCAATTACTTGATCTCGACCTTCGCGCCAGCGTCTTCGAGCTTCTTCTTCATGGCCTCGGAATCGGCCTTGTTGACAGCGTCCTTGACCAGGCTCGGCACGCCTTCGACGAGGTCCTTCGCTTCCTTCAGGCCCAGGCCCGTCAGTTCGCGGATGACCTTGATGACGCCGACCTTCTTGTCGGCCGGGTATTCCTTGAGGGTGACCGAGAACTCGGTCTGCGCCTCGGCGGCAGGAGCCGCAGCGGCGGCAGCGCCACCACCAGCAGCAACGGCAACCGGAGCAGCGGCGGTCACGCCGAACTTCTTCTCCATGTCGGAGATCAGTTCGACGACTTCCATCACGCTCATCTTGGAAATCGCATCGAGAATTTCGTCTTTTGAAACAGCCATTGTCATTACTCCAAAAATTTGATTCAGCTAACTACCGACAAGTTATGCGGCGGCTTGCGCCTGTTTGGCATCGCGGATGGCCACGAGGGTCCACACCAGCTTCTGGTTCGGCGCGGCAAGCGTGCCGACGAACTTCTGGATCGGCGCCTTGAGCACACCGAGAAGTTGCGACAGCGCCTGATCGCGCGTTGGCAGACTCGCGACCTTGTCGAGTTCCTTGGCGGACAGAACTTCTCCGCCAATCGACACGAGGGTCGCGACCAGCTTGTCGTTGTCTTTCGAGAAGGCCTTGACCACGCGCGCCGCGGCGCCCGGATCGTCCTTCGAGAAAGCCAGTACCAGCGGACCCTTCAGTTTCGGGCCTACCGGTTCGAAAGCCGTGCCGGCGAACGCCTTGCGAGCCAGCGTGTTTTTGACGACACGCATGTACACGCCCTGAGGCGCGCGCCTTCGCGCGAAGATCGGTCATCTGCGTCACCGTGAGTCCACGGTATTCGGCAGCGACCACCGAAAGGGCGGTCTTCGCCACTTCGGTCACTTCGGCAACCAGCACTTTCTTGTCTTCGAGATTGAGTGGCATATCCACGCACTCCTGGACAAAAATCACTTTCACAATCCGGAACACCTCTATCGAGAGCAGTGCCCGGCACCAATCGATAGCGACCTTCATCCAGTGCAGCTGCGGCCTTCGCCTGGAGACGGCCATCGAAACACTGTCTGAGCGGTACACCATCTGCGCAGGCCTTCGCGATTAAGAAGCGGCGGGTTGTTAGGCCCTGGCTTCGCCTGCGGTCTTAGATGGAACCCGCCTCGCGGCGGGCCCGCATCAATCCTTAAATCTTTAAGCCCGAACGAACCCTGATCGACCACCACGCCCGGACCCATGGTCGAGGACACGGTGATCTTCTTGAGGTAGATGCCCTTGGACGTCGCCGGCTTCGCCTTGTTGAGGTCGTTGATCAGCGCGATCAGGTTGTCCTTGAGCTGCGCTGCCTCGAACTTCGACTTGCCGATGATGCAGTGGATGATTCCGGCCTTGTCCACGCGGTAGGTGACCTGGCCGGCCTTGGCGTTCTTCACCGCCGTGGCGACATCAGGAGTCACGGTGCCGACCTTCGGGTTCGGCATGAGTCCGCGGGGACCCAGGATCTGACCGAGCTGACCCACGACGCGCATGGCATCCGGGCTCGCGATCACGCGATCGAAATTGATGATGCCGGCCTTCACCTGCGCGGCGAGGTCTTCCATGCCGACGATGTCGGCGCCGGCGGCCTTCGCCAGCTCGACGTTCTTGCCGGCGGTGAACACGGCGACGCGCAGCGTCTTGCCCGTGCCATGCGGCATCACGGTGGAACCGCGCACCTGCTGGTCGGACTTGGCGGCGTCGATGCCGAGATTCACGGCGCAATCGACGGTCTCGTTGAACTTCGCGGTGGCGAATTCCTTGACCATCTTCAGCGCGTCGTCGATCGGATACTGCTTGCCCGGCTGAATCTTGTTCTGTCCAGGCCTTTTCACGTTTTGCGATTGCCATGACTTACTCCACCACGTCCACGCCCATGGAACGGGCGCTGCCAGCGATAGTGCGCACCGCGGCGTCGAGATCGGCCGCCGTCAGGTCCGGCGTCTTGGTCTTCGCGATCTCTTCGAGCTGTTTGCGCGTGATCTTGCCCACCTTGGCGGTGTTGGGCGTGCCGCTGCCCTTCTCGATGCCGATCGCCTTGCGAATGAGCACCGACGCCGGCGGCGTCTTCATGATGAAAGTGAAGCTGCGATCCGAGTACACGGTGATGATCACCGGGATCGGCAGGTTCTTTTCCACCTTCTGCGTGGCAGCGTTGAACTGCTTGCAGAATTCCATGATGTTGACGCCCTGCTGACCGAGCGCGGGCCCGATTGGCGGGGCCGGATTGGCGGCGCCTGCAGGTACCTGCAGCTTTACGTAGCCGTTTACCTTCTTTGCCATGACTATCTACCTCCTGGGTGCAAGCGTCCGGTAATTACCAGACTCCCCATGCGCGTCCTTGCCGTTGCACCCGGGCTTCCTGCCCGAGCGTTGAAAATCTTCAGGCCTTCTCTACCTGACTGAATTCGAGCTCGACCGGAGTCGAGCGGCCGAGAATCTGCACGGCCACCTGCAGCCGGCTCTTCTCGTAGTTCACGCTCTCGACCACGCCGTTGAAGTCGTTGAACGGACCGTTGGTGACGCGCACCACTTCGCCGGGCTCGAACAACACTTTCGGACGCGGCTTGTCCACGCCTTCTTCGACGCGACGCAGGATCTGGCTGGCTTCTTTCTCGGTGATGGGCGCCGGTTTGTCGGGCGTGCCACCGATGAAGCCGAGCACCTTGGGCACGTCGCGCACCAGGTGCCAGGTCTGCTCGTCCATGTCCATCTGCACGAGGACATAGCCGGGATAAAACTTGCGCTCGCTCTTGCGGCGCTGGCCGTCGCGCATCTCCACCACTTCTTCGGTGGGGACGAGGATCTCGCCGAACTTGTGTTCGAGACCGTCGCGTTTGATGCGCTCCTTGAGCGCCTCCGAAACGCGATGTTCGAAGTTCGAATAGGCGTGTACTACGTACCAGCGTAATGCCATATCAGCTCTTGTCCTTTAACTACCGGTACCCGTGAAGAACTTCGTCGTGAATGCCAGTATCAAGTCGAGTAACCAGAAGAACGTGCTCGCGATCGCCACGAACACCAGCACGATGACCGTGGTGTTCATGGTCTCCTTGCGAGACGGCCAGAACACCTTGCGCAATTCGACGCGCGACTCGAGCACGAACTGCCAGAAGTTGCTGCCGTACCGCGAGAAGGCGAACAGCAACACGCCTAACAGCATGCCGCCGATCATGGCTGCCCATGGCGCCCAGGCTTCCGGACGGCTCTTGAGGACGTAGTACGCCACTACGCCGCCGATCACCAAAATGATGGCGGCTACCAATTTGGCGGTGTCGGCGCCTGCCGGCACCGCCGTTTGTTGTCTAACTTCGTCGTTCATATTCAACAGATGGCAGGCCAGGAGGGAATCGAACCCCCAACCTGCGGTTTTGGAGACCGCCGCTCTGCCAATTGAGCTACTGGCCTGTGGAAAATAGTCCTTACTTCAGGATCTTCGCGACGACGCCGGCACCGACGGTGCGGCCACCTTCACGGATGGCGAAGCGCAGGCCTTCTTCCATCGCGATCGGGTTGATCAGCTCCACCGTCATTTTGATGTTGTCGCCCGGCATCACCATCTCGGTGTTGCCCGGTAACTCGATCGTGCCGGTCACGTCGGTCGTGCGGAAGTAGAACTGCGGGCGGTAGCCCTTGAAGAACGGCGTGTGACGGCCGCCTTCTTCCTTCGTCAGCACGTACACCTCGCACTCGAACTCCGTGTGCGGGGTGATCGAGCCCGGCTTCGCCAGCACCTGGCCACGCTGCACTTCTTCGCGCTTCGTGCCACGCAGCAGAACGCCGACGTTGTCGCCCGCCTCACCCGAGTCGAGCAACTTGCGGAACATCTCAACGCCCGTGCAGATCGTCTTCTGCGTCGGGGCAATGCCGATGATCTCGATTTCGTCGTTGACCTTGACGATGCCGCGCTCGATGCGGCCCGTGACCACCGTGCCGCGGCCGGAGATCGAGAACACGTCTTCCACCGGCATCAGGAACGGCTTGTCGATCTCGCGCTTCGGCACCGGGATGTAGTCGTCCATCTCTTCGACGAGCTTGATCACGGCCTTCACGCCGATGTCCGAGGCATCACCCTCGAGCGCCTTCAGCGCCGAGCCGATGATGATCGGGGTCTTGTCGCCGGGGAATTTGTACACCGACAGCAACTCGCGAACTTCGAGCTCGACCAGCTCCAGAAGCTCCTTGTCGTCGACCATGTCGGCCTTGTTCATGAACACGACGATGTAGGGCACGCCGACCTGGCGGGCCAGCAGGATGTGCTCGCGCGTCTGCGGCATCGGGCCGTCAGCGGCGCTGACGACGAGAATGGCGCCGTCCATCTGGGCTGCGCCCGTGATCATGTTCTTCACGTAGTCGGCATGCCCGGGGCAGTCGACGTGCGCGTAGTGGCGGTTCTTCGACTGGTACTCGACGTGCGCCGTCGAGATCGTGATGCCACGCGCCTTCTCTTCCGGCGCCTTGTCGATCTGGTCGTACGCCATGTACGAGCCACCGTGGGTCTCCGCCATCACCTTGGTGAGCGCAGCCGTGAGCGTGGTCTTGCCATGGTCGACGTGACCGATGGTGCCGACGTTGACGTGCGGTTTATTGCGTTCGAACTTTTCTTTTGACACGGAGACAACCTCTGAAACTTTTTGCCTAACTAAATCAACACACCGAAGCGGAACTGGAGCTCACGACCGGGATTGAACCGGTGACCTCGTCCTTACCAAGGACGTGCTCTACCAACTGAGCTACGTGAGCTTCCTGGAGCGGGTGGCGGGAATCGAACCCGCGCCATCAGCTTGGAAGGCTGAGGTTCTACCATTGAACTACACCCGCCACTGATGACGCTTAAGGCTCACGCCTCAAAACCCCTAACCCGCGAAAAACCACCGACTATCTACCCCTCGAATTTCGTTCTTCCTTCCACCCAAAACGAATGGTGGAGGGGGAAGGATTCGAACCTTCGAAGGCGTAAGCCGGCAGATTTACAGTCTGCTCCCGTTGGCCGCTTGGGTACCCCTCCCGGGAAAAACGAGCCGCGTATTCTCGTTTCGACCCCCCGGAGTGTCAACGGCATTGGCGCGTATTTTGCTGTAGATCGGAGAACCCTTATTGCCTCCCCTGGCCGCCATCCCGGGGCAACCCGCCAGGGGCACTCATCTATATAGGAGCATCCGGGGGTATCAAGGCCCAGCCGGGCCCCCGCTTGCGAAATCACGGAGCCGATTGAGCTGAGTTCCCAGCACCTGATCGACCAGCGGAGCGAGTTTGGCCGATTCCATGGTCAGGGCACCCGCCACCCGATAGGTCATGGTGACGCGCGTGCCCGGGCCGTCCGGGCTCAGGGTGAAGCTGAGCACGCCTGTCACTGCCATGCCCTGGAGGGGTCCGAGCGCTGCCTGGAGGCGGAGCATCTTTCCGGGCTGGGCAAAAACGACCCGCCCATGCTGTACCGAACCGCCGTCGGCAAGCTTCTCGCAGAAGCAGCCGCCGGCCTTGGGTTCGAGCTTCAGATTCTTGGCCGAGCCCGACCAGGTATGTGCGGGATCCCACCACAAACTGACCCGCGTGAGGTCCCGCCAGGTCGAAGCCGGCGTGGCATCGACCATCACGGTGGTCTCGATAGTGAACGAGTTTTCGCGCGTCTCGCTCACCGCGGCCGTGGCCTTTTCCGAGGCGAGACGGACAGCAGGAGCAGCGACAAGAGCAGTGGAGTTTTCATGGCACGGCAGGCCATCACGCGGCGCCTGCCAGTCGAGCCAGTTCCGAGATCTGCGCCGTCGCGAGATTTTTGAATGCACCAGTGCGCAAGTCACGAGGCAATTCAACACTACCGTACCGTATACGGGTCAATCGACTCACGACAAAGCCTTCGTGCTCGAACAGTCGCCGGACCTCGCGATTGCGGCCCTCGTGCAGGCTGACCCGGATCCAGGTGTGGCTGCCCTCGGTCGACTCGACGTGGATGGCGTCGAAATTGGCCGGCCCATCCTCGAGCTCGACCCCACGCCGCAGACGCTCCAGCACTTCGTCGGACGGTGATCCCCGGAGCCGCACCAGGTATTCGCGCCGGATCTCGTTCGAGGGGTGCATCAGACGATGAGCGAGCTCGCCGTCATTGGTGAACAGCAGGAGACCGGAGGTATTCACGTCGAGCCGACCCACGACGATCCAGCGCCCACTCGCCGGTGGCGGCAGTCGCTCGAAGACGGTCGGCCTGCCCTCGGGATCGTTGCGCGTGGTCATCTCGCCGACGGGCTTGTGATACAGCAGCACTTCAACCGCATCCTTTTGACCGCCGAGGTCGAGCGGTTTCCCATCGAGACAGATCCGGTCCGTGCTTTCGGCGCGATCGCCGAGCGCCGCGACCCGATCGTTGATGGTCACGCGACCGGCACGAATCCAGTCTTCGATTCCGCGCCGCGATCCGTGGCCGGCGCTCGCCAGCAATTTTTGCAGTCGTTCTGTCATTGGGGGCGGCAGCATAACCAACTGTTATATGGCTATTCCAAGCCCAGCCTCGTCTTTGTTCGGTGTACCCGCCTAGAGTCCCCGCACCATGATCTACGACAACATTCTCGGCACAATCGGCCGCACTCCCATCGTCCGCATCAATCGTCTCGCACCCGCGGGCACGACGATGTACGTGAAGTGCGAATTCTTCAATCCGCTGTCATCGGTCAAGGATCGCCTCGCGATCGCCATCATCGAAGACGCGGAGCGCACGGGCGCTCTCAAGCCTGGCCAGACCGTGGTGGAAGCCACCTCCGGCAACACCGGCATCGCACTCGCCATGGTGTGCGCCGCCAAGGGCTATCCGTTCGTCGCCGTGATGGTCGAAACCTTCTCGATCGAGCGCCGCAAGATCATGCGCATGCTCGGCGCGAAGGTGATCCTCACACCCGCCGCCGGACGTGGCCAGGTCATGGTGGCGAAAGCCGCCGAGCTCGCGCAGAAACACGGCTGGTTCCTGGCGCGTCAGTTCGAAAATCCCGCCAACCCCGCTTACCACCGCAACACCACGGGTCCGGAAATCATCCAGGACTTCGTCGGCAAGCGTCTCGATCACTTCGTCACCGGCTGGGGCACGGGCGGCACGCTCACCGGCGCTGGCGAAGTGCTCAAACTCGCGCGCCCGGACATCAAGGTGATCGTCTGCGAGCCGGAAGCCGCACAGTTGTTAGGCGGCAAGCCGTTCGCGCCGCACAAGATCCAGGGCTGGACGCCCGATTTCGTGCCGGCAGTGCTGAATCGCAGCGTCGCCGATCGAATCGTGCCGGTAGCCGACGCCGAGGCCATCGAGACGTCACGCGCGCTGGCGAAGAACGAAGGCATTTTCGTCGGCATTTCGAGCGGCGCCACTTTCGCCGCCGCGCTCAAGGTGGCGCGCGAAGCCGGGCCGGGCTCGGTCACGCTCGCCATGCTGCCTGACACCGGCGAACGTTATCTATCTACCCCGCTGTTCGAGGGAATCTCGGACGGTGGTGATCCCGAGCCATGAGCGGACAACCGCGCGAAACATTCGGCCCTGCCGAATCGAAAAGGACCAGTCGCGCGGTTGCTGCCGAGCTTGCAGAAGTGAGCCTGGGTCCCGCCACGAAGTTCGCCGCACTGCCGGACCCGTTCCATTTCTGGCGCGGCGGCGCACTCTCGGAAGGCCGCGTCGCCTACGAGACCTGGGGTTCGCTCAATGCGGCGCGCGACAACGCGGTGCTGCTGTTCACCGGGCTCTCACCGTCGGCGCACGCTGCGTCGTCTCCGGAGGATCCCTCTCCTGGCTGGTGGGAAAAGATGGTCGGCCCCGGCAAGGCCATCGACACCAATCGTTACTTCGTCGTCTGCGTCAACTCGCTGGGCAGTTGTTTCGGGTCCTCGGGTCCTGCGTCCATCGATCCGGCCACCGGCCTCGCCTACCGTCTCGAATTCCCGGACCTTTCCATAGAAGACATCGCGCGCGGCGGCTTCGAAACCATCCGCGCGTTGGGCATCGAAAGATTGTCCGCTGTGGTGGGCGCATCGCTCGGCGGAATGGCGGTGCTGGCTTTTGCGGCGCAATTCGCCGGCGTGGCGCGCCGGGTCATCAGCATCTCCGGCAGCCCCGCGGCAATGCCTTTCGCCATCGCACTGCGTTCGACGCAGCGCGACGCCATTCTCACGGATCCGGATTGGCAGGATGGCCAGTACTCAGGCGACGTACGCCCCATCACGGGCATGCGGCTGGCACGCAAGCTGGGCACGCTCACGTATCGCTCCGCCGCCGAGTGGAAACACCGCTTCGGCCGCCGTCCGGCTTCCGACCGACGCTACGAAGCCCTCACTCCCGGGCGTGCGCATTTCCCGGCTGAATTCGCGGTGCAGGATTACCTCAACACGCAGGCCGACAAGTTCGTCTCCGTGTTCGATCCCAATTGCTATCTCTATCTGTCGCGCGCCATCGATCGCTTCGATCTGTCGGCACATGGCGGCTCAGCCACGACCGCTCTCAGGCGTGCGGCAGCTGAACGTGCGCTGGTGATCGGCGTCGAAATCCGACATCTTGTTCACCATCAATGAGCAGCGAGCCGTTGCCGACGCATTTGAAGCAGCGGGTACCGCCACCGATTTCGTTCCGCTGGCCTCGCTCGAAGGCCACGACGCGTTTCTCGTCGACATCGAGCCGTTTGCCGCGGCTATCGGCAAGTTCCTCGCCGAATAGCTCGACGATTGTCGAAAAGCTGCTGCGAAGCCCGCTCGCCGCTTCGCGTGCTCACTAAAAGTTCCCCGACTCCGCGCACGTGTAACGCGACCTTCGTGCGCCGTTAACCAGCGTGCAAGAGGCGCTCTTTAGGCTGCTCCTGAAAATCAAAGTCAGGAATCACCAGCCAAGGAGCTGTCATGAAAGTTTCAAGTCTTGCCCAGTGCCTCGAGGAATTCGACGCCACCACCCTCGCGATGGACGCGCCGAAGGAAAACGCACCGCGCATGGTGGTCGTGGAAGACTGCGGCGCACCACGTCGTGCACCACGCCGCCTCTCGCTCGACTCCCGCCGCATCCAGATCCGCGATACGGGTTTGCGTCACTTCCGGGTTTTCTAACTACCCGGCGCGGGCTGCGGCGCGAGGATCGGCGGCAGCGGACAGTGCAGGACAGCACATACGGTGCGCAGCAACTCGCCTTCTTCCACCGAGAGTTTCTGATCGTGCGCGATGCAGTGGACCAGGCCTTCGATGAGCACCTTCTTGGCGAACGGCCGCAGGTTCGTGAGGCGCGCGAGCGAGTCGCCGAGCGCCTTGGGCCACTGCGCGACTTCGCGGAACGGAGGCCGATGCTCGGGCAGGACGACGGAGATACCGGCCTCGTAAGCGCGTCGTGCGCGCGCATCTTCGCCGGTGCCCTGCATGGCCAGGATGACGAAGAGCGTGTGGATGGCGTCGATTTCCTGCAACAGCGAAGCGCTGCCGTGCAGGGGCCCGGCCTCCATCTCATCGCGCAGGTTCGAGGCCAGCAACAAGGTGAGGCAGCACTCGAACACGTCGATGCGGTCATCGGCATTGGCGAGTGCGGCAACCACATCGCGCAACTGCTGGCGCTCGCGGAGTGACAGCCGGCGCAGCGCTGGAAAGAGCTGCTGAATGGCGGGCAGGCGAAGTGCGGGCGGCAGGGAATCGGCGAGTGCCTGCATGCCGAGCACTCGTGTCGTGAACTCCGCGCCATACGCGCTCTCGAGGATGCGGCGCTGCTGAGTCAGCACCTCGGGAACTTTGCTTGCCAGCACCACCAGCACCAGCGCACGGGCGTGGTCGGCGGACTGCACGAAATCACGCAGGCCTTCCGGGACAGCGTCGCGGGCGCTCTGCGCATAGCGCACGTTTTCGCTCGCCATGGTGCCGGCCAGCGCGGCGATGCCATGGGCCGCGGAGCCACGAACATTGCGATCCGGTGCCGACGAAAATGCGTCGGCGCCTGCTTCGTCCTCGGGCCGCGGGGTGCGCGATGTGTCCGCGGCACGCTGCCGCTCCGCATCGCGCGCGGCCTCGGCTGCCAGCGCCGGCAGGTTTTCCTTCTTGAACGAAGGGTCGAGCGCCTTGAGCCGCTCTTCTATAGGTGGATGTGTGGCGAACAACCGCGGCAAACCCGCGGCGAACAACATGTGCGCCACCTCTTCGGCCTCCGGCGTCACGAGGCGCGAACCTGAGTGGGTACCCGCGATCTTGAGCAGCGCGCCGGTGAGGCCCGTGGGATTTCGCGTGAATTGCACTGACGACGCATCGGCCAGGCGTTCGCGATGACGCGATACCGCGGCCTGCAGCAACCGTCCGAAGAATACGCCGATGTAACCCAGCAACATCACGGCGAGGGCCGCGAGCATGAGCGCACCCGCACCGTCCTTGCGGCTGCCCCGGCTCACGTTCGGCGAGGTGTTCAGCACGGTGCGCGCAACAATGGCGACGGCCAGCAACCCGAACGTCCAGCCTAACAAGCGAAGGTTGAGGCGCATGTCGCCATTGAGGATGTGGCTGAACTCGTGTGCCACCACGCCCTGCAATTCCTCACGCTTGAGCCGCGTGGCTGCACCACGCGTCACGGCAATGGCGGCATCGGCCGGCGAATTGCCCGCGGCGAACGCGTTGATGCCATCCTCGTTTTCGAGCACGTACACCTCGGGCATGGTGACGCCAGACGCGATCGCCATCTCCTCGACGACGTTGTGCAGTCGCTTGAGCGCGAGGTCGGAGGTAGCTCCGCTCGATGCGCGTCCCGCCAAGCGATCGCGCCACCGCGCCGCCGCCAGCACGCAACGAAAGGGTCTTGAAGAGGCTGGCGCCGCAGATGATGGCCAGCACCACCACGCTGGTTCCGAGCACCGCCGCCGTAGGGGATGCGTCAGGCTCGGCGGCGCCAAACAGCAACACCACCACCGCGTCGATCGCGAGGACCACGAGTACGACGGAAATCAGGAACGCAACCAGGAGCCAGCGCGTCGTACGACGCGCGGCTTCCTGGCGGGCGAAGAAATCCATCTAGCTAGGTGAAGCTGACCTTCGGCGCTTCACGCGCCTCGGGCTTGGCGGCTTCGAGCAGCTGCGCAGGCGTGAAATTGAACATGCCGGCGATCACACTGCCAGGGAACATTTCACGCTGGTTGTTGTAGCTCATGACGGAATCGTTGTACGCCTGGCGCGCGAACGCGACCTTGTTTTCCGTCGACGTGAGCTCCTCGGAGAGCTGCATCATGTTCTGGTTGGCCTTGAGATCCGGATAGGCCTCGGCGAGAGCAAACAGGCGGCCGAGCGCGCCACCCAGCTGATTCTCGGCTCCGGAGAGCGCAGTCATGGCGGCGGCATCACCCGGATTGGCGGCCGCGGCTTTGAGCCCGCTCACCGCCGTATTGCGTGCCTTGATGACGGCTTCCAGCGTCTCACGTTCGTGCTTGATGTAACCCTTGACCGTTTCGACCAGGTTCGGGATGAGGTCGTACCGGCGCGTGAGCTGAACGTCGATTTGCGCGAACGCGTTCTTGTAGCCATTGCGCGCGCCGACGAGGCGGTTGTAGAGCGAGACGACGAACCAGATCGCAACGACGACTACGGCAAGCAGTATCCAACCCATGATGGGACTCCTAATACGCGCCCGTGGCGCGCGTGAAATATGGGTGCGGCGGCGCGGCAATGCAAGGACCTCTTCGCGGGCGCCGGATGCCATCACTTGCCCAACGGATTAAGTACCGCGATACGGCAGATTTCGCCATCACTGACGAGCAGCGGTTCGTGTTGATGTCGTTCGCGTGGTCAGTCGCGGAATCACATTGCTCGAATTGCTGGTGGTGCTCGTCCTCATCGGCATCATCGCCGCGCTGGCGCTGCCCGGCTATCGCCAGCAGATGATCCGCGTGCATCGCACCGAAGCCATGATTGCCCTGCTCGAACTGCAGAACGCCGAAGAGAAATACTTCCTGCGGCACAACCTCTACACCGGCGACATCTCGGGCGCGCCGCCAACCGGCCTCGGGCTCGCGACGGCCAGCAGTTCAAACAAATATTCTTTGAGCATCACGGTGGCGAGCGATGGCCAGTCCTTTATCGCGACGGCGACTCCAACGCCAGGAGGCGGACAAGCGGTGGATCGCGAGTGTCTTGCATTCTCCATCGACGCGCGCGGCCGTCGCGCGGTCAGCGGCACGCGCGACACCCGGCATTGCTGGAAGTAACAATGAAATGCGTCGCATGCGATAGTCGCGCGCATGCACCTCCGCGCATTCCTGGCAATTGGCACACTGGTGTCCTTTGCAAATCTCGCTCAGGCCGCCGCGCCGACCGAGCTCAAGATCGCCACCTGGAACCTCGAGTGGTTCATGCAGCCCGAGACAATGCGGGCGCTGGCGCCGGCCTGCACGCCGGCGGACGCACCTCGGGATGGCGCACGCCGCGCGGTGCCGTGTGACGTCGCGAACGAGCTCGCGCGCAGTCGCGAGGACATCGCCGCGCTGCGGCGGCACGCGGAAGCTCTCGACGCGGACATCGTGGCACTCCAGGAGGTCGACGGCGCCGATGCGGCGCGCCTCTTGTTCCATGACTATCAGTTCTGTTTCTCCGGTCGCGTCGCCGTACAGAACAATGGCTTTGCCATTCGGCGCGGACTGCCGTTCTCGTGCGGACCAGAGCTCCTCGACCTCTCGATGAACGACGATGTGCGCCGCGGCGTGGAGCTGAAGGTGTTTCCCGGTACGCCACAGGAGCTCCGGCTGCTGTCCGTGCACCTCAAGTCGGGCTGCGCGCGTGACCCGCTGGATTCGACGCGGGCTGGTTGCACCGTCCTCGCGCGCCAGGTCCCGATCCTGGAACGCTGGATCGATGCCCAGGCGAACGAACATAAGCCCTTCGCCGTGCTGGGGGATTTCAATCGCGACCTGCGGCGCGAACCCGCGGGGGTCGCGGTCTGGCCGGACATCGATGATGGCGATCCGCCCGCCGCCGATCTTGTCAACACCTCAGAAGGGAAAGCTTTTCAAAACTGCATGCCGTCGCAGACCTTCAGCGGGTTCATCGACTACATCATCCTGGGGCGCCAGATGGCCCAGGGACTGGTACCGGACTCGTTTGGACGTGCGCTTTTCCAGCCGGAAGACGCACAGCGCCGCAGGCTGTCAGATCACTGCCCGGTCTTTATCCGAATTCGGGTGGCAGACGCCGTCCGCGGCATGCCGTAAACAGAAAGCGTGAAAAATTCACCGAAACCCATTAAGTTCAGTTCGGTTCAAACGGCGGTCTCACAAGGCAATAATCCCTGAAGGAGAGCCTGATGAGTAAAACAACAACAGCAGGGATTCAATCGGTCGAGCGCAGGTTGCACACGAGGCACCGCGCGAGGACCACGGTGTATATCACCACCCCGACGGGTCGCAAGAAACTGTGCCGTGCCATCAATCTATCGGCCACCGGCGTGTTCGTCGAAACCACGAACCTGGGATTGCGCAAGGGACAGCAGGTCGAACTCGCCTTCGCCATCAACCTGGGTGCGGTCACCAAGCTGCATCGCCGCACCGCCGTCGTGGCTCACGTGTCGCGTGGCGGCACCGGCCTCATGATGGACGCCTACACCGCGCGGTAGTTAGAACGTCTTATTAGAGTTTTTCACGGACGCCGGCTCTTAGCCGGCGTTTTCCTTCGTGGGCGTCAGCCCTAACAAACTATCGAGCGCGACCGGCGGCGACGCCTCGAAACTCTGCACGAAATCGACACCGAGCGCGGTCAGCCAATTGCTGTGGTCGCCGCCCATCACGCGCTTCGCGACGGTCTGCAATCCCATCACCTTTGCGGTCTGCACGAGGCCCACGACACGCGCCTGCGTAAGGCGGTGCTGAAGCGCATTGGTAGTGAGCTCCGCGTCGATTTTCAGCAGGCGCACGGCGGAATGATCGAGGATCGGCATGCCCGCGCCCACCACGTTGAAGTCGTCGATGGCAACCGGCACGCCGATGCGCGCAAACACATCGAGCGCCGGGACCACCTGCTCCGGGTTCGCGAGGCACACGCGTTCGGAGAATTCCACGCCGATGAGGCCCGGCGGCAAACCCGACTTTTGCAGGCAGCTTTCCACGAAGCTGATGAAATGCGGTTCGGTGACCGCCGAATCGGAAAGGTTTACCGAGAACGCCGGCGGATCCTTTTTCCAGACGTTGGGATTTCGATGCAGCCAGCCAATGAGTTCAACGACCACACGACGGTCGATCATCGACGCCAGCCCATGGTTCGCCGCGGTCTGCATGACGCGTTCGGGCGACTGTTCCTCGCCGTCGACCATGTGCCGCAATAGAACTTCGTAGCGTCTCACGCCTTCCGCCTTTCTCAGGCGCACGAGCTGCTGCACTCGCAGAACCACTTCCTGATTACGGATCTGTGCGTACACCGCCTCGAGTGGCAACGGCACCGGGGGCTTGGGCTTCGGCGGTGTGGTGCGCGGCATCGCGTGCAAGGTCTGGGCGACCTCGGAGGCGATGTCCGCAAGAATCGTGGTGACCGCAGGCGTCAGAAAACGGGCCGCGGGATCCTCGTCTTCGAGCGGCGAGTCTTCGACCACCAGCAGGCAAACGCCCTGCAGCGCCGAGTGCAGGTCACGCAGTGCGAGCATGACGGCCGCGCGCGTACCGTCGCCGCGCAGGAAACGCGACTCGCGCGCGGCGCCGAGAACGAACGCATCGAGCGCGTCGTTCAGCGCCTGGCGGAACTCGATTCCGAAATCGGTGGAGGTGCAATGCAGGACTTCGCCGCGCGCGTCATAGAGCGCAATCGCGCGATAACGCGCGTGCGGCAGCGCCTGCTCCAGGTTGGCAACCCAGCCCGGCGCAACTTCAATGACCTGCTCGTTGAGCACAGACGCGCGGATGGTCGTCTGGCCCGTATCTGACGATGCCGAGGCCAAATTCGACTGACGTGAGTCCATTCTCTGAATTTCTCGGAGTGCCTTCCCAAAGCGAGGGTTACAGAATCTGGACAGGCCGAACGTGATCCGGCTCGCGGTCCTGTGCAACTGTTAAAACGGCGTCGCTTGATTTGACATATCGCCAACGCCGACGATCCCTACCTAACTAGTGTCACCGACGCGAAAAATGCCCCACCACCCCGGTCGCGGGTGGCTTTCCAGGCTTGCGCTGAGCTTTGCAGATTCGATCAATATCGTGCATATTCGATCAAGCCATGGGGGGAGACGATGAAGAAGCGCATTTCGCGGCGGCAATTCATTTCGAACAGCGCTGCCACTTCCGCCGCACTTGGAGTGATCGCCAATCAGACGGCGCAAAGCGCGCCCACCCCCGCCGTCTCCATGACCAATCCGGGCACTGGCGCCTGGGTACGCTGGCTCGATGGCAATTCCGGCGCCGTTGCGCAAGGCGTCACCTGGGGCACGCCGTGGCCACGCGGCAAACAACGCGAAGGAAAGAATTTCGCGCTGCGCGGCGCGGACCAGAAACTTCAGCCGTTGCAGAGCTGGCCGCTGGCTTACTGGCCCGACGGTTCCATCAAGTGGAGCGCGCATGCGCTTCCGCCGGGCGACGCACCAGCCAACGGACCGTTCGAAGTCGTTGCGCGGCCGAACGCCCCAAAGCTCGTCATCAATGTGAGCGTGAAGGAAACCGACGGTGCGATCGAAGTCGACACCGGCCAGTTCGTGTGCCGCTTTGCGCGCCAGGGCTCGAACATCATCGATTCCATCACGCGCGGAGGACGCGAAGCACTGCGCGACGGCAGGCTCGTGCTGCTGCGGCAGGATCGCGCGGCGTCTGCGGATGACGCACAGGTGCGCCAGGAAAAATTCGAGGGGCTGCTTACGAAAGTCACCGTCGAGCAGCGTGGTCCAATTCGAGCGGTAGTCAGGCTCGAAGGTAAACATTCCAACGGCAACCGCGGCTGGCTCCCGTTCACGCTGCGCTTTTACTTCTACGCTGGCAGCGATGCCCTGCGCGTATTGCATACCATCGTGTTCGATGGCGACGAGTCGCAGGATTTCATCCGCGGCATTGGCTTGCGCTTTTCAACGCCGCTGACCGACGCGCTCCACGATCGGCACGTTCGGTTCGTCGGCGAGCAGGATGGCTTGTTTGCCGAAGCGGTGCGCACACTCACCGGGCTGCGCCGCGATCCTGGAAAAGCTGCACGCCAGGCGCAGATCGACGGTATCGCGGCACCGGCCATCGCGCCTGTCGCCAACAACCTGCTGCAATACATTCCGGCGTTCGGCGACTGGACGCTGCTGCAGCCCAACGCAAATTCTTTCACCATCCGCAAGCGCACCGCCGATGGCCACGCGTGGCTCGACTCCGCGCAGGGCCGTCGCGCGAGCGGCTTGGGTTACGTGGGAGGCCCGGCGGGCGGCGTCGCTTTCGGCATTCGCAATTTCTGGCAGAGCCATCCCGCACAGCTCGACATTCGCCACGCGCACGAGAATCTTGCCACCGTCACCGTGTGGGTGTGGGCGCCGGACGCAATCCCGATGGACCTGCGCTTCTATCACGATGGCCTCGGCCAGGACACGTACGAGAAACAGACCAAGGGTGGGCTCGAGATCACCTACGAAGACTACGAACCCGGATTCGGGACACCGATGGGCGTCGCACGCACCAGTGAGCTGATGCTGTGGATCCTGCCGGCGACGCCGACGCGCGAGCGCCTCACCGACCTCGCCGATGCGCTGCGCCAACCCGCAGTCATGGTGCCAACCCCGCGCACCTCCTTCGACTCGGGCGTCTTCGGCCACTCGTTCTCGCTGCCGTCGGAGACAAAGGCGGAACACGCGCAGCTCGAAAAGCAGCTCGACTGGATGTTCGACTTCTACCGCGGACAGCAGGATCAGCACGGCTGGTACGGATTCTGGAATTACGGCGATGTCATGCACACCTACGATTTCGATCGCCACGAGTGGCGCTACGACGTCGGCGGATTCGCGTGGGACAACTCGGAGCTCGCCACGGATCTGTGGTTATGGCTGTACTTCCTGCGCACCGGGCGCGCCGATACGTTCCGGTTCGCCGAAGCCATGACGCGCCACACCGGCGAAGTCGATGTGCATCACCTCGGAAAATTCGCGCCGCTGGGCTCGCGCCACAACGTCATGCACTGGGGTTGCTCGGCCAAGCAATTGCGCATCAGCACGGCGTTGAATCGCCGCTATTACTACTACCTGACCGGCGATGAACGCGTCGGCGATCTCATGCGTGAGCAGATCGAGGCCGGACGTACGCTGCGCACCGTGCTCGCCACGCGCAAACTACCGGGCGCCGCAGAGCGCCACGTCGATGATCCGAACGGTGATTTCGCGTACATGGGTTTCGGTACCGACTGGGGGTCGATCGCCGGTGCATGGCTCACCGAATGGGAGCGCACGCGCGACAAGACCATGCGCGATCGTCTCGTCGCCAGCATGAAGACCATCGCCGCGCAGCCCAAAGGCTTTTTCACGGGCGGCGAGCGCCTGAACCTCAAGACGGGCGCGTTCGACATTTCGAAGGACACCACACTCAACGTCTCGCACCTGTCGGCGGCGTTCGGGTTGCCCGAGGTGTGCGCCGAGCTCATCGAATTGCTCGAGGTGCCCGAGTTCGAGCGCGCCTGGCTGCTGTACTGCGAGCTGTACAACGGCACCGACGAACAGCAAAAAGCAGCGCTCGGGGAAAGTTTCGGCAGCATCAACCTTCAGCAGGGACACGCGCGACTCACCGCTTACGCGGCGCGCCGCAAGAACGACGCCGCGCTCGCGGCACGTGCCTGGCAGGAACTCACCGAGGGTCGCAGCGGTTACGGCGCACGCCAGCAGTTCGCGTCGAATCGCGTCGAAGCGCCGGCGGTGCTGAATCCTGTCGATGAAGCGCCTGGTGTTTCCACCAACGCCACCGCGCAGTGGGGCCTCGCCGCCATCGAATGCCTGGCGTACGCGCGCGTTCCGCCTCGTTGATCGCGCGCTCAGTGCTTTGGCGGCTTCTGGCAACTGACAGGCGCCGCCAGGGTCCGCGGCGTGTAGCGAATCTCGCGCATGCACCCCTGGTACCAGCTCACTTTGTTGAGTCGCACGCCGAGCGACATCTTTCCCGGCGACATCGCACGGAAGGCGACCGGGCCCTCGACTTCGCGCACACCATCCACGTAGTGCGTCATCGTCGTGCCGTCGTACGTCAGCGCGACCCAGTGCCATTGATCGGTCGAGTGAACCTTCGTCCGATCGAGCAACGTCAGACGATTCTGTTGCGAATCGAACAGGAAGTGTTGAGAGCGCCCATTCCTGCGGCGAGACGATGCGCAGTTCGAGCAGTACGCGTGCCGCGCGCTCATCTTCGATGTGCAGGAAGCGTTGTTCGGTGGTGCCGGCCGAGCGCGGCTTGATCAGCGCTTCGATCGTGAAGTTGCTCCATCCCGCAATGGGATTGACGTCGAGCAGCGCCGCATCCGGCTCTCCCTTGAAGCACATCGACGGGCCGCCCTTTTCGTTCGCGATGATCGGCGTGCCGGACGTGGTGACGACGTTGTTTCCGATGCGGTCGCGTTCCTTGAAGGTCCACACGGTCGGCTGCTGCGCGCAACCTGTCGCGATCCAGCACACGAGCAAAGCGAAAAGGATCGGGCAACGCATCTTGCGGAGGCTACCCGACTTCGGTGCACCAGGCTGATACTCTTTGCCGAGAGGAACTTCATGACACTGATTCGTCGTTCCGCGTTGTTAGCTGCGCTGACGCTCGGTTGCCCGCGCTCGGCGCAAACCCCATAACCTTCGTGTTGCCGCTCTCCGGCATGGGGACCGCCGGCGAAGCGCCGGTGTACTGGGATTTCAAGCTCGACAGTGGACGCGGCAGCGGCAAGCGAACCCGCATCGTGGTGCCTTCCTGCTGGGAGCAGCAGGGATTCGGCGCGTACTACTACGGCACGCAAGGCCGCGGAAAACCCGACGACGATCCCATCATCCCGAAGGAAACCGGCACCTATCACCGTGAGTTCCAGGTGCCCGCGGCATGGAATGGCCGCGACATCCATGTCGTGTTTGAAGCGGCGATGACCGACACCAGCGTGACCATCAACGGCCAGTCCGCCGGCCCCACGCATCAGGGCGGGTTCTACCGTTTCAGCTACGACATCACGAAGCTCGTGAAGCCAGGCCGCAACGAAATCGAAGTCGAAGTCTCCAAGGAATCGGCTAACCAGAGCGTGAATCACGCCGAGCGTCGCGGCGACTACTGGACCTTCGGCGGCATTTATCGCCCGGTGTGGTTGGAGGCCCGGCCACCGGATCACATCGTGTGGACCGCGATCGACGCACGCGCCGACGGCAGCTTCCATGCACGTGCCCATCTCAATCGCGCCGCGCCCGCAGGCGCGAAGGTTCGCGCGCTGGTGTTCGACTCCCGCGGCGCTCAGGTCGGTGCGCCATCGATCACCGAAGTCATCCATGGTGACACCGCCCTGTTCAACGGCACGTTCGCCTCGCCCGCGTTGTGGACCGCCGAGACGCCCAATCTTTACATCGCGAAATTCACGCTGGAAAGCGACGACGTCATTCACGAGAGCCGGACGCATTTCGGCTTCCGCACACTCGAAGTCCGGCCGCGCGATGGCGTCTATCTCAACGGCCACAAGATCGTGCTCAAGGGCATCAACCGTCACAGCTTCGATCCGAAGACCGGGCGCACGCTGACGCGCGAGCAGAATTTTGCCGACGTGCGACTCATCAAGGGCGCCAACATGAACGCGGTGCGCATGTCGCACTATCCACCCGATCCCGCGTTCCTCGAAGCCGCGGATCAACTGGGGCTCTATGTACTCGATGAACTCGCCGGCTGGCAGGGCTTCTACGACACGCCGACGGGCGCGCGACTCATCGGACAGATCGTGCGCCGTGATGTGAATCATCCCAGCATTCTTTTCTGGGACAACGGCAACGAAGGCGGCTGGAATCGCGAGAACGACGGCGAGTTCGATCGCTGGGATCCGCAGAGACGGCCGGTGCTGCACCCGTGGGCCATTCACAGCGGCATCAACACCGATCACTACGAAAATTACGACAGCACGGTTCGCTTGAGCGCCGGCCCCGACATCTTCATGCCCACCGAATTCCTGCATGGACTGTACGACGGCGGCATCGGCGCGGGCCTGCGCGACTACTGG
>CAVTQT010000005.1:0-462209 GCA_963736955.1 uncultured Pseudomonadota bacterium
GAGGTCTTCGCGTAGAGACGGTTGGTCCACGTTCGGGACGCGACGAAGAGAGCGACGAACCGTGTGAACCCATCGCGCCGACGGAGTTAGTCTTTCCGCCTCAACTGAACGGAGGCGGACGATGAACGCGGAAACCACGACTAACAACCACGCACGGAACCTGGTGCTGCTCGCCGGCTTCACGGCCGGTCTCGCGGACTTACTGTTCGCGTCGATCACACGTGTGATGAATGGTGGATCGTGGATGGATCCGTGGAAAGGTGTGGCCGGCTGCCTCATCGGCGAGGCCGCGCGGGAGGGCGGCTTCGAGATAGTGCTGCTCGGCATCGCGCTCCACTTCTTCATCTGCTTCGCGGCCGCGGCGATGCTGTACTTCATCCTGAAGAAGGCGCCGTCGCTGCCGCGGCAGTGGCTGCTGGTCGCCGTCGTGTACGGCATCGTGTTCATGCTCGTCATGAACTACGTGGTCGCGCCGCTGTCGCGCGCGGGACGGTCCATCTACCCGGTAGAAACGCTGCCCATCAACGCGTTCTGGCACATCGTGCTGGTGGGGCTCGCGTCGGCGTGGTTCGTCACGCGGGCGCTGAAGCCGGCGCCGGCGAGCTGAGCCATTTGGTCGCCGGACGCGTACACGTCGGGCCCCTGGCGACCCGAGGAACCTGATGATCGGGCTACACCTGCAGAGCATCCGATCGCGCGGCTAACTACCGGTGAGCGCAGCCTCACCCCACGTGACCGGAAGTGCCTCGTTCTCCGTGGTGGCGCTGCGCGCGACGAGTTCGACCAGCTTGACGCCGGAAACGTCGACCTCGATCGGCTCGGCCGGCATGCCCCATTTCAGTGGGCGGGTTTCAGCCAGGCGCTTGCCGTCTCCGTAAACAATGAAGGTCACCACGTTGGTTTTGTCGGTCGCGGAATCATCGACGCCGACCTTCGTGGCGAAACGCCGATAGCCGTCATTGCGCACTTCAAGGCGCGAATTGACGAGAATCCCGATCCCGGATTGGTAGGTCTTGCGTGCGATCTGCAGCGTCTGTCCGTAAGGAGCGCTGTCCGCGCGGGCTCCGCCCCAACCGGCGTATTGCGGCCGATCGCCGGCGCCGCGCGTACCGCCCCAGCCGTATGCGGTGCGGAAAATCGTTGGATCGGCGATCGGGCGCGTCACGCCATCGACGGCAGGGTTCACCTTGCCCGGCAGTTCGGAAAGATAAAATCCATCTGCCAGAGCGCGCGTGCCGCGCGCGCGAAAGATCATCGTCTCGCGCGGCGCGACGCGCAGCTTCGTTTCCTTGGTGAAGCTGAGCTGCTTCTTCGTCCAGAGATCGGTGATCTCGACGGGCGCGTCGTCCCGGTACTTCAGCTGCGTGGCCTGCAGGTTGACGTCCGTCGCTCCTGAGCCGCGATTGAAAATGGCGACGGCCTTGTCACCATTGTTCAGAGTCTTGATCAGGATTTGAAGGTCGTTCGAGTCATACGCGACGGTCGCCTGATTGCCGGCGACGTCCTGATCGAGCGCGATGATGTCGGCGTTGCCAAAAATCTCCATGAGCGCGTCCGGCGTCTTGCGCAGATCGGCGCCGATGAGCAGCGGGGCGTTCAGCATGGCCCAGAGCGCAAAGTGCGAGCGCGCTTCGGTGATGTGATCAGCGTCGAAATCGCCGGCGCCGATGTAGAGCATGTCGGGATCGTTCCACGAGCCGGGGTGGGCGTAGAGCGCTCGATGTACGGCGCTGTCGAAATTCACCAGCAGTCGACCCCAGGCCGGAGTGATATCGTCGCTGGTGCGCGAGGTATTGCCGACGTCCTTCGCCCAGGCGCGCACATTCGCCGCGCCCCAGATGCACAGCGAATAGATGAAGTCGCCGTCGGGCCTGCTGCGCTCGATCGCCTTGCCCACCTGACGAAACAGTTTCTGCACGGCGGCAACATCGGTGCGCGAGATGGCGCCGAGATCCATGATCGGTGTCAGCGCGCGATGCAGACCGGCTTTCACTTTCGCTGAATTCGGGCCGAAATCACGCAGGCCGCAACCATCGACCTTGATGTAGTCGAAGCCCCATTCGCGGAAATACATGTCGATGTCCTGATCGATATGGTCGTGCAGACCGACCTCGCGCTCCGCGACGCTGCCCTTGGGCAGATCTTCATCCGTCGCGGCCCACGCCTGCGTGCAGGTGTTTCTGCCCATGTCCGAATAGATGCCGGCCTTGAAACCCATGGCGTGCAGCTTGTCGGTGTACGGTTTGAACGACGGCGTCTCCTTGTCGGACGAGGCAGCCGTGGACGGAAATTTTTCGGCACGGAGCATCAGATGCCCATCGGAGAGGCGGCGCTTGGCCATCCAGCCGTCGTCGAGGTTGATGTAGCGATAGCCCTTGCCGGCAAGGCCGCTGTCGAGGATTCGCTGTGCCGAGCCCATCACTTTTTCTTCGTCAACCGTGCCAGCGAAGGCGTTCCAGGAATTCCAGCCCATCGGCGGAGTGGCGGCGCGGCCGGCGGTGTAAGCGCTCCAGCTGCCTGTCGGCGCCAGCGGATCGGCGCTCTGCGCCTGCGCGGCGGAGCACAATAAGATCGCTGAACATGCCGCCGTCGTGACTTTCTTCATGCCGCAAATTCCCCCGGCCTTTTTGTCGTTCATGAGCGATTTGATGCGAACGCGCGACACCTCGCAATGCCTCAATGCATATACATTGAAAGTGATTTTTGTAGACAAAAGTATGAGCACGGAAGCCTTTGACCACCTCTTTGGTATCGTGGCTTCTGTGCAAGGCCTCTTTTCACATCGCTGTTCGGCCAGAAGGAAGTGTCGGTCCGGAACGCCTGGCTGCTCGCTTCCATATGCCATGCCGCACCGTTCAAATGGTCGCGCGCTGCGCGCCTTCATTGCTGTAACGCTGCTGTGTGGTGTTTCGCTGGCGGACGAAGAGCCCATAAAGGGATCGGCCCACTTCTTCGACCAATACTGCTCTGACTGTCACTACGAAGATAAGAGTGGTGGGCTGGACCTGAGCGAGCTGACATTCGAGCCGGGCAACAGGGATAACCTCGCTACCTGGGTCCGGGTGCTCGATCGTGCTCTCTGCCGGCGAAATGCCGCCCAAGAAGGGAAAGGAACGCCCGGCGCCGGCGGACCTCGCGACGTTCACCCACAGCGTTTCGTCTTCTGTCACCGCCTTCGAGAAGGAAGTCACGGCGCGGGACGGCCGCGCAATCCAGCGCCGGCTCAACCGTTACGAATACGAAAACGCGCTTCGCGATCTCCTGAACGTCCCTTGGGCGCAGGTGAAGGACAAGCTGCCTCTCGACGGCGAAGCGTATCGTTTCAACAAGAGCGGCGAGGCGCTCGACGTATCGTTTGTGCAGATGGAGCGCTACCTGAGCGCGGCGGACTATGCGATGCGCCAGGCCATGTCGGCGGCGTTCGAACGGCCGGAGAAATCGGTGCGGAAGATTTACGCGCGCGACGCAATCGGAGCAACGTTATCTGCCGCGCGAGAATGGCACGCTGCCCGACCGGCTCATGTTTCCCGTGCTCGACTCGCACGCGCAGCCCGAGGTGCGCGCCGGACGCGCGCCCAACTACCAGCCCGAAGACGCGCGAGCGCGAGGCCGTGGGCAAGGTTTCCAGCATCTTCAGCGATGCCGGTCAGTACGGCTGGGGCTTCAATGCGCCAGTCGCCGGGCGCTACAGCATCCGGCTGAAGGGCTACTCGGTCTGGGTGAGTGGCGGCGGAATTGGACGCTGGTTTTACACGGGCCAGGGTGATGAAAAGGCGCCGACCTACTGGCTGCCTGTCTGGCACCGACCCAACGCGGACGAAATCTGGCCCGGCCGCAACAACGAGCCCATCGGGATCTACGCGCAGAGCTCTGGCCAGACGCGGCCCGTCGGTGTCATGGACTTCACGCCGAAACCGTCCGTGGGCGAGATCGAAGTGCAACTCGCGGGCGGCGAGAGCATCCGCTCCGACGCGATGCGGCTCTTCCGCACGCGCGTCAACGGCAGCGACGAGCAGTACGTCAATCCGCTTGCGACCAAGGAGGGCATGCCCGGCTACGCCGTGCAATGGCTGGAAGTCACTGGGCCGCTGGAAGATGCAGACACCACGAGTGGTTACAAGCTGCTGTTCGGCGACCTGGCGATGCGCAGGCTCGGCGCGGGCGAGAAAGGTGGTGTGCCGCTAGAGACCGTGGCGCCGAACATCAGTCCACCCGTCGGTGGTCCAACCGGCGCTGGAGCCTTTGGCGTTGGTGGGCCGGGCGGATTCCAGCGCTCACCCATCAGCAACGTGACGGTCGAAGTGATTTCCAAAACACCGCAACAGGACGCCGAGCGGCTGCTGCGCGGTTTCATGCAGGTTGCGTACCGGCGGCCAATCGAGGAACCAGAAGTGCAACGGTTCCTCGGTCTTTTCAAACGAGAGTTCGAGCTCGGCTCGGGCTTCGCGCGCTCCATGCTTACTGCCTACACCGGCGTGCTGGCTTCGCCGGGCTTCGTGTTTGTCGAGGAGCAGCCGGGCAAGCTCGACGACCGGGCGCTCGCCACGCGCCTGTCACTCTTCCTCTGGAATTCCACGCCAGACTCCGAGCTGCGCGCCCGTGCCGAAAACGGGGAGCTGCACAAGCCTGAGGTGTTGCGAGCGCAGACCGAGCGGCTGCTCAACGATCCGAAGTCGCGCCGCTTCGTGGATGCGTTCACCGACTACTGGCTCGACTTGCGCAAGATCGACGACACCTCGCCCTCGGCGACTATCTACAACGATTACGAACTGGACGATCCGCTCAAACTCGCGGCGCTGGAGGAGACGCAATTGTTCTTCGCCGAACTGCTGCGCGCGGATCTGCCGGCAAGAAACTTTCTCGACTCGAATTTCACGTACCTGAACGAGCGTCTCGCCAACCACTACGGCATCCGTGGCGTGTCGGGCGCGAAGATGCGCCGCGTCACGCTTCCGCGCGACAGCGAGCGCGGCGGGCTGATGACCATGGCCAGTGTGCTCAAGCTGACAGCCAACGGCACCACCACCTCGCCGGTGCTGCGCGGCCACTGGATCACCGAGCGGATACTCGGCATCGAGACACGCCCGCCGCCGCCGAGCGTGAAGGCCGTCGATCCGGATATCCGCGGCGCGGTGACCATCCGCCAGCAGCTCGCCAAGCACCGCGACAATGCGAGTTGCGCCTCGTGCCATTCCAAGATGGATCCGCCGGGCTTCGCACTGGAGAGTTTCGATGTCATGGGAGCGCGCCGAGACCGCTATCGGGCAGTCGCTGAGAACGTGAAGCCGCAGCCCGGATACGGCATGGACGGTCAGGCGTTCGCTTTTCACTACGCGCTACCCGTCGACTGCGCCGGCGAGTTGCCCGACGGCCGCGCCTTCCGCGATATAAAGGAGTTCAAGCGCCTCCTCAGGGGCGAAGAAGTGCCCGTCGCGCGCAACCTCGCCAGGCAGCTGGTGGTCTTCGCCACGGGTGCACCAGTGCGCTTCTCCGACCGCGCTGAATTCGAGCAGATTTTGCAGCGCGCGAGCGTGCATCAGTACGGCGTGCGCTCGCTGGTCGAGGAAATCGTCCGAAGCGAGTTGTTCCAAACCAAATGAATATGAAATTTTCGGCTCCCTTCATCGCCACCCGACAGGCCCTCTCGCGCCGGCGCTTTCTCCAAGGCGCGGGCGTCGCGATGTCGCTGCCGTTCCTCGACGCGATGCAGCCGAGGTTCGCGCGCGCCGCGTCCAATTCCCCCACGCCCAATACCAAGGCGCGCCGGATGCTCGGCATCTGCAACAACCTGGGCGTTCGACCCGACCTGTTCTTCCCGACCGGCACGGGTCGCGAATACGTGGCGTCGCCGTATCTCAAACTGCTGGACGCGCATCGCAACGATTTCACCGTGATCAGCGGCGTCTCGCATCCGAATGTGGATGGCGGGCATCCTTCCGACATCAGCTTCCTCACCGCCGCACCGCACCCGGCGAGCAGTTCGTTCCGCAATACCATTTCGCTCGACCAGTACATTGCCGAGCGCATCGGCACCCTCACGCGGTTCCCTTCGCTCACGCTCTCCGTCAATGGCGCGGCCCGCAGCCTTTCGTGGACGGGCACCGGTGTCGCCATACCACCCGAAGAGCGGGCGTCCGACGTTTTCAACCAGCTTTTCCTGCAAGGCACACCCGAGCAGGTCACGGCTCAGATCCACAGGCTCGACACAGGACGCAGCATCCTCGACGCTGTCGCAGACCAGGCCAAAGAGCTCGAGCGCAATGTCGGCGCGCGCGACCGCAGTCGTCTCGAGCAGTATTTCACCAGCGTCCGCGACCTCGAGCACCGCCTGAAGGAGTCGCGCGACTGGGAGAGCAAACCCAAACCGGTCGTGAGCTATCCCGCGCCGGTCGAGCCCGCAAGTCCGGCGCAATACATGGTCAAGGTGAAAACGATGTATGACCTTGCGCGGCTCTCGTTTGAGACCGACTCGACCCGCGCCATCACGCTCATGTTGAACAGCGTTGGCACGCCGGTCGTCACCATTCCCGGCGAGACCATCACCGACAGCTACCACAACCTCTCACACCACGGAAAGACGGAAGAAAAACTCGCGCAGCTCAAGGTGCTGGACGAATGGCACATGAAGCTGTTGAACAATCTTTTCAGTGATCTGAAGGCCGTGGAGGAGGGCGGGGAAAGCCTCCTCGATCGCACCATGATCCTTTACGGCTCGAACCTCGGTGACGCCAACGCCCATTCGACGATCAACCTGCCCACGCTGTTTGCCGGCGGCGGTTTCCGCCATGGACAGCATCTCGCCTTCGATCGGGCGCAAAACTATCCGTTGCCGAATCTTTTCGTTTCGATGCTCCAGCGCATGGGTCTGGAAGCGGACAAATTCGCCTCGTCGACCAGCGCGATGCGTGGTCTCGAGATGGCATGAAGCGCTGCTTCGCGATTCCGCTATTCGTTCTGCTGTCTGGATTCGTTTCCGCCGGTCGCGCGGCGGAAATCGTGATCGACTTCGAGCAAGCCGAGATCGGCAAACCCATGCCCACCTGGACTGAAAAAGGCGTCGTCTTCAATCTTGCCGGGCCACTCACCAAGAGCAAGGCGGCGGGGCGGATCATGTTTTTTCCGCACCTCGCCACGAATCACCGAGGCATTCTGAATGCCATGGCAACCGAACAGGCGGTCCCGGTGCTGGCAACGTTTCCAGACAGCGCTTCGTCCGTCACGCTCGTGCTTTGGGGCTCGACCGGGTGCCCGGCATTACTCGAGGCCCTCGACAGGAATGGCGAGATCGTTGACAAGGCGTCTGTCGCCGCCGCGCCTGGCCGCAAGGCCCCGGCCGATCCGATCCCGTTTTTCAAGTTGACCGTGAAAGCGCCCGCGGGATCTGCAATAGCGGCCATCCGATTCAGCGGGCCGCGCGACGGCGAGTTCCTCGCCGCTGACGAAGTCCGGTTCACGACTTTTGAAGCAAAGTGAGATGTCCTGAGAAAATGCATCCGGATAGTCGCGGTGGGAATCCGAAGGGCAGGGCACAGCCGGCGCGATTCCGGCCGGCCCTGCTGGTCGCCTAATAACTAGCGATCATCTGCGTCGCGTGGAATCGATGCAGGCACGGCCGGGTTCACCCGCGCGATCGAGCCGCTCATCACATACGCCCGCTGGCTCGGAGCGAAACGGGGTGCAAGCAGGCCATCGTTGATCTCGCGTGTCACAGCGAACCGGTTGTACACCGTCGGCGACAGGAACAGACGCTCGTTCGAAAGGCCGTCGGACTCCTCCTCGGGCTCCGCTTCGACGAACGTGATCACGCCGTCCTCGTTTTCATCGACCCGCGCGACTTCCGTTGCATAGGCGTCGTACAGACGCCTGCTGAAGTCGGTCACGCCGGGCTCGAACGATTTCACCCGGACGAACACATCGAACAGTATTTCCCTGGCGAGGCCGCTCGGAAGAAAGCGCAGCCGCGTCTCTTTCTGCTCATCGTCATTCGTCGTCGGGCGATCCGGGTCATCGGGGCTCGCCTCCGGTCCGCGATCCGGATCGCGCGGATTGTTCGGGTCGTCACCGAACATCTGCTTGAGGCCTGGCTGGTTGTTGTCGACGCCGCGCGGGCCCGATCCGGGTATCAACGACGACACGTCGTATTGCTTGCCGGCCGCAAATGTTCCTGCCACCCCGCCGGTCGATGGGATCTCGAAGAGCGGGAAAACCCAGTTCGTGTATTCGTTGAATTCCCAATAGGCATGACAGTCGCTCTGCTGCAGGCAGTTGTACGCGCCCATGCTCAATGGAACGGACACGAGATTCGACTGCCGGTCGGGAAAATGATCACTCATGCGCGGAAAGCGGGCATCTTTGCCGTCGCGCGTGAAGAATTTGCCAGGGACGTCGTGATGGTCGCCCCACGCGGCGATCGCGACTGCATCGGCATACGTCATCGTGCCGAATTGTGCATGCCCGTCTGGACGCGGCGCCGCGACGCGCGGGACGATGAGGTCGTGAATCATCCAGCCTTCGTACCAGCCCGACTCATTGTTGATCACAAAAAGCCCGGAGATATCGGTGAAGATATCGATGAATGCCTCCGGGTCTTTTGGATCCGTGGGCAACCCGGGCTTCGGCTCGAGCACCACCCTCACGGCGCCGATGGTTGGTAGCTGGTGGTTGGCAGCGTTGGCCGCGGTCGGAATGGCGTGATCGTTGATACCCGGAATGATCGCCGTGAATATGTTTGGCTGAAAGCCGCGCGCGTCGAGCAGGTAGTACTCGAAGAGCTGGCTCGGTTTGTCCGCCTCCGCGAACGCCCGCATCGGGTTATTGGTGTGCGGTCGCCGCGCTTGCAGGCCGAGCCTCTCACGCAGGGGCGTCGGCAGGTGTCGCACATCGCCTCGGTGCAGCACGAACTGCTCGTCGGCATTGGTAGCAGAATGCAAACTCAACACTTCATCTTGTGCGTGAGCGGAAAAGGCAACGAGAGCCAGGCCCGCGACTAAAGGTGAAACGCGCTTGATGGCGATGCGCACTCCACCGATCGCAAGGCGAACGGCCGCCGCGATTTTGAAATTTGTACTCATGTTGATCCCCTGTTGAATGTAGTTTGCGCACGGTCGAGATGCGCAGCGCTAGTTCGACGGGGGTGTGTAACCACTGCGTGGCGGCGGGTTCTGCAGGCGAGCACGGCCGGGTAAAAGGACTACAACCGGTCGGGAATCAAAAGATACGATCGTCCGACGTATTCGCCCAACTGTGCCCGCCTTGCTGATCGGCCGACATCCCGCTGCCTCGGCCGTGCGCTACGAAATCGGGAGTCAGATCCGATGGGCGATAGCGCGTAATCCGCCACCGATCGCGACTGCCTTTGCGTACCGGGGCACGTGGCTGCGATGGCCTCGCGTCCCGAAAGTGGTATACCAGTTGACGCCAGAGGTATAGCCACCTCATAGTCGAATTGGTCTACCGGGTTGTCACGAGCGAGGGGAGGCGATGATGAGAAAAGAGAAATTGTTGTTTGTGGGAAGCGCTGGGCTGGTCGGTCTGTCATGCATGCAATTGGCACATTCGCAGTCCGCTGAAACCGCAGACCGACTCGAAGAGGTCATCGTCACCGCCACGAAGCGTGAACAATCCGTTCAGGAAGTGCCGCAGGCGGTGCAGGTCATTGGCGCGGACGAGTTGACGAGCGCGAGTATTCACGAGTTTTCGGACCTCACGAGAATCGCCGCCTCGATGGTCATCAAGCCCGCTGAGCACCCGGTGAATGCATCGGTGTCGATCCGCGGCATCGGCACATTTGCGTTCAGCATTGGTGTGGAGCCCAGCGTCGCGGTTCAAGTGGACGACGTTCCGGTGGCGTTTCAGGCTCGCGCCTTTACTGATCTTTCAGATGTTCAACGAATCGAAGTTTTACGTGGACCGCAAAGCACGCTGTATGGCAAGGCCGCGTCGGCGGGTCTCATCAACATTGTGACTTTTGGGCCTAGCGAGAGCTTTGAGGGAAACGTACGCGTCCTGGGTACTTCCGACGAAGAGTTCGTCGGTGGGATCGGCCTGTCGGGCCCCATCGGCGAGACGCTTGGGTATCGCATCTCGGCGCAGCACACGACGTACGATGGCAACGTCGAGAACAGCTTCAATGACAAAAACGTGAACGGCCGCGAGTCGACGACCGTGAACGGCAAACTGGTGTGGAACCCGTCCGAAAGCTTCACCGCGACTCTCGCGGCTAACTACATCGATGGAGAAACAACCGTCGGGCGACCCTTTGTACGGCTCGATCCGACTGCGCTGCTCAGGGGCGACCCGACATTGCCGAATTCCGTGACACTCCCGGGCGTCGTCGCCGACGCCGACAATACGGAGATCAGCAACAATTTCGACGCTGGAACCGACTACACCGGCAACGGCGGGTCTCTCAAACTCGAGATCGGATTGCCTGCGGCGCTTACGCTCGTGTCCATCTCTTCGTACGACAATTTCGAGCTTAACGACCTGCTGGATCAGGACGATACTTCCGCGCCCACGATCGACAATACGCAGGTCGGAGTGTTCGAATCCAAACAGCTGACGCAGGAAATCCGCCTGTTGTCGTCGGATGATCAGCCGCTGCGCTATACGCTGGGTCTCTACTACGGCGACACACAGCTCGATCGCGATTTCCGTCGCGGACCTGTCTTCGCGTTGGCGCGTTGGATCGCCAGTTCCGATTCCACACAGAAGGCGATCTTCGGCCAGGCGGATTGGGAGTTCGTGGAGGGCACCACTCTCACCGCTGGTATTCGCCATCAGGAGGAAGACATCTCATACACCTTCCTCGACATCCAGAACGCGAACGCCTTCTTCGAGGGAGACGCCAACGACAAATTCGAAACCTACCGTCTCGGTCTGCAGCATCAGTTCACCGACGACTTCATGGCCTACGCAGCGTTCGCCACGGGTCACAAGGGGCAGACCTTCGACTTGACGACGGGATTCAATCTCAATCGCCAGCTCGCCGGACCGGTATTGCCGGAAACCTCCGAGAGCTACGAGATCGGCGCGCGCATGCAGTTCTTCGACCACCGCCTCACGTTGAACACGACCATATTCGACGTCCACTACGACGACTTCCAGGCGCAGGGCATCGAGTTTCTGCCGGACGGCTCATTCAATTTTCGTCTTTCCAACGTCGGCAAAGTCAGGACACGCGGCGTTGAAATCGACACCGTCGCTGTTGCTGGTGAGCACTTGAATCTGAATGCCTCGCTCGCCTACGTCGACGCAGAGATCGAGGAATTCCCATTGGGGCAGTGCTATCCCGGGCAGACCGCGGCGCAAGGCTGCACTGGAACCCCGGCACGTCAGGATCTGAGCGGCCACCGTCCGCCGCAAGCTCCTGAGTTCAAGGCGACAGCCGGATTCGATTATTCGCGGCCAATAAACGGTGGTTCTCTGAACGGCGTTCTGCAGGGAGCGTATGTCTACCAGAGTGCCATCAACTACGCGTTGAGCGGCGATCCTGAGGGTGCACAGGGTGGCTACGGCCTTCTGAACCTCTCCATTGGAGTGCGCGACCAGGACCGAGGCTACGAAGTCGTCGCCTACGTGAACAACGCGTTGGACAAGCAGTACTACGCGAATTACGCGAACAGCAACGGCAATTTTGGCAACCGGCAGGCGATCAACGCGGTGCTGCCGCGCGATTTCGAACGCTACGTGGGAATTCGCGCGAGGTTTGATTTCTAGAAACGCATGTCGCCGAAGGACACACGACGCCGCTACGAGAAGATCGCTGAGGAACTACGGGCGGAGATCGCAAGCGGCACCTACGCGGTTGGGCAGCGACTTCCCTCCGAACGTGACTTGGCGCAACGCTTCAAGGTGTCGCGACCATCGGTACGTGAAGCGACCATTGCTCTGGAGTTGGATGGTCTGGTTGAGGTGCGCTACGGCTCCGGTGTGCACGTCATCGCCACGCTGCCGAAGGGCGGCGTGGCTGGAGTCACTGACTTCGGACCTTTTGAGCTGTTGGAAGCGCGACGAGCGATCGAATCGGAAGCCTGCGCGCTTGCCGCCAAGCGGATAAGCCCCGAGCAGCTTTCGGAACTCACGACTCTGATCAGTGAGATGAGAGAAGAGAACGAAAACAACGTGGCTCAAAGCGAGGACGCCGACCGCCGCTTCCACGAATTGATCGCAGAATCGACCGGGAATAGCGCCTTGTTTGCCGCCGTGAAGACGCTCTGGGACGCCCGCCAGCGTTCACCTCAGTACAAGCTGTTGAGCCACAAAGTCAGAGCCATGGGCGTCAAGCCACGGATTGACGAGCACACCAGGGTAGTCGACGCGCTGAAGCGCGGAGATTCCAGTGGTGCGCGGACGGCGATGCGAGACCATCTGGCGCGCGTCATCGACGAGCTGCTGAAAGCTACGGAAGTCGAGGCTCTTGAGCGAGCCAGCGCGGAAATCGCGGAGAAGCGGCGAAAATACACTACGGCGTAGCTAGCCGCCATCATGAGGGGCCTGACAATGTGCAATGCCAATGGCGGGTTGAGATGGGCGGTCGGCGTGTTGCTGATGTGCTGGTTCAGCGCCGCGCCCGGCGGAGAATCCCAAGTCATCCAGAATGTCTTGTCACGGCCCGGCATGTCGCTGGCCGGCCAGTGGCATGTGATCGTCGATCCCTACGAGAACGGGTACTACGACTATCGTCGCCAGCCGTTCGATGCCACTACACCTGCGCGCGGCGGCTACTTCCTGGATCACAAGCCGGCGGATCGATCTGAACTGGTCGAATACGATTTCGACACGAGTCCCACGCTCACGGTCCCCGGCGACTGGAACTCTCAGGAAGATCGTCTCTTCTACTATGAAGGCACGGTCTGGTACCGGCGAAAGTTTGACTACACGCCGGCCGCCGGCAAGCGCGTGTTCGTGCATTTCGGTGCGGCGAACTACCAGGCTGACGTGTACCTCAACGGCCGCAAGCTCGGACAACACGTCGGTGGATTTACGCCGTTTGCGTTCGAGGTCACGGGAATCCTGAAGGCCACGGACAACTCACTGGTCGTGAAAGTCGACAACGCCCGGCATGCGGATGCGGTGCCGACCGTCAATACTGATTGGTGGAACTACGGCGGACTCACGCGCGAGGTGAGCATCGTCGAGACGCCTGCCGCATTCGTCCGCGACTACCAGGTGCAACTCGAGCCGGGATCGATGCGGCGTATCGCCGCGCGGGTCGAGGTCGATGGCGCGAAATCACCGGTCAAGGTAACGCTCTCGATACGGGAAGCAAATCTGACCGTGAGTGCGATGAGCGACGCTGCCGGTGTGGTGACCTTCAATCTGGACGCGCCCAAGCTCAAATTGTGGGCTCCCGAGAATCCGAAGCTGTATCAGGTGTCGATCAGCGCGGGGGATGATCGCATTGAAGACCGCATAGGCTTTCGCAGCATTGCCGTTCGTGGCGCCGACATTCTTCTGAACGGACGTTCGGTCTTCCTGCGTGGCATCTCCCTTCACGAGGAAAACCCGCTGCGCGGCGGACGTGCATTCTCGGTTGAAGATGCCCGCCTGCTGCTGGGTTGGGCCAAGGAGTTGGGCTGCAATTTCGTGCGACTTGCGCACTATCCGCACAACGAGCACATGGCGCGCGTGGCCGACGAGTTGGGGCTGATGCTGTGGGAAGAAGTGCCGGTCTATTGGACTATCCAGTGGGAGAACCCGCAGACACTCGCGAACGCAAAGGCGCAGCTCAAGGATCTGATTACACGCGATCGCAGTCGGGCGAGCGTCATCGTCTGGTCGGTCGCCAACGAGACTCCCGTGAGCGAGCCGCGCACTCGATTTCTGAAAGATCTGGTGGATACCGCGCGTGCGCTCGATGCAACGCGCCTCGTCTCAGCAGCCATGGAGGTTCATGCGGACCCTGCCAATGCCAACCATCGCATTGTTGACGATCCATTGGGTGCGTACACGGACCTGCTGAGCTTCAACCAATATGTCGGCTGGTACGACGGTCTGCCCGACAAGTTGCCGCAAATCACCTGGTCGTTCGGATATCAGAAGCCGGTCGTCATCAGTGAGTTTGGCGCCGATGCATTGCAAGGATTCCACGCCGACCGTCTCACGCGCTTCAGCGAGGAATATCAGGAAGATCTGTATCGACAGACCCTCGCCATGCTCGAGCGCATACCGCAGTGGCGCGGCACGACGCCGTGGATACTGACGGATTTCCGCTCGCCTCGACGTCCACTCCCTCATGTGCAGGACGGGTGGAACCGAAAAGGACTGATCGGGGAAAACGGCACAAAGAAGAAGGCGTTCTTCGTGCTCCAGGACTTCTACGAGCGCATGCGAAAGAAATAGCGCCGCGTGAATGCCGGCATGCGGCCGCCTGACAATATCCGCGCGCGTCAATGGTCCGCCGAATGCGTTCAGGTAGCTAGACGCGCATGCGTGCACTGGTCCGTCAACGGTTTCCTGGAGTGATGCAAAGCGCAAAATCTCTCCCGTCGGCGTGTCCCTATCGCAGTGCAGTAGATGTTGTTTTTAAGTTGTTAGCGCTACCTACCGCAGCGCGTGATCCACGGAAATTGTCCGATCTTCGACAGTAACTTGTTGAAATAAAATAGAAAGAGCGGCAGCTATGTCCGCCCTCTGTCGCAGGGGACAGAAAAATACGATGTGGACTTTAGTCCACAGCCTGACTACTCTCCGCTCCATTGTTGAGGGGGTGCGCATGTTGGGGCTTGCTGCATCTATCCATTCCGGCGCAGTTGTCCTGCGCCTAACTAGTCTGCGAATTGCCGCGGCCCCTGCCTATACGTGTTTCTTTTGTGACCAACGTCCGCGGGAATTTGTAAGCGCTTTCATTCAATTCAAGTTCGATGGCTTAACGTCTAAATCAAATTCATAACTAGTTAGATGTACAAGAGAGGACGCCTGATATGAGATTAAACCGAAAGGCAATGCCTATAACCTCGAAGGCACTGTTCACCATTGTTGGTGGTGCAGTGCTCATCAACCCCGTATTCGCTCAGGAACAATCGGCCGACGAGCTCGAAGAAGTCGTCGTCACGGGCTTGCGTGGAAGCTTGAAGGCCTCCATGGAGATCAAGCGTGACGCCACCGGCGTCGTCGACGCAATTTCTGCCGAAGACATCGGCAAATTCCCGGACTCCAACCTCGCCGAGTCACTGCAACGAATCACCGGCGTATCCATCGACCGTGTGAACGGCGAAGGCAGCGCCGTCACGGTGCGTGGCTTCGGCCCCGGCTTCAATCTGGTGACCCTGAATGGCCGGCAGCTTCCCGCGGCGTCCGTTGGCACCATCACGGGCAATCCCACCAGCGTCGGCAGCCAGGGCACCTCGCGCTCCTTCGACTTCTCCACGCTCGCCTCTGAAGGGGTGAGCGGCCTCGAGGTGTACAAGACCGGCAATGCTGCCGTGCCCTCGGGCGGCATCGGCGCGACGATCAACATCAAGACCATCAAACCGCTGGAAGGCGGGAACCGGTCATCGCTCGGTGTAAAGGCCGTTTTCGATGAGGGCAGCGACAACGAGGTGACGCCGGAAGTGAGCGGCCTCTTCAGCTGGGCGAACGACGCCGAGACTTTTGGCGTCTCCGCTTTCGGTTCTTACCAGGAACGCAAGTCGAGCAACCGTGGCGTCAGCGTGGAACAGTACGCGTTCTTTGACTACGCCCCGGATCTGTCTTTCCTGTCAGCCGCGACTGTGGTCAATGCACCGGCCGACTGGTGCGCTCATGGCCCTTCCGTCGAACATCGGCATAAGCGACGCCCAAATCGATCGCGAGCGCATCAATGGCATGGTGACCTTCCAGTGGGCGCCGAGCGAGAACACCACCATCACCGCTGATGCGATGTACACCTCGAACAAGCAGGCCCAGGACAGCCTGGTGCCCGGCATGTGGTTTTCGCGCCAGTTCAGCAACATCGAGTTCAATGGCAGCGACATCGTCGCCACTCCGGTGAGTGTGATCGAACCGGTTGCATTGCCGGGTAACCGCGGCAAGGACTTGTTCTACGCCAACTACGATGACAATACGTTGGACGAAAGCTCGACGATCGGCTTGGCGCTGAACCACCATTTCAGCGATACCTGGTCGCTGGGCTTCGACGCGGCGACTTCCACCTCCGAGTCAGGAGGCGATGGACCGAACGGTCTCAACAGCGTCCGTATGAACATCGCTGCGGCCGGCGCGGGTTGGCAAGGTGCCTATTGGGGCAGCGGCGTACCGACGGCAACCATAGGCGTGCTCGACAACGTCGCCAACGCCCATGGCAATGGCAACGGCGTGCTGGACATCCCGGATATCTCCACCCAGACGTTTCGCACGATCGATTCCACGCAGAAGACCGACACCGATCAGTTCAACCTGACGGGTGCCTGGACGAAGAGCGAGGATCTCAGCGTCAAATTCGGCGTCGGCGCGATGCAAACCGAGATGCATGCGACGAGCCGTCAGACCGAGGACTTCCTGGGTGGCTGGGGCGTCGGCGCCAATCCCGCGGGCCAGTCCGACATTGCTGATCCCAGCCTCCTGACTCAGGTCAACACGCTGAGCAGCTTCAACGATCTGAACTTTGTCGGGTATCCCAATACCGCGCAGATTCCGACCTCCGGCTACTACATGACGACGCTCGGCCAGGAGGCGTTCCGTGTCGACCCCTGGTCCTTCGCGCACGCGATGGAAGGCAATCCCCTGTACCCGAACTGGGATGCAGACAACCTGACCCAGAATTCCTTCGCCGACAACACGATCAAGGAAGACATCTACTCGGCTTATGTGCAAGCCAAGTTCGAGGGTGAGATGGGCGGGCTGCATACGCAGACTGTAGTTGGCGTGCGCTACGAAGAGACCCACGTCAAGGCGACTGCCTTGCAGAACGTCGCGAACCAGATCATCTGGTTGTCTGATAACGACTTCCGCGGGATCTTCGGCACGGACCTGACTGCGCTCAACGACAAGGCGGACTACAGCAATTGGTTGCCGAACATCGACTTCTCGGTGGATCTGAACGACACCATGAAGGTCCGTGCCTCGATGAGCCAGACGATCGCGCGTCCTGCATACAACAACATGTTCGGAACGACGAATGTCGGCGGACCGTCGACGCCGACGGCGCTGGGCGGTGTCGCGAGGGCTTCAAAGGGTAACGCCTCCCTCGCGCCGCTCGAGTCGACCAACCTCGATCTGTCATTCGAGTGGTACTACGGCGAAAGCAGCTACGCGTCGATCGGCTACTTCCGGAAGTCGGTCACCAACTTCGTCGGTACCGGCGTCACGTCCACTGATCTGTTCGGTCTGCGGGATCCGACCTCGGGCGCGCCCGGCACGTTGACAGGCAATGCAGAGGCGGCCCTGATAGCCGGAGGCTTTCAGGTGAACGAGCAGAATCTGTTCACCATGTCAGCCGTCCTGAACAATCCGGCCGCCTTCCCGAATGGTGCGGCTGACTACATCGACCCGACCAGCACGACCGCGGACGGTGCGCAGTTCGCGCTGAACATGATCTCGCTCTATGACATCCCTCCAACTGCCAACGATCCGCTGTTCGCGTTCGACCTGTCCCAGCCGGTCAACAACCAGACCGCGATCATTGACGGCGTGGAAGTGGCTTGGCAGCACTTCTTTGGCGATAGTGGATTTGGCATCCAGGCCAACGCCACATTCGTCAACGGAGACGTCGCCTACGACCTGAGGGCGCGTCCGGAAATCCAGCAGTTCGCGCTGCAAGGACTGTCGGACTCCGCGAACGCCGTGCTGATGTACGAGAAGTACGGTTTGTCGGCGCGTCTGGCGTACAACTGGCGTGATGCCTTCCTGGCGACGACGGTGTGGCAAGGCCAGCAGGGACTGCCGGGGTTCGTGGATACGTACAAGCAGATGGACTTCAACATCACGTACAACTTCAACGACCAGTTCGCCGTCGGCCTGGATGGCATCAACATCACGGGTGAAGGCCAGCTCATCTACAGCCGAACCAAGGATATGCAGTGGTGGAACGGCGAAGGAGATCCGCGCTGGATGCTGACCGCGCGCTACAACTTCCAGTAATAGCGCAGTCGAACGGGATTCCCGCCGGATGGCGGCGGGAATCCTCCGCGACGATAATCGGGTTCCCAGACCCCCTCTGGGAACCCGATTTTTTTAGCGGCGAATTCACACATGACCATAAGTATCCTGACCAGCGACCAGCACCGATCGGTCGCCGTCGACACTCGTGCGCGACCGGAGTACGGCGACACGGTGAACCGCGCCATTGCGCTGAGCGCCGAGTTCAATGAGCTGCACCGGGAGTACCCGCTCCTGCTGCGCAAGACCAATGAAGAGCCGGGTTTCGTCGCTCACGCCGTCCTTGGATTCGAGAAGGACGAAAACCTGTTCGTCGAGGGCGATCGCTGGACCAGCACTTTCATCCCGGCGACGTTGGCCCGTGGTCCGTTTTCTCTGGGCTACATTCGCGCCGAGGACGGCAACAGCTCGCCGCCTGGCATCAAGGCCGAAATGAAAGTAATGATCGACGATCAACATCCGCGCTTGCGCGCGGATGGGCAGCCGGTGTTTCTGCCGCTCGGCGGCGAGTCGCCTTACCTCGAGGGCATCAAGCGCGTGCTGCAGACGGTCGACGCTGGCCTGCGGGTCGATCGCCTGTTGTATCGAGAGCTGGTGGCGATGGACCTGCTGGAAGAGGTCAAGATCCAGATCTCGGTCTTCCCTGAGCTGCGCTATGACTTCAGCGGTTACCACACTATCAATCAGGAAAAGCTCGCGGCCCTTGGCAGCGATCAGCTGCTGCAGGCTGCATCGACTGGGCCTGCTCGGTCCGGTTTTCTTCCTGATCTCCTCGCTCGGCAATTTTCAGAAACTGGTCAACCTGAAAATCGCGAGACTCCAGTCGGCCTGAAGGCGCAAGTCATGAGCCATCAGGTCCGCGTCATCGAGGGCTCAAGGTTCGACCGCATTCCTTTCGACGAACTGTTCGCAGGCAATGAGCCGGTGCTGATGCGCGGACTGACCGCCGATTGGCCACTGGTGCAGGCGGCTCGCCACGCGCCGACCAGGGTGATGGAGACTGCTCGCCGGCAACTACAACAAGAAGCCGGTGATCGTGTATGTGGGCGACCCCGAGATGCGCGGTCGATTCGGCTACAACGAGTCGGTGACCGGTTTCAATTACCGGGCCGAGCGTCACGACTTCGTGGAAGTGCTGGACCGCATCCGCGCGGAACTTGGCAGCGAGGTTCACTCTTATTACTACATGAACTCCATCGTCGTGGACCAGAGCTTTCCTGGGCTGGCCGCGCAGAACTCGCTGGTCTTCAATCATCCGGTCTTCGACCGCTACCCGCGCGTCGGAAAGATCTGGATCGGCACCGAGTCGGTCGCCGTGGCGCACTACGACGTGCCGCGCAACATTGCCTGCTGCGTACTCGGGCGCCGGCGGTTCACGCTGTTCCGCCCGGAGCAGATCCGGAATCTGTATCCGGGCCCGCTCGCGCCGACGCCGGGCGGCCAGGTGGTGACGATGGCGAATCTCCGGCAACCGGACTTCGTCCGCTTTCCGCGACTCCGCGAGGCGCTGGACGAAGCCTGGATCGCCGACATGGAGCCGGGCGATGCGTTGTACTACCCGAGCCTCTGGTGGCACGAGGCCGAGGCGCAGGACCGCTTCAACGTCATGATGAACTACTGGTGGGTCGATTCGCCTGTCTACATGGGCGATCCGATGGACGTGCTGATGCACGCGATGCTCGGCCTGCGCGACCGGCCGCTGGTAGATAGGCAAGGCTGGCGCGCACTGTTCGATTACTACATCTTCGGTGACAACTCGGTGCCACGGGCCCATCTGCCGGAGCAGATCCAGGGCGCGCTCGCCGACATGAACGAAGAGAACGCGCGCCGCATCCGCGACGTCGTGGCCTACAGTCTGAAACGCTAGGAAGACAGAGCACGTGAACACCGGCAAAACACGCGTCGTCATTGCCGGAGGCGGCACCGCGGGCTGGCTGGCCGCCTACAGCCTCGTCAAGCGCCTGGGCACACAGCTCGAGATCACGCTCGTGGAGTCCGATCTGATTGGCACCGTGGGCGTGGGCGAGGCGACCATCCCCACGATGAGGAGCTTCCACAGCCTGATGGAGATCGACGAGCGCGAGTTCATGGCGGCCACGCAGGCCACCTTCAAGCTCGGCATCTGGTTCGACAACTGGGCCAACATCGGCGACAGCTACATCCACTCATTCGGCGTCATCGGCCAGGGATCCTGGATGGCCGAGTTCCATGAATACTGGCTCGAGCTGCATTCGCAGGGTCTGGGCGGCGACCTCGAGGACTACTGCCTGGAGTGGAAGGCGGCGAAGCAGGGCAAGTTCGCGATCCAGGCGGGCAAGACCAACCTGAACTACGCCTACCATCTCAACGCCACGGCATACGCGCAGTTCTTGCGCGGCAAGAGTGAAGCGATGGGCGTCAAGCGTGTGGAAGGCAAGATCGCCACGGTCAAGTTGTCTCCCCAGACCGGCAACATCGAGTCGCTGGAGCTGGATGGCGGCACCTCCGTGCCGGGAGATTTTTTCATCGACTGCACGGGTTTCAGGGGCATGCTGATCGGCGAAGTGCTCGGCGTCGGCTTCGAGGACTGGGGGCACTGGTTAGGCTGCCGATCGCGCCTGGGCGGTCCAGACCGAGAACACGCAGGCGCCGCCACCCTATACGCGAGCGATTGCGCATCCCGTCGGCTGGCAATGGCGCATTCCGCTGCAGCATCGCACCGGCAACGGCATCGTCTACAGCAGCCGCTTCTGTTCCGACGACGAGGCGCGTTCGCTCTTGCTGAAGAACCTGACAGGTCCGACCATCACCGAACCGCGGCAGCTCAAATTTCGCACCGGGCGCCGTGAGCAGCCCTGGCAGCGGAATTGTGTCGCGCTGGGTCTCGCGGCCGGCTTCCTCGAACCGCTCGAGTCGACCAGCATTCACCTGATTTCGACAGCCCTGGTTCGCCTGATGCGGCTTTTCCCCTTCAGCGGCGAGTTCGAACAGCCATGCCGAGCGCTTCAACACCGAGAGCAGGTTCGAGTGGGAAGAAGTGCGTGATTTCATCATCCTGCACTACAAGCAGACCCGCAGGGATGACAGTCCCTTCTGGACTAACTATCGCGACATGGAAGTGCCGCGCAATGTCACGCACCGGATCGAAATCTTCCGCAAGAACGGCTACGTGTGGCCTGACAAGGTCAATCTGTTCCGGATCGACTCCTGGTTGCAGGTGATGTTGGGGCAGGGCGTGTTCCCGGAAAGTCACCATGGCGCGACCCGAATACCGGGGACGGAGAGTCTCAAGCAGACGCTGGGCCAGATCCGCGCGAATGTGGCCAGCAATCTCGCGCAGATGCCGGACCATCAGGCGTTCATCGATCGCTACTGTCCAATTCCGAAGGGTTCGCCATGATCACCAAACGCGACATCCAGGACTGGAACAAGCGCAAGTGGGAACACAAGAACCACGCGATGTACGAGAAGTACGCGCAGAACAAGTGGCCTTGGTTCAGCGACAAGCTCGACCCGGACATCGACGAGTATTTGCGCGCCAACGGCGCGGGCGACCTCGACATACTCGATCTCGGTACTTGCAGCGGCTCGCAGGGCATTGAACTCGCCAGGCGAGGACACCGCGTCGTGGGTACTGATATTTCGGAGACGGCGCTGGAAAGGGCGAAACTCGCGGCCGCTTCCGAACCCAAGCTCGCGATCAGCTTTCTTCTCGATGACATCGCCGAGTCACGCCTCAACGACAGCCAGTTTGACCTGGTGCTCGATCGCGGCTGTTATTGCTCGATCTGCAGTTTCAACCACGAGGAGTACGTGGCGAGTGTACGGCGCGTGCTCCGGCCAGGCGGCGCATTTCTACTGAAGACGATGAGCAGTGAGGATCAACGTTTCATGGCCTACGACAAGGTCGGCGGCCGAGAGGTGCAGATGCCCTTCCACTTCACCGCGGAGCAGTTGCAGAAGCTGATGTCGCCGCACTTCGTCATCGAACAGATGCGGGACAGCTACTTCTACAGCAGTGTGCTCGACGAGCCGGCGCGAGCGCGCTTCGTCATCATGCGGAACAGCAAGTAAGCCGCTGTCCAGAAAATTGTGCGTGCCGAAGATCGCAAACTGACCAGCATCGTCATCGCCGGTGGCGGCTCGGCCGGCTGGATGACGGCTGCAGCCTTGTCGAACGTCCTGCAGCCGGGTTGTCGCATTACGTTGATCGAGTCCGAAGAGATCGGCATCGTCGGTGTCGGCGAAGCGACGATTCCGCCGATCAAGAAATTCAACCAGACGTTGGGCCTGGACGAATTCGAATTTCTCCGTCGGACCAAGGGTTCGTACAAGCTTGGCATTCAGTTCGTCGATTGGGTGGAGCCTGGCCGGCGCTATTTCCATCCATTCGGCACCTACGGCCGTCCCTTCGACTTCGGCCACCTGATGTACTTCTGGCACCAGGCGCAGCGCCTAGGCAAGGTTTCATCCAGCCTGGACGACTATTGCATGGCCTGGGTGGTGGCCTCGCAGGCACGGTTTGCGGTCCCGCTGACCGATCCTCGCAGCGTGCTATCTACCTACGACTACGCGTATCACTTCGATGCGTCGCTCTACGCAGCGTTTCTGCGCGAAGTTTCGGAGCGGCGTGGAGTGGTGCGAGTCGAGGGACGGATCGTTGCGAGCCGGCTGAACGGCGAGAGCGGCCATGTCGAGGCGCTCACGCTGCAGGACGGGCGCGAAGTGTCGGGTGAACTGTTCATCGACTGCTCCGGCTTTCGCGGGTTGTTGATCGAAGAAGCGCTCCATACCGGCTATGAGGACTGGACGCACTGGTTGCCCTGCGATCGCGCGGTCGCGGTGCCCTGCGCGAGCGCTGGCGATTTCCTGCCCTACACGCGCTCCACGGCACGAACGGCAGGCTGGCAATGGCGCATCCCGTTGCAACATCGCATCGGCAATGGATACGTCTATTCATCCAACTACATCGATGAGGCAGGCGCGGCGGCCACGCTGCTCGCCCATCTCGATGGCAAGGCACTGGCCGAGCCGCGCACACTGCGATTCGTGACGGGTCGAAGGCGTCTGGGCTGGAACCGCAACGTGGTCGCCATCGGCTTGTCGAGCGGATTCCTCGAGCCGCTGGAATCGACCAGCCTGCATCTCATCCAGGCCAGTATTCTCCGGCTGCTCGCCATGTTTCCCGACCGGGATTTCGATCCGACCGTGCGCGACGAATACAACCGCATCGCCAACAGCGAACTGGAACGCGTTCGCGACTTTCTGATCCTTCACTATCATCTCAATCGGCGCAGCGACGGCGAACTCTGGCGTTACTGCGCGAACATGCCGATACCAGACACCTTGAGCGAGAGCATCGAGCATTTCCGTCGCAATGCCCGCATCGTGCAGCGCGAGCACGAAGTGTTCGTCAGGGCATCGTGGCTCGCAGTGCAGGTCGGCCAGCTCAATCTGCCCGAAGCATGCGACGAGCCTCCGCAAGTTCATGCGACCGACAGCGTGGCTTGGCTTGAGAAAATGCGCGCCACCATGCACGCAGAGGCGAGCCGCTTACCGACCCATCAGCAATTCATCGAGAGTAACTGTCGCGCGGCCGCGTGAGCCGTGCTCGAGGTGTCCCATGCTCGAACAGACTCGCAAGGCGAACGAAGCCAACACTCCTTATCGGCAGCGGATCATCGAGGTCAAACGCAAGCTTCGCGCGCAGATCCAGGATATGCCCAAGCGCTTTGCTGCGATGACGGCTCGCGTCGAAGCGCAGATCGAGCAGATAGTGCGCGAGCGGGCTTCCGGCACGATGCCGGTGCCGCAGGTCGAGTTCGGTGAGCTCGATCGCGTAACCGACGCGCAGAAGCATCACATTCGTCAGCGTGGCTGCCTCGTCATCCGCAATGTGTTTGATGACGCCCGCGTCGATGCCTGGACCGAAGACCTCTCGAAATATCTGGAAGCCAATGACTATCTGGAGAAACTGAAGAAGGGAGGTGCGGTCGACAACTACTTCAGCACGCTGGCCAGCGCCAAACCCCAGATTTACGGCGTGTACTGGTCACGGGCGCAGATGGAGGCGCGGACCGATCCTGCAATGGCAAGAGCCCACGTCTTTCCTGAATTCACTCTGGCGCGCATCGTCGCCCAACGGTCCGGTCTTCGATCCCGATAACAATCTCATCTACGCGGATCGCGTCCGCTTCCGCCAACCCGGCGATGCATCGCTCGGACTTTCTGCTCATGTCGATGCGGGATCCATCGATCGCTGGATCGATCCGGCCTACCACGGCACGGTGTATCGCCACGTGTTTGGCGGCGTATTGGAAGCCTACGATCCATTTGAAGCCTGGGGCCGTACCGAGGTTCAGCAAATTCCATCGCCGGCCGTGTGCAGCATGTTCCGGACGTTTCAAGGCTGGACGGCATTGACGCAGCCAAGGCCCCAACGACGGAACACTCCAGTTACTGCCAATTGCTGACGCGATGCCGTGGATGCTGCTGCGCGCACTTCAGGACGACGTGCCGGAAGACGAGCTGTGTGGCGCCGCTGCCTGTCGCGCCATGGTGATCGGGAAGGAGTATCACGAGCTTTTGCTGGAAGGCTACGGTTCCATTCCGCTCATGCAGCCGGGAGACGCCATCTTCTGGCATCCCGATGTACTTCATGGCGTCGAGGATGCGCATCGCGGAACCGGGTATTCGAGCGTCATGTATATCGCGCCGGCACCCGATTGCGCCAAGAATCGTCAGTACGCAGAAATTCAGAAGGCCGCATTCGAAGCCGGTCTGTCAGCACCGGACTTTGCTCCGGATAATTTTGAAGTCGACTTCAGTGGGCGCTTTACTCGCGCGGACTTGAGCCCGCTGGGACTGCGCGAGATGGGTTACTGAGAAGGGCATGCCAGAGAAGAAGTTAGGCATTGGAATTCTGGGCTGCGGGCCCATCTCGCAGTTCGGGCATTTCGAGTCGGTGCAGAAGTCCTGCAATACCGTCCTGGCGGCGGTGTGCGATGTGGACGAAGGGCTCGCCAATCACTTTGGCAGGTTCTACGACGCGAAGACTATCTATCTCGATTACGACCAGATGCTGGCCAATCCAGACGTTGAGGCGGTCATCATCGCCATTGCCGACGCCTTTCATGTTCCGGCTGCGTTGAAGGCGCTTGCCGCCGGAAAGCATGTGCTGTGCGAGAAGCCGATCGGCATTGCGGTGGAAGAGGTCGAGGAGCTGGACGCCGCGGTCAGGAAGAGCGGAAAGATCTTGCAGATCGGCCACATGCTTCGCTTCGATCCGGGCATCGAATCTGCCAGGCATTTCATCAATACGAAGATGGGGCAGATGCTGGCGCTGAAGGCCTGGTACTGCGACAACACGCATCGCTATTCGATGACAGATGCCGTTCAGCCGCTGGCGCGCAAGGGAGCCAAGGTGCTGCGCCCCGGTGGTGATCCGAAGGCGGACAAGCAACGCTATTACATGCTGGCTCACGGCAGCCATCTCGTCGATTTGGCCCGCTATCTCGGTGGCCCGATTCGAGCGGTGCAAGCGCGGCTCAACCAGCGCTTCGGAGCGTACTGCTGGTTCGTCGACGTCGACTTTGTCAGCGGCGCGATCGGCCACCTCGATCTCACGATTGGCGTGCGCATGGACTGGCACGAAGGTTTCCAGATCTATGGAGAGAATGGCAGTGCCTCGGCGAAGATTTATAACCCGTGGTTCTACAAGTCGGCCGACGTCGAACTATTCCATGAGGACAGTGCGACGACGACTCGAGTGCTTGGAGCAGACGGCCATTTCTACCGCCGTCAGGTAGAGGGATTTGCGGACAGCGTTCTATCAGGCGCGCCGATGCGCGGCGCCGACATGGCGGATGGTGTCGCCTGCGTCAAGACCATGGTGGCGATCGCGCAATTCCGTCGCGTCCGGGAAGAGTGTCGAGGTCGAGAGCGCGAAGGGAGCGCTGTAGTGGAGCTGGGCATTTTTTCCCGAACCTACCAGCTCATCGGGATAGACAAGATTTTTGCCCAGGCTGCGCAAGACGGTTTCCAGACTATCCAGTTCAACTTCTCGAGTGCAGGGCTGCCTTCCCTCCCGAAGGATTGGCCCGAGGCGACAATCAAGGGAGTGATGGCCAGCGCGAATCAGAGCGGGCTAACTATCTGTGCGCTGTCGGGAACCTACAACATGGCGCACCCCGATGTCGACAGGCGACAGGCGGACCGGGTCGGCTTCACGAACGTTGTGCGGGCCGCGGAGTTCATGCAGGTACCTCTGGTGACCCTTTGCACCGGATCGCGCGATGCAACGAACATGTGGTCGGCTCACCCGGACAATGGATCTCCTGAAGCTTGGGTTGCATTGCGAGGTGAGCTCGATTTCGCACTCGAACTGGCTGAGCGTCACGGCGTTGCGCTCGGCGTCGAGCCGGAACCTGGCAACGTCGTCGCCGATGCCAGGATGGCGCGGCGGCTCCTGGATGAAATTGAAACTCCTCAACTGAAGATTGTCATGGACGCAGCCAACCTCCTGCCGCCGGAGAGCCAGACTCGGCAGCGCGAGGTCGTGGCGGAGGCTGTGGCTCTGCTCGGTGCAGACCTGGCGCTGGTTCACACGAAAGATGTGAGCTCAACCGGAGAGGCTGTCGCTGCGGGAAGAGGGCGTCGTGGATTTCCACAATTTCCTGAAGGGGATCGTGTCGACCGGTTATCGCGGCCCGCTGGTCAGCCACAACCTTCCGGAAAAGGACGCGGCTTACGTCTCCGGCTTCTTGAGACGTGTCCTCGAGGAAGTCATGTCATGACACGGGGCAGCTTCAGGACCCGTGATGGCTGCCTGGTCAACTACGTCGACGAAGGCGATGGCATGCCTGTGCTCTGGCAGCACGGCCTGGGAGCGACGCAGGCGCAGGTTGCCGAGGTATTTCCCGAATCGTCCCGGTTCCGTCGCATCACCATGGAGTGCCGGGGCCATGCAGATTCGGAGTTGGGCGCGCCCGAAGCTTTGTCGATCCAGCAATTTGCTGATGATGCGGTAGGGCTGCTGGATCATCTGGGAGTGAGACGTGCGGTGGTCGGTGGCATCTCGCTTGGCGCCGCGATCGCGCTTCGCCTGGCTGTCCACTATCCAGAGCGCGTCAGCGAGCAGATTATCGCGAGGCCGGCGTGGATCAGCGAAGCCGCGCCGGAACGCCTCAGGATCTACATCGATGTCGCCGAACTACTGTCGCAATACGGTTCTGAGCAGGGCCTGGAGCGCCTGCAGGCTACCGAGCGATATCGGTTGGTGATGAAGGAATCTCCGGACAATGCGGCGTCGATGCGGAGCTTCTTTACTCGTGAACCCGCGTCCACCGTGGCGCTTCTCAGTCGAATTCCAGCGCAGGGACCCGGAGTGACTCGGGAACAAATGTCTCGACTCGCACTGCCGACGCTGGTTATCGCCAACGAGGGCGACTATGTGCACTCGATTGCGATGGCGACCGCAGTGGCAGAGTTGATCCCCGGAGCAACGCTCAAGATCATTCCCTCCAAGAACTCCAATCGAGATGCCTACGTAGACGCCTTCAAGGCCGCACTGGACGAATTCCTTTCGAATCGACATGGATGACACTGGGCACATGACTGCGTTGGCTGGCCAAAGCGGCACGGTGCCGCTCTTTGCGACTCCGTTTGCCGCCGTGAACACTGGCGCGGATCGCCACTTCAACGCACGGCTGGCGAGCCTGTGCGAATCGCAACGCTCAGCGCCGCCGACATCGTCGCGCGACCGCTGCACTTTCGCGGCCGGGAAGATTTCCTGGACTCAGCCGACGCGACTGCAGGCGAACTCAAGCGCCTCATTCTGGGTCAGGCCTCTACCGTGGTTGCGGGCCTGAGCAGCATCGGCGCCGCGGAGTTCGGCAAGCTGCACATTCAGGCGCGCGGATGGTGTTCGATCGTGCAGCGGAACGGTCATGTCCCAGCCCAGCACTTTCCAGGCGCCTCGTGGCTCGCGGTGTATTGCGTGCAGGCTGGCGAGTCCGATGCAGAGTTCAAGAGTGCCGGCGTGTTGCGCCTCTACGAAAGGCGGCTGGGGTCGATGTACCGGGATGCGAGCAACTCGGAGTTGAAGTCGCCCTATCGCTACGGCAATCACACCTGGACGCCGGTGCCTGGCTGGATGGCGCTATTCCCGGCGCATTTGCCGCACGAGGTGTCGGTGGTTCGGTCAGCCACTTCGCTGATCCTGGTGTTCGCGATGATCCGATTCGTGGATGCCAACGCCAAAGACAGCGGGAACGGGTAGGGCCTCGTGGAGCTCACCGCCGCTTTCGCTGTGCCCATCGGCCACGCCAGGCTTGAGCCCTGCGATCGGCTGAATCGCGAGCTCGAACAACTGTTTCTGGCCCGGGAGACACAGGAGTATCGAAACCCCGCGCCGTCTCACAACCCGCAGCCAGAGATGTTCGAGAGCCGCGTCGATCTCTTTACCTGGCCGGAACCGTGCATCCAGGAACTGCGCAAATTCATGCTCGAATCGGTGTTCCGTGTCGCCATGGCGGCATCGGAAACGGCGCGCGAAGAGTTTGCCCGCCTGAGCCTCAACAACCACACCTGGTTCCATATCACGCGGCCTACCGGTTATTTCGTCGCGCACAATCACGCGCTGGCCTCGTGGTCGGCGGTGTATTGCGTGAAGGATGGCGCTGATACAGCGGGCGAACCCCGTGGCGGACTGCTGCGCCTGTTCGACACGCGCGCCGGAGCCGATGCGTATCTGGACCTGGCCAATCAACGTTTGCGCCAGCCCTTTATCGTGGGCGATCTTGACCTGCAGTTGCAGGCTGGGCAGTTAGTCGTGTTCCCGTCCTACCTGTTCCACGAAGTAACGCCGTACTACGGCTCGGATACCCGGATCACCGTGGCGAGCAACTGCTGGTTTACCGCCTGAAGTGGATTGAGCCATGACAAGAAATCTCTCGGCGTCTTTCGTGGTGTTGTTCGGATTCGTGTCCGGAATGTGCGCTGCCGACAATTCGCGGCGGACGTACGCAAATCCTGTCGATGTCGATTACCGCTACAACTTCGAGCAGATCAACGAGCAGATCTCCTACCGCACGGGCGCCGATCCGGTCATCGTGCGGCACAAGGACGCGTACTACCTGTTCATGACTCTGGCTGACGGCTATTGGCGCTCGACCAATCTGCTCGACTGGAGCTTCATCACACCGAGCCGCTGGCCTTTCGCGAGCGTCGTTGCGCCGGCGGTCATTTCTGATGGGGATCGCCTGCTCTTGATGCCATCGACCACGCGCCCGGATCCCGTCCTGGTATCCCGCGATCCGGCTCGCGGTCAAATGGATTTCCTGACGCGCCGCATGCCGGAGCTGCCTGGCGCCGTATCCGGAGAAGCGGAGGGTAGTTTGGGTGATTGGCATCAAGGTGACGCGCAACCCACGCATGTTCAGCCGGGGCCATGGGATCCCGCGCTTTTCAAGGATGACGACGGACGCTGGTATCTCTACTGGGGATCGTCTAACAAGTTCCCGCTCTACGGCATCGAAATGGATATGCGGGAGGCCGATTCGCAGCAGCGCATTCGATATATCGGCAAGCCCCGCGCCTTGATCGCGTTGGAACCCAAGCAACATGGCTGGGAGCGATTCGGGCAGGATCACACCGCCGAAGACCGGCCGACGTACATGGAAGGCGCATGGCTGACCAAGCATGACGGCCGCTATTACCTGCAGTACGGGGCGCCCGGCACCGAGTACAACGTCTACGCCACCGGCACCTACGTCTCTGACAATCCGCTGGGGCCATTTGAATACGCTCCCTATAACCCCGTGGGATACAAGCCCGGCGGTTTCGTTCATGGCGCAGGCCACGGCAACACCTTTCAGGATGAGTACGGCAACTGGTGGAACACCGGCACGCCGTGGATAGGCTACAACTGGACCTTCGAGCGTCGCATCGCGCTGTTTCCAGCGGCCTTCAGCAGCGACGGGCAGATGAGCGTCAACACGCGCTTCGCGGATTTTCCGCACTACATGCCAACTGGGAAGATCACCGATACGGAAAGTCTCTTCACCGGCTGGATGCTGCTGTCGTACCGCAAACATGCGACCGCGTCTTCAGCGCTCGGCCAGGAGTCGGACAAGTTCAGCGCCGCACACGTTACTGATGAGAATCCACGTACGTTCTGGGTTGCGGCCTCGAGCGAGGCCGGGCAGACACTCACGGTGGATCTCGGCGGCCCGAAAACACTGCGCGCCGTGCAGGTCAATTTCGCCGACTATCTATCGGGCCGTTATCGCGATGCGCCGGACATCTATACTGAATTCACATTGGAGTCGTCGTTGGACAACAAGCGGTGGCAGGCGCTGGCCTCCACCGGACCTGAACGGCGCGATCGACCCAATGCGTATTTTCAGTTGCCCACTCCAGTTCGCGCGCGCTATGTGCGCTATGTGCACGGGCACGTCGGCGCCGCGCACCTGGCGATCAGTGATCTGCGGGTTTTCGGCGACGCTGGTGGCTCAGCGCCGGGCACGCCTGCCAACGTCAAGGCCGTCCGGGCTGAAGATCGACGCATGATGACGGTCAGCTGGCGGCGCGTGCCGGGAGCGGTTGGTTACAACGTGCGCTGGGGTCTGGCACCCGATCGTTTGAACCTGTGCTACCAGGTTTTCGCCGACCGTGGAACCAGACTCGATGTGCGTGCGCTCAGTGTGGGTGTCGACTACCACGTAGCCGTGGAGGCGTTCGACGAGAACGGTGTATCGGCGCTCGGTAAAGTTGTGTCCGTGCGTTGATGACCCGAAGCTTTTTATTTCTCGCTGCGCTCGATCGCCGCGCGATAGTCGGCCATCGTGCGCTGTGTACGTGAGACACCCTTCAGGGAATAGCCGGCATCGGCGATTGTCTTCGCGAGCACAGCGTCATCGATAGACTCCTCAGCCCGCGTTTCGACGATGACGAGTTTCTTCTCCAGGCTAACCACCACATCGGTGACGGCCGGGTTCTTGCGAAGGTTGGCTTCGATGCCCTGGGCACAAAAGCCGCAGACCATTCCGAACACTTTCATCTCGATGGTGTCCGCGCGGGCAGTCAGGCTCACGAGCATCAGGATCGTTCCGAGGCAAATGGATCGCTTCATGGTGTTTCTCAAAGACTGAACATTGCGCGGGCTTGCAGCTTTCCGTCCGTGGTCGCGCCCGCTTCGACCCACATCCGTTTCTTGAAGAACCTCAACAGGAAGGACAACTGATCATCTTCATGTGATCCCGACGCGTTTCCCGAGTAGCGAGTGGCGCTAACCACGAACCAGGTCGCCAGGTCGTCTGTGTCATGAATGTAGGGCGCGACTCCGAATTGCAGCGTGTCCACGCGATGCGTGAAGGCCGATGAGTTGTGATAGTCGGTCTTGAACGAGGAATAGATACGCCGGGTTTCAAAGTCGATCTGGCCGCCGGCATTCCAGCCACTGGCGCCGATCCTCTGCTCGTAACTGATTTCGCTCGGCGGGGGCGGCTCGCCATGGTCATGCTCGGACTGCGGCGAAGGAGTCGTCAGACTGACGATCTGGGTCATATGCGCACTGTCGATGCCGCCCCACGCAAATACGTTTGCCTGGGCAGCCTCCATGTTCCAGCGCTTTGCCAGAAAATTCACCCGGACGTAAGTGACCTCGTGTTCGGGGTGCGAACCACCGCCTTCTATTTCCATGTGGCCGAGACCGAACGAAATGAACGACTTGGGCGCGTAGAAGACCTGCGCTTCGGACATCTTGTCTTCGGTGTAGTCGACCATGGCGGTGGTGCTGTTCGCATACACGATCGGGCGGGCTTCGGCCCGCTGCAAAATCAGCGTTGCCGCCAGACCCAAGGCGAAGCCGCATGTCGTTGTGATCGTGCTCATCCCTGCGGGCAGCTAATCACGAGGTGTCAGCGCGCAGCGTCGGCGAGTCGCCTTGTGACGTGTAGGAAAGCACGAAACTTTGAAAATTCAGTTTCCGACGACGGCGCTCAACTTTGATGTGGGGGACGCGCGGGTCTCCACTAATTTCCTTGCATGAGTGCATAAGCGTTTGCTCGCGATCCGGCATCCCGGCTTCGTGCAAACTTCGGCACAGCAATGGAGATCACCCGTGACCGAGCCCACTGATTCCCAATATGTTCCGCCCAAGGTGTGGCAATGGTCCAAGCCGAATGGCGGCGTTTTCGCGAACATCAATCGCCCTACAGCCGGCGCCCGGCATGAGAAGGAACTGCCGATAGGGAAGCACCCCCTGCAGCTGTACTCGCAGGCCACCCCGAACGGAGTAAAGGTGACAGTCCTGCTCGAGGAACTGCTGGCCTTGGGTCATGCCGGCGCGGAGTACGACGCGTGGCTGATCCGCATCAATGACGGCGATCAGTTCGGCAGTGGCTTCGTCGGCGTGAACCCCAATTCGAAAATCCCGGCGCTGCTGGATCGCAGCGGCCCGAAGCCGATCCGCGTATTCGAATCCGGCGCGATTCTCCTGCACCTCGCCGAAAAGTTCGGTGCTTTCCTGCCGCGCGACGCCGCGGGGCGCGCAGAAACGCTGTCATGGCTGTTCTGGCAGATGGGCGCCGCGCCGTTTCTGGGCGGGGGTTTCGGCCACTTCTTTACCTATGCGCCGATCAAGATCGAATACGCCATCGATCGCTACGCGATGGAGGCGAAGCGCCAGCTCGACGTGCTCGACAAGCGGCTGGCGGATCACCCGTTCGTCGCCGGCGACGAATACTCCCTTGCCGACATCGCCATCTGGCCCTGGTACGGCGCTCTATCTCTCGGGACGATCTACAACGGTGCCGCCGAATTCCTGCAGGTAGACGAGTACACCCATGTGCGTCGCTGGGCCGAGACCATCAATGCGCGCCCGGCCGTGCAGCGCGGCCGCAAGGTCAACCGGGCTTCCGGCGACCCGTCGAACCAGCTCCGCGAACGGCACGATGCGGGCGACTTCCTCACCAGGACCCAGGACAAACTACTGTAGTCAGTGAGCTGGCGCCGCCACGGGTGCAGAGATTCCGCGTTGTATTCGCCACATGAGGAAGCAGGCCAGCAACGACGTCCCGACCACGACGTAGCCGGCGATGTCATAGTGATGGAGCTTTCCGTCCGCTCCTTGCTGGACGATGTGGCCGGCGACGAACGACGCCATTCCACCCGCCAGCTGCGAAATGGACGCGTTGATGGCGTTGAACGAACCACGCTGTGTTTGCGCTGGCACCTGCGACATCAGCGCCTGGAAAGGAATCATGCGCGAGAAGATTCCGATGAACAGCACGACGTTGATCACGGTCACGACGATCAGCGTCGAGGTACTCAGGTGCGTGTATATCAACACCATGGTGATAGTTATCGCGGTTCCGATGAAAAACACCCGCAGCTTGCCAAATGCGTCGGCGGCTTTGCCCACGAGTGGACCCACGAAAATTGTCGCGATTCCGGTGACCAGATAGATGACGGGAAGGTCGTGCAGCGAGATCCCGAGGTTGTTCACGGTGAAGGCGCTGCTGAACGGCATCAGCATGAAGCCGCCGGTCGCCAGGAACAGCACCGATACGAACGACAGCAGGTAGCGCGGCTCGGTCACGGTGTGGCGCAGATGCTCGAAGGCGCTGTGTTTCTGCGGCGCTTTCAAATGGTCCGCGACCGGCTTCATGAATACGGCGATGACCAATCCGCCGATGAGCCCAAGCACCACCAGCGCGAGGAACGGCACGTGCCAGTTCCAGTGGTTGGATAGATAGATGCCGATGGGAATGCCGAGGACCTGGCTGGCGGCGAATGCCGTCTGGATGAAACCCATGACGCGGCCGCGCATCTGCGGTGGAAAAAGGTCAGTGGCGATGGCGAGAATGACCGAGCCGATGACGCCGCCGAACAATCCGGTGATGATTCGCGCCAGCAGCAGCGATTCGAAGCTCTGCGCAACGCCGCACCAGGCAGTGCCCGCGATGAAGCCGGTATAGAAAAAGAGCAGCAGTTTCTTCCGATCGAACCGATCGGCGAATCCGGCGGTCAGCAGGCCCGATATACCGGCGGCGAACGCATAGGCCGACACGACTGTCCCGAATTGGGCCGGTGTGACGGACAACGACGGCATGATGAGCGCGCCCAGCGGCGACATCAGCATGAAGTCGAGAATGACGGCGAACTGCAGGAACGCCAGCATGCCGATGACCACCTTCTGGTAGCCGGAAAACGACACGGAGGCGGGGAGGTGGCGGGCTATTCATGGTCGCGCACCCTACGCCCTGGCCCCGACGGTGTCCTCCACCGAATGGGGCAGTTCAATTCACCGCGGCCGGCGTTAAGATGAAAGTGCGGAAATGGTCGTGGCCTTTCAGCGTGCCACGTTCCCTGCAGGCCCCTTCGCATTGCGGGCATCGTGCCAGCGCCGCGTTTCCACAAAGTATTCTTTGCGCTCACGGCGGCGCCTCGGAAGCGGATCCGCCAGCAGATACCGGTCCCCGAGCCAAGACACCGCGCTCTTCAGCGCCAGGCCGTAGTCGTGTTGCGGGATCGACGCCGGGGGTGACTCCAGTCGTTTCATTGCAGTCTCTATCGTTTCTCGGTGCACCCATTTTCAGATTTCGACTCGGGTACAACAACACCCGGGCGGGTGTCCCGCGGGTCACCCAAACGAGGTAGGCGCAGGGCTGCTTGAACGGGGGCATGGCGTTCATCGCGGTCCGTGCCGGTGAAATTGTTCGCGTTCTTCCGGCGTCATCGCCTGCCATTTGGCCCAGCGCTCGTGTCCATGTCTGTGCCCATGCATTCTTCCGCGCCAACCGCCGTGGCCGCGAAGGCCGCCAAACAGGATGCGGGACAGCACCAGCAAGCCCAGGGCGTGTAGATAGTCAATCTGCGGGGCGGCGGCGAATATGCCGGGAACGACGGCGTTCCACAGCAACATCACGACAGCACTCATCGCGGCGACCGCCGCGACGAAAAATATCGGCCAGACAATGAATCTCGCTTTGTGTCTCATCGGTGTACTCCTTCAAATCTCCAGTTCGTCATAAACCGCTTGCAACTGCTCGCGCAGATGCAGGACCGCGTAGCGCTTGCGCGCGAGCAGGGTGTTGATGGCAACGCCACTTTGCGCGGCTATTTCCTTGAAGCTCCGGCCTTCGAGCTCGTGCTCGACGAAGACTTCGCGCTGGGCCTCCGGTAACTCATCGAGCGCTTGGCGCAACGCGTCGAGCAGGACCGCTCGTGCGTATTCGGCTTCCGGGCCCGCATCGGGCGACGGCAAGGCGAGATCGAGCCGGTACTCTTCTTCGTCGCCGGTCTCACTGATCGGCACTTCTTTCTTCTTCCGGAAACGGTCGATGATCCGGTTGCGTGCCACCCTGAACAGCCAGGCACTGGCCTGTTCGATGGACTCGGGCAAGCGGTATTCCTCGACGAATTCGTAGAAGACGTCCTGCAGGATGTCCTCGGCTTCCTCCGGATTGCCTATGCGCCTGCGGATGAAATTGCCGAGCCGGGACCGTTCACGTACCACGACAGCGCTGATTTCGCTGTCCTTGTCAGTCATCGGGGTGTGCTGTCGGTTCCACGGGCTTGTAGACGTATCAGAACAGCAAATATTGTGTCCAATGTAAGCTCCCGCTCATGAAGCGCTACGGCCAGGTCCTGAAGCTCCGCCCCGAACACCGCGATGACTACGTGCGCCACCACGCCGAGGTGTGGCCGGCAGTGCTCGAGCAGATCCGTCGTTCGAATATTCGCAACTACTCCATCTACCTGCGCGACGGCATCCTGTTCGCATACTTCGAATATGTGGGCGCAGACTTCGATGCCGACATGCGCGCGATGGCGGCGGATCCGGCGACGCAGCGTTGGTGGGCGCTCATGGAGCCCATGCAGGAGAAGTGGCCCACTGCCGGGCCTGCGGAGTGGTGGTCGAGCATGACCGAAGTCTTCCATCTCGATTGAGGCCACGGCCATGTCTAACAAACTCCCGATTGCGTGCCTGATGCTGGTCTTCGCGGCGACAGCGCACGCGCAGCGATTCGAGCCCACGTGGGAATCGGTCGATGCGCGGCCCACTCCGGCCTGGTGGGGCGACGCGAAATTCGGCATTTTCATCCACTGGGGCGTGTACTCGGTGCCGGCCTTCGCGCCGAAGGGCGAATACGCTGAGTGGTACTGGGAGCGTCTGCGCAAGCCGGGTAATCCCGACGCTTCGACGAACGACGCGAAGATCCGCCGCGAAACGCGCGCTTTCCACGAACGTGTCTACGGCAAGAACTTCGACTATCAGGACTTCGCGCCGCGCTTCACGGCGGAGATGTTCGACGCCGACCAGTGGGCGGATATTTTCGCGCGATCGGGCGCGAAGTACGTGGTGCTCGTCTCCAAGCACCATGACGGCTTCGCCCTGTGGCCCTCGCGTGAGGCCAACGCGAGCTGGGGGCGCCCGTGGAATGCGGTCGATGTGGGTCCCAGACGCGATCTCGTCGGTGAGCTCACGGCCGCCGTGCGTCGTCGCAATCTCGAAATGGGTTTCTACTTTTCACTGTACGAGTGGTTCAACCCGCGCTGGCTCGCGGGCGACGTGGATGCCTACGTCAAGGACCACCTGTTTCCTCAGTTCAAGGACCTCGTCACACGCTATACGCCGTCGGTCATCTTCTCCGATGGCGAATGGGAACTGCCTTCGGAGAAATGGCGCGCGCCCGAATTGCTGGCGTGGTTGTTCAATGACAGCGCGGTCGCGCAGCACGTGGTGGTCAACGATCGCTGGGGCGGCGAGACGCGGCACAAGCACGGCGGCTACTACACCACCGAGTACGGCGCGGGATTGCCCGGTGCCAGTCATGCCTGGGAAGAGAATCGTGGGCTCGGCCATTCCTACGGCTTCAATCGCAACGAAGACCTGGCCGATTACGCCAGCGGAACACGGTTGCTGTTGACTCTCATCGACACGGTGAGCCGCGGCGGCAATCTGCTGCTGAATGTTGGCCCGACGGCGGATGGACGCATTCCCGTGGTCATGCAGGATCGGCTTGCCTTTCTCGGCGAGTGGCTGAAACACAATGGCGAGGCCATCTACGGCACGCGGACCTTTCGGGACGGCGCGCAATGGACCGCCGGGCACAGGCAGGAGGTCGACACCTCCACTAACTACCGCGCCCGGTACGACGTCGAGAGCCTCACTCTGCATCCCGCGACCGGTGACGCGCGCAAAGAGATTCTGTTCACGCGCAAGGGTGACGCCGTTTACGCGATCCTGCCGCTTTATCCGGCGGGGACTCTGACGTTGCGCGACTTTCGCCTCGGCAAGGGCGCCCACGTGAGCCTGCTCGGCTCTGGGCACAATGACATCGCGTGGCGGCAGAAGTCCAAAGATGTCGTCGTCACCTTGCCCTTGATCGAGGATGGCGAACTGCCATTCGCGGGGCCACGTGTGCTTCGGATCGATGGGGCGGTGCTGCCCTGAAGATCGCTATCTACCCGGCATCCACGCCATTCCCAACTGCAATCCGATGTCGGGCGTGTTGTTGATGTTCTGCACGTTCTCGGTGATGCCGAAGGAGATCACCATGTTGTTGCGACGATGCCGGAAGCCCGCCGTCAGCTGATACTTGTTGTCGAGCAACTCGTCGAGATTTGTATCGCGCCGTGAATACACGCTGGTGCTCGCGTAACCCTGGATGTTCAGGTTGGTGTTCGCAGTGAGCGCGTATTCATAGCCCACGATGAGTGTCGGGACGATCTGTGTTTCATGCTCGACCAGGAATTCACCGCCCGCGTAGTACACCGCGGCTGCACTGGCGTAGAAGCCATGGCGAGTACCGCGCCTTTGTGCGGTGGCCTGCAGCCCGAAGTCGGAACGGCCGGTCGACAGAAATTGTCGCTTCCCGCCTAGCGCGAGCTTCGCGGCGCCTTCGAAGGACAATTGCCAGGAGCGCCCGAGTGGAATGCCTGAATAGCGCATCCCGATGGTCGGATCGAGCAAGCCTCCGTTGGTCGGGGGGCGACCGAGACTGGCATACGAACCCGACTTCAGGTCGTAGATCAGGTTGACACCGTTGCGCGCGATGGCGGGCCTGCCGTATGAGCTGAGAGAGAACGCATCGTGAAAGCGCTCGACGGTACCGTCGAGGAAGCCACGGTCGTACGACACCGCGCTCGTGATGAGATAGCCGGACAGGTGCGAAGTGAACCGGTAGCTCAGAGTCACGTCCATCGTCGTGGTCTCGAGATCGACCAGGTAGTTCTCGCCCGGCAACTCTCGTATCGCCGCCAGCTCTGATTCACCGAGAGGGCGTCGGCCGCTCGACTCGAGGCCGGTCAGGTACTGTTCGACCTCCGGGCTCATGGCCCAGGTGTTCTGCGTGGCAAATTCGGTTTCGAGTGTCCAGCGCTTGGGCTCGGCCAGGACAGCGTGCGTCGGCCGCATGTCGAGACGCAGGAATCCGAATGGCGACAGATCGCGCATCGGCAACATTCCGTAGAGATCAGCGCTGCCCGCCGGCACGGCGGCCAGCGTCATGATCGCGAGCAGACCAAAAACTGCGCGCCACGGTTTCCTTTTCTTACTCCCATCCATGGAGCTAACTATGAGCAAACGCGAATCCAGGGGCGACCTGCGCTGGAGAGGCAAGGGCATCCACCAAAAGAGGTAGGTGGCCTGTCCCCGGACTGGGGCACGGGTTGCGCGGGAAGAGGCGACGCCGGCGACCTGATCGCCGGCGCCCGTCAGCCGATCAGAAGGCGCTCTAGTTCGAAGCGCTGGCTCCCAGGTTCTGCGCGAGGAAATCTTCGACCGCTTTCAGCAGCGCGATGCGTTCTGACTTGCGTTCGAAATCGTGGTTGGCGCCCTTGATGATGATCGTGGTGTTCGGTTTCTCGAATTCATCGAGTTTGTCCGACATCTCGATGGTGTGATCCATCTGCACCTGCCAGTCCTTGGTGCCGTGCACGAGCAACACCGGAATGTTGATCTTCTGGGCGTTCTTGAGCGGCGAGTCGCGTTCCAGCTTCTCGCGGTCGGATCCGATTTCCTTGCGCCCTTCCGTGTTGCCGGTGGCCATCAGGAACTGGCGTTGCATTTCCGGATCGGCGATGCCGCCAATGCTCACGGCGCAGCGATACGTGTCGGTATTGCGAGCCGCGCTCAACAACGCCTCATAACCCCCGAATCCCCACCCCATGATGCAGATCCGTTTCGGGTCCGCGATGCCCTCGCTCACTGCCCAGCGCGTGCCGTCCTGGATGTCGGAGTAGGTGAGCCCAGTCCAGTCCTTATTCGCATCGAGCTGCCACTTCTCGCCGAACCCCGAGGAGCCGCGGTAGTTCATCTGCAGCACCGCGTAGCCGCGGTTGGCGAGAAATGTGCGCAGGAAGGAGAACTTCCACGTGTCGCGCGCCTGTGGCCCGTCATGTGGCATCACGATGAGCGGGAGGTTCTTGCGCGCGCCATCAGACGGAACGGTGAGGTAGCCGGGAATTTCGGTGCCGTCCGACGCCTTGTAGAGGATGTTGGTCATCTTGCCGAGGGAGTTCTGCGGGAGCTCCGGGTAGGCAGTGCCGAGTTTCTGAAAACGGTTTTCTACCGCGTTGTAGATCGCATAAGTTCCTTCGTCCGTGTCGCTCGATGACCGGATGACCAGCATCTTCTTGTCCTGCGACATGTCGACGATCTCATGCCGGCCCGGACGTTCTGCGTCGAGTTTGTCGATCAATTCGCGCATCTTCGGATCCGCATACCAGGCGTAGGGTCGTTCCACGTCGTACCGCACGCCGATGAGGCTCTGGTCGGTCTGCAGAATCGGTTCGCCCACATCGACGAGCGGGTGCTGGAACAGCAGTTGTGGCGGGCGCTTGTCGGTAAGATCGATCGTCCACAGCGCATCGCGACCCTCATGTACGCCTAAGGCATAGGCCACGTTGGTCGTGGCCGCCATGGCGATTGGGCGCAATGGAACCGTGGCGTCGTTCGAGTGTATGGCCACCAGCGGGTGCCAGCCCAGCTCGCCCTCGATCCGAGCGTAGTAGTTAGTCTCCAGGGTCTTGCTGGTGCCCTGGGCAATACGCGGGTTGCCGCGGCCATCGGAGACGTAACTCTGGATGTGAAGATTCTCGGGCGACCGCACGTTGCGAACGCCCGTGTAGATGTTCAGGTTGAAAAGCGTGGGATATGAATCGTGATCGTCGTCGACCTGGATCAGCACGGTGTCGCGGTCGTCGGGCGTGATGTCAATGAGCTCATCCTGGCGGCCGGGGTTGAATGCACGCACATAGTTGTTGGCTGCACCCGAGCTCGCATACGAGCCCACACCGCGCGCCGACTCGCTGGCCGCAGCCCGCTCGACGTTCTGGCCCTGATTCGCGTTGAAGTTGCGCATGCTGGTCGTCTGGACGAACAGGTTTGCGTCGTTCCGCGGCCCCTCGAGTACCTTGAGTGCCCCGCCATCGGCGTCGACCGCGAACAAACGCCTGAACGGCGCGTCGGCGTATTTCTTGCCGCGAATATTGCCGTAGAGCCCGCACAGGAGACGCTTGTCGTTCGCCCAGCGACACCAGCCAATGTCGAATTTGTTGGGCTCGGAGCCCGTCACGCGCTTGAATTCGCTGCCCGTCGTCCGGTCAAACGTCATCAACACCGTGTCGTCTTCGGCTCCCGAAAGAAAAGCGACGTATCGGCCGTCCGCGGAGATAGTCACTCCGTACATCTGGGGCCGGCGTGCAAAACGTTCGATGGGCTGCGGAGCCGCCGCAGCGATCGCGCTGGCGGCGCACAGGATGGCGGCACCGGCAGAGCGGAGTCGGCTGATCGTCATTGGAGTCCCCCTCGTTGGACGAGCTGGAAAATACAACACGACGCTTCAAATGTCCCGGTCAGGGACGTTGTCCCACGCACCATCGCGTTCTTTCGCACCGCTAACAAGCTGAGCTGCGGCGGGCAAGCAGGCATTATTGAGGCTATGATTCCGGGCATTGCAGGACCGTCGTTCCTGCGTTTGAGCGCGATGAGTCGCGTCGCCGAATGAGCCGCATTTGTTCGGAGTGGAGATGCGCTGTGCTGGCGGGCATGTTCATGCTCGCGTCGGCAGTGGGAGCGGCTGAGCCACCGGTCCGGCAGATCCTGTTATTGCAATCTTTCAATCGCGGCATCCTGGTCGTCGACCACTTCACCGGCGACTTACGTGTCGAACTGGACCAGCGCGCGGCGGGCAAGCCGGCGAACGTGGTTCAGGTCGTCGTGGGTCCGACGGGGTTTGTCGGTGCGTCCGAGCAAGCAGTCGTCGACTTCTTACGTTCCACGTATGCCGGTCGGCCGCCTCCCGATCTCATGATCACCATCGCCGGCCCCGCAGCGGTATTCGCGCGCAAGTATCGTGCGCAGCTCTTTCCCGACACGCCGCTCCTGTTCGCGTCGGTGGATAAACGATTTCTGTCGGGCGCGCCTCTGGGCGAGAACGAAGCCGCCGTTCCGGTCGACAACAACTACCCCGGGCTCGTCGATGACATCCTGCAGGTGCTGCCGGAGACCCGACAAGTGTTCATGGTCCTGGGTTCCGGAATGCTCAACAAATTCTGGCGCCCCCAACTCGAGAATGAATTCAGGCGCTTTCAGGATCGCGTGACGTTCCACTGGTCCGGTGATCTGTCTTTCTCGGAAGTCCTGCGCCGCTGTGCTGATCTTCCAAGAAACTCCGCGATCATTTATTTGTCCTTCGGCACCGACGCGTCCGGGACGGCGTTCGCCGACGAGCGAGTCCTGGCCGAGATTCACGCCAGATCAAATGCGCCGTTGTTTGCACTACAAAGCCCATTCTTCGGGTACGGAATTGTCGGTGGTCACCTGATATCCGTCAACGACCTCGCCAGCAACACGGCGAATTCGGCCATTCGTATCCTGAATGGAGCGCCCGCGAGCAGCGTCAGCGTCCCGCCGCAATTGCCAGGTCAGCCGATTTTCGACGCTCGCGAGCTGCAACGCTGGCACATCGACGAGAGCCGGCTGCCGGCGGGAAGCGAAGTGCGCCATCGGCGTCCCAGTCTCTGGAGCGAATACAGGACCATGGTCCTGGTTGGCGCCGGCGCAATTGCGATTCAGGCTCTGTTGATCGTCGGGCTACTGTTCGAGCGCCGCGCACGGTTGCGCGCCGAAAGCGAGAGTCGAAAAAATCTGTCGCTCGCCGCCGATACCGGTCGCCGGGTAACCATGTCGGCACTGACCGGCTCGATTGCGCATGAGCTCAGCCAGCCACTCAGCGCGATGATCTACAACGCGGAAGCACTCCAGTTGATGATCAATGCGGGTCGCGCTACGCCGGCGAACATCGACGAGATACTGGCGGACATCCGTGCCGACGGCATCCTCGCCGGGGAGATCATCGAGCGCCATCGCGCAATGCTTCGAAGTCGCCGTATAGAAAAAAAGCAGGTCGATCTGCAGGAAGTTGTCAGCGACACTCTTGCGCTGGTCGCCTACGATATTCGGGAGCGGCACGTCGAAGTGTCCGTCAACCTGCCCGCGAATTCCTGTCGCCTCCATGGCGATCCGGTGCTCCTGGAGCAGGTGCTCGTGAATCTGGTGATCAATGCAATGGATGCGATGGCGGCCACTCCGCAAGCCCGGCGTCACATAACGATCAGCAGCGAGTTAAGCGGCACCGATGTCGTGGTCGCTGTGCACGACTCCGGCCCGGGATTGCCAGCGGATCTGCTGGGCAAGCTGTTCACGCCGTTTGTTACGACAAAGTCGAATGGTGTTGGAATTGGCCTCGCGATCGCCCGAACCATCGTCGAAGCCCACGGTGGCACCATAAGCGCGCGCAACAGTCCCGTTGGGGGCGCGATCTTCACGCTGACGCTGCCAGCGACCGACGCTCACGAAATACACTCGAGCAAACTCGAGTACCTGGCCAGCTCGAGCGAGTCGTCAAACGCCTGAACCGGAGCTGCCCGTCGCGCCGCAGCATGAGTTGAATAGACGGCATCTATCAAACTCATGCGAACCAACGATTTCCGTCCCCTATCCGTTGCGCGTAGCGTCAGGCGCATCGTTCAACGAGTGGGAGGTCGAAATGTCAGCCGAACTCAAGTGCCCCGTTCACCACGCCACGGGCGGCGGTACGTCGAATCGCGAGTGGTGGCCCAATCAGCTCAAACTGGATCTCCTGCATCAGCACTCGTCGAAGTCCGATCCGATGGGAGCCGCGTTCAACTACGCGAAGGAGTTCAAGAGCCTCGACTTCGTCGCGTTGAAGAAAGACCTCGCGGCGCTCATGACCGATTCGCAGCCGTGGTGGCCTGCGGACTTCGGCCACTACGGCCCCTTGTTCATCCGCATGGCGTGGCACAGCGCCGGCACCTATCGCACCGGTGATGGCCGTGGCGGTGGCGGGCGAGGGCAACAGCGTTTCGCCCCGCTCAACAGCTGGCCTGACAATGTCAGTCTCGACAAAGCGCGCCGACTGCTCTGGCCCATCAAACAAAAGTATGGCCGCAGGATTTCCTGGGCGGACCTCATGATCCTCACCGGCAACGTGGCACTCGAGACGATGGGTTTCAAGACGTTCGGATTTGCCGGCGGTCGCAAGGACGTCTGGGAACCGGATCATGACGTCTACTGGGGCAAGGAAACCAAGTGGCTCGAGGACCAGCGATACACCGGAGAACGCGATCTCGAGAATCCACTCGCGGCGGTGCAGATGGGGCTGATCTACGTCAACCCGGAAGGCCCGAACGGAAAACCCGATCCGGTCGCCGCGGCGCGCGATATCCGCGAGACCTTCGCGCGCATGGCGATGGACGATGAAGAGACGGTCGCGCTGATCGCCGGCGGTCACTCATTTGGCAAGACCCATGGCGCAGGTCCCGCGTCGCATGTCGGTTCAGATCCGGAAGCCGACGACCTCGAGCACCAGGGTTTCGGCTGGAGGAGCGGCTTCAATACGGGCCTGGGCGTCGACGCGATCACGAGCGGCCTCGAAGTGACGTGGACCACCACGCCAACGAAATTCAGCAATGACTTCTTCAAGCACCTGTTCGGGTACGAGTGGGAACTCACGAAAAGCCCGGCGGGCGCGCACCAGTGGAAGCCGAAGGGCGACGCCGGCGCGGGCACGGTGCCGCACGCCTTCGACAAATCGAAGCGCATCGCTCCGTCCATGCTAACTACCGATCTCGCGCTGAAGGTTGATCCGGCGTACGAGAAGATCTCGCGACGCTTCCTCGAACATCCGGAGCAGTTTGCGGACGCGTTCGCGCGCGCGTGGTTCAAACTCACGCATCGCGACATGGGTCCGCGTGCTCGCTATCTCGGTCCGGAAGTCCCGGCCGAAGAGCTCATCTGGCAGGACCCGATTCCGAGAGTGGACCATCCGCTCATCGATGCGCAGGATGTTGCCGCGCTCAAGGGCAAGATCGCGGCCTCGGGGCTCGGAGTCTCGCAGCTCGTATCCACTGCATGGGCGTCGGCTTCGACCTTTCGCGGTTCCGATATGCGCGGCGGTGCAAACGGTGCGCGCATCCGACTGACTCCGCAGAAAGATTGGGCCGTCAATGAGCCAGCGCAACTCGCGAAGGTGCTGCAGACGCTCGAAGGCATTCAGAGGGAATTCAACGGGACGGCCACTGGCGGGAAAAAGGTCTCGCTCGCCGATCTCATCGTGCTGGCCGGTGGCGTGGGCGTGGAGCAGGCGGCGAAGGCTGCAGGCCAGGCCGTGACAGTGCCGTTTACGCCCGGACGCATGGATGCCTCGCAGGCGCAGACCGACGTGGATTCCTTCAAGGCGCTCGAGCCTGTTGCGGACGGCTTCCGCAACTATCAGAAGGCGCGCTACGCGGTGCCGGCCGAGGCGCTGCTGATCGACCGGGCGCAGTTGCTGACACTCACTGCACCCGAGATGACCGTGTTAGTCGGCGGTCTGCGTGTGCTCGGCGCGAACTTTGGCCAGACGAAACACGGCGCGTTCACTACCCGGCCCGGTGCATTGACCAACGATTTCTTCACGAACCTGCTCGACATGGGCACGCAATGGAAGGCGACTTCGGATTCGAAGGATCTGTACGAAGGACTTGATCGCAAGACTGGCGCTGTCAAATGGACGGGTACGCGCGCGGACCTGGTGTTTGGCTCGAATGCGCAGCTCCGGGCCGTGGCCGAGGTGTATGGCAGTTCGGACGCGCAGGGCAAATTCATCGCGGACTTCGTCGCAGCCTGGACGCGCGTGATGAACCTGGATCGTTTTGACCTGGCGTGAATCGGGAAGCTCTACGGCCGGTGGCGATTTGACCTCCGGCCTGCATGCCGCCAGCATTGCAGCACTTGTCCAATCCGAATTCATTGTCGAGTGTCCTGGCCTGTCCGCGTTGCCGGCGTGGCCCGATCACGCTGGAGCGCGCCGGCTGGATGTGCGGCGGCTGCAGCAGCGGCTATCCGGTCATTGGCGAAATTCCCTGGCTGTTTCCGGAGCCGCGCCAGGCACTGACGGAATGGCGCGGACGCCTGAATCTCCTGACCCAGCACCTCGCGACGGAAGCGACAGCGATGCGAGCCAGTCTCCAGCGAGGAGACTTGCCTGCGGGTGCCCGCCGACGCCTGGAACACGTCGCGAAGGCCAACGAAGACCAGATTCAGCGCCTGCGGGTGTTGCTCGCGCCACTCGGGCTCGAACAGGCCGGCGTTGCCGAAGCCACTCACCGAGGCCTGGGCACGCGGTTGCCCACCGAGCAGGGCCTCACTAACTACTACGTCAACCTGCATCGCGACTGGGCGTGGGGCGATGAAGAAAACCAGGCAGCACTGCAGGAATTGCGCGTGCTGCTCGGCGCCGGGGTTGGGGGTCTGGGTCATACGCTGGTGCAGGGCGCCGGCGCCGGGCGCCTGGCGTACGACCTGCATGGCGCCGGCGATGCGCCGTTGACCGTCGCGACGGATTTCAATCCGCTGCTCTTGTTCGCGGCACGCGAGCTGTATGCGGGACGGACGGTGGAGCTGTACGAATATCCCATCGCCCCGCGCCGCATCGAAGACTACGCCGTGCTGCGGCGGCTGTCGGCGCCCGCACCAGCGCGCGATGGTCTGATGCTGGTCGCGGCGGATGCGCTGCAGCCGCCGTTCGCCGATGGCGCGTTCGATACGGTGGTCACACCGTGGTTCATCGACATCATCGGCGAGCCATTCCCACGTGTGGCGGCGCGCATCAATCAGTTGCTGAAGCCCGGCGGGCGCTGGATCAACTTCGGTTCGCTGGCGTTCGCGCGCGCGACGCATGCGGAACGTGTGAGTCTCGAAGAGGTGACCGAGTTGATGCCCCAGTTGGGATTCACCGATTTCACGGCGCGCGAAGGTTCGATGCCGTACATGCGTTCCCCCGCGAGCCGGCATGCGCGCATCGAGAGTACCGTCTCCTGGATCACTAACAAGATGGCCACGCCGGCAGAGATTCCGCGCGCCCGCGTGCTGCCCGAGTGGCTGTTGCTGCCCGACAAGCCCGTTCCCCGCACGCCCGCGCTGGAAATGCAGGCGATTTCGAGCCGGGTGCATGCGTTCCTGCTCGCGCTGATCAACGGCGAGCGTTCGCAGCGCGATATGGCGCGCATTCTCGTGGAGCAGCGGCTCATGTCGGCGGATGAGGCCGAGCAGGCAGTGCGGATGTTCCTCGCGCGGCTTCACGAAGAGAGCGAGTAGCGGAGCGCCTCTTTTCGCCACTATCCGTCGGCGGTTCGCCCGCATGCTGCCCCACGGCGTTCCCGATCCGGGCGCCCAATGAACCTCGAGAGCAAAACGCTCTTTCACACTTGCGAGGGATCATGGGCACCTGGACCACCAAATTTCGTAAACCCGCGCTGATCGCGGGCCTGCTGGCCATCAGCATCGCGGCGAACACGGCGTTCGCCAAGAAACCCGACGACGGCTCGAAGCGCGGCGGAGCCGCTTTCACCAGCGGCGCCATCATCGGCGGCGCGGCGGCTGGACCGATCGGAGCAGTCGTCGGCGCGTCACTGGGCGCGGTCATGGGCGAACGCAGTCACAAGAAGAGCGAGGCTCTGGCGGCTCGCAGGGCAGAAGCGGCGCTGCTCGCGAGCGAAGTCGAGACACTGAATTCCTCACTGACTTCCATTGAATCCAAAGCGGGTGAGGTCGGCTCCACCGTGCAATTCCGCACGGGGCAGACAGCAGTCCGAGACAACGATCGCGCCCGCATCGCCAAGCTCGGCGCGCTGGTTGCAGGGCTCAAGGATGTGCGTGTGCGAGTTTCGGGCTATGCGGACTCGCGCGGCGACGATGCACTCAACCTGAACCTGTCGCAGGAGCGCGCCGAGATGGTGGCACGCGAGTTGGAAAAGGCGGGTGTTCCCAAAGATCGCATGATCATCGAGGCCATGGGCGAGCGATTCGCAAGCACCGAAGCGGCCGTTGACGACCAGGCCTTCGAGCGCTGCGTCGAGATCCGCTTCGAGTCGGGCGCTTCGCTCGCCAGCAACTGACGCAAACCATGGCTGCGTCAGGGCGGCACGACCAACGGGTCGTGCCGCTGCTCTTTGCGGGATACTCACGCCATGAATCCACAAATCATCGATTTTTCGAGCCCGCTGCAGGGCGAGGCCACGACGCCCGCGGCGGAAATGCTGATTGCGGGTGATCCGCGGCATACGGTCGCGAACTACTTCACCGATCCCTCGCAGCAATTCTTCGCCGGGCACTGGTCCAGCTCCCCCGGAAAGTGGCGCATTCGATATTCCGAGTCCGAGTTCTGCTGCCTCATAACCGGCCGCGTGGTGCTCCAGAATCTGGCGGGCGATCGATGGGAGTTTGGTCCCGGGGCTGGTTTTGTAGTGCCGGCGGGCTTCGAGGGCACCTGGGAAGTCGTCGAGGATTGCACCAAGTTTTACGCCATCTTTGAGACGCGCACTTAAATCGTGCAACACGCCGTGCGGTATGGGCATAATTCGCCCCACCGCACCTCGTTGTATTTTTTGTGTCTACACCTAACCCACTGAAAAGGAAGGAAGGACGAGGGGGTGAAGGCGAGAATGGCACAGCCCTTGCTTAGGTACAGGGGCCCTAACGCTCTCGGAGGAGCAAATGAAATCGATTAAAACGTTGGCGCTCGTGACCGGCCTTCTGGCCATCAGCGGCGTTTCCCAAGCTCAATTCAGCTCGACCTGGACCGCCGTGAGCGACTACGACTTCCGTGGTGTCTCTCAGAGCGCGACAGACCCAGCCCTGCAAGGCAGCGCCGACTACGCGTTCGGTGACAGCGGATTTTCCGTTGGCGCGTGGGCGTCGAATGTGGACTGGTCTCCTGCCGAGGAAGAAATCGAGCTCGACCTTTACTTTAACTACACCGGCAAGATCAACGACACGTTTGCGTGGACTGGCGGCGCCACCTGGTACGACTACCCGGATGGCGATGATCTCGATGGGTACGCAGAAGTCTATGTCGGCTTCAATGCTGGCAAATTCAGCATGAAGCAGTGGTTTGCCGACGACTACGTCGCGGGAGGCCAGAGCGCCATGTACACCGAAGCGAACTACACAGAGCCGATGACCGACGCCCTGTCGCTCGCGCTGCATGTGGGTTATTCCTGGGGTGACTTCTGGGATGACCTGGAGCCGCAGTACGACTACGCCGTGCAGCTCAACTGGACTGCTGGCCACTTCACCGTCTTCGGCAAGATCACCGGCACCGATGCCAGCGAATTCAAAGTTGAACACGGTGTTGGCACCAACGAGGCTCGTGGTCTCATTGGTGTCATGACGACGTTCCCCTGGGGCGATTGAAACCAGGGCGATTGAAACGATCTACTCGAGAACAAGACCGGCGATCCACGCTGGCAAGATGCAAAAGGCCGGTCCTCGCGACCGGCCTTTTCTTTTGGGTTGGCCTTCGGCAGTTGACGATTCAGTTCCGGCCTGTCATTTAGGCCACCCCCATTTGGTGACCACATGAAGAACCTGAGCGTTGGATCGATTCCGGGACACGTCGCGTCGATGTCGATCCAGATGTTCATCGCCATGGCGGTGCAGGTGGCGTATTTCGTCACCGACATGAAGTTCGTATCGATGCTCGGCAACGAAGTGGCGGCGGGCTTCGCCGCCGCGGGCAATCTCTGGTTCCTCGTGCTCGCGCTCACGCAGATCCTGAACGCCGGCACCGCGGCCATGGTGTCGCACGCGGTCGGCGCGCAGCAGCACGAGCGCGCGAATCTCGTGTTCAACCAGTCGTTGATGCTTTCCGTTTTCATGGGCGTCTTCGTGCTCGCACTTCTGTACACCGTGGCGCATCCATACATGCACCTGGAAGCAGCTGACGCGGTGGTTGCGCAGGCGGGCATCGACTATCTGGTCGGCGTGACGCCGGGCCTCGGCATCCAGTTCCTCATGATCTCGATGTTCGCGACCTTGCGCGGCACGGGCATCGTGATGCCGACGATGATCATCCAGTTCATCACCGTCGTCTTGAACATCCTGTTCGCGGCGGTGCTCACCATCGGCTGGCTTACGGGCAAGCCGTACGGCGCGTTCGGTGCGGGGCTAGCTACCACGCTCGCGACCATCTGCGGCGTGATCATCAGTGCTTATTACTTTCACAAGCACGAAAAGTACGTGTCGTTCCATCGCGAGCAGATCAAACCCAACGCGGAGGTTCTGAAGCGCCTCATCTTCATTGGCCTGCCCATTGGCCTCGAGTTCTTTTTCATGTCGCTGGTCATGGGCGTCATGTACTGGGTGATCCGCAAGTTCGGCGCGGATGCGCAGGCGGGACTCGCCGAAGGGCAGGCCGCGATGCGCTTCATCATGTTGCCCGCCATGGCCGTGGCCTTCGCGGCGGCGCCGATTGCCGGTCAGAATTTCGGCGCGCGCAAGCCCGAACGAGTGCGGGAGGCTTTCAACTGGACCGTGGTGCTGAGCATCGGAATCATGCTGGCGCTGACCGTCTTCTGCCAGTTCGGCTCGCACCTGCTGATGCACATCTTCACGTACGACGAGGCCGTGGTGTCGGTCGGCGCTACCATGCTCATCATCACCTCATGGAACTTCGTCGCGAACGGCATCATCTTCAGCTGCTCGTCGATGTTCCAGGGACTCGGCAACACCTGGCCAACCATAAGCTCGAGCATCATTCGGCTGTTCGTGTTCATCGCGCCGGTGATCTGGCTGTCGCAGCAGCCGCACTTCGAGCTCGTGCACGTGTGGTACCTGTCGGTGTGCAGCATGTTCCTGCAGGCCATCGTGAGCTTCACGCTGCTGCGTCGCGAATTCCGCCGCAAGCTCACGAACCTGGCGCCCGCACCCCAACCCGCGTAATGGGGACATTCCTCATTTACTTGTAACAATCCATCGATGTGCGAAGGGGCTAATAAGCCGCGGCGATTGTTACAAGTAAATGAGGAATGTCCCCATTACGCGCTGTCGCGCAGCGCCTGTGACAGCACGCCAAACAACTCTTCGATGTGTTTGGGTTCGATGATGAGCGCCGGCGAGAGCGCAATGGTGTCGCCGGTGGTGCGGATGAGGAGCCCGCGCTCGAAACACTTGAGGAAGACGCTGAACGCCCGGGCACCGGGGGTTGTGGCGATTGGCTGAAGCTCGATTGCGCCCACGAGGCCGTAGTTGCGGATGTCGATGACGTGCGGCAGGCCGCGCAACTCGTGCAACGCTTTCTCGAACACCGGACCGATCTTTTTCGCGCGTGTCAGCAGTTCGTCGCGCTGATAGATATCGAGCGCCGCGAGTCCCGCCGCGCAGGCGATCGGATGCGCCGAGTAGGTGTAGCCGTGGAACAGCTCGATGGCGTTCGGCGGCCCCTGCATGAAGGCGTCGTAGATCTTCTTCGACGCCAGCACGGCGCCCATGGGCACGCAGCCGTTGGTGAGGCCCTTCGCGCAGGTGATCATGTCGGGTGTCACGCCGAATTCCTGTGCAGCGAACGCCGCACCCGTGCGGCCGAAGCCGGTAATGACTTCGTCGAAGATGAGCAGGATGCCGTGCTTGTCGCAGATCTCGCGCAGCCGCTTGAGGTAACCCTGCGGCGGCAACACCACGCCGGTGGAACCGGCGATGGGCTCAACGATGACAGCAGCAATCGTCGACGCATCGTGCAGCGCCACCAGGCGTTCGAGATCGTCCGCGAGTTCCACCCCATGCGTCGGCAAGCCGCGCGTGAACGCGTTGCGTTTGATGTCGTGCGTGTGCGCGAGGTGGTCGACGCCGGGAATCATGGCGGTCGGCCATGCCTTGCGATTCGCGACCATGCCACCCACGCTGATGCCGCCGAAGCCCACGCCGTGATAACCACGTTCTCTACCTAACAAGCGAACGCGCGCCGCATCACCCTTCACGCGGTGATAAGCCAGCGCGATCTTGAGTGCGGTGTCGACGGACTCCGACCCCGAGTTGGTGAAAAACACATGCTCGAGACCTTTCGGTGCGATCCGCACGATGGCGTTCGCGAGCTCGAACGCGGCCGGGTGGCCCATCTGGAACGGCGGCGCGTAGTCCATCACCTCGAGCTGTTCGGCGACGGCGCGCGTAATTTCCTTGCGGCCGTGACCGGCGTTGACGCACCACAGGCCGGCGGTGCCGTCGAGAACCTTCCTGCCCTCCGGTGTCTCGTAGTACATGCCCGACGCGCGCGACAACATTCGCGGCTTGCCCTTGAACTGGCGGTTAGCCGTGAACGGCATCCAGTAGGCATCGAGGGATTCAACTGTAGATTCAGGTTGGGCGGCCATGATCGACTCCGGCGGTTGCCCAAGATCATAATGCTTTTATATGAGCATCGACGTAGGGGCGCGCCTGAAGCACGTGCGCGAGTTGCATGGACTCTCGCAGCGCGAGCTGGCGCGCCGCGCCGGCGTAACCAACGGCCTCATCTCGCTCATCGAACAGAATCGCGTCAGCCCTTCGGTCGGCTCGCTGAAAAAGGTCCTCGATGGCGTGCCGATGTCCATGGCGGAATTCTTCACGCTCGACGTACATAGCGCCGCGCAGGTTTTCTACTCGGCCGGGGAGCTGGTGGAGATCGGCAATGAAGCGGCCTCTTTGCGCCTGGTCGCCGCGCAGCGTCCGGGACGGCAGCTCACGGTGTTGCACGAGCGCTATGAGCCCGATGCCGCCACCGGTGAAGACATGCTCTCGCATCGCGGCGAGGAGGGCGGTGTAGTGGTACGTGGCAAAGTGGAGCTCACGGTGGGCGGTCAGACGAGGGTGCTCGAGGCCGGCGACGCCTATTACTTCTCCAGTTCAACGCCGCATCGCTTTCGCAATGTCGGTGACGAGGTCTGTGAGATCATCTCTGCCTCCACCCCGCCGACGTTCTGACAGGTACTCCAATGTCCGCAAAGCCCGTCATTTCCGCCACTCAATGGCGCGAGCGCGCCGCCGCGCTCCAGCCGCGGGGCCAGGTATTCATCGACGGACGTTTCGTGGCAGCCGCCAACGGCGCCACCTTCGACAACATCAATCCGGCCACAGGCCGGTCGCTGGGCGCCATTGCGGCCGGCGAGCAGCTCGACATTGACCGGGCGGTGGCGAGCTCGCGCGGCGCCTTCAAGCGCGGTAGCTGGGCGCATCAGCCACCGAAAGTCCGCAAGAAGGTGCTGCTCAAGCTTGCCGACCTCATGCTGGCGAATCGCGAAGAGCTGGCGTTGTTAGAGACGCTGGACATGGGCAAGCCCATCTCCGATTCGCTGAACGTCGACATCCCTTCGGCGGCCAACTGCATTCGCTGGTACGGCGAAGCGGTCGACAAGATCTACGACGAGGTGGCCCCCACGGGGCCGAACGCGCTCGCCACGATCACGCGCGAACCCATGGGTGTGGTTGGCGCGATCGTGCCGTGGAATTTCCCGCTGTTGATGGCGTGCTGGAAGATCGGACCGGTACTGGCCAGCGGCAATTCACTGGTGCTCAAGCCCTCGGAAAAATCACCATTGACGGCCTTACGCGTGGCGGAGCTTGCGATGGAAGCGGGTTTGCCCGAAGGCGTGTTCAACGTCGTGCCCGGTTTCGGTCAGACCGCGGGCAAGGCGCTCGCGCTGTCCATGGGCGTCGACTGCATCACGTTCACCGGCTCCACCGCCACCGGCAAGACGGTGATGCAGTACGCCGCGCAGTCGAACCTGAAGAAAGTGTCGCTCGAGTGCGGCGGCAAGTCGCCCAATATCGTGCTGGCGGATTGCCCCGATCTCGACAAGGCGGCGACCGCGGCGGCGTATGCCATTTTCTTCAACCAGGGGGAAATGTGCTCTGCCGGGTCGAGGTTGTTAGTCGAAGCGTCCATCAAGGATGCGATGCTGGAGAAAATCGCGGCGGTGGGTCGGCAGATGAAGCCTGGCGACCCGCTGGATCCAGCCACCAGACTCGGCGCCATTGTTGACGAAACGCAGATGAAGCGTGTGCTGAGCTACATCGACGCGGGCAAGACGGACGGCGCCACGGTCGCGCTGGGCGGCAAACGCGTGCGCGAGGACAGCGGCGGCTTTTTCGTGGAGCCCACCGTGTTCGACGGCGTATTGCCCGCGATGCGCATCGCGCGCGAGGAAATCTTCGGCCCGGTGCTGGCCACGATCTCGTTCAAGAACGTCGATGAGGCGATCCAGATCGCGAACGACGTGGAATATGGCCTCGCGGCCGCGGTATGGACCCGCGACATCAACGTAGCTCATCGCACGGCGCGCGCACTGCGTGCCGGCACCGTGTATGTGAACTGCTACGACGCCGACGACATCACCGTGCCCTTCGGCGGTTTCAAGCAATCCGGAATAGGCCGCGACAAGTCTCTGCACGCCTTCGACAAGTACACCGAGCTCAAGACGACGTGGATAGAGCTCAGTTAGAAATCACACCTGACTCGCCGGTTGCTTTCGTCGATATCGAAACGACGGGCTGCGCTCCGGGTACGCATCGCGTCATCGACGTCGCGGTCATCGGCGTGACTGGCAGCACCGTGGACTTCGAGTGGCAGAGTCTCGTAAACCCGGGTGTGTTTGTGCCCGCCGGTATCACGGCGCTGACGGGCATCGACAACGACATGTTGGCCGATGCGCCGCCGTTCGAGCGCATCGCCAGGGAACTGCGCGAGCGGCTCGAAGGCCGCGTATTCGTGGCTCACAACGTGCGCTTCGACTACGGCTTCATCCGGCGCGAGTTCGCGGCTCTGGGTGATTCCTGGTGCAGCCCCAACTTGTGCACGGTGCGGCTGTCTCGCGCGCTGTATCCGGACATGCCCCGCCACAATCTCGACGCCGTCATGGAGCGCCACGGGATCACGATCGAGAACCGCCATCGCGCCATGCCGGATGCCCAGGCGCTGCTGGCATTCTGGCGCAAGGTTCGCGCCGTGTGGCCGCGTGATCTGTTGCAGAGTGCGCTGGATCTGGCCAGCCACCGCGCCACGCTGCCCGCAGCTTTGCCGCCGGACCTTCCCGACGACTTGCCGGAAGGGCCGGGCGTGTATCGATTCTTCGGTGTCGGGGAGGACGGCGCGGAGACTCTTCTATATGTGAGCAAGGCGAACATCCTCAAGGAACGCGTGCTCGATCATTTCCGCGTCGGTGCCGGCGACTCCAGGTCGGCGAAACTCTGCGCTCAGGTTCGGCGCGTGGAGTGGACCGAAACTGCCGGTGAGCTGGGTGCGCAGCTGCTCGAAGCCCGTGAAGTGCGCGAGGCGCAGCCTTTATACAACCGCCAGACGCGAGGCGGTGACGAACGGCTCACCTGGCAGTTCGACGATGGCTCTGCGGCGCCGCAACTGGTGACGCTGACCGCGCAGGTCCTGCGCTCGGGCAATGCGTTTGGCACCTATCGCACGGCACGCGATGCAATGCGCGCCCTCGAGGGTCTCGCGCGCGAGCATCAGTGGTGTTTCAAGTTGTTAGGCCTGGAAAGCGGAGCGGGTTCCTGCTTCGGCCTGCAGGTTGGCCGGTGCAAGGGCGCCTGCGTGGGCAAGGAACCGGCGCTGCTGCACATGGCGCGCGTCAAGATCGGTCTCATGCCGCTCAAGCTCAAGCCTTGGCCGCACGAAGGCCCGGTCGTATTGCGAGAGGGCGCGGGTGAGCGTCAACAATGGCACATCATCGATGCGTGGCAGCACGTGGCGACGATCGATGCCAGCGACGAAGACGCCATCGCGGAGTTCTGCGGCAGGAAGCGACGTACCATCGAACGTTTTGACATCGATGCCTATCGCATATTTACGCGCTACATGGGCGACTCCCGGCACAAACCGTTGCCACTGCCGCGCACGTGAAAATGTCGCGAATAGAAGTGCCGCATTTCCAGCCTTTCGTGGGCCATCATTGCGAGACGGTGGCAACGGGCACGCTGCTCGCCGCCGGCGGATTGAAACTGTCCGAGCCCATGTTGTTTGGTCTCGGCGAAGGTCTGGGCTTCATCTTCATCAACCTCCGCTCGTTGCCATTGCCCTTCGTGGGCGGACGCACGAAGCCGTTTGCCGTGACCGAGGCGCTGTGCACAAACCTGGGCCTGGCTTGCACTGCGGTCGAGACGGCATCGAAGCAAAAGGCCTGGGCGGCGCTCGAGACTCCGTTGCGCGCCGGACAGCCCGTCGGTTTGCAGCTCGATTGCTTCCATCTGGAATATTTCTCGCGGCCGGTGCATTTCGCCGGCCACTTCGTCGCTGCGCACGGCTTCGACGATCGCGAAGTGTTGCTCGTCGACACAGCGCCGCAAGGATCGATGCAGCGAACCTCGAGGGCCAGTCTGGAAAAGGCGCGGTTTGCCAAGGGCCCGATGGCCGCGAAGGCGCGCAGCTGGACCATCGCGCCGCTGAAGCGCGCGCCTGCCCTCGACGTCGCAACGCGCAAGGCCATTCGCGCGAACGCGAAGCAATACCTGACGCCGGCGTTCAAAGGTGCATCGCACCTCGGAATCCTGAAGCTCGCCGAATCGCTGCCGGGCTGGATCGAAATCGCGAAGCGACCGACGGAGGATCTCGCGCTCGCTTCGCTGCTCATGGAGCGGGCCGGAACGGGTGGATCCCTGTTCCGCAATTTTTACCGCGACTTCCTCTCGGAGGCACGCGAACACCTGGCCGGTGTCCGCGCGACGCTCACGCGGGCGCAAGCGCTGTTCGCGGATTCTGCGCGTGAGTGGGCCGCGATCGCCGCGTCGATCGAGTCGAGCGGAAAGACGGGGGAAGCGGCACCGTTGCGCGATGCCGCCCAGCGTTGTCGACGCGTTGCGGACATCGAAGTGGCCGGCATGCGGCTGCTCGCGGGGATCTGATGGAAGCCGTCACGCACCGATTCGTCGCTTCGAGCCCGCGCGGCTTCGGCGACTTGTTAGCCGCGGAGTTGCGCGGTGTTGGCGCCGGCGACGTGCGCGAACGCGCACTCGGCGTCGAGTTCACAGGCACACTGGAAGTGGCGTATCGGGCCTGCCTGGAATCGCGCGTCGGCAGCCGCGTCTTTCTCGTGGTGGCGCAATTCACTGCGCCGACCGACGCCAGCTTCTACGACGCCGTGCGCGCCGTCGACTGGCGAGCGCACATCGACCCGGCGCGCACGCTGGCCTGCGACTTCTCGGGCAAACATCCCGAGATCACGCACACGCGCTTCGGTGCGCTGCGTCTGAAGGATGGAATCTGCGATCAGTTGCGCGACGCGACCGGTTCCCGTCCCGACATCGCGCCCGATCGTCCGGCGGTACGTGTGCACGCGCACGCCAATGGCCCGAATGTCACGGTGTCGATCGACCTGTCGGGCGAGGGTCTGCACCGGCGCGGATATCGTGCACAGGCCGGTGAGGCGCCGCTGCGCGAGAACCTGGCCGCCGGAATCCTGCTGCGGGCGGGCTGGCCGGAAAAATCCAAGGCCGCGGCGGAATTCCTCGATCCCATGTGCGGTTCCGGAACGCTGGTCATCGAAGCGGCGATGATCGCCGCCAATGTTGCTCCCGGCGCGCGCCGGCACTATTTCGGATTTTTCGGATGGGTGGGTCACGACCGGCTCGTCTGGGAACGTGTGAAGCACGAAGCCTTGAGCCGCGAGCACAAGCCCACACTGCGATTGCGGGGCGTCGACTCGGATAGCACGGGTGCTCGCCGCCGCGCGCGACAACGCGGCGCGCGCTGGCCTTGGAGAATTGATCAGCTTTGACACCGGCCGGCTCGAAGATGCGAAACCCGCAGGCGAGGGGGTGGGATTTCTCGCCACCAATCCACCCTACGGTGTGCGGCTCGACGACCGGGAGACTGCGCGCGCGCTGATGAATCAACTCGGCGGCGTGCTGCGCGAGAATTTCAACGGCTGGGATGCGGCGATCCTGGCGGGCTCGCCGGACGCGGGGCTCGAACTCGGGATTCGCGCCGAGCGAGTACACACGGTGTGGAACGGCGCACTCGAATGCCGCCTGCTGCGATTGCACGTCTCGCCGAAATCCGAAAAGCAGATGCTGCACACCGGTGCGAGCGCGCGCATCGACGCAACGCTCGCGGAATCGCCCGGCTCGCAGATGTTCGGCAACCGTATCGCGAAGAACATCAAACAACTCAAGAGCTGGGTCAAACGCGAGGGCGTGAGTTGTTATCGCCTGTACGACGCCGACATGCCGGAATACTCCTTCGCGATCGATCGCTATGCCGAATCCGGTGGCGAGCAGGTGTGGCTCTATGTGCAGGAGTACGCCGCGCCCAAGACCATCGAGCCCGAGGCGGTGCAGCGGCGTCGCAACGAGGCGCTGGCGGCGCTGCCGTCCGCCACGGGCGTTCCGGTGGAGCGTATCCATCTGCGGCAGCGTCGCCGAACTACCCGCGGTGATCAGTACGAAAAGCTGGGCGAGAGCTCCGACTTCAAGCTGGTCGAGGAGAGCGGTCTTCGCTTCTGGGTCAATTTCAGCGATTACCTGGATACGGGCCTGTTCCTCGACCATCGCATCACGCGCCAACGATTGCGGGCTGATGCCAAGGGACGACGCTTCCTGAACCTTTTCGCCTACACCGGCAGCGCTACGGTATACGCCGCGGCAGGCGGCGCACGCACTTCAACGACCGTCGACATGTCAGCAACCTACCTTGATTGGGCTCAGCGAAATCTGGCCGTGAATGACATTGCGCGCCGCGACCATGAATACATCCAGGCCGATTGCATTGCCTGGCTCAAGGATGCCGTGGCCGCGCGGCGCGCCTACGACCTGATTTTTCTCGACCCGCCAACATTTTCGAACAGTAAGCGCATGGAGGACATCCTCGATGTGCAGCGCGATCACGGCGAGCTGATCCATCAGTGTATGGAGCTATTGGCACCGGGCGGCAAGCTGGTGTTCTCGACCAATGCGCAGAAGTTCAAGCTGGACGACGCGACGGTCGCGCGTTACAAAGTCACCGACATCTCGCGCGCGACCTTGCCGGAAGATTTCAAACGCAATCCGCGCATTCATCAGTGTTACGAACTGGAGTGAAGCAAAATGATCAAGAAAGGTTCCGCAGCGTGGAAGGGTGGTTTCAAGGATGGCGGTGGCACGGTCTCGACCGAGACCGGCGTGCTCAAGAACGCGCCCTACGGCTTCAAATCGCGCTTCGAGGACGGCCCGGGCACCAACCCGGAAGAACTGATCGCGGCGGCGCATGCCGCGTGTTTCACGATGGCGCTCTCCGTGGGCCTCGGCAAGGATGGTTTCACCGCCGATACCATCGAAACCAGTGCCGCCGTGCGGCTCGAGAAAGTCGGTGACGGTTTCGCCATCACGCACAGCGATCTCATCTGCATCGCCAAGGTGCCGAACATCAGCGAGGCGAAGTTTGCCGAGATCGCAGAGGTCACCAAGTCCGGTTGCCCCGTATCCAAGGTATTGAACGCAAAGATCTCACTGGTCGCAAAGCTCTCGAACTGACCGGCCAGGAAGCCGCGACTGATCGCCTGACCATATTCTTCCAACAAGGGCGATTCGTCGCGGCGCGCGGGCTCAGCTAGAGTACGCGCACATCCCGCCAGAGGATTCTCCGTGAAAGTTACGTCGCTCTTCGTGCTCGCCACGACACAGTTGTTTGTTGTGTCTGCCGGCGCCACCGATCTGCCGCCGACCCAGCGCCTGCACTCCATCGATGTGTTCCAGCTCGAATACACCGACGACGTGCAGATCTCCCCGGACGGCAGCCGCATCGTCTACGTGCGCGTCAGCCACGACATCATGACCGATCGCGCGCGCCGTAATCTGTGGATGGTGAATGCCGACGGCACTAACAACCGGCCGCTGCGCTCCGAGGCCAAGAACTTCATGTCGCCGCGCTGGTCGCCGGACGGCACGCGTCTCGCGTACGTCTCGGCCGCCGAAGGCAGCCCGCAGCTGTACGTGCGCTGGATCGACACCGGACAGACCGCGCTGCTCACCAATCTCGTCCAGGCGCCGAACGCGATTGCCTGGTCGGCCGACGGCAAGTCGATTGCATTCACGCAACTCGTGCCGGAGAAGAAGCCGCCGCTCGCAACTCCTCCGGAGAAGCCCGAGGGCGCGCAATGGGCGCCGCCAGTCAAAGTGATCGACTCGGTGGTGTACCGCGCGGATGGCGAGGGATATCTCGAAGCCGGATACCAGCACGTGTTCGTCGTCTCCGCCGAGGGAGGCACGCCACGCCAGTTGACCGACGGCGAATTCAACGATGATGGCCCGCTATCCTTCACACCCGATAACAAGCGCATCGTGTTCTCGGCCAATCGCGGCGCGGATTGGGAGCGAGATCCGCAGGAAAGCGAGGTGTTCACCGTGGACATCGCGACCGGGAAACTTACGCAACTTACGAAGCGAGACGGCCCGGACAACTCGCCCGTGGTGTCGCCAGACGGGCGGTATATCGCCTACCTGGGCTTCGACGATCGCCTGCAGGGCTACCAGGTTACTCATCTATATGTGATGGACAGCGACGGGGCGAATTCACGCGAACTCACGGCCGACCTTGATCGTGATGTGGCGGATCCGCGTTGGTCGGCCGACAGCCGCAGCGTGTATTTCTCTTATGACGAACGCGGCGTCCGCAAGCTTGGAATCACCTCGCTCAATGGCAAATTGCGCATGCTGGCGGACGGGCTCGGCGGAATCGATCTCGGCCGCCCATATACCTCGGGCAGCTTCAGCGTGGCACGCAATGGCCGCGCCGCGTTCGCGCACAACACCACGGCGCGCCCTGCGGACGTCGCCACCGTGGCAGGTGGAGGTTCACCGCGCGTGCTCACGGCACTCAACGACGACTTGCTGGGCAACAAGGTTCTGGGCACGGTGAAAGAAATCACCTGGAAGTCCTCGAAGGATCAGCGCGACATCCAGGGTTGGGTGATCACGCCGCCGGACTTCGACGCGTCGAAGAAATACCCGCTGATCCTCGAGATCCACGGCGGTCCGTTCGCGGCGTACGGCCCTAACTACACCACCGAGATGCAGCTGTTCGCCGCTGCGGGGTACATCGTGCTGTACTCCAATCCGCGCGGCAGCACCAGTTACGGTGAGGAATTCGGCAACCTCATTCACCACGCGTATCCGGGCGACGACTACGACGACCTCATGTCGGGTGTCGATGCAGTCATTGCGCAGGGCCATGTCGATACCAACAACCTGTTCGTCACCGGGGGTTCCGGCGGCGGCGTGCTCACCGCATGGATCGTCGGCAAGACCGATCGATTTCGCGCGGCCGTGGTCGCCAAGCCGGTGATCAACTGGTCGAGCTTCGTGCTGACTTCCGATGCCAACAACTTCTTCTATCGCTACTGGTTCGGTGCACAGCCCTGGGAGCAACCCGAGCAGTACTGGAAACGCTCGCCGCTGTCGTTGGTTGGCAACGTGAAGACCCCCACCATGCTGCTCACCGGCGAATCCGACTACCGCACGCCTATCGGGGAATCGGAGCAGTTCTACCAGGCGCTGAAGCTGCGCAAGGTGGATACGGTCATGGTGCGCATTCCCGAGGCCTCGCACGGCATGACCTCACGGCCGTCGAATCTCATCGCGAAGGTGGATAACATCCTCGCCTGGTTCGAGAAGTACCGGAAGAAGTAGAGAGCAAGGACGCTCATGAAATTCGCGATTCTCGGCGCCGGCGCGCTCGGCACCATCTTAGGCGCGCATCTCTCGCGCGCCGGCCACGAAGTCGTGATGATCGCGCGAGGAGAACGCGCACGGGTTTTGCAGCGCCAGGGCCTGGTGCTCAATGGCCTGTCGGACATCAAGGCTCGCCCGATGGTCATCGACGATCCGCGCAAGCTCCTCGATACCGGCACGCTGATCATCGCCACCAAGGCCATCGACACGGCGAAGAACCTCGACACCTTGAAGCATCTCGAGGTCGAGAATGCCTTCTCGGTACAGAACGGCGTGCTCAAGAACGAATTGCTGGCGACCGTGTTTGGTTATTCGCGTGTGCTCGGTGCCATGGCGGATTTCAGCGGCGAACTGCTGGCCAACGGTGAAGTGAAGTTCACGCGCAATGTGTGCTTGCACCTCGGCGAGGAGAAGGGCGGCATGAGCCCGCGCGCGCAGTCGCTCGCGGCACTCATCGACGCCGCCGGCGTGCGCTGCGTGGCGGCGTCCAACATCAGGACGCGCGAGTGGTCGAAGTTCGCCGGATGGATCGCGCAGTTCCCGCTGGCGGTGCTCACGCGGCAGATCACCTGGAAATTCCTCATGGAGGAGCAGAGCGCCATGGTGATCGTGCGCATCGTGCGCGAGGCGGCGGCACTCGCCGCGGCGCTGCGCATCGAAATCACCGACATGCCGCCGCTGCCGGTTCCCAGCATCGTGCACGGCAGCGACGCGCAGGCGATCGAGATCGTCCGCGGCATCGGCCAGAAATTCCTCGAATCTTCGCCCGAACACCGGATGTCCGCGCAACAGGATGTGTTGCGCGGCAGCCGGCTCGAATACCAGGAAACGCTGGGCTACGCGCTGCAGAAGGCGCGCGAGCTGAACGTGCCGATGCCCACGCTCGACCTGTGCTACCGGATCATCGCGGTGGCCCATCCATGAAGGGGACTGTCCCCAGTGCCGCAAACTCGTTCATGTGGGTCTACGATGTGGCAGTGTCGAAATGAGGAGAGATCGATGAAGTTTTCGTTTCTCGCGGCCGCGGTTTTGATGCTCCCGGGTTTCGCACTGGCGGCCGCGAAGCCCAAGCCCGTGCCCACGCCGGTGACCGCCCCCGCCCCCGCACCGATTCCCCCGCCGCCGCTGGTGGTCCCCGCCGCGATCGACAGCGCACTCAAGAGCCTCGTCGACAGCAAGCAGATCGTCGGGGCTTCCGCGCTCATCTATGAACGCGGGCAGGAGGCGTACTTCGGCGCCTTCGGTCTTGCTGATCGCGAAAACAACAAACCTTTCGCGCGCGACACAGTCGTCCAGATCTTCTCCATGACCAAGCCGGTGACGGGCGTCGCCCTCATGCAGCTCTATGAACGCGGCAAGTTCGAGCTCGATGCGCCGCTCGCCGTGTATGCGCCAGAGTTTGCCGAAATGCAGGTGTACGCCGGCGTCGATGCCAGTGGCCAGCCGAAATATGAAGCGCCCAAGCGGCCCATCACCGTGCGCGACATCCTTCGCCACACCGCCGGCTTCAATGGCGACGGAGCGCCCGAAGCAGTCACCGCGCTCTACCGCCAGGCCGATCCGCGCAACCGCAACAACGCGCTGCCGGACGTCATCGCCAAGATGGCCAAAGTGCCGCTCGCCTATCAACCCGGCACCAAGTGGTCGTACAGCGACGCCGTCGATGTGCAGGCCTACCTGGTGCAGAAGATCTCCGGCGTTCCGTTCGACGAGTATCTGAAGCTGCACATTTTCCGCCCGCTCGGCATGACCAGCACACGCCACACCATTCTCCCGACCGATCCCGATCGCCCGCAGCTCGCCGCCCTGTACACGCGCAACGACGATGGCACATTCACGCGCCAGTCGGATGAGGAGGCCTACGGCTACAACGGCGCCGTATGGCCCTACAAATCCGGTAGCGCCGGCCTCGTCTCCACGCTCGATGACTACATGAAGTTCGCGCGCATGTTGTTAGGTGGCGGCAAGCTCGGACGGGCACGCATCCTCAAGCCCGAGACGGTCAAGCTCATGGCCACCGACGCCTTGCCGAAGGAAGTCACCGACAAGTCCTGGCTGCCGAGCAAGGGCTCCGTGGGCTTCGGTATCGACTTCGCCGTGCGCATCGCACCACCGAAGGATGCGCAGGAGTCGTCCGGCGCCGTGGGCGAGTTTTTCTGGGACGGCAAGTTCAGTACGTTGTTCTGGGTCGACCCGAAGAACGACATCGCCGCGGTGCTGTTCACCCAGATGGAGCCGTTCGACAGGGTCCACCTGCACAAAACCTTCCGCGACGCCGTCTATCGCAACGATCCGATCGCGCTCGCTCACTGAGCATGAGCCGATTCGCATGGATAGTTGTGCTGTTCGCGGCTTTCGCGCCGATCGATCGCGCGCAGGCGGAGACCGCCGTCGAGAAGCATGGGCAGTTGCGTGTGCAGGGCAACCGCATCGTCGACAAGAGCGGCGCGCCCGTACAGTTGCGCGGCATGTCGTTATTCTGGAGCCAGTGGGTTCCGAAGTACTACAACGCCGCCACGATCCAGTGGTTGCGCGACGACTGGAAGATCACCGTCATCCGCGCGGCGATGGCCGTCAAGCCCAATGGCTATGAAAAGCACCCGGCCGCGGAGCGCGACAAGGTCATTGCGGTCGTCGATGCGGCGATCAAGCTGGGCCTTTACGTGGTTATCGACTATCACGCCCACACCGCCCACGAAAATCGCGCACAGGCCCAGGCGTTCTTCGCCGACATGGCGCGCCGGTACGGCAACACGCCCAATGTTCTCTACGAGACTTACAACGAGCCACTGGATGTTTCCTGGGCGAATGTGCTCAAGCCTTATCACGAGGCGGTCATCGATTCGATTCGCGAGCACGATCCCGACAACATCGTCATCGTCGGCACGCGCAACTGGTCGCAGCAGGTTGCCGAAGCCGCGGCGAATCCTGTCAATCGAAGCAACGTGGCCTACACGCTGCACTTCTACGCCAACACGCATGGACAGTGGCTGCGTGACCAGGCACAGGCAGCCATGAACGCCGGTGCGGCGCTGTTCGTCACCGAGTACGGGACGACGGATGCGACGGGCAACGGTGCGGTGAACGAAGCGGCGACGCGTGAGTGGTGGGCTTTCCTCGACAAGAATTCCATCAGTCATCTGAACTGGTCGGTGGCGGACAAAGCGGAGTCTTCGGCGGCGCTCATGCAGGGCGCAAGTCCCGACGGTGGCTGGGCCTTGAGCCAGATCAAACCTTCGGGGCGGCTGGTGCGTGACGAACTGCGAGCCAAGGCTTCGAGCGAGGAACGCTGAGTGGCACAGACGCTGGGATTCGGATTCATCGGCGCGGGCGCCATTGCGAATTTCCATGCGCGCGCCGTCGCGGCTTCGAAGGGCGGCCGGCTCGTCGGAGTAGTGAGCCGCACGCGCGCCACGGCAGAAAGGTTTGCCGCCGAGCACGGCATCGGTTTCGCGTCGGACGACGTGGATCAACTGCTCGCGCAGCCCGGCCTCGACGCGGTGTGCATCACCACGCCCTCGGCATTGCATCTCGCGCCGGCGCTCGCGGCGATCCGCGCCGGCAAACACCTGATGATCGAAAAGCCGCTCGACGCCACAGTCGAAGGCACCGATCACATCCTGAGTGAAGCCGGGAAGAGCGGCGTTCGCGTGGGCTCGATCTTTCAGGCGCGCTTCGGCGATGCCGCGCGTGCTCTCAAGTCGGCGGTCGATGCCGGGCGCTTCGGGCGCATGGTCCTCGCGAGCTGCTACGTGAAGTGGAATCGCAAGGCGGACTACTACACCGGCTGGAAGGGAAAAATTTCCGAGGATGGCGGGGGCGCCGTCATCAACCAGGCCATTCACGGAATCGATCTGCTGCAATGGTTTGCCGGCATGCCCGTCGAAGTGTTCGCGTGGACCACGCAGCGCGTGCACCAGATCGAATCCGAAGACACCGCGGTGGCCGCGCTCAAGTTCCCGAGTGGCGCCTTCGGCACGATCGAGGCCAGCACCGCGCTGTGGCCGGGCTTCGCGCGTCGCATCGAGATCTGTGGCGAGAATGGCTCGGCCGTGATGGAAGACGATGACATCACCAGCTGGGAGTTCCGTGTCGCGGCCAGCGAGGATGAGAGGATCCGCGCCGCCCGCGAAACCAGCGCGAAGGGTTCGGGTTCGGCGAATCCCATGGCGATCAATTTCGAAGGCCACCTGCGGCAGATCCAGGATTTCATCGACGGCATCCGTGAGCAGCGACCGTTCTTCATCGAAGGCAGCGAGGCGCGCAAGGCCGTGGCGCTGGTGCGGGCGATTTACGATTCTGCCGCGTCCGGCGAGCCGGTCAGGCCGGACGGGGCATGAGCTAGTTGCAAATGGTGGTGAGGCGCTCGCGCGGCAGTTGCGGCGCATTCGCCGGCCAGGGAATCTTTTTCGCCAGCATGCCCAGCTCGACGTGCGTCCCGCCACGCACGTCCGCGAAGTCCGGATCGTAGTCGTAGGCCGGATCTTTCTGCGCTTCTTCGAGAGTGACGATCTCGAATCCTTCTTCTTTCAGGATCCTGAATAGATCCGGAAGGATGTGAGAGCTGAAAGCGCCCAGGTGCAGCAGCATCACGTGGTGGATGTCGCGGCCGAATACGGCGCGTGAGTTCTGGATCTGAAAGCGCGTGAAGTCGCGCGCGGCATTGCGGTAACTCTCGCGCAACCATTCGATGGATGCGTCGTCCTTGCGCATCCAGCAACGCGCGTACGCGCTGTTCCAATAATAGTCCTCGAAGTCGAGCGTGGTCTGCGCGATGCGGTAACCGCTGGTCGACAGGAAGGCGCGCACCGCGCGGCGTTTTTCCAGGGTGTCGCCCTCGTGCAGATACGGGTAGCGGAACCAGCGCCAATCGTGCGTGCCGCCCACGGTTTTCTGGATGGGAGCCATCAGCAATTCGAGCACGGGCTCGTTGCGCAATATTTCGCGCTGGAAATCCTCGGCGCTGTTCTTCGTGAGGTCGAGGTGGGTGTAGGTGTGGTTGCCGAGCGGATTGCCGCCGTCCACCCAGATCTGCAATGCCGCAGCACCGTCGGGATCGCGCTCGAGCTGCCTCGCGACGATGAATCCGTAAGAGGGTGGGATGCGGTGCTTCTTCAACACCTTGATGGTGTCGCGCGCGAAGTCCGATTTCTGCGCTCCCGCCGGCAGCAGGCCGTTGAGCGGCAGATCGTCGAAGGTCAGCGCCACCTTGAGCTTCGCGCTCGGCTCGGCCACCGCAATGGCACAGAAGAGCGCGAGCGCGCCCGCGAACAAACACCTCAAGTGCGAGAAAATGGGGACATTCCTCATTTCATTGTCACAATTGGAGCTGTCGCGAGTAGCGAGAGATCCACGTCAATTGTGACAATGAAATGAGGAATGTCCCCATTTTCTGTCCCCATCTCACTTCAGCAGGCTGCGCAGCATCCACGCCGTCTTTTCGTGAATCTGCAGACGCTGCGTCAGAAGGTCGCAGCTCGATTCATCGCCAGCCTTCTCGGCGGCCGGGAAAGCGGCGCGCGCGGTGCGCGTCACGGCCTCGTGTCCGGCGACTAACAAACGCACCATCTCCAGGGCATCGGGCACGCCTTCGGTCTCCTCGATGGAGGTTAGCTGTGCGAAATCCTTGCCGGTACCGGGGGAGGGATAACCGAGCGAGCGGATGCGCTCCGCAATCGCGTCGAGCGCGTTCCACAGCTCCGTGTACTGGTCCATGAACATGAGGTGCAGCGTGTTGAACATCGGGCCTTCCACGTTCCAGTGGAAGTTGTGAGTCTTGAGATAGAGGGTGTAGGTGTCGGCTAAGACGCGTGACAGTCCTTGCACAATCCTTTCACGATCCTTTCCCTTGATGCCGATGTCGATCAGCGGTGCGGCCATTGGCCGGGCGATAGCGGCGACGTTCTTCTTGCTCATGAATTGCTCCTCACGCGATGCGGTGAGTTAGAGGTGCGGGCTATTCGGGTTTTCCGATGGGAGCGATAGACCGATGCGACACGCGGTAGTGAGCGCGCAGCGCATCGCCGCCAAAGTCACGTTCGAGATCGCGATAGACAGTGTGGATATGGTTTGCTTCGTTCTGCGTGTCGTCGTATTCGATGAGCAGGGTCGGCCCGTGAATGCGGTAGTAGTGCGGCTGACCGGATTCGATGCCGCCTGCCCAGCCAAAGCGCACCTTCTCGAAGCCTGCACGATCGAGGCGCGCCAGTGCCTCCTTCGCTGAGGCGGCGTTCATGCGTCCCAGGTAGAGATCTATCAACCGGCGCAACTGCGCGCGCTCATCGGCCGACATGTCCGCGACGGCAAGACCCGCAAGCTCGAGTTTCTGCACCTTCGGATCGTTGCCCGTGACGATGTCGGGGAATGCGGTGTCGCGAATGGTGGCTGCCTCCCGCTTCGAGGCGGGCAGCATCCTGATCATCTCGCGGCCGAGGTCTTCTTCTGCCGCCAGCAATCGAAAGCCGGCATTGGGCCCGGAAAGCACGCGCGCGGGATTTGCGCCCATGAACAGTGGAGCGACCACGGGCGCCTCACCCGGCAGTTCGGTGACGTTGATCGACAGGTGGTGACCCTCGAAGCGCCACGCCCAGGGCGCGCTGCCTCCCGGTTTGCCGAAGACGGCGGTGTAGTACAGGCCCGGATCGCGTCGCGAAGCATTGGCCACACCGGACTCGGTTTCCACGCGGCGCAGGATGTTCTCGTGCTTCATGACGCCGCGCGTGGTGAGCAGCCCTTCCGGCGACATGGCGGTGGCCAGCAGCGGCCCGAGCAGCTCGCTCTGCGCGTCATCGAGCTTGAGCAGCGATGCGCCGACGCGCTCCTTGGGGATGAAGTGCCAGGCGAGGCGCTCGGGAGAGTCGCCGGGAAAGCTGGCTGCGGAACGCAGGTCCTTCGGCAGTGACTTCAGGAAGGCGTTGGCAGCCGCCGCGGCGCTGATCTTGTCGGCTTCGCGCGCAGCGTCGGCGGACGGGGCGAGCAACGCACCCACTGCGCCGGCCGCCAGTGACAATCCAACGGCGGCAACTTTTGCTAGTTTCATCGAGGCCTCCTCAGTGGGAGGCCGATGCTATTCGTCTCAGCTGGACTTGGCGAGCAGCTTTTCTGCTTCGCCGCGGCTCTTCTTGAAGACGTCCTCGAGTCCCGCTTCGCGCAGGAAACTCACGTCGATGCGGCCCGAGCTGTCGATGTCGCCCGAACGCTGCGTGGCATCACACTCAGTCATCTCTTCGATGAGGCCGCTGGCCATGTGGATGGCGGCGACCAGCGGGCGCGATTCCGGCGCCACTTCGTTCGGGCGATGGTGGAAGGCCACTGCCTCGACGATCGGGAACGGAATGCCCCAGAGCCCCAGTAGATAGGCGCCGACCTCGGCGTGCGTGACGCCGAAGATCTCGCGCTCGGCCGCGGCGCTGTCGCCGTTCAATTCCTTCTTGCGTTCGAGCGCGCGTACGTAGTCGGGCGGCGCCGCGTGCAGCAGCACCAGCGCGCCGATGTCGTGCAGCAGGCCGGCCGTGAATGCGGCTTCGGCGAGCTGCGGGTTGGAAACGATCTTCTTGGCGAGCACCGCGGTCAGCATGGAATGATGCTGCAGGCGTTCGGGCGAGAACCCCTTGACCTCGCTGATGGCCTTGTCCGAGAACGAGGTCGAGCCCAGCACCAGCGACTTGATGATTTCCACGCCGAGATAGGTGACCGCGGGACGGATGCTGACGATCTTCTGGCCGAGGCCGAAGTAGGCTGAATTTACCAACTGCAGGACCTTGGCGCAGACCGCGGCGTCCATCTCGATGACCTTGGCAAACGAGGCCGCGTCGGATTTCGGATCGGCCGCAAGGCGCGCGAGCTCCGTGTACGTGGACGGCACCGCCGGGATGCGCTCGAGCTTGCCGACCAACGCGGTCAACGCGGGATTCTGCATGAGCTTGTGCAGCGCATGGGTCTGCTCGATGACCGCGCGCAACGTATCGCCGTCGCAGGGCTTGTGCAGGAACTGATGGGTGACCGGCAGCGCGCGCATGATGGATTCGCGCTCGGCCTGGCCTGACAGCACGATGCGCGCGGCCGCCGGAAAGTCGCGCTGGATGTGCCGCAACAGTTCAGCGCCGTCCATACCGGGCATGCGCATGTCGGTGATGACGACGTCCGCGGGGGTTTGCTTCATGTGTTCGAGCGCCTGCTGGCCGCCGAGAGCAAAGGTCATGTCCCAACGCTTGCGTTCCTTTCGCAAGGAATTGCGCAAGCCATCGAGGATGGCTTGTTCGTCATCGACAAATAACACGTGTAGCGAAGTCATGCTGCAGCCTGCTTGTTGGAGGATTGGCCCACGGATTCTTCAGCCGACTTCGGCAGCCGGATGAAAAACGTGGTCCCCTTTCCTGTTTCGGTTTCGAAATGAAGTGAACCTTTGAGCTTTTCGGCCACGATGCCGCGCGACAGCGCGAGGCCTTGGCCCGTACCGCGACCGACTTCCTTGGTCGTGACAAACGGCTCGAAGATGCGTCCGCGGACGTCTTCGGGTATGCCATCGCCGGTGTCGCTGATCGATATCTCGACGAAGTCGCCGATTCCGCGCGTGCGCACGGTGATGCGTCCCTTCGCGCTGGTGCCGTCGACGACGTCACTGATGGCGTGCGCGGCGTTGAGCAGCAGGTTGAGCACCACCTGGTTGATGTCGCCGGCGTGGCAGTGCACCGTCGGGATGTCGCCGAATTCCGTTACGAGCTCGGCGACGGTCTTGTATTCGTTGCGCGCCATGTTCAGCGTGGTCTTGATGGCGCGATTCAGGTCGACGTCGGCCTTGGAGCGTGCATCCGGGTGCGCGAACTCGGTCATCGACCGCACGATGGAGCCCACGCGGCCAATGCCCTCGATGGCGCGATCGAGCGCGTCGGGTGCGTTCTTGAGGAAGTAGTCGACGTCCGCCGCTTCGTCGGTGTCGGCGGCCTTCTTCGCCGCGTCGATCACGTCCTTGCCCGACAGGACGTCCGCGGTGAGTGCACGGTAATCCGCGAGCGCGTGGGGCACATCCCGCAGCGCATGGCGCACGAAGCGCACGCTGTCGGAGATGAATTGCACCGAGGTATTGATCTCGTGTGCCACACCGGCCGCGATGCGGCCGACCGATTCCAGCTTCTGGCCCTGCGCCATCTCACGCACCAGGCGCCGCGCCTCGGTGACGTCGATCATGAGTCCACGCAACAGTCGGGTGTTGTTCACGACTTCGCAGGACACGGTCCATCGAAGCTCCACCACGCGATCGTCAGCCGTGACCACTGCACACAAAGTCTCGAAACTGCCGGAGGCACATTCGTCCAGCTGCCTGCGTATACCCGACTCGCGACTACGGGGCAGCAGCGCGTCGAGGTAGCCGGGTTCCTTCCAGCGTGTCTCCGGGATGCCGAGAACAGTTTCCGCCTGCGGGCCGATGTAGGTGAAGCGGCCTTCGGTGAGGTTCAGCTCGAACGGAATGGCGCGCGTGGTCTCGGCGATGAGGCGGTATTGTTCGCGGCTGCGTTCGAGCTCGCGCGTGCGCTCTTCGACATGTTGGCCGAAAGCTTCATTGGTGAGCTTCAACGTGGCGGCATGCCCGGTGAATTTCTGAATCGACTTCTGGCTCTCGCGGATCGCGAGCAACAGGATGAATAGTTCGCACACCAGCCAGAGCCCCAAGTCGAAGACGCGCCACCAGGCCGACGGGCCGATGACGAACGAATCGGGCAGCATCGCGATGCGCAGGATGGGGTAGGCGATCGCCGCGCAGGTCGCCGTCACGAGAAGGCGCCAGTCGCGATAGAACGCGAGGAACACCAGCGACAGGAACATGTGGTACTGCGCTTCGGTATGCCCCTCGAGCAGCCACATGTACAGCATGGACCAGCCGATCTGGCACAACGCCATGAAGTGACGGACCCACCAGGCGTGGGGTGCGGCGCGCGCGAACAGCGTCGCCGGCAGGCACAACGTTCCGCCGAGGATCAGCGTGAACAGGAAGCGGCCGTCGCCCGGCAGCGCGGAATTCCAGGCCAGCGCCAACGCCACGGGCCACTGCACGGCAAAAAGGATTCGGAAAGCGCGATGCGTGCCCACGGTGATCTGCGCCACGACTTCGTGACGCATTTCACGGGCACGAGCCTCGCGCTGCGCTGAATCCACTTCGATCACGGGGTTGCCTGCTGTTTCCTGGTGCCGACTCCGGTTCTCTCCCGGCGTTATCGGCCCATAGCAGGGCGCGCTTTAGTCTATTTCCGGGACGGCTCCGGGGAAAAAGCGTTCGTTTTCAAGACGTAGTCGGCATATTACGGCCGGCAATTGCTGGTGCGCCTACGTGGCAGCCCAACGCCGGACACGCGCATTGGCGGCCAGGGTCAGCAGCGCCGGGCCCACCGCCGACCACCAGGCTCCGGCTGAGGCGGCCATGAGCCAGAAACCCCACCAGACACATAGAGAGCCGAGGTAGTTAGGACTTTGCGTGTAGCGCCAGAAGCCGCGGTCCAGGACGGCGCCGGCATTGGCCGGGTTGCGTCTGAAACGCGCCAGCTGCCAGTCGCTGCCGGCTTCGACCACGAAGCCCACGAGCCACAACAGGATGCCGATGTAATCGAGAAGGCCGAGCGGCGCGTTGCTGGCGAACACGCCGAGCAACGGCAGCGAGACAACCCAGATGGCCACCGCCTGCAGCCAGAACACGAAGTACAGACTTTTCCAACGAAAGTGGGGTTCATGGCGCGCGCGGGCGGCCTGGTAAAGCGGATCTTCACCTTTGCCCATGCCACGTGCGGTGAGATAGATCGACTGGCGCGCGGCCCATAGCGCCAGCAGCCACAGTACGAACGCGAGCCTCGGTGCGCGGGGGTCTGCGCCCAGTCCGTAGATGACCCCCGCCGCGAACAGCATGAGGCCCTTGAGCGGATCGACAATCGACACGTTGCGCAGCGGCAGCGACAGCAGCCAGGTGAAGGTGGCCGCAATCAGCAGTACCGGCAGTGCCGATAACCACAGTTCGTAGTTGAAGCCTGCAGTAGTCAGACGAGATCCTTGAGCCTGAACCACAACATGGCCAGTACCAATGCCGGACGGCGAAAATACGTGCCGCCCGGAAAATCGCCGTGCGGAATCCTGGCGAACACATCGAAGCGCGCAGCGGTTGCCCCCATGGCCTCCGCCACGAGTTTGCCGGCGATGACGGACAGCACCATGCCGTGGCCGGAAAAGCCCTGCAGGAAGTAGGCATTGGGCGCGAGGCGACCGAAATGCGGCGCGCGATTCGGCGTGATGTCGACGTAGCCGCCCCAGGCGTATTCGATGTTCGTGTCCGCGAGCTGCGGGAACACGCGCGCGATGCGTGCGCGCAAAACTCGTGCGGAGTCGAATGGATCGATGCCCGAATAGCTCACGCGACCCCCGAACAGGAGGCGGTGATCGGCCGAACGGCGAAAATAGTCGAGCACCCAGTTGATGTCGGCCACGGCCGCATTGTTGGTGATGAGTGTGCGCGCGCGCTCCTCGCCGAGCACCTCGGTGGCCGCGATATAGGTGCCCACGGCCATGAGCTTGCGAGCCAGCTCGGGTACCAGGCGGCCTAACAAGGCATTGCCGGCGATCAGCACGTGGCGCGCACGCACCGTGCCCGATGCGGTGTGCACCAGCGAGTCGGCATCAGCCGCGGAGGCGAGCTCGAGCTTCGTCACCCAGGAGTTCTCGAAGATCTTCACACCTGAACGCGCCGCGGCGGCGGCGAGTCCCAGCGTGAACTTGTATGGCTGAAGGTGGCCGCTGTTCGAATCGTAGAGGGCGCTGGTGTAACGCTCGCTGGGCACGAGGGTGCGCAGTTCCTCGCGGCCGATCAGGCGCACGCTGCGATAGCCATAGTGCTCGTGCAGCGACTCGACTTCTGCGCGCAGCTCCGCATCGTGGCGTGCCTTCACGCCCACGTGCATGTGTCCGGCGACGTAGTCGCAGGCGATCGAATGTTTCGCGATGAGCTCGCGTTGCAGTTTCATGCCTTCGAGCGCGATATCCCACATGAGTCGTGCGTCGGCCTTCCCCACGAGCTTCTCGAGTTTTTCCTGGCCGCTGGCGTAGCCGAAGATGGTTTGCCCGCCGCTGCGCCCCGAACCGCCGAACCCCAGGTGCTGCGCTTCGAGCAGCGCCACGCTGAAACCGCGCTCCGCCAGGTGTAATGCGGCGGACAGCCCGGAGATTCCTCCGCCGACGATGCACACATCGGCGCGCGTCTCGCCCTTCAGCGCCGCATGCGGCGGCGGCGGGGGTGTGGTCGCGTAGTAGAAATTTTGCGGGTCGAAGGCGTTCACAATGGCCCGAGGTAGCGCGCGATTTCGAGCGGCGTGACGTGCGATTTGAACTCCTCCATTTCAGCGCGCTTCACTGCGGCGAAGAGATGCGTGAACTTCGCGCCGAGCGTCGCACGCGCGAATTCGCTCGCGGCGAATCGCTCGATGGCCGCGGCCCAGTGGGTGGGCAGCGGGTCACCCTCCTGTAGATAGGCATTGCCGGTGAGCACGGCCGGTGGCTCGAGCTTTCGTTCGAGGCCGTGCAGCATGCCTGCGAGAACCCAGGCGAGCACCAGGTAGGGATTCGCGTCGGCCCCGGCGAGTCGATGCTCGATGCGCAGGTTGTCGGGGTCCGAAGCCGGCACTCGAATCGCGGAGCCGCGATTGTTGATGGACCAGGTGGGATGCAGCGGCACATAGGCTTCGGAGCGGAAGCGGCGGTAGGAATTTGGCCCCGGCGCGCACACCGCCATGCCGTCTGCGAGCGTGCTGAGCGTTCCGCCGATCGCGTGGCGCAGTGGCGCGCTGTCGAGCGGATTCGCCGCCGCGAAGATGTTGTGCCCTGTTTCGTCCTGAAGACTGACGTGAACGTGCAGGCCGCTGCCCGCCATGTCGCGGTAGGGCTTGGGGAGAAAGGTAGCCTCGCAGCCCATGCCGCGCGCCACGCTCTTGACGATGCGCTTGAATCTCAGCGACTCATCGCAAACACGCAGCCCGTCGGGTGCATGCGTGAGGTTCACTTCGTATTGTCCCGGACCGTATTCGGCGAGCGCCGAGGTGGCCGGCACATTCTGCAGTCGACATACGCGATCGATCTCGGCGAGCAACGGGGAGTACTCGTTGAGATCCGTCATCGAGTTGATCTGGGTGCGGAATTCACGGCGACCTGTCAGTGGGCCTTTCGGCGGCTGCGGCTGGCCTTGCGGATCGCGCTCGACATCCACGAGATAGAACTCGTATTCGATGGCCACCACCGGCGTGAGCGCCAGGCGCGTGAATCGAGCCAGCACATTCGAAAGCAGATGACGCGGGTCACCGAAAAACGGCGAGCCATCCTGTTCGTGCATGGTCAGCTGCACCTGTGCGACGTCGGGCTGCCAGGGCACGGTGACCAGCGTGCCCGGAATCGGCATGCACGGGCGATCTGCATCGCCGTCCGCAAACCCCAATCCCGTGGCCTCGACCGTTCCGCCTTCGATGTCGAGCGCGAACATCGAACCGGGCAGGGGCATGCCGCGTTTGAAAATCCCCGCGATGTTGCCGCGGTCGATTCGCTTGCCGCGCTCCACCGTGTTCAGATCATTCACGAACGCATCGAAGAACCTCACCTCGGGATGCTCGATGAGGAAACGCTGTAGATCGGTTTCGGCGGCGCCGGACATAAGGTTCACGGTGTTTATTATTTTCGACGCCGATACAGCGCCGGGTGGGGCAGCATAGCCGCGCGCGGCGCGGGCCCGCAAACGGGAAAAAGCCCTGATTTGGGCGCTGCGGCGGCCGCTTCGCGCATGGCATCGCGTCGGGCGGGACCCGCTCCGCTGTGGTCTAATGGCAGCCCTCGCGCTGATCACAGCCGCGAGTCCGTAAAAGATAATAGACAGCGCACGGGCTCCTGGCCCGCGTGAAAGCGTATGGCCAGTTCAATTGGAAAACCCGTCATTGGCATACCAGCCGATCGACGCATGATCGGCCCGCATCCCTTTCACGCGGTCGGTGAGAAATACATAGCCGCTGTCGCGCAGGCGGCCGGGTGCCTGCCGCTGTTGATTCCCGTGCTCGAGACGCCACTCGACGTCACGGAAATCCTCTCGCTTGTCGATGGCATCTTTTTCCCGGGCAGCCCCTCGAATGTGGAGCCCGCGCGGTACGAAGGGCCGGCGAGCGTGCCGGGGACCCTGCACGATCCGCATCGCGACGCGACCACGCTGTCGTTGATCCCGCGCGCGGTGGCGACCGCGGTGCCGGTGTTCGGCGTCTGCCGCGGATTCCAGGAGATGAATGTCGCGATGGGAGGCACGCTGCATCAGCGCGTGCACGAGATCGAGGGACTCGACGATCATCGCGAGATCAAGGAGCAGCCTCTCGAGGTGCAGTACGGGCCGGCGCACGAGGTGGTGCTCGAGCCTGATTCGGTGCTGCGGCGCCTCGCGGGAAAGGAGAGAGTGAGCGTGAACTCCCTGCACTGGCAGGGTGTCGACCGGCTCGCGCCGGGTCTTGTCGTCGAAGCGCGAGCAACCGATGGCCTGGTCGAAGCGTTTCGCGTGAAATCGGCGCCGACTTTCGCGCTCGCGGTGCAATGGCACCCCGAATGGCAGGTGATGAGCAACCCGTTTTCGATGGCGCTGTTCGCCGAGTTCGGCAAAGCGGCGCGTAACAAGACAAAGAAATAGATAGTCAGGACGTCCCCATGGCAAACGAGATCAGACAATTCCTTCGCGACCACGGCATATCCGAGGTGGAAGCCATCATCCCGGACATGGCCGGTATCGCGCGCGGCAAGATCATGCCCGCGGAGAAATTTGCCGAGGACGAGGGCATGCGCCTGCCCGAGAGCATTTTTCTGCAGACGGTGACCGGCGACTATCCGCCCGACACCGACAAGGCGATGAGCCCGGCCGAGATCGACATCATCCTCAAGGCCGATCCGAAGACGGTACGGCGAGTGCCATGGGCGGCCGAGCCCACCGCGCAGGTGATTCACGATTGCTATTACGGCGATGGCCGGCGCGTCGGCATGGCGCCGCGCGGGGTGCTGCGCCACATTCTCGAGATGTATGCGGCCCGTGGCTGGGAACCCGTGGTCGCCCCCGAACTCGAGTTCTACCTGGTGGAACCCAACATCGACGCCGACTATCCACTGAAGCCGCCGGTGGGTCGTTCGGGACGTGCCGAACCCGGCCGCCAGAGCTACAGCATCGCGGCGGTCAACGAGTTCGATCCGCTGTTCGATGACATGTACCAGTTCTGCGAAGACCAGGACATCGAGATCGACACGCTGATCCATGAAGACGGTGCGGCGCAGATGGAGATCAATCTTCTGCACGGCAACGCGCTCGACCTTGCCGACCAGGCATTCCTCTTCAAACGCACGGCGCGCGAAGCGGCGTTGCGCCACAAGATGTACGCCACGTTCATGGCCAAGCCGCACGCCAAGGAACCCGGCAGCGCCATGCACATTCACCAGAGCGTGGTCGACACCAAGACACGCAAGAACATCTTCTCGAACTCCGATGGCACGCCGACGCCGCTGTTCTTCTCGCACATCGCCGGCATGCAGAAATACCTGCCCGCGGCGATGGCGTTGTTAGCGCCGAACGTCAATTCCTATCGGCGCATCTCGCGGTTCCAGCTCGCTCCGATCAACGTGCAGTGGGGATACGACAACCGCACGGCGGGTCTGCGTGTGCCCGCATCCGACCCGGAAGCGCGACGTGTCGAGAACCGCCTCGCCGGCGCCGATGCCAACCCCTACATCGCGATCGCCACGTCCCTGGCCTGCGGCTTTCTCGGCATGGTGGAAGGCCTGCAGCCGAGCGAACCGATCGCAGGATCCGCGCACGAGCTGCCGTTTTCGCTGCCGCGTTCCCTGGACGACGCCATCCGCGAGTTGCGCGAGTGCGATCCGCTGGTGCGCATCCTCGGTGATCCCTTCATTTCCGCGTACACCATCGTCAAGGAAGCCGAATACGAAGTGTTCCTGCAGGTCATCAGCTCCTGGGAACGGGAACACCTGCTGTTGAACGTCTGACAGGGAGCACGCGCCGTGGACACTCGCGATTGGCAACGACTGGATTCGGCGCACTACCTGCATCCGTTCACGGATCACAAACAGCTGGCGGCTCGCGGCGCGCGCATCGTTGCTCGCGCGGAAGGTGTCTATATCTACACCTCCGACGGCCAGAAGATCCTCGACGGCATGTCCGGGCTGTGGTGTGTCGCGCTGGGCTACGGGCGAAAGGAGCTGTCGGATGCAGCTTACAAACAGCTGCTGGAACTGCCGTACTACAACAGCTTTTTCCAGAGCACCACGACGCCTGCGATCGAACTAGCCCGAATCCTCAAGGAAGTGACGCCGCCGCAGTTCAACCACGTGTTCTACACGGGCTCGGGTAGCGAGGCGAACGACACGCTGGTACGCCTGGTCCGGCGTTACTGGCAGTTGTTGGGAAACCCTGAGCGAAACGTGATCATTTCACGCTGGAATGGTTATCACGGGAGTACCGTCGCCGGCGCCTCGCTCGGCGGCATGAAACCCATGCACGAACAGCTAGGGCCGGACGGGGCGTTGCCCGGTATCGTCCACATCAACCAGCCCTACTGGTTCGGTGAAGGCGGGGATCTCTCGCCAGCGGAGTTCGGCCTGAAGTGTGCCCGCGAACTCGAACAGAAGATCGAAGAGGTGGGGCCTCACCGGGTCGCCGCATTCATCGGCGAGCCGGTTCAGGGTGCCGGTGGACTGGTTATTCCGCCGGAGACCTATTGGCCGGAGATCCAGAGGATCGTCGACAAGTACGGCATCCTGTTCGCGTCCGACGAGGTGATCTGCGGCTTTGGCCGGACCGGCAAATGGTTTGGCTGTGAACATTATGGTACACGGCCCGATTTCATGACGATGGCCAAGGCGCTATCTTCTGGCTATCTACCAATCGGCGGACTCATGGTGGGTGACCGGGTCGCCGACGTGCTCATCGACAAGGGCGGCGAGTTTTTTCATGGTTTCACCTATTCGGGCCACCCGGTCGCGTGTGCCGTAGCGATCGCCAACCTCACGATTTTCCGCCGCGAACGGGTGGTGGAGCGGGTGAGGGAGGAAACCGCACCCTATCTATCCCAGCGTTGGCAAGAGCTTGCATCTCATCCTTTGGTCGGAGAAGCGCGCAGCCTGGGCCTGCTGGCGGCCATCGAACTGGTTCCACAGAAGAGTCCGCGGCGTTTTTTCGAGCCGCGCGGCGAAGTGGGCTTGCGCATGCGCGAAAACTGCACTCGCAACGGCCTCGTGATGCGCGCCACACGAGATACGTTATTCATCGCGCCGCCTTTGGTCATCTCTCGGAGCGAAATTGACGAACTACTGTCCAAAGTAGTGCGATCCCTCGATGAAACCGCTACTCAAGCTCGTGCCGAGGGCTGGCTATAGACGCGGTCGCTGTTATATAACGTGTCTAAAGACGCGTCGTGTGGGTCTCACGGCGCGACAACATTTAGGGGTCATCAAATGTCCACTCGCAGCCTGTCGGCACTGGTTTCGGCTTCCTGTCTATTACTCCTCGTCGCCTGCGGCAAAAAAGAAGAAGCACCGCCGACGGCCGCAGCCGCCGCTCCCGCCAGCTCCGGTGTACGACACCGACGCTGAAAAAACCGTCAACGTTTACAACTGGTCGGACTACATCGAGCCCACGGTGCTCGAAGCGTTCACCAAGGAAACGGGCGTCACGGTCAATTACGAAGTCATGGATTCCAACGAGCTGCTCGAGACCAAGCTGGTCGCGGGCCGCACCGGATACGACGTGGTGGTGCCTTCGGCGAACTTCCTCGCGCGCCAGATCAAGTCGGGTATCTACCAGAAGCTCGACAAGTCCAAGCTCGACCAGCTCAAGAACCTCGATCCGGACATCACCAAGCGTCTCGAAGTGTTCGATCCGGGCAATGAACACGCCGTGAACTACATGTGGGGCACCTCGGGCGTGGCCTACAACGAAGAAGCGATCAAGGCGGCGATGCCTAATGCTCCGGTAGATAGCTTCTCGATGTTCTGGGATCCGAAAGTGGTCTCCAAGTTCGCCAAGTGCGGAGTGTCGGTTCTTGACGCACCGTCAGAAGTCATCGGCACCGTGCTCATCTATCTCGGCAAGGACGCAAACTCCGAGAAGCCGGAAGACCTGAAGGCCGCCGAAAAGGTGCTGCTCTCGGTCCGTCCGTACATCCGCCTCATCAATTCCTCGAAGTACATCGAAGATCTGGCCAACGGCGAGATCTGCCTGGCGCTCGGCTGGTCTGGCGACACGCTGCAGGCCCGCGACCGTGCGTCGGAAGCGCAGAAGCCGTTCACGATCAAGTACAACATCCCGAAGGAAGGCGCCGTCATGTTCTTCGACAACATGGCCATTCCGGCCGATGCGTCGCACGTCAAGAACGCGCACCTCTTCATCAACTACATGCTGCGCCCCGAAGTTGCCGCCAAGAACAGCAACTTCATCAGTTTCGCCAACAGCAACGCGGCATCCTGGCCGCTCGTGTCCGCGGAAGTGAAGAACAACCCCGGAATCTTCCCGACACCGGAAATGATGCCGAAGCTGGTACCCGATCTGCCAGAGAGCGCCGAGTTCACTCGCGTGCTCACGCGCACCTGGACGCGATTCCGCACCGGCAAATGAACGTTGCGGCCGCCGCTTAGGGAGCGGCGGCCGCATTCCTTCGGAAGAAGGGCTTTTGCAACGGGGGTCGGCCATGCAGGCGCCGGAACGACGCGCAGACAAGAAAGACAAGAACGAGCCGTGGCGTGATCCGAACGCCGAGGCTTACGTGCGCATCGAAAACGTCACCAAGCGTTTCGGTGATTTCGTCGCGGTCAACAATGTTTCGCTGAGGATTTTCAAGGGCGAGATCTTCTGCCTGCTCGGCGGCTCGGGCTGTGGCAAATCGACGCTGCTGCGCATGATGGCCGGCTTCGAAAATCTGACCTCCGGCTCGATATTCCTCGATGGCCAGGACATGGCGGGCGTCCCGCCGTATGAGCGCCCGGTCAACATGATGTTCCAGTCATATGCGCTGTTTCCGCACATGACCGTCGAGAAGAACATCGCGTTCGGTCTCGAGCAGGAGAAGGGCCTGTCGCGCGCCGACATCGCCACGCGCGTCACCGACATCCTCTCGATCGTGAAGCTGGATCAATTCGCCGCTCGCCGGCCGCATCAGCTCTCCGGCGGCCAGCGACAGCGCGTGGCGCTGGCGCGTTCTCTCGTCAAGCGTCCCAAACTGCTGCTGCTCGACGAGCCGCTGGGTGCGCTCGACAAGAAGCTGCGTGAAGCGACGCAGTTCGAGCTCATCAACATCCAGGAGCAGTTGGGCGTCACCTTCATCGTCGTGACCCACGACCAGGAAGAAGCCATGACGCTGGCTTCGCGCATCGGCGTCATGAACCGCGGCGAGATCGTGCAGATCGGCACGCCCACCGAAATCTACGAATTCCCGCAGAACAAGTTCGTCGCGGATTTCATCGGCTCGGTGAACATGTTCGAAGGCACCATGATCGAGGATTTGCCGGACCGCGTGCGCATCAAGTCCGATGACCTGGGCGGCGTCATCTACGTCGATCACGGCATCAGTTCGGCGCCCGGCGCCATCGTCTATGCCGCCGTCCGGCCCGAGAAGATCAACCTCCTGCGCACTCCGCCGGCCGACACCTCCGAGAACTGCGTCAAGGGTGTGGTCAAGGAAATCGCCTACATGGGCGACATGTCCATCTACCTGGTGAAGATCGACACCGGCAAGATCGTGCGCGTCACGCTGCCGAACGTCGAACGCATGTCGGACGACGAACGCATTCTCTGGGACGAGACGGTCTGGCTCACCTGGCATGGATCCAGCCCGGTCGTGGTGACGCAATGAAACGGCCCGAGAGCTGAACGTGAAGTCCGGCAGCCGCAATTCACCCTCGCGCGATTCCTACGGTCGCGTGAGCCCGCTGTGGCTCTTCCTGATGCGCTTCGGCCCGCCACGCTGGTCGGAATACGTGGTGAAGAACTGGACGGGGCAGCGGCTGGTGATTGCCGTGCCGTACCTGTGGCTGCTGATTTTCTTCCTGATCCCGTTCCTGATCGTGCTCAAGATCTCCTTCGCGGAGTTCTCGCCACTCGGCCGGCCGCCCTACGAGCCGGTGTTCCGGTGGCTGGAAGAGGGGGCGCTGCAGATCAAACTATTGATTGGCAGCTACGTCTACCTGTTCAACGAGCCGCTGTACGTCAGCGCCTGGCTCTATTCCCTCAAGGTTGCGTTTTTCTCGACCGTGTTCTGCCTGATGCTCGGTTATCCGATGGCCTATGCCATCTCGCGTTCGCCGCCGACGCAACGCAACGTGCTGCTGCTGCTCATCATCCTGCCGTTCTGGACCTCGTTCCTGCTGCGCGTCTATGCCTGGATCGGCCTGCTGAAAACCGACGGCCTCATCAACCAGGTGTTGTTCAAGTGGCTCGGCATCGTGGACGAGCCGCTCGCGATGATGAACACCAGCTTCGCGGTCTACATCGGCATCGTCTATTCCTACCTGCCGTTCATGATCCTGCCGCTGTACTCCAACCTCGAGAAACACGACAACACGTTGCTGGAGGCGGCGCAGGACCTCGGCGCAGGCCCGATCAAGTCTTTCCTGCGCGTGACGCTGCCGCTGTCGTTTCCCGGGATCGTCGCCGGCTCGCTGCTGGTATTCATTCCGGCCGTGGGCGAATACGTGATTCCTTCGCTGCTCGGCCGCACCGACCAGCTCATGGTGGCCAAACTTCTGTCGGATGAGTTCTTCCTCAATCGCGATTGGCCGAGAGCGAGCGCCGTCGCGATCGCCATGCTGCTGCTGCTGGTCGTGCCGATCATGGTGTTCCAGCGCTTCCAGAACAAAGAACTGCAGGCGCAGAAGAAGATGAAGACCGAGGGCGTGTTCTCCAAGACGATGCTCTGGGTGGGACTCGCCTTCCTCTACATCCCGATCCTGTCGATGGTGTTCTTCTCGTTCAACAACTCACGGCTGGTCACTGTCTGGGACGCCCCCAATTCACCGACCGTGAAGTGGTACATAAAGCTCTTCGGCGACCACCAGATCCTGTCGGCGGCATGGCTATCTATCCAGGTGGCGGCCATGCACCGCCACCGGCGCCGTCGTCCTGGGAACCCTGGCCGGGCTGGTGCTCTCGCGGTTCGGCCCGTTCCGGGGTCGGGCCTTCCTGCAGGGCCTGACTACCGCGCCGCTGGTCATGCCCGAGGTCATCACCGGCCTGTCGATGCTGCTGCTGTTCGTCTCGCTCGAGCAGCTGTTCACGGCCTGGTTCGGCTGGCAGTTCGACCGGGGCTTCGCGACCATCACCATTGCGCACATCACCTTCACCATGGCCTATGTCACGGTGGTGGTTCAGTCGCGCCTGGCGGGTTTCGACGACTCGCTGGAGGAGGCGGCGCTGGACCTCGGCGCCCGGCCCGCCAAGGTGTTTTTCCGCATCACGGTGCCCCTCATATTGCCCGCCATCCTGTCCGGGTGGCTGCTGGCCTTTACGCTTTCCTGGGACGACCTGGTCGTGACGCAGTTCGTCTCCGGCCCTGGGTCCAATACGCTGCCCATGGTCATATTTTCTCGTGTTCGACTAGGTGTTAGCCCGGTCGTCAATGCCCTAGCTACGATAATGGTCTTAATAGTGGCATTGGGCGTGGTTCTTTCGGCGTTTCTCATGCGCCGGCAGGAACAACGTCGCAAACGCGAGGAACAGATGGCCGCCACCGGCTAACTACTGATAAACTTCCACAATCGACAATTTGACGAGGATTCGATCAATGGCCAAATCAGCCCGTAAACACAATGCTCCCTGGACTCCCGCAGACCTCAAAAAGATGCGGCAACTTGCCAAGCAGAAGCTCTCTGCACGTCTTGCCGCCAAAGAACTGGGCCGCTCCACCGGTGCGGTCAAGTACAAGGCAATGGTGGAAGGCATCCGGTTCCGCTTCATCGACCAGCCCGCTGGTGTGCAATTGAAGCTCGCCCGCAAGGCGAAACGCGCAAAGAAGAAGTAGGCGTCCGACGAAGGCGCCGCGTACGGGGGTGCGCGGCGGCTTTTCGGCAAGCCGAAAGATGATTTATCCGGATGGAATGCAGAGCAAACTGCCGGACGTAGGCACCACGATCTTCACCGTGATGTCGCGCCGCGCGGCCGAGCAGGGCGCGGTCAACGTGGGGCAGGGCTTCCCCGATTTTCCCATCGATTCACGACTGGCTGCCTGCGTCAGCGACGCGGTCGCGGCCGGGTTCAACCAGTACGCGCCCATGCAGGGCAGCGTGGCGCTGCGCACCGCAATCGCTGCCAAGATCACGGCTGCCGGCGGTCGCGAGGTCGATCCGGAAACCGAACTCACGGTCACCTGCGGCGGCACGGAATCTATCTACTCCGCCATCCAGGCAGTGGTGGGCGCTGGCGATGAAGCCATCGTCTTCGACCCCGCCTATGACGCCTACGACCCCGCCATCCGGCTCGCCGGCGGGCGTTGCATCCACATTCCGCTCGAGGCGCCGCATTTCCGCTTCGACTGGGACCGCGTACGAGGTGTGCTCAGCGAGCGCACGCGCCTCATCGTCATCAACAACCCTCAGAACCCGTCCTGCACCGTCGCGTCGGCGGCCGACCTCGACGAACTGGCCGGAATCACCCGGGACCGACCCATCGCGGTGATCGCCGACGAGGTCTACGAACACGTTCAGTACGACGGCCGCGTCCATCAGTCGGTGATGAATCACGAAGAACTTCAATCACGCAGCTTCGCGGTGTATTCGTTCGGCAAGACCCTGCACATCACCGGCTGGCGCGTGGGTTATTGCGTGGCGCCGCCGGTGTTCACGCGCGAGCTGCGCAAGGTGCACCAGTTCAATGCCTTCAGCATCGCCGCTCCGCTGCAGGAGGCCATCGCGCTCTACCTGCAGCGTCATCCGGATGCCTGGCGTGAGGTGGCGGCGTTCTTCAGCGCCAAGCGCGACCTGCTGCTCGCGCGCCTCGCGGGCAGCGGCCTCGACCTGCCGCCGGCGCAAGGAACCTATTTCCAGCTGGCCGACTATTCGCGTCTCGCAAGCCCGCTCGCAGGGTGCAACGACGTGGAATTCACCGAGCGGCTGATCAACGAGGCCGGCGTCGCCGTCATTCCGCTGTCGCCGTTTTATCGCGAACCGCCCACCGGCATGCGCATCGTGCGGTTATGCGTGGCCAAACGCGATGAAACGCTGATCGAAGCCGCGGATCGCATCAGCGCGTACACTGCTGCTCTTCGTTAGAGAGATTGCCGCATGAAATTCCGTGTGACGCTTGTCCAGCAACCACTCGTCTGGCAGGACGCGGGCGCCAACCGCGCGCACTTCGCGAAGATCCTCGCGCCGCTGGCGGGCACCACCGATCTCGTCGTGCTGCCGGAAATGTTCACCACCGGCTTCACCATGGAGCCCGAAATCCACGCCGAAGCCGCCGATGGCGAGACGCGCGCCTGGCTGCTCGCGCAGGCGAGCGCTCTTGATGCCGTGGTCGGCGGCAGCGTGGCGGTGAATGATCACGGCCGCTATTTCAACCGCTTCATGCTCGCGATGCCGGGCGGTCTGACTTACTGGTATGACAAGCGGCACCTGTTTCGCATGGCCGGCGAACACCGCCACTTCGAGGCGGGCGATCACGCGCTCATCGTCGAATGGCGTGGCGCCCGGCTGTGTCCGCTGGTGTGTTACGACCTGCGGTTTCCGGTGTGGAGCCGGCGCCGGCCCGAGCTCGAATACGACATCGCGATCTACACCGCCAATTGGCCGGCCGCGCGCCGCTTCGCGTGGAGCGCGCTGTTGCGCGCGCGCGCCATCGAGAACCAGGCCTACTGCATCGGCGTGAATCGGGTCGGCGACGATGGCAAGGGCGTGGCACACGCCGGCGATAGTGTCGTGAACGATTTCACGGGTCAGCCGCTCGTCGAGCTCAATGACACCGCGCAGGTCATCACCGTGCCACTCGATCTCGAACAGCTTGCGCGTGTGGCGCGACAAGTTCCCCGCGCAACTCGACGCGGATGCCTTTTCTCTTCAATAAAACTGGAATCATGAAGCCACCGACGCTGGTCAATCATCCTCCCAATACTTCACCGCCGGCCGGCAATGAGCCGGTGATCGCGCCTATCTACCAGACCGTCAAGTACGAATTCGATTCCGTGGACGACACGCTGCGTATGCTGCGTGGCGAGGCGCCCGGGTATTTCTACATGCGCGCCAGCAACCCCACCACGCGCCAGCTCGAGCTGACGCTGGCGGGGCTCCAGGGACGCGAGGATTGCCTGGCCACTGCATCCGGCGTCAACTCCATCGCGCAGACGCTGATCGCGCTGACCAAGCAGGGCGATCACATCCTGTGTTTCGTCGAAACTTACGGTCCCACGCGCAATATCATCCGCCGGTTGTTGTCGCGTTTCGGTGTCGAGCACACCATGCTCTCGATCGACGATCTGCCGGGCATCGAAAACGTGCTTGCCACACGACCGACCCGCCTGGTGATCTTCGAGAGTCCGACCAATCCCATCACCAAGGTGGCCGACATCGAGCGGCTGGTGACACTCGCTCATCGCCACGGCGCGCTCGCGGTCATGGACAACACCTTTGCGGGCTTCCATCAGCACGGTGAATTTGCCGTCGATCTGTTCGTGCACAGCCTGACCAAGTACGCCTCCGGCACGGGAGACGTCATGGGCGGCGCGGTCATCGGCCGGCGCGAGCTCATCGAGGCGATGCGTCCGGACTTCGCGGTGCTCGGTGCCTTGCTCGATCCGCATGCTGCGTTCCTGATACAACGCGGCTTGAAGACCTATTTCGTGCGATACCGCGAGCAGACGCGCGCTGCGCATGCCGTCGCGGAACACCTTGCCCGGCATCCGGCCGTCAGCAAGGTGCATTACCCCGGGCTGCACACCCACCCGCAGGCGGCACTGGTGAAGAAGCAAATGCGCGAGGCGGGCACGGTGGTGAGCTTCGACCTGCGCAAGGGCGGCGAGGCGGCGCGCCACTTCAGCGAGTCGCTCAAGTTGTTTGCGCTCACCGCGAGCCTCGGCAGCACCGAGTCGCTGGTCATGGCCCCGCAGCTCATCGGCACCCGCGATTTCACTGCCGAGCAGGCGCGTCAGTCGGGCATCAGTCCGGGCACTGTGCGTTTGTCCATCGGGCTCGAGGACGTGGGTGACCTGATCGCCGATATCGACCAGGCGTTACATGCGGCCCAGGCGGGCTGAATCCTCAAGATTCCTTATGTCGAATCCCGCGTGGCGGGTTCTGCCTGACCCGTTGTCACATCCTGCCGCCTTGAGGCAGATAACTCAGGTGCCTGCAAACTTGTCCGGATAGCGCCACGATGCCACGATAGCGGCGCATTCCGAACGATCCGCGGTAGTTTGAATGTCCTGGGAGGGGCTCATGTCGCGTGTAAATTCTTGCCGCTTAGGCCTGGCCTTGGCGGTTTCGCTGTGTGCATCCGCGGGTTCAGTCGCAGCCCCCACCATCGCCGATTTCTCAGCCGAGGTAGACGCCATCTACCCGGCGCTTTCACCCGATGGAAACCTGGTCGCGTTCGTCACGCGCGCGGAGAACAACCGGGTGCTCATGGTAATCGACCTGGCGAAGCGCGAACGGCGCGCGCTCATGGGCGCCATCGTCGACACTTTCGAGATCAGCAAGTGCAACTTCAAGAACGACGAGCGCCTGCTGTGCGGCTTCCGTGGCACCCAGTTCTTCCGCGGCCAGCCCTACACCGTGTCCCGCCTGGTCGCGATCGACGTGTCGGGAAAAGCCAAGCCACGCGTGCTGGTGCAGAACGGCACCGAGGGCGGTTCGCAGTTCCAGGATCGCGTGCTCGACTGGCAGCGCAGCGATCCCAAGCGCGTGTTGATCGAGCTTTCCGGTGACGGAGATCCGTTCCCGACCGTGCATTCGCTCGATGTATATACCGGCCTCACGTACGTCGTGCAGCGCTCGCGCTCGTCGATCACCGACTGGTCCGCGGACCGCAACGGAGTCGTGCGCTTCGGATATGGATTCGACGGCCGCAAACATTCGTACATCGCGCGCGATTCGGGCGATGCTGCCTGGCGCACACTCGCCAAGTGGGAAATCGGGGAATCCCAATTCTCGGTGGTCGGTTTTGGCGCCTCTTCGAGCACGTTGCTGGTCGAGGCGGATCACAATGGGCGAAATGCCATCTTCGAGATGGACCTCGAGGAGAAGAGCGACCGGCAGCTGCTGTTCGCGAATACCGAAGTCGACGTCGATGGGCCTATCTACTGGCCGGGTGACAACCGCCTCATCGGCTTCGAGTACGAAACCGATCGCCCGCACCGGAAGTTTTTCGACGCCGACGCCGAAGCCATCTACGGCGTGATCGATCGCGCGAAGCCGGACGCGTACAACGAGGTGGTCGGCTCCTCGCGCGATGGCAAACGTCTGCTGGTGGTGTCGCGCACGGACACGCGCCCAACCGAATATCTGATTCTCGATCTGAACACCAACAAGCTGCTGCGGGTGGGAAGCTCGAATCCCGCGCTCGCAGGCACCCCGCTGTCGCCGATGACGTCGGTGAAGATCAAGGCGGCCGACGGCACGATCCTTCCCGGATATCTCACGCTGCCGCTGAATTCGACCGGCAAGAAGCTGCCCACGATCATCTACCCGCATGGCGGTCCGCACGCGCGCGACAGCTGGGGCTTCGATCCCATCGTACAGTTCATGGCGAGCCGCGGATTCGCGGTCGTGCAGGTGAACTTCCGCGGCTCCACCGGCTTTGGAAAGGCCTGGTACGAGGCGGGGCTGCGCAACTGGGGAACGGTAATGGTGGACGACGTCATCGCCAGCACGAAGTGGGCGATCAGCGAAGGAATCGCCGATCCCGCGCATACGTGCATCGTCGGCTGGAGTTTCGGCGGTTACGCGGCGCTGATGAGCGCGGCGCACGAGCCCGACCTGTATCGCTGCGTCGTGAGCATCGCCGGTGTCTCGGATCTGCGGCTGCTCGCAGAAGAATGGCGATTCTCATTTGGCGGTAGCGACTGGGCGGAATACGCGCTTGGCGACGACACTTCCGAGCTCAAGGCCGGATCACCCTCGAAAAATGCGGCGAAAATCAAGGCGCCGGTGCTTTTGATCCACGGTGACAACGACACGCAGGCCGGCGTCGATCACAGCAAGCGCATGGCGCGTGTGCTCAAGGGCGAAAAGAAGAAGGTGGAACTGGTGTTGATCAAGGACGGCAATCATTCACTGACGCGCTACGAATGGCGCGAGACGCTGTACACCAGTCTCGAAAAGTTTCTGGCGGCTAACAACTAGAAGAGGGTGCCGGGGAGGGGTTCTCGGGGTTTCTGCTCGAGATCGTTAGAAACTCCGCTTCGAAGTGGGCGGCTGCCGTGTGCATATTGCGTCTCCCGCAAGGCCCGAGGTGGCAGGGATGCCGCGCAGACCGCGTATTCACGAACCCCATGGATTCTTCCACGTTACGCTCCGTGGCAATCACCAGCGTGATCTTTTCGCCGTCGCCGGCGACCGGTCCGTGCTCAACAGCATCGTCGCGCGCGTGATCGACAAGTACGGAGTCCGGCTACACGCTTACTGCTGGATGACTAACCATTTGCACTTGCTCGTCCAGGCGGGCGCAGATCCATTGGCAGCGCCGATGCGCCAAATAGCCTGCGAGTTCGCGCGCAGGATGCAAGCGAAGCTGCAAACAACCGGCCACTTCTTCGAGCGCCGATATCACGCCAAACTGGTCGACGCTGATTCATACCTGCTGGAGCTGATACGGTACATCCACCTCAATCCTGTGCGCGGTGGCCTGGTCGAGAGTCCATCACAATACCGCTGGTCCAGCCATCATGCGTATCTGGGTACGCGCAGCGAGGATTGGGTAACCACGGATTTTGCGCTGAGAATGTTCAGTGCCGATCGCGCGCGCGCGACAGCCGCGTACTGCTCATTTCTCGCGTGCGAACAGGCGTATGAGTGGTCGCCGACGGAGGATGAGCCGTTACGACCGCCAGCGCGCGTCGCGTTCGGTCTGCGGGAGCGCGCTTCACGTGGGACTCTCGAGGCCCTGATCGCCGAGGCTTGCGGGCGGTTCGACGTGAATCCCGACAGTTTGTCATCGCCGCTTCGAGACGCGTACCTCACCAAGGTGCGCGCCTGGATTGCGCACCAGGCTAAAGTGAGACACATCGCCTCGATGGCCGCTGTCGCGCGCGAATTGGGGCGAGACGAATCAACTCTCAGACAGGCGATTCGCACTTACCCGCATGAAGTCGAGTGATCGACACGGAATCTCGAGGAACCCCGAGAACCCCTCCCCGGCACCGTCTTCCAGCTACATGTTTCTGATCAACGCGTCTCCAAATTCCGAGCACTTCACTTCCTTCGCGCCTTCCATCAGCCGCGCGAAGTCGTAGGTGACGGTTTTCTGGGCGATGGTCTTGTCCATCGCCGAGATGATCGCATCGGCCGCTTCGGTCCAGCCGAGGTAGCGCAGCATCATCTCGCCCGACAGGATCACCGAACCCGGATTCACCTTGTCCAGATCGGCGTACTTCGGCGCCGTGCCGTGCGTGGCTTCGAACACCGCGTGGCCCGTGATGTAGTTGATGTTGGCGCCCGGCGCGATGCCGATGCCGCCCACCTGCGCCGCCAGCGCGTCGGATAGATAGTCGCCGTTCAGGTTCGTCGTGGCGATCACGTCGAACTCATCGGGCCGCGTCAGCACCTGCTGCAGCGCGATGTCGGCGATGGCGTCCTTCACCAGGATCTTGCCGCTCTTGAGCGCGGCGGCCTGCTCGTCGTTCGCGGCCTTTTCGCCCGAAGCCGCCTTGGTGCGGCCCCACTGTTCCCAGGTGTAGAACTTGTCGCCGAAGTCCTTTTCCGCGAGCGCATAGGCCCAGTTGCGGAACGCGCCTTCGGTGAACTTCTGGATGTTGCCCTTGTGCACGATGGTCACGCTGCGACGCTTGTTCTCGATGGCGTACAGCAGCGCGGCCTTGAACAGTCGCTCGGTGCCTTCCTGCGACACGGGCTTGAAGCCGATGCCCGAGGTGTCCGGGAAACGGATCTTGGCGAACGCCTTCGGGAACGCCGCCTTGAACAGCTCCTTGAACTTCTTGTTGTCCTCGGAGCCATGTTCGAATTCGATGCCGGCGTAAATGTCTTCCGTGTTCTCACGGAAGATCACCATGTCGACCTTCTCCGGCGCCTTGACCGGTGAGGGCACGCCCTTGAACCAGCGCACGGGGCGCAGGCAGACATAGAGGTCTAACATCTGGCGCAGCGCGACGTTCAGCGAGCGAATGCCGCCGCCGATTGGCGTGGTCAGCGGACCCTTGATCGAGACGAGATATTCGCGGCAGGCCTCGACGGTTTCGTCGGGCAGCCAGTTGTTGAAAGCCTTGAAGGACTTCTCGCCCGCGAAGACTTCGAGCCAGTGAATCTTCTTCTTGCCGCCGTAGGCTTTGGCAACGGCAGCATCCATGACGCGCACACTGGCGTGCCAGATGTCAGGGCCGGTGCCGTCACCAATAATGAAAGGAATGATCGGCTGATCGGGGACCGTCAGCTGGCCGTTCTTGATGGAAATCTTTGCGCCGCCTGCCGGCGGCGTGACTTTAGGACTCGTGGGCGCAGTTGCCATCGTGTTTATATTCTCTTGCCAATTCACTGGGGGGTCGGAAGGGCCGCGATGCTAGCACAGGGTGCTGCGGACCAGCTTTGGCCCGTTACAATCCGTCCACATGGCCAAAACTCTCGATTCCACGCCGCTCGCCGATGGCTTTTCCATGCCCGCCGAGTACTCGCCGCACGCCGGCTGCTGGATGCTCTGGCCGGAACGGCCCGACAACTGGCGCCTGGGCGCATTGCCCGCACAACAGGCTTTCACCAATGTGGCGGTTGCCATTGCACGCTTCGAGCCCGTTACGGTCGGAGCGTCGGCCGCGCACTTCGAATTCGCGCGCACGCAGCTGCCGGCCCATGTGCGCGTCATCGAGATGTCCCACGACGATGCGTGGATGCGCGACGTCGGCCCGACATTCGTGACCAATGAGCGTGGCGAACGGCGAGGTGTCGACTGGCGCTTCAACGCCTGGGGAGGGCTTTCGGGCGGGCTCTACTTTCCGTGGGACCAGGACGATCTGGTGGCCAACAAAGTCCTCGAGATCGAGGGCAACGATCGATATCGCGCTCTCATCATCAATGAGGGCGGTGCGATTCACGTGGACGGCGAGGGCACGGCGCTCGTCACCGAGCAGGTCCTGCTGAACCCGAATCGCAACCCCGGCATGGCGAAGGACGAGCTCGAGCGCCATCTCAAGTCCTATCTCGGGGTGCAGTCCGTCATCTGGCTGGGCGAGGGCGTGGTCGACGATGAAACCGGCGGGCACGTCGACAATCTCGCCTGTTTCGTACGACCGGGCGCCGTCGCGCTGCACTGGACTGACAATAGGCGCGACCCGCAATTCGCCGTGTCGCAGGACGCTTTCGAAAGACTGGTCGCCGCACGCGACGCGCACGGCCGCAGGCTCACCGTGCTCAAGCTGCCCATGCCCGGCCCGCTGCGGTATCGGCCGGAAGAGGTGCTAGGGGTGCAAGTGCGGGACAGCGTGCGCGGACGCATCGCGGGCATGCGGCTGGCCGCGAGCTACGTGAACTTCTACATCGCCAATGGCGGCATCGTCATGCCGCTGCTGGATCCGCGTACCGACAAGGCCGCAGCCGCGAAGATCAAGCGAGCGTTTCCTGGTCGCAAGGTCGTCGGGGTTCCGGCCCGCGAGATCCTGTTAGGCGGCGGAAATATCCATTGCATAACCCAACAGGTGCCCCGATGAGCCAACGTCCCGTGCCGCGACGCGATATTCCCGACCGCATGCGCGTGCGGCCTGGCTCTCGCCTGAAACTGGCCGACGCGGACGCCGATCGTTGTTTCGGGTGGGAGAAGGACAAGGCCCTGGCTGCGACGGCCGAGAACCTGGTTCGCCTCGAAGAACTGCAATACAAGATGTACGCCGATCAGCGGTTCGCGATGCTAGTCGCGCTGCAGGCCATCGACGGTGGCGGCAAGGACAGCACCATCCGGCGCGTGTTTGGCGCTTTCAACCCACAGGGCTGCACGGTAACCGCTTTCAAGGCGCCCAGCGCCGAGGATCTGCGCCACGACTATTTGTGGCGCGTCCACAGGCATGCACCGCCGCGGGGCGAGATCGCGGTATTCAACCGCTCTCACTACGAAGACGTGCTCATCGTGCGCGTCAACGACCTGGTGCCCGAGGATGTCTGGAGCCGCCGATATGAACAGATCAACGAATTCGAGCGCCTGCTAGACGCCTGCAACACCCGCGTGGTCAAGATCTTCCTGCAGATCAGCAAGGAGGAGCAGCGCCTGCGTTTCCAGGAACGCCTAACGGACAGGCGCAAGAACTGGAAGTTTGATACCGGCGATCTGGAGAAGCGTCAGCAGTGGACCGCCTACACGCGGGCGTTCGAGGCGATGTTTGCCCGGTGCTCCACCGAACACGCGCCCTGGTATGTAGTTCCCGCAAATCGCAAATGGTTCCGCGATTTCGCGGTCTCACAGCTGCTTATTTACGAATTTGAGCAGCTGCCTCTGCGATTTCCCGCTCCTAACTTCGATCCGAAGACTATTAAGTTGGTGTGAGGTTGATAGGCGACGGTTATCTGACATGTCTGCATCCGGCGACGATTGACTCTAACCCGGGGAATTGTTGTTAGACTACGCCTCTCGAAATTCCCACCACACGAATCCAGAGGACTCCTGAATGGCAGCCAAAAAGAAAGGTGCTCGGCACATGCGCGAATGGTCGGACGGCGACATGAAGAAGTTGCGCCAGTTCGCCAAGCTGAAAGTGTCGGCGCGCGTCGCCGCGCAGAAGCTGGGCCGCTCGCCGGGTGCGGTGCGTTACAAGGCGATGATGGAAGGCGTGTCTTTCCGCTCCATCAACCGCAAGAAATAGTCAGCGGTTTTGCAGCTCGCGGTGAGCTTCGTCCAGCCATTCACGCTGGGCCTTGCGATAGTGAGCTGGTGCGAATTTGGCCCGGTCCAGCAGCGCTTTCAGCGTTTGCTGGGCCAGTGGCGACTGGTCCGACTTGTTCAATAATTTCGCGTAACGCACCCCGGCCTCCGCGCCCGGGAAGTACTCCGCCAGCGTTGCGTACTCAGACAACGCCTTCGACAGATCGCCCTCCGCTTCCAGCGCGCGCGCGTAGAGCAGGTGTCCATCCGCGGACTTGAAGTCCGGATTCCGCTGGATCAGGTCGTCGAGCGTCTTGCGCGCCGCGGTGGGTTCGCCCGCTTCGAACTGTGCGCGCGCATATCCCAACAACAGCTTGGGATCATCCTGGAAGACCCCTGTAAGACAAGTCTGATAGATAGGCAGCGCTTCGGCGGCGCGCCCCAGCCGCACGAGTTCGTCCGCATACCTCTGGCGCGAGGCGACGTTGCCGGTGACCTTCACTTCAGTCTCGAGCTTGCGCAGGTTGCCCTCGGGATCGAGCGTGGTGCGGATGCCGCGCATGGCGCGTTGGCTGGTGCGCGAGCGCAGCAGTTCGGGAAGTATTTCAGCGCCGAAGTACACCAGCGATCCGATGAATGGAAAGCTGATCAGCACCACCAGGACGTAGACCCAGATCGTATTCCTGCCGGTCTTGATGCAATGGACGATGAGCCCCAGTGAAAGCAGTCCAGAAACGATGTAGATGATCCAACCCACGATGCCTCTCAATAGCTGGCGTAGTCGACTGATAGAAAAACCGCGCGCCCGCGCGCCGGGAAATAACGATAGTTGCCGAAAGCGAAGTCTGCGCGGTCGGCATAGCGCTTGTCGAAAAGATTGTCGACGCGCAGGTCCGCACGCAGCGGGCCGGACGGATTCCATGCCAGCCGCAGATTCGCGACGTCGTGCCCTGGATAGGTAGTGGTGTTTGCCGCGTCGAGGAAGTAGTGCCCGACGTGTGTTCCTTCGAGCACCAGGTGCCATTCATCGGGTGCGCTCAACGAGCCTAACTGGATGTTCAGGCTCAGCGAATGGACATTTCGCGGCGCCGTATCGATGTCATTGCCATCGACGATGGTTTCACCGCCCTCGATGGCGCGCGCGAAATCGTATTCGTGACGGGCGACAGTGCCATTGGCGGACAGGGCCCAGCGGCTCGCATCGAGCGTGGCTTCGTATTCGAAACCGCGATGGCGTGTGGCGCCGTCGCTCACGTTGAATCCGTTGGTTTCGCGCAGGATCAGGTCGCTCTTCTTCATCTCGTAGAGCGCGGTGTTCAGGCTGAAATTCGCCACGTGAAGTTTCCAACCGAGCTCCACGGAGTTGAGGCTTTCGCTGTGCAGGTCTGCGATCGACTGCTGACGCTGCAGGCGGTATAGCTCGGTGGTTTCCGGCGGACGGAATCCGTGGGACGCGTTGACGTACAGCAGATGGTCGGGGCTCGGCTGCCAGGCCAGGGTCACGCTCGGCGAGACGTTGTCGAACTGGTCGGTGCGGTCGGCTGGCCGCGAGAACAGACAGCCGCCGGCGCCGCACGGTGTGCCGTCCGGCCGCGTATTGCCGTCGATCATGTGGTTGTCATAGTCGTAGTTAGTCTGGTCGGCGCGCAACGCGGCGGTCACGGTCAGATTCTCGAGGATGCGATATTCGAGCGCGAGTGTTGCGCCCAGCGTCCAGGAATCCACCGTGTAGTCGTAATGCAGGCCGGCGGGTCGAATGGCGTTTGCCGGCGGCGTGCCGTCGATCGCCGGATCGGGCTGATATTCGGTGAGCTCGGAACTCGCCGTTTCGGCGTCGAGCGCGACCCGCGTGGTGAGTTTGCCGGCGGGAAACGCGGCGGTCCCACTCACCATGTAGCTGGTCTGCGCGTTGTGCTCGATCGGCTTGCCGATGAGGAAGTGCTGCAGGAAATCCATGCGCGAGCGTCGATAGATGCCGGCGACGTTCAGCGTCGTGTGTTCGCCGAAGACGTCGCTGCGTTCGATATTGTGCCGACACGCGCGCGCTCGACGCGTCGCGAAAGCTTTCCGGATTCGGATTGGTCTTCGCCAGATTCTTCGTCCTGATAGCTGTTGTAGCCCTGGATGAAGCCCGCGGTTTCCTGGTTGAGCACCGTGCCCGCGGCACGCAGCCGCAGGTGCCCGGATCCCACGTCGAGATCGCTCAGCAGATTGAGTTTTGCTTCGTCGACTCCCGAATCGTCGCGCCAGCCCGGGGCGTGCGTCGCGATTCCGTAGAAGCCAATTCCCGCGTCGGGATCTTCACCGGAAAACATGTGCGACCCGGAGAATCTCACGCGCGTGAAGGAGTCCGAACCGCCCTCGAGTCCCACGGAGTAGTCGGGTAACGAGCGCACGCTGGGCGTGAGGAGATTGATCACGCCATGCACGGCGCTGGCCCCGAATATCGCCGAGCCTGGCCCGCGCAACACTTCGATCTGCCTGGCCTGCTCGTAATTGAGCTCGAACATCTCATTGAGATTGCAGAAGCCCACGGGCCGGATCGGCAGGCTGTCTTCGGCGACCAGGAAGGATCCGCAGGCACCGGCACCGGCGAGCACCGGAGAGCGGATGGCGGTCAGGCTTTCGGCGCCGCTGCCACGCTGGACGTAGACCCCGGCAATGCGGTTGAGCACGTCGGCCTGATGTTTGGAGCCCACCTCGGCGATGGTCTCGTCGTCGATGCGCGTGATGCTGGCCGGCGTCGAGAAGGCGGATCGTCGGTCACGCGTGGCCGTCACGACGATGTCCTGCGGCCCGGACTCCTCCATTGTTTCGACTACCGCGTCGGCGGACTCGTCAGCCGCACTTGCCGCGATCGGCAGCAGCGCGAGCAGAGTTAGCGTGATGCGCATGATTGGATGGGCGATTATCCCTGCGAAAGACTATCCTTGCCACGCCAAAGATGACCAACATCGCAGGAAAGAGGGCTCTGTTTCTCCTGTTCTGCCTCGGATTCGGTTCCGTGCTATGCGCGCAGGAGCCGATGCTCCAGGCGGATCGAGGACGACCGCGCATCGGTCTCGTTTTGTCAGGTGGTGGTGCGCGCGGCGCGGCTCACATCGGCGTGCTGAAGGTGCTCGAAGAAAATCACGTTCCCGTGGATGCCATTGCCGGCACCAGCATGGGCGCGGTGGTTGGAGGTCTGTACGCTTCGGGACTCTCGGCCGCCGACATCGAGCGAGTGATGACCTCGGTCGACTGGCAGGACGCGTTCCGTGACAGCCCGCCGCGAAGCTCACTCAATTTCCGTCGCAAGCTCGAGGACCAGAATTTCCTGGTGAAGTTTCCCCTCGGTCTCACGGGCGGCGAGTTTCGCCTGCCGCGCGGCCTGGTGCAGGGGCAGAAGCTCACGCAGATCCTGCGCGGACTGACGCTGCCCGTGGCGCAGATCGAGGACTTCGACGATCTCGCCATTCCGTTCCGCGCAATTGCCACCGACATCGTCACCGGCGATCGCGTCGATCCTCGAGCGCGGCGACCTTACTACCGCGATGCGCGCCAGCCTGTCGGCGCCCGGCGTGTTCTCGCCGGTGGATTCCGATGGCCGCATGCTGGTGGATGGCGGGCTTTCATCGAATCTGCCCGTCGACGTGGCGCGCGAGATGGGCGTCGACATCCTCATCGTGGTGGACTGCGGTTTCCCGTTACTCGAGCGCGGCAAGCTCAACTCCGTGGCGACCGTGTCCAACCAGATGCTGGCCATCCTGATCCGCCACAACACCGCCGAGCAGCGCAAGACGCTCAAGGACAGCGACGTACTCATCGACCCCGCGCTCGGGGATTTCTCGTCGCTCGATTTCAGCCAGCACGCCAAGGCCATGCGCCTCGGCGAGGAAGCCGCGCGCGGGCAGACACAGCGCCTGTCCGCGCTGTCGGTCCCAACGGAAGAGTTCCAGCGCATCGTCGATGCGCGCGCCGCCAGGCGCAGCGGCCTGCCCCAGATCGATTTCCTGCGCGTCGAACCGGGCTCCGAACGCTACGCCAGCGCCATCGAGGCGCTGTTCAGCGATCAGATCGGCAAGCCTGTCAACGTGAAAAAGCTCGAGCGCCGCGTCGGCGAGCTGTACGGCCAGGGCAACCTCGAGATCCTCGACTATCAACTGGTTCAGCGACCGCCGCCGGCCGACGGCGGGGAGCCCGAGCCCGGCTACGGCTTGTCGCTGAACACGCGGCGCAATTCGTGGGGTCCTAACTATCTGCGCTTCGGATTGCAGTTGCAGAACGACTTCGACGGCAATTCCTCGTTCAATGCCGCCGCACGCTCCACCATGTCCGAGATCACCAAGTACGGCGGCGAGTGGGTGGTAGACGCGCAGGTGGGTGAAACGCCGCGAGTGGCCACCGAGTTGTACCTGCCGGTGGGATATCGCTCGCGCTGGTTCGTGATGCCGCACGCACAATTCCAGATTCGCACGCTGCCGCTCGCGAACGAGGATGAGCAGATCCTGGCGGAGTACCGCGTGAAAACCGCGGATATCGGCCTCGACCTCGGGCGCGAGCTCGGCAACTACGGCGAAATCCGCCTGGGCGCGGGGCGCACCAACGGCTCGGCGCGCGTGCGCGTCGGCGATCCGCTGCTGCCGCCGTCCGACTTCACCACGAACGATTTCTTCGGCGAATTCCGCTACGACACCGTCGACAACGTGAATTTTCCACGCCGCGGCGCCTCCTTGCAGATCGGCTGGAAAGGCGAGCGGGGTGTCGGCGGCGATTCACAAGACGCGGATCTGCTGGTGTTCGACCAGCTCTACGCGCACTCGTGGGGGCGCAATACCGCCATTCTCTGGACCTCGGCCGGGACGCAGCTCGATGACGATGTCAACGTGGTGCGCTCGTATTTCACGCTGGGTGGATTCTTCAACCTGTCGGCCGTCACGCCCGAAACCCTGGCGGGACCGCACTTCGCGATCGCGCGCGGCATCTACTACCGGCAGGTTGGACGAGGCGGGCAGGGATTCCTCAACGTGCCGGTATTCGTTGGCACGTCGATCGAGCTCGGCAATGTGTGGAGATCCTGGAGTGATGTCTCGGCCAGCTCGGCCAAGACCAACGGCAGCGTATTCCTCGGGCTCGATACCTTGTTAGGCCCGGTTTATTTCGCCACCGGATTCGACGACGAGGGCGGGTCGAACGTGTACCTGTTCCTGGGCCGGACTTTTTGACGGCTGGCGCCGACGACGGAAATCGCCGCCGAAGCGGCGTCGAAAAATCAGTTTGTGAAGAGCAAGAGGCAGCCGCGATCAGAGTCCGCGCGACTCGTGCAGCTTTTCCACCTTGTCGAACTTCAGCGCCGGCTTGTCACCGGGGCGTGAGTATTCGTGCTTGCGCGACATCTCGATGAGGGCGGCGTCGCGTTCCACGGCCGTGCCATACCAATGAGTCTTGTTCCAGTCCGCGCCGAGCAGTTTGCGGAACGGATCGCCCAATTTGAGCGTGATGCGTACGCCGAAAGGGCGCTGGATGCCTGCGTCGGGCCGGCGCAGGTTATGAGGAGCGACAATCGCCATGGGATCTCCTGAAGGTCCGTAAGGGTACGAACGGGCGAGGAGGCGCGCAAGACAATAACCCGCAAGTTGCGGAAGATTCGTTGCCACTGGGTGCGCGCGGCCAATAACATCCGGGCAACGGTCGATTCGGGAGAAAAAAATGCGGATCACACCATGGTGGGTGGCGGGGCTGACCCTCGCGCTATCCGCGCATGCGGAGGAGACCGCCAAAAAGATCTCCCCGAGAGAGATGAACCGGATGCTGGTCGAGATGATGCAGTGGGAGTCGGAGTGGCGCAGGAAAGATCACATCAGCAAGCGGGCCGAGGAGCTCAGGCCTGCCTACCGGGCTGAACCGCTGCGCTACCTGAATATCAGCGATGAGGAAATCCGCCAGGTCCAGTTGGTTTCCGTCAAATTCCTGCCGCGCGCGATGGTGAACATTTCTCCGGTGGTGACGAATTGCCCCTGCGAAGAGGGCCCGAATTGCACCGCCCAGGTCTACGTGGTGGCGACGACCGGCGAGAAATCCAAAGGCCTGCAGCTTTCGCGTCTGAAAGATCAGTGGATCGTGGGCGTCGTGCAGCAGTGGTGGTTGCGGCGCGAAGCACTGCGCGCGCCGAAGGCAAACGCCGACTTGCTCGAACGCTATCGATATGAAAGGGCCCTGCATGAGCTGTATTCTGAATTCCCGGTGTGCGCGAGCGCATCCGCACCCAAGGTCGAACCCAAGAAATGACGAAGAAGCGAGCACAGGTCACGGTCCGCCCGGTTACGCCCCAGGACTACGACGCATGGAGACCGCTCTGGGATGAATACAACGCGTTCTACGAGCGCACCGGTCCCACGGCGCTCCCCGAAGAAGTGCACGAGACCACGTGGCGCCGCTTCTTCGACGCCAGCGAACCCGTGCACTGCATCGTGGCCGAGCGTGACGGCAAAGTGGTCGGCATGTGCCATTACCTCTATCACCGCAGCACCTCGCGCCTCGAGCTCATGTGCTACCTGCAGGACCTGTTCACCGCGCCTGACTACCGTGGACATGGGATCGGCCGCGCGCTGATCCTGAAGGTCTACGAGATCGCCAGTGAGGCGGGCTGCAAACGCGTGTACTGGCAGACGCACACGACGAACACGCCGGGGCGCACGCTGTACGACAAGGTGGCGAAGAATTTCGGCTTCATCGTGTACGCGAAGGACGTGTGAAGCCGCAACGCGAAGCGAAGGAAGGATTCCTCGTCGGCCTGGCGGCGCCCGCCCGGCGAGCGCTCGAAGGCGCCGGCCTCACCACTCTCGCTAAGGTCGCGAAGAAAACCGAGTCGCAGGTGAGCGAACTGCATGGCATGGGACCCAACGCAATCACGAAATTGCGTGCGGCACTCAAGAAAGCCGGCTTGAGTTTCAGGAAGCCGTAAATCCGTGCCCATGCCTGAGAACAAAACCAGGCCTGCTCGAGCGAGTGTCGCGATCGCGGAATTGCGCAGGCGATATCCGTGAACTAGTTCTCGACACGGCCCGGCCAAGTGTATTAATGTCTCAATACACAAGGTCACTGGGCGCCACGTGTTCATACTCAATCCGCAATCCGGCGTTCCGATCTACCGGCAGATCCTCGAGCAGGTGAGGCGCATGGTCGCGAGTGGCCAGTTGCCACCGGGCACGGCGCTGCCGTCGGTGCGCGACCTGGCGCTGCGCCACACCATCAATCCAATGACGATTTCGCGCGCCTACAGCATCCTGGAAACGGAAGGGCTGCTGGAGCGTCACCGCGGGCGCCCCATGACGGTCGCGAGCCAGGCCCGAAATCATTCGCAGCTGCCGAAACGACTGCAGCAGATCGGTCCGCTGGTCGAACAGACCGTGGTCGCCGCCAAACAACTTCACCTGAGCGAAGCGGAATTGCTGAAAGCCATCCGCCGTGAATGGGAGCAGAACGATGACTGACGCAACCGTCGAAGCCTCGAACCTGAGCAAGTCGTTTGGAGACAAGCAGGTGCTGCAGGACATGTCCTTCGGCGTTTCTCCCGGGGATGTCATCGGCGTGCTCGGCAAGAATGGCGCCGGCAAGACCACGCTGCTCGAACTCATGCTCGGATTCACGCCACCCTCCGCGGGTGCTGTGCGCGTGTTCGGCCATGACAGCTACAGTCTGCCGGGCGACATCAAGGCGCGAGTCGGCTTCGTGCCCCAGCAGGACGAATTGCTGGATCAGCTCACGGTTGGCGATCAGCTGCGCGTCATTGCCTCGTTTTATCCACATTGGGATTCCGCGCTCATCGACCGCCTGTGCGGTGAATGGGGCGTCAACGTGAATGCGCGCATCAAGAGCATGTCGGTGGGTGAGCGGCAGAAGCTGTCGATCCTGCTGGCGTTTGGCCACAAACCGGAGCTGCTCATCCTGGATGAGCCGGTGGCCAGTCTCGACCCCATCGCGCGCCGGCAGTTCCTCGAACAACTGCTGACGATCTCGGCGGACGGGGAGCGTTCCATCGTCTTTTCGTCGCACATCGTTTCGGACATTGAACGGCTCGCCAATCGAATCTGGATTCTCAAGGAAGGCCGGCTCGACTGGCAGGGCGATCTCGACTCGCTCAAGGAGTCGATCGTTCGCTTGCACATTCGCAGCACGGCTCCGGAACTACCGGCGTTCAAGATTCCCGGCGTGCTCAACCTGCGGCGCGACGGGGCATTTGCGACCGCCGTGGTTCGCGATTGGACACCAGAAGCACAGGAAACTCTGGAAAAGAACGCGTCGGTGCAAATCGAAGTGGAGACGCTCGGGCTCGAGGAAATTTTCGTGGAGCTGCATCGATGAAAGCGGTGGCTCGGCTGGTCTGGTCGTACTTCACGGGCACGCCGGTGCTACGCGCGTGCACCATCGGCGGCCTGGTCCTGATGATCGTCGACTTCTACATACTGATGACTCAGCCACATTCGGGCGAAAAGCTCTGGCTCGCGGTCATGGGACTGAGCTTCTTCTTCATCGGCAGCGCGTTGATGCCTGTCATGTTCGGGCGACTCGCCCGCAGCCACGCGATTGGCGTGCTGCCGGGCGGGCGACTCAAACTACTCATCAGTATGTTCGTCACCATCCTGGTGGTTGCAATTCCAGTCGGCGTCCTGGCGCCGGCGTCATTCATATCGGGTAACAGCAGCGTCCCGGAAATCATGAAGGATCCGCGGGCGCGAGACTACGTCCTGCAGCTAACCGGGATCACCTTCACTTGGGTAGTACTGTTCGCGAGCTGGATGTACCTCGCGATGTGGTTCCTGACCAGCCAGCGCAACATGGCCGGTCTCTTCAAGGGGCTGCTGGTGATCACGCTGGTGATCTTCGCGCCCGCACGTGAAGTTCGCGATCTGACGGTGACGCTGTCGTGGAATCTGCAGCAGATTGCCGTCCTCTGGACTGTCTTTGGCGCCGGCTTTCTGTTGTGGCCGCGATTCAAGGTCGCGCGAGCGCGGCGAAATCGCGGGCTATCTAACAGCCTTGGCCGCGCGCTCGCTGGCAAGACCACGGGCCGCGAGTTCGATGTGCTGCTGGGCACCTCGAATCCGTGGCTGCTGACCGCAGCGCTTTTGTTGCCGCTCATCCTCGCGACGCGCTTCGTCGGTGAGTTTCCGGCAGTGTGGCTGTTCTTCCTGACGATCTTCAGCGTGGTGACTGGCGCGCTCTCGGGCCAGGCTGGGGAGCGGAGCCGCGCGTTGTGGTTGCGAGGTGATTGGTCTCGAGCGTCGCTCTTTGCGGCGGTGGAACGTTCAATCTGGCGCCAGAACTTCCATGTGCTCGGCGCGTTGATGCTGTTCACTATTGGAATAGGTGTGTACGCACATTTCTCCGCGACTCTGCTGATGACCGGCGTGCCTCTGCTCGTGCTCGGGACACTGTTGAGCACCTATCTCGGGCTGATGATCACGCGGGGCTTGCGCTGGCTCGAGATCCTGTCGGGGATTGGCGTCATGTTGTTGCTCATGTTCCTGGCGGTGTTCGTCGCGCGCGAAGACGTCGAGCTCGTCACCGTGTTCTCGCTGGAATTCGGGCTCGCTGGCATCGCGATCGCCCTGCGCTTCATCGCGCGCCGTCGCTGGACCCAGATCGACTGGATGATGTGCCGCCCTGACAGGGCGTTGACTGCCCGGGGAGCATAGAGAGTCGGTAGTTGCTTCGCGGCAGGCGGGCGGGACCAAGGTCCCCTGTCGGCGATTGCGGGGTTCCCCCATATTCGGCGCCATGTACGAAGGCAAGCGCTGCCGGAACTGCGACACGTTGCTATTGGGACCGTACTGTCACCAGTGCGGTCAGCGGCATTTCGACGAGATCATCTCGACGAACGCTTACGTGCGTGACGTGGCGCAGCGCGTGTACCGCTTCGATGGCCGCTTCCTCGACACGATCCGCCGATGCCTGATCGCTCCCGCCGGCGTCGTCACCGATTACCTGGAAGGCCGGCGCAGCAAGATCGTCGATCCGCTGCAGTACTTCGCGGCATGTCTATTCGTGCAGTACATCCTGGCCTGGGCCGCGCGCAAGCTGACGGCGCTGTCCGGCCAGGAATACCTGATCAACTGGCAGGAACACTTCAGCGGCTTCGTTGCGGCGCGATTCCTGTTCATCTTCTGGTTCGGCACGCTCTGGCACCTCATGTTCCCGCACGGGAAGCGCAAGTTGTCGGAGATCCTCATCTTCGCGACCTATGCATTTCCGACTGTCGGTTTGATGTGGGCGTTGCTGCCGTTCATCGATCTGGTGATGCCGGTGGCGCTCGGCGCCACGCGGGGCGTCGTGCTGTGGATAAAGTTCATCGTGGAGTTGTGCTACTTCATATTCGCGGTGCACACGTTCGGGCGTGTTCCGCTCTGGCTGACGACACTGCGTTGCATCCTGGTGCTGGGTACCGGGAACGCGCTGTTGCTCATCGGGAGCTGATGTCGCGATCGCCTGCGCCCTCGCGATCCCGCCACCGCAGGATCCTGCGCGTGACGAACAGGTACACCTTCTTGCCAGTCGCCATCCAGATTCTGGAGACCAGTGATTGCCTCGCGAGGATTCGCTTCTCGCGCGCCGTCAGCGCCTCCGGAAGATAGGTGCGCTTGTGCTTGAGCAGGTGGCGCAGGTCGTCGTGTCCCAGCGAGCGGGCGAGTGCGCCGCGCTTGTCGAGCGTCATCGCGAGCTGGAAGTCCACGAGGGCGGGGCGGCCATCGGGAGTCACGAGCCAGTTCGTTTCCTTTGCCAGATCGTTGTGGATCACGTTGGCCGCGTGCAGCCGGCGCAACAGGCGCGAAGCGGCGCGGAAGTAGCGGGATCGCGCGGTTTCGCAATCTGCATGGGGGCGCCCTCGATCCAGCTTCGCGTGAGCTTGAGATCATCGAGATCGACAACGCGCGGGATGCCTTCGATGCCGGCGCCAAGCGCCAGGCGCGACAGCGCACGATGTTCGCGTCGCATCAGGTGTCGTGCGAGCGCGCGTGCCCAGGGACGTGCGTGATCCGCCTCGCGCACGACGACGTTGCCGACGCGGCGTATGCGGCCGAACACGTCGGACTTCAGCAGTTGCACGTATTCGAATCGGGGCCTGACCCCATTACTGCCACTCGCCGCGCAAGCCGGCGACTATCTTTTGCAGACCGTCGGCGCTCGCGGCGGTGCCCGGCACGGGCGCGGTGACCACGACCTCGATGCGCGACCAGAAGCGCCGCGGCGGTCTGGGTCATCGGCGCCTTGCCGTCATGCCGGCTGAAGAAGCTGCCATACAGACCGCGCAGCGCCATGGGCACCACCGGCACTGGCCGGCGCGCGAGAATCCTCTCCACGCCTTTCTTGAACTCGTTCAGCTCGCCGTGTTTCGTGAGCTTGCCCTCCGGAAAAATGCAGACAATTTCGCCGTCGGCAAGCTCGGCGTCGATCAGATCGAAGGCTTTCTGCAGCGCTTCGGGGTCTTCGTGAGCCGGCGCGATCGGAATCGCCCGCGCGGTGCGGAAGATGAAGCTCAACACGGGAGTGTTGAAGATGTGGTGATCCATGACGAAGCGGATCGGCCGTCGCACGTTGCCGCCAATCACCAGCGGATCCATGAAGCTCACATGATTGCTGACGATGAGCGCGGGTCCGGTCTCGGGAATGTTCTCGAGCCCACGCAGCTTGATGCGATACATGACGTTCACGAATATCCATGACAGGAAGCGCATCAGGAACTCGGGCACCAGCGTGTAGATGTAGGCCGCCACGACGGCGTTGAGCACGGCGGCGAGGATGAACAGCTGGGGGATGGAGAAGTGCAGGACTTCCAGCCACCCGATGGCGAGCAGCGCCGCGAGCACCATGAAGCCGGCGTTCATGATGTTGTTGCAGGCAATGATGCGCGCGCGATGGCTCTCGCTACTGCGCTGCAGGATCAGCGCATACAACGGCACGATGAATAGTCCGCCGAAGACGCCGATCAATGCGCAATCGATTGTCACGCTCCAGCCGCCGGCGGCCAGGAAAATCTTCCACGACACCGCGGCAGCGCCAGCCCCATGCACGTCCGGATGTGAGAAGTAGAGGCTGAGCAGGCACACCGTCATGCCGATCGAGCCGAACGGCACCAGGCCGATTTCCACCTTGTGGCCCGACAGGCGTTCGCAGGCGAGCGATCCCAGCGCCGTGCCAATTGAAAACGCCGCGAGCAGCAACGTGTACACCGTCTTGTCGCCACCGAGCACGTCGCGTGCATAGGCGGGGAGCTGCGCGAGGATCAGTGCGCCGACCAGCCAGAACCAGGAGATGCCTAACAACGACAGGAAGATGGTGCGCGACTTCGCCGCGAAGCGGATCACTTCGAGTGTCGAGGTGATCGGATTGAAATTGACTTTGAGCGTGGGATCGGTGGCGGGGGCAGCAGGAATGGCGCGCGCGCACAGGTACATGGCAACGGCGACCCCGACCATCGTGACGGACGCCGCCAGATGGCCATCGCCGCCGCTGGCGGCAACTTCGACGTTCGGCGTCGGCGCGAGCAGGCCACCCGCGATCGTGCCAATGAGAATGGCGAGGAAGGTGCCTGCGTCCACCAGCGCGTTGCCGCCTACCAGTTCGCTCTGGCGCAGGTGTTGCGGCATGAGCGAATACTTGAGCGGGCCGAAAATGGTGGCCAGCACGCCTAACAGGAAGATCACCGTGAGCATCATGGGAATCTTGCCGTAGTACAGCGCAACGGCGCCGGCGCACATCAGCACGACCTCGGCGAGGCGCGTCTGCCGGATCAGGCGCGACTTCTCGTACTTGTCGGCCAGTTGCCCGGACAGCGCGGAGAACAGGAAGAACGGGAGGATGAACAGACCCTGCGATACGTTCGACAGGATGCCGGCATCGCGGCCGGCGACCGTCGCTCCGAAGGTGATCGAGACCACCACGGCGTTGCGGAACAGGTTGTCGTTGAACGCGCCCAGGAACTGGGTGAGGAAAAAGGGCAGGAAGCGCCGGGTGCCCAGCAGCCTGAACTGGGACGCTTCCGCGCCAGGAATCTGTTCGGGTAGCTCCATCAGGCGCTGGGGCGCAAGTTCGCGCGATGCATGGCGCGCATATATAGCCTGCTCGCCGGCAACTAGCCAGAACGCCAGTGTGAGTCCGGTGTCAAAAGACGATACAGTCCGGATCACATCCAATCAGGTACTTCATATGCAGCGCTTTTTGTTCATCGCGGTCCTCGTGAGCATCACCGGCTGCACCACCTACAAGCTCTGGAATGACGCCGGCAGTGACAGCGACCTGGGCACCGTCAAGTTGTCCTATGAATACCGCAAATTCGAAAACCCGATGGTGGACGAGCGTGCAGGTGTGGAGATGGCGCGCGAGCGCTGCAAGGATTTCGGCCTTCCCAATGCGCAGCGCAAAGGTGAAGCGCGTGAGTGCCTCAGCGGCACGCCGGAAGATTGTTCGAGGTGGCGGGTGACGCGCGAGTACCGCTGCGTCAAATAGCTAGAAGGCGGGGATGGTGCGGTACTCAGCCGCCAGCGCTACCAGCAGCCACAGCAGGAAGAAACTCCCCGCATCGAGGAATGATTTCCAGAACACCGCCGGCCGGACGTCGAGCTGCACCGGCAATGGCTTCTTCCGAGGCGCGGGCCACCACATGTTAGGTGTGGCCGCGACATAGGCCTTGAACTCCTCGGGGAACGCATCCTCGAGGAACTGCTCTTCGCAGGATGCGGCGTATGTGAGCAGCCCCGCGACGAACAGCACCACCAAGGCACCCAGCAGCAACGACTTGCTCGCGAGCCCCAGGCCCAGCGCGCCGACGATGGAGAAGGAATAGAGGGGATGGCGGCAGTAGGCATAAGGGCCGCTGGTGACCAGCGTCTCGTCCTTGTGTCCGGCGATGAACAACGAACACCAGATGCGGCCGAGACAGGCCAGCGTGACGCAAGCGAAGCCAGCAATACCCAGCAGATGGCCCAACCCCGAGGCGATTTCCCTCGGGCCCACGAGGGGCGTGGCCGCTACCAGGGCGAGGTAGATCGCAAAGGTGGTGCGCAGGCGCGGTGTGCTGGCGGATTCCGTCATCGGCGCGCGAGTCTAGCAGTTGAGAACCGCAATCCCAGACCCCACACTCCGGGTCCTGCCCCTCGATACCTGGAGTCCCACATGGCCCTCCTCAGCAAGAAGACCACCATTCCCGCCGAAAACGACGCGCTGCCCGGCCGGAGCACGCCCATTCCGCTGTCGGGCAAACACTTCGTGAATGGAAGCAGGATCAAGCAGCCGGCAACCGGTGGGCTCGAGGAAGCCGTGTTTGGTCTCGGATGCTTCTGGGGCGCAGAGCGCAAGTTCTGGCAGATTCCCGGCGTGGTGACGACGGCGGTTGGCTATGCGGGCGGATATACGCCGAACGCCACCTATGAAGAGGTGTGCTCGGGCCGTACCGGCCACACCGAAGTGATTCGCGTGATCTACGACCCTAACAAGGTGAGCTACGAGACTCTGCTCAAGGCGTTCTGGGAGTCGCACGATCCCACGCAGGGCATGCGCCAGGGTGGTGACGTGGGCACGCAGTATCGCTCGGCGATCTACACCACCACGGACGCGCAACAGAAGGCGGCCGAGGCCAGCAAGCGCACATACCAGGCTGCGCTGACTGCCGCGCATCGCTCCACGATCACCACCGAGATCAAGGAGCTGCCTCCGTTCTTCTACGCCGAGGAATATCACCAGCAGTACCTGGCGAAGAATCCGAACGGCTATTGCGGACTCGGTGGCTGCGGAGTTGCCTTCAAAGCCTGATAGAAGCGGCGAGAACACTCGGGGGGCGCACTTTGAGCATGCCGGATACGATGGCCGCCCAGGTCCTGGCCGGCTCCGCCGTGCAGCGCCAATCTACCTGGGTGCGTGGCCCGGTTTGGGACGGCGTGTGGATGCTCAATGCGCTTTGGCTGGTACCGATCGCGCTCTGGCTGGCGCGCGGATACTCTGATCCGGAAGCTAGTCCGCTCGATGTCTTCTACTTCGGGCTGACCGCGTTGTTCTGGATCGGCCATCGTTTGGGCAGTACATGGCTTGCCTACTGCACAGAGGCTTACCGGCCGCTCCTTCGTAGTGAGCCGGTACGGTTCGTCCTGATCCCGCTGCTGGTGACCGTTGCGTGCTTTGTGGTCTTCCTGCCGCCCGACGATGCATTTCCGTGGAGCCGCTGGGAGCGCTTCGTGGGTATGGCGATACTCGACTATGCCCTCGTGACCTACCACTTCGCGGCACAGCATTTCGGCGCGCTTTCTCTTTACCGGTCACGAGCTGAACGCGCGCGTTGCACGCAAACCAGACGTCACGACCGAATCTTCGCTCTTGTGGTCGGGGGCGCGCTCATATTCCTTGCGGACCTCCTGGCCGGAGCCGTTGCCTACCCCGATCTGTGGATCAACCGTTTGCTTATCCCGGCCTGGGTTGCAGCGAACCAGGGTGCAATCCGCGAAGCCGCCATGCTGGTGCTCTTCGTCGCGACAGCGTTCATGCTGATTGCGGAGGCGCGCGCACCGCACCGTTCGCTGCCGCGCGTGCTTTACATCCTGGGACTCGCAGCGATGGTCGCCATCGCTCTGCGGCCTCGGAGTCTGTTTCTCTTCGTTGCAATCTGGACTGCACAACATTGGATCCTCGCAATGGGTCTCGCTTCCCAGATTCCAAGTGGAGAGCCGGCACCCGCAAGAGGTACCGTCCGGCGTGGCTTTCACGCATTGAATATCCGGCCCTGGGCTGTCCTGTTAGTTCTCGGAGCTGCTTCCGTACTGTTGCTGCCGCTCTTTGAAGTAGAGGCCAACCTGGGCCTGAATCGCGCCACTTTTTACGGAGACCGGATTTTTGGAGCCGCTGCGGAGGGACTGCGGACGTCTTTCTGGGTTCCCGGACTATTAGCCATCGCATTCGCAAGTGGCTTCGTGCACTACCTACTGGACCGCAATGTATTCCGGATGTCGGATCCGCGGGTGCGGGCCGCGGCGCGCGGTCTGCTCGACCGGCCTCGCCTGTGATCGGCGGGTTGCGTGAGCGCGGTGAGCTACGTTGCGTAGTCGTCGCGACGCCTGGCGCTTTGGGCAATATAGATGGCGATGGCGAACCACGCGATGACCCATCCCGTCATTCCACCGATCGCGAAATGAAATAGCCGGCGCATGAACCACGCGTCGGAATTGAGCACGTAGCCAGTGATCGCGAGGCCGAGCGACGACGCCACGAGAATGGCGAGGGCCTGTACGCGGGTCGCGTGAGAGGTCGAGGGCAGCACTCGCGGGGCGTTCTGAATCGGCGGGAGTCTCCACACCCAGATCAACAGCGTCAGCAGTCCGACGATTGAGCTCAAGTGCTGCAGTACCATGAACCAGCGAATTCGCCAGCCGTGGACATGAAAAGCCACCGCGTGCAGGGCGGGGAGTGCATCGACGACCGCGGTGCCTCGATGCGTAAACGAGTCCCAGAGGATGTGCGTGGCTGCGCCCAGCATGACGGCGCCCGATGCCAGCGCGAGTGTCTTGAACGAGATTTCCCGGTCGGACGGAGCGAACCTGGCGCGCCAACGATCCGGCAGTAACGCGAACGTCGGCTGCTCGAGCACGCGAACGAACAGGAGCCAGAGGGCAACACTGACCGGCCAGCAGAACCAGAAAATGCCCGCGATGCTGTGCGTGTCTTCGCGCAGCGGCTCTCCTGGCAGGAAGTAGGCGAAGTCGGGCGACATGCTCCCGATCATCAGGGCGGCGAGCGGCAATCGGGTTTTTTGCAGCGGAAGAACCGCCGCGGCATGCGAGATCGTGAACGGCACTGCGCGATCCTAGCAGCGCGATCGCAACGAAAAGATGATCAATTGTGACGCCTTACTCGTGACCCTTCCGCCCAAGGAATCATCGTCTTGAAGCCGCCGTAGTAAACGTCGTAAATGCTGCTTCCGTCTTTCGCGCCGTTGAGATACGGATCCCTGTGCATCTGAATGTTGGTGGGCGTGCGAATCTGTAGCAAGCTCACGCCGCGTGCGTGGGAGCTTCGAGCGTGCGCTTCACCACCTCGATGCCCGCCGTCATCATCTCATCTACCTGCGGCGCGAACTCATCGGGCAGCAGGTCCGCGGTCCAGTAGAAGCGCGAACCGCCTTTGGGATCGGATTCCACCCAGGCTGCGCCGTTGTAGTGCCGAAACTGTTGACCGACCACCGCCCAGGCCACACGGTGTTGTGCGGGATCGATGCTCACGATGTCCTCGCGGGCAACCATGTCGTTGCCGAACGTGACCACGCGCGTGTTGCCTTCCATGCGCGTGTCCTTGACGAAGCCCGGCACCAACTTCGTATGCAGGGCGCCCACGTCGCGCAGCGCGTCCCAGACGCGGTCCACGGGTGCATCGATGCGAATTTCTTTACGAATGGTGGTCATGTTCACCTCCAGTGCATCGCGGCAGTCTGCTGCGCGAAAGCGCACGACGCAGTCAGTCGTCGTCCCAACAAGCTATCCGACAGAGCCGCAAGCGGAAGGTTCGTAGCGGGGCAGGTTCCGCTATCCTCGGGCCCAACAACCTCGAGGTGGAAGCCATGCAGTTCAAGCGACGCGATGCATTGAAGGTTTTCGGCGGCGCAACGCTGGCCACGCTCGTTGACCCGGCCTTTGCCAAGGCGAAGGCGCTCAAGGTGCTCATCCTGGGCGGCACGGGTTTCATCGGCCCGCACTTCGTGAATGCGCTCAAGGCCGGCGGCCACACGATTACGCTGTTCAATCGCGGCAAGCGCGATCCGGATGCCGATCCTGGCATCGAGCAATTGATCGGCGATCGCAATGGCCAGATCGACGCGTTGAAAGGGCGCGACTGGGACGCCGTCATCGACAACTCCGCGTACACGCCGAAGCAAGTGAGGCTCACGGCCGATCTGCTCAAGGGGCACGTCAAGCAATACATCCTGATCTCGAGCGTCGCCGCTTATGCGAACTTCGCCAAGGCCGGGATCGATGAGAGCTACGCACTCGCGAAGCTCGATGACCCCACTGTCGAAGAAGTGAATGGCCAGACCTACGGCGGCCTGAAGGCGTTGTGTGAAAAGGTGCTTGAAGAGGCCTACGGCAAACAAGCCACTCTGATCCGGCCCACCTACATCGCAGGCCCCGGCGACTACACGGATCGGTTTACGTACTGGCCCGTGCGCGTGTCGAAAGGTGGCGAGATGCTGGTGCCCGGCGCGCCCAGCGATCCGTTCCAGATCATCGACGTGCGCGACCTCGCCGATTTCATGCGAGTGGTCGTCGAGAAGCACCTCACCGGCGCGTTCAACCTTTGCAACGCGCCGCGCTCCGTGACCATGGGATCGGTGCTGGACACGAGCAAGCGCGTGACCGGCGCAGATACAAAATTCACCTGGGCAACTCCCGAGTTCCTGGAAGCGCAGGGACTCATCGGCAAGGATCTGTTTGCGCCCTCCGGATTTCCGCTATGGACTCCGACGAACAGCGCGTATTGGGCCATGCCGCTGATCAGCCCCGCACGTGCGATCAAGAAAGGGCTCAAGTTCCGATCGCTCGAGGCCACCATCCGCGACACTCTGGCGTGGCAGGCGACGCGGCCGGCGGAGAGTCAGACGCTGCGAACGGGTTTGAAGCCTGAGCAGGAAGCCGCGGCGCTCGCAAAACTGCATACCTGATACGTAGCAGCCCTGATTTTCGCGCCATGCACCCTGTGCATGAATGCGCCATGTCCATCGAACGTGTCGTCGTCGCCATCTCGGCCATCGCGATCCTGCTGAGCCTCGTGCTCGCGTACTTTGTAAGCCAGTACTGGCTGGCGTTCGCTGCCATCGTTGCCCTGAATCTGTCGCAGTCGGCGTTCACGGGATACTGCCCGGTCGCGTATGTGCTCAAGAAAGTCGGGATGACTCCCGGCAACGCGCTCAAGTAACGAGTCGAGTCGCGCGATTGCTGCGGTAATCCAAGGCGTGCCGCCGCCTTGTCCGCTATCCTCCAGTCGAGTATCAACCGAGGTGACTCATGCACTTCAATCGACGCGACGCACTCACGATTCTCGGCAGCGTCACGCTTGCTACCCTGGTGGATCCCGCACTGGCGAAAGCCAAGACCCTGAAGGTGCTGATCCTCGGCGGCACCGGCTTCATAGGTCCGCACTTCGTCGACGCGCTGACCGCGGGCGGCCACAAGATCACACTGTTCAATCGCGGCAAGCGCGATCCGGAAGTGAAGCCCGGCATCGAGCAGCTGTTAGGAGATCGCAACGGACAGATCGACACGCTCAAGGGCCGCGACTGGGATGTGGTCATCGACAACTCCGGCTACACGCCGAGCCAGGTAAAGGCCACCGCCGAGTTGCTCAAGGAACACGTCAGAAGATACATCTTCATCTCCAGCATCGCCGTGTACGCCGACTTCGCCAAGGCCGGCGTCGACGAGGACTACAAGCTCGCCGAGCTCAAGGACCCCACGACCGAAGTGGTGAACGGCGAGACTTACGGCGGTCTCAAGGTGCTGTGCGAAAAGGTGGTCGAGACCACGTACGACAAGCGCGCCACCATCATCCGGCCCACCTACATCGCCGGACCCGGTGACCATACCGATCGGTTTACCTATTGGCCGGTCCGCGTATCCAAGGGCGGCAAGATGCTCGCGCCGGGCACGCCCAGCGATCCGTTTCAGTACATCGACGTGCGCGACCTCGCGGGCTTCATCCGCACCTGTGTCGAGAAGGATGTGAACGGCAAGTTCAACCTGTGCGGACCGCAGGGCGCCGTCACCATGGGATCGCTGCTCGACGAAGCCAAGCGCATCACCAAGGCCGACACCACATTCGTATGGGCGACTCCTGAGTTCCTCGAGGCGAACGAGATCATCGGGGAGAAAGCCAAGGGCAACTTCATGCCCATATGGCAACCGCCGAAGGGCGATGAGGCGGGATTGCTGTTAGTGAGTCCCGCACGCGCCGTGAAGAAAGGGCTCAAGTTCAGAAGCCTGGAGACCACGATCCGCGACACGCTGGAGTGGCAGAAGAAGCGGCCGGAGGACGAGCAGGTGCTCAAGGCAGGGTTGACGATGCAGAGAGAAGCGGAATTGTTGGCTATCCTGCGCAAGGCCTGACTCTCATGGATATCGACACCAGCAGCTTCCAGGACGAGTCCGAGATCACGGGAGACGATGCCGAGGACACCGAATTGCTTCGCGAGATGGCGGCAGAGGCGCGAGCCTACATCGAGGACTATGAATGGTGCCCCCCAATCAAAAGTGTCCATCTGGCCCTGGGCATTGGCGGAGTCGTCGCAGCCTTCCTCTATCAGTTCGACGAAGCCATCGATGACACGGATGACGATGCGCTTTGGATCGTCGTTGGAGACCTGCCGAATGCCTATGTTGTTGTCGAACCCGGAGATGACGGCGAGGCCGCGCTGAGCCGGTACTGCGCGCTGATGGAGGACTGGACATTCAATGTGCTGAACGGCCATTCGCTCGACGAGAGTTTTCCGGTCGCGGCCGAGGCGACGCATGAAAACGCGGAGATGCTCACCCAGAGAATCGCGTTCATTCGGACGGAGATTCTGATCGACTGACACCGAAGTGGCCACATGAACGTTCCTGTCACCAAGGCGCTTCTGCTCGCGCTTACGCTTTCCGCGGTCTCCTGCGGGCCCAGGTTACCCGCCGGATCCACCTCGCGGACTATCTCTTTCGCCGGCGCCCGATACTCCTACATTCTCCACACGCCCAAGATCATCTCATCCAGGCCCGCGCTGCTCCTCGTCCTCCACGGCCTCAAAGGCGACGGCGCGGGCATCCAGCGACGCACCCGCGGCGTCTTCGAGCAACTCGCGAACCGCGACGGCTTCATCGTCGCCTATCCAGATGCACGGCATGACGCATGGAACAGCGGCCATCGCTACGCAAAATCGGATGCGGACGATGTGAAATATCTCTCCGCACTCATTGACGCACTCTCCGCCGAATTCCACATCGATCCGAACCGCATATTCGTCACGGGCTTCTCGAACGGCGCATCGATGACCTATCGACTCGCCTGTGAACGGCCCGACAAGATCGCGGCCATAGCGCCGGTTGGCGGCGGGCTTGCCGAGCGCCTCATGCGTGATTGCGCCGCGGCCGCCACGCGACCCATGCCGCTGCTCCTGATTCACGGCACGGCCGATGAAATCAGCTCCTTCGACGACGGCGAGCTCGAGGGCAACCTGCAGTACTGGATCCGGCGCAATGGCTGCGCGCTCTCGCCGATGCGCACCTGGTTGCCCGACACCACGAAAGATGGCACGCGCACTCGTGTGGACTCGTTTGGTGCCTGCGCTCAGGGCGCGGACGTAGTGATGTATGCGGTCGAGGGCGGCGGCCACCATTGGCCGGGTGGCGACGAGAAACTGACTGCCCGCAACGGCCGCGAAATCCGCGATTTCGACGCGGCCATTGTTATTTGGGAGTTCTTCAATAAACATCCCATGCCTGCAACGGAGTAACCATGCGCACTGTCAAATTCGCCACGATCGTCATTGCCGCCTCGGCCACCCTGTTTGCCTGTAAGCCCAAGGACGAGGCGCCGACGCCTGCGACCGGGGAAGTCACAGAAGAAGCCGCGCAAGAGGATGCTGCTCCAAGCGCCGCGGCTTTTCGTCGCGAGGCGTGCAACCTCACCATGTCGGCGCCGGAAAATGCCGACTGGACCACTTACTGGGATCCTTCAGGCGGCGGTGGTAACGGCGCGAAATCCGTTCACTGGTCCAACGACACGGAAAAGGCCGCACAGGCGAGCAACTTTCTTGCGATTCCGCTCGAGATCAGCTGCGGCAGCAGCGATTCACCAAGCGTTTCCGTCACGCTGAGTGCGCAGAATTCATCGGAGTCCGACGTTCCGATGGGCCCGGGTTCCTATCCAATCTGGGGCCGCGAGCAATCGGCCGTGAAAGGCGGTCAGTTCCTCACGACGGCGCTCATGTTCAACGGCCGCACCTTCGATTCGCGCAGCGGCACCATCACCATTTCGGAATTCACCACGGAAGGCGTGAAGGGTTCGTTCACTCTGGATGGCGCGGAGATGAATAGCGAAGACGCCGAACCGATCCACCTGCAGGGCACGTTCGATTTGCCCTGCCGCGGCGGCATGATGGAAAGCGCGTGCACGGCTAACCAGAACTAGCCCAAGGTCGATCACCCGAACTGCGGTTGCGCCGGACAGAGTGTCCGTGACGGCGCAATGGTGCTTGAATAGCCCGCATGCCGCACTCGCGCCGCCAGTTCCTCGAGATCACTGCACTCGGCGGGGGCGGTCTGCTGGCGTCGTTTGCATTGCCGCAGCTCGCGCTCGCGGCAGGCAACGAACGCCCCGCCGGTTCGCGCTTCGTGTCGCTCGGCGTGTTCGTGCGTATTCATCCCGACAACACCATCATCATCGGCGCGCGCGGCTGCGAGATCGGGCAGGGTGTGCGCACTTCACTGCCGATGCTCATTGCCGAAGAGCTCGATGTTCGCTGGGACCAGGTCCACGTCGAGCAGCTTCCCTACGGAATCATGGAAGGCGACAAGCCCGGCACTTTCGCGCCCCGCTACGGTCCGCAAGGCGCGGGTGGAAGCACGAGCGTGCCGGATGCCTGGACCGAGTTGCGCGAAGCGGGCGTACAGGTGCGAACGTTGCTAGTGGCGGCCGCGGCCCAACTATGGAAAGCCAGCGGCGCCGATCTCAAGACTCATGACGCCACGGTGTGGCATCCGGACGGGCGCAGCGCCACCTATGGCGCCCTGTCAACCCGCGCGGCGGCGATCGTGCCGATGCCCGCGGGTCCATACGTCCTCAAGGATCCGAAGGAGTTCCGCATCATCGGCAAGCCGACGAAGGTCGCCGACTGCGCGGACATTGTCAGCGGCCGCGCACGTTATGGCATCGACGCGCAGATTCCCGGCATGTTGTACGCCGTCATTGCACGTTCACCGTACTTCGATGGCACGCTGCGCACCCTCGACGATTCCGCGGCAAAGAAGATGCGCGGCGTGCGGGCCATCGTGCCGATTGCCGGACCCAAGCCCACTGAAGACCTCGTGCGCAATCTGGCGGCGGGTGTCGCCGTGGTCGCGGACAACACCTGGGCGGCGCTGCAGGCGCGCAAGGCACTCAGGATCGAATGGACAGCGGGCGTGTGGGCGCAGGATTCAACGCAGGCGCTCGAGACGCGTGCGCGCGCGGCGGTGGCCGCAGAGGACAACGTCCAGACCGGTCGCAGCGACGGCGACATGAAACTGGCATGGCGCACGGCCGCGAAGACCATCGAGGCCGACTACAAGGTGCCGTTCCTCGCGCATTCGACGATGGAGCCGCCGGGCGCGACGATCCACATTGACGGTGGCCGCGTGAAGCTCATCGCCTCGCTGCAAAGCCCGGGCGGCGCCTCGCGCATGATCAGCGCGATGACGGGCATCCCGCGCCTCAACATCGACATCGAGTTGCCGCGCTCGGGCGGCGGGTTCGGTCGCCGGCTGGAGAACGACTTCGTGGCAGAAGCGGTGCTCGTCGCTCAGGCAGTGGGCAAGCCGGTGAAGGTGATGTGGACGCGCGAGGACGATTTGCAGAACGATTTCTACCGTCCCTTCGGTGTCCAGCGTCTGCGAGCCGCTGTCGACAAAGATGGCCGTCTTACCGGCTGGTCGCATCGCGTCGCCGCCACCTCGCGCAAGTACCGCGCCGACCGCGCCGACAATCCGGACTGGGTGGGCACGCTGGACATCGATGGCTTCCCGGCCAATTGCGTTCCTAACTATCTCGCCGAATTCGTGAACGTGGACTTTGGGTTGGCACGCGGCTGGTGGCGCGCGCCGCTGCACACCTTCGCTTCGTTCGCCACGCAGAGTTTCGTTGACGAGGTGGCGGCGGCGCTGAAACGCGATCCGCTCGAATTGCGGCTCGAGATGTTAGGGGCGCCGCGCGATCTCGAGTACCGCGAGCATGGGGGACCGGTCTTCAACACCGGTCGCCTGGCCGCGGTGCTCAGCGAAGCCGCGCGTCGCATTGGCTATGGCCGCACGCTTCCCAAGGGGCGCGGCATCGGGCTCGCCTGCCATTTCACCTTCGGGGGCTACGCCGCGCACGCCATCGAAGTTGCCTCCCACGGCGCCGACTGGCGGATCGAGCGCTGCGTATGTGTGGCGGACGTAGGAATGGTCGTCAATCCCGCCGGCGTCGAGGCGCAGCTTCAGGGTGGCACGATCGATGGCTTGTCCACGGCGAACGGTCTGCAGATCACAGTCGAGGATGGGCGAATTCGAGAGTCAAATTTCGATAGTTACCGGCTGATGCGCATGCCGGATGCCCCGACCGTTGAGGCACACCTGATCACTTCCGCCCGGAAACCCTCAGGCGCTGGCGAAATGGGTATTCCGAGCGCGGCTCCGGCTCTTGCCAACGCGATCTGTGCCGCGACCGGAAATCGCCTGCGCAGCCTGCCATTGCGTACCTGACAGGCTGTCATTTAACAGTTGCGCGGGATATTCGTCCCGTTGGTCAGATTCACGTCCCGCAAGTGAGTCATTCAATCCCCTAGCGACACTACTCATATGGGCCCGCAGGACGTTGGACCCATGGACAAAAGTCTGCTGCGGTCTTCCAGGATGGAAGGGCGTACAGGGCGCGGCGAAGACAGGGACGACTTCGCCGCGTAATCAGTCCTCCCGATTCAGGAACTGTTAAGGGCCGCCGGTGCAATCTGCATCCGTGGTCAAATTTTCCCGCACTTTCCCGATTCTCGCCGCCGCCGCGCTGCTTCTGAGCCTTGGCGGCTGCGCTACCACTCCCCATTGGGGTGTTTCCGGCGCCGACCGTGAGCATGGCGTGGTGCGGCTGTCCTACGAATATCCGGAATTTCATCAGCCTGCGCTCAGCGACGAGCAGGCCATGCAGGCGGCCATCAACCGCTGCAATGGCTGGGGCTACGACAAGGCGGAAGCCATCGACGGCCAGCTGCGTCAGTGCAGCAACATGAACGGCTCGAACTGCAACCTGTGGATGGTCACGCGCGAGTACCAGTGCACGGACGATGCGTCGTTCGCCGGAAATCTTGCGAAGTGAAGGCGGACGAAATCATTTACCCGGTTTCCCTCCAAAGGAGTTGTCGAGGGGTATTTCGAAGAAGCTGCCACCCTGGATTTCGATCTTCAGTGGATCGCCGGCGTCTTTCACCGACTCATCACTCACGTCCTTGCCGGTGCCGTAGTTCACCTGCGCCGATGGATTCTTGATCGCATCCACCAGCACTAACAATCTCGAGCCCGGCAACATCTGCCGGCTCACCATGGTGGTTTCGAATTTCACCACTTGAAGCTTGCCCGGCTTGAGCAGCTTCCGATCGGTAGGGTCCTCGGCGTAACTCGCGCGTTGTATCGCATATCCCAGGTGGAACAGCTTTCCACCCGGCATGGCCTCGTACACCGTGACGCCGAGGTCGAAGTCTTTCTTGTTGATGATCACGGCAAGTTCGCCCGTGAACGAACCGCTGATCACCGTTGCCGCTTCGAACGGCTGGCTCAGGAAAACATTCTCGGTGACGTACGACAACGGCCCCTGCACGATAGGGAAGGGGTAGTAGTGGAAATTGTGGAACTTCACCTTGAGGTCATTGAAGTCCACTTCGTTGGTGGCAATCAATCCCGCAGGTGGTTGCTGGTTGACCAGCGAGAGCAGCCCTTCATTTTTCTGCGACGAGAGATACAGCCGCATTGGCACGCCGCCATGCACGGCGCCGAGTGAAGTCGTGTGGCGCCACACGTTCGCACCCATCACCTCATAGTTGATGTTGTTCTCGAGCAGCGCTGGTTTCGGCTGGCCCTTGAGCACGTAGTCCATGAACTGAAGTTTCAATTCCTGCGAATCGAACTGCGCCACCGGGTCGATGGCGTACTCGCGCACGACTTCCGGCTTCTTGCTCCAGCCCGTACCAAAATGATCGTACGGGCCGATCACCAGGTAGTGCTCGGGGTTCCGGCCGTAGGCGAGATGCTGCTTCAGGTATTGAAGCGCGGAGATCTGGCCATCGTCGTAGTAGCCGGTGATGGTGAGCACCGGAATATTCACGCGCGAGAAGTCGTCTTTGTACGGCACCATGCTCTGCCAGTACTTGTCGTAAGACGGGTGCATGAGCCAGCGCTGCAGCAGCGGGTTCGGTGTGCCATCCACGGCGTCGATCTCGCGAAAGGGGCGGCCGCTCATGAACCAGTCGCGCGAAAGCTTCCAGAAGCGCTGGCGGTCTTCGTTCACCGCATCGTCGAGCAGTTTGTTGTTGGTGACGTAGAACGGCCATTGGTAGTTAGCGGTCAGGAATACGTTGTTGTGCATCGGCAGCCCCTGGCCGGGGATCGCAGCGGCCGACACCGCGATGCCTCTGAGGGCTGGATGTCTGTGCTTGGTCGCGGCCCATGCCGTGAAGCCCGAGTAGCTCGCGCCGATCATGCCCACCTTGCCATCGCTCCAGGGCTGCTTGACGATCCAGTCGAGAACCGCATGGGTGTCCCGCGCTTCGTGTTCGTAGGGCTCGATCTTGTCGGGGCTCAGGCGCTTGCCGCGAGCGTCTGCCACCAGGCCGGCATAGCCGCGCGCTGCGAACTCTTCGGCCAGCTTCTGGTGCGCCTCCGGATTCGCGAGAATGTCGAACTCCATGATGGTCGGGATCCGACCTTCGGGCCTCGGAGTCGGAAGGACCAGCGTGGCCGACAGCGTGGCGCCGTCGCGGGTCTTGATGAGAATGTCGTCCGCAGTCGCGAAAGGAGCTGCCACTGCTGAGAGGACTAGCAGGGTCCACGATGAGGTGCGGTGCATGCGCACAAGTGTAAGCTCACTGCCCCATGTCCAACATACTGCCAGCGGTCGATCTGCAGTGAATCCACTGGAAGAAGCGATTCGCCGGCTTCCGGCTGGTGTCGAGTTCCTCGTGGTCGTCACCTGGGCATTCGGCCTTCCTGTCTTCGCTTCCATCATGGCGCTCGGTACGCCGGGCGACAGCGCGGCGCCGGTATTCACCAATGCGGAGTTGCTGGCGACCATCATCTTCGAGGTGATACAGCTCGGCTTCCTCACGTGGTTCCTGCGCATTCGCGGCTGGACGCTCGAGAAGTTTGGCCTGGCGTTTTCCTGGCGCGGGACGGCCGCAGGCGTGGTGTTGCTGGCAATCACCTATGGGCTGGTGATCGGCGCGCAATACATCGCGCAGATCATTTTCGATTACGACCTCGAGGCCGCCGCTGCGCGCGCGCCGAAAGTGGATCCGGACTTGAGCATGCAGCTCGTGTTCCTGGTGTCGGTCGTGAACGGAATTTTCGAGGAGTTGTTTGTCGCCGGGTACATCATCACGTCATTGACCGCGCGGCGCGGCATGTGGACGGCGATCAATGTGAGCGTGGTGGTGCGCCTGCTCTACCACCTGTACCAGGGCCCAATTGGCATCATGACCGTCGTGCCCATGGGCCTGCTCTATGGCTACGCGTACTCGCGCACGCGGCAGCTTTGGCCACTGATGGTGGCGCACGTGCTGCTGGATCTGGTCGGCCTTGCGATGGCCAAGTGAATAAATGGGGTCAGGCCCCATTTCCTGGAAAACGGGGCCTGACCCCATTATGCGGCCTGGCGCGCGCGCACTTCGCGCGCAATGCGCCGCTGTTCGCGCTCCACCAGCACCTCCTGGCCGCGCGCCCAGCGGAGAGTGAAGTTGGCCACTTCCTCCCAGCCGCTCTGACCGATGATGAAGTGCGTACGGTCGGGAAACTCCTTGTATTCCGTCACCGCGGTGGAATGACGATAAGCGCGAAAGTTGGCTTTCACGATTCGCGGGGGAATCAGGTGATCCTTGCTGCCCGCGATCAGGAGCAGCGGCGCGCGGTTGTTTCGCCGCGTGTTGACCATGGTCTCGGCGAACGGGTTGAAATTCGCAAGCTCGGTTTGCAGCAGCACGCGATCGGGCCCGGGCACGGCATAGCGCTCGTAAGTGAGAAAGGATTCCTCGCGCGAGGAGGTGTTCATGAACGCATAGTGGAACTGCGCCGGCGTGAGCGCGGCGCAGCGGTGGTTGTGCATCGTAAGCAACTGCGGCGTGACCACGCGCATCGTGGAGTAGGGAAGAGTCCATATACCCTTGATGGGGGCCGATGCAATGGCCACGCCGCAGCACCCGAGTCCACGGTCTAACAACGCCTGAACCACGAGTCCGCCGAAGGAGTGCCCGATGAGAATCGGCGCGTGTTCGAGATCGATGACTAGCTTTTCGTAGTGGTCTACGATCTGCTTGAAACCGATATCCGCGTACGATTCAGGAGCGTGACGTAAGGCTCGGACGTCGCGTTCCATACCAGGCCAGCTCGGCGCATACACGCTGTATCCTCGCTCCGTGTAGTGGTTCGCCCAGTGCTCCCAGCTGAGCGGGGTCATCCATAACCCGTGGATAAGGACAACATTGTTAGTACCCATGAACCCTCCACAACAATGGAAGAGATTCTCCCTGTCGTTTGTCGTTGTCCAGAGACAGCCGGCAGTAGTTGTACGTAGGCGCGGCCCGAAGTGCTAACAACAAAAGTCTGATTCTCACCCTTCATATTTTCACCTAGGATTACGCGATGGATGAACCAACTCGTCAGGAAATCGACACATCGGCGCAACCTACCGTCATCGAGTTCGGTGCGAGCTGGTGCGGCTATTGCCAGGCTGCGCAAGCTGATATCACCGCTGCATTGGGCAAGCGTCCCACCGTGCGGCACATCAAAGTCGAAGATGGCAAAGGCAGGCCGCTCGGTCGTTCCTTCAAGGTGAAGCTATGGCCGACTTTGGTCTATCTCGAGAATGGCGCGGAGATTGGACGCGTCGTGCGCCCCAACAATGTCGACGAGATCGAAGCGATTTTCAGCGGAGCGAAAACTTGATGGCGTGGCGTGTCCGGGCCTGCATGGTCGCGGCACTTCTGGCGTGTGGCGTTGCTGCGGCGCAGCCTGACGTGAGCGACACGGATGAGGCGGCATACGCGCCATCCACGCTGGCGAAGATCATGGGCGGCACTGCGCGTTCGCAGAACGATGAAGCCGAGCTCGCGCCGCCAGGCCAGTGGTACTCCACCACGGCAACCTTCACGGGCCAGAAGCGTCAGCCTTCGAGCCGTTTCCGGCCATTGATCAGCTCGTGGATGGGGAGCCGCGGTCAATCACCCGAGCTCGTCGACATGTTCTTTGGTGGCGAACTGCCTGAGTTGCAATTCGAACAGGCCGGCAGGAAATACTGGCTGATGGCGGGTCTGCCCGGCGGTCTCGGATTCGACGTGTATCCGCCCGGCCAAAAGCTGTCTATCTACCTGCAGCGTGTGGGCTTTGCCTCGGGGACGCCGGTGGCCGTGCTGACGCTGGTGAAACTTCCCGGCGGCGTGACGTCTGCAACAGTGCCCGCGGGCCGCCGCATGCACAACACGCGCATGGGCGAGGGCGCTCGCCGGCAGGAAGCCACGTTCAAGACGGGCTCGGCCACGTTCACGTACGCCGGACGCGAGTATTCGCTGCCGCTCGATGCGAGCGGCCGCCACTCCGTGACACCGGGTTTCTATTCATACGAGAACGGCGTGCGCACGGCGCTGCTTGAATACGGATCGGGCGACGATCGATATCTATTGATTCGTGTGCCGGTCGCCGAAGGGACAGAAGGTGCGAGCCTCGTCCCCTATCTGGTGCTCAACGGGCGAATCGTGCCGCCCATCGACATCGGCGTGTGCTCCATCAACGTGGAGAAGGTGCAACGCTCGGGCGCCGCTGGCGGTGTGGACTGCGGCGATGCGCCGCGCGCGGTTTTCTCGAAGCTTCGCTTCACCGCCGAGTAGCGGGGCGAAAAAAAGGATTCACAGCTTCTTTGTGAAGTACACCACGCGTTCGGTCTCCTGAAACCCAAGTGCGCGGTGCGCACGCTGGCTCGATTCGTTATCCAGCAGCGCATCAGACGCCAGTTCGCGGCAGCCGCGTGCCTTCGCCCAGTCGCCAATCGCGTCGTATAGCCGGCGCGCAACACCCTGGCGCCGCATCGGGGGTGCCACATAGACGCCTTCGACGAATCCCACGGGCGACGTCTCGGTGCCATTCACGTAGTCGCTGCGAATGGATCCTTCGATGAACCCGATGGGATGGTGGCGCTCGTCATACATCATGAGCTGCAGAAATCGCTCCGGCTGAGCAAGGCAAATCGCCATGTAACCTCGATGCTCGTCGGCGGTGGCGTCTGACCATAGCGCCACGCGCATTTCCAGCCAGCCCGGCTGGTCGAGGGAGCTGCATCGTTCGATGAAAACAGTCTTGTTGAGCATGTACGGAAGCGTAGCAAACAGGAACCCGCCGCATACAGTGGTCGCGTGACTTCAATACTGAATGGACGTCGCCGTGCGCAGCGGAAAAAATGTGGGCATGCCCCTCCCGGCCAGCACCATCGACAAACTGTCAGATCACTCAGGGTCTTACGTCATTTGTGTCACGTGCCGTCAATGCCGGCATGGGCGCGAGATAGACCCGCGCACGCTGGCTAACATCCTCGGGTGGAACGTCACGCTCAAACAAGCCTGCACCCGCCTGCGATGCTCGAAATGCCAGGCGCGCAGTTTCGAGGTGGAGATCGCGTTCCATCGCAAGCCGCGCGGGTGGCGGGCGAACCCTTCGTGAGTGAAGTCGTGGCGTGTGCGCGTGAATAAGCTGGCCCCACTATTTTTTCAGGCGATTCTGCACGATCGCGCCCGTCAGCTCGCGCAGCGCGTCCTTGCCGATCCAGCGCGGTGCCGAGTCTTCCGATTCAGCCAACTTCTTCGCGAGCGCAATCGACGCCTTGTTGAGCTTGAGACTGCGGCGCCCGATTCCGCGCAGCGCCCAGTTCACTGCTTTCTTCACGAAATTTCGCTCATCACTCGCGGCCTTCGCGATGAGCGGCAGGCAACGCAGGTAGTCGGCGTCGGTCGATGTCTTGTGCTTCAACGCCATGCTCGCCAGCAGTGCGAACGACGCGCGCTTTACGTACTCGGCTTTGTGACCGGACCACTGCCTGATTTTCTTGAATGCATGCGGCGATTGCACCCAGAGCGCGAAGCACTGCGTGTCGCATATCGCCCAATTGTCGAAATCGCGCGCCTGCGCGTCCATCTGCGCAGGCGTGACCTTTTCGATTTCATCGACGAAAGCGCACAACATGCGCGCTTCGTAAACGTCAGTCTTCCACAACGCCAGCGCTAGCGCGTGATCCCGCCCGAGTTGTTTGGCGAGCTTCTGGATGTCGCCCATGAGCACGCCGAGCGCTTTGTCGTTCGGAATGGCGTATCGCGCCATGCCATCGCGAATGGATTTTTTCGAGTGCTTCTCGAGCCAGGCAAGCGCGGCATCGACGCGCCCGGAAACGGGGTCAGGCCCCATTACGCGGAAACGGGGTCTGACCCGATCAGCCTCAGGTTGCCGCCGATCACGGCGAGTACGCTTCTCATTTTTTGTGTCTCCCGAGAGCTTTGCCTAATGCTGGCTGCGGGGTTTGCTACGGTCAAGCGCCGGCCGTTAAGCTGTCCCGATGTGTGGACGTTTCATCCTTGCGCAGCAGGCCAAAGCCGAGAAGGCCTTCGATGTGAAGCGGCTGCAATGGCAGGACATGGTGAGTTACAACGTCGCGCCGTCGCGCGAGGTGCCCGTGGTGCGCATGGCCGCAGACTCTGACGACGGCGAGCGCGAAGGCGTGATGATGCGGTGGGGTCTCGTGCCGCCTTTCCTCAAAGGCGAGAACCCGAAGTTTCCCACTGAGAACGCTCGCATCGAAACCATGGAGACAGCGCCCGCGTTTCGTGACGCGTGGAAGAAAGGACAGCGTTGCCTCGTGCCGGCGGCGGGATTCTACGAGTGGCAGATGTTTCCCGATGCGCCCAAGCAACCCTGGTTCATCGGCCTGGCTAACAAGGAAGTCATGCCATTCGCCGCGCTATGGGACCGGTCCGTAAAAGCAGATCGAACGGTAGTCGAAAGCTTCACCATCATCACGCTGCCGGCGAACGAGTTCATGGCGGCGCTCCACAGTGAAAAGCAGCGCATGCCGGCCATCCTGCACATGGAAGATGTGGGCACTTGGTTGAGCGGAACTCCCGAGCAGGCCAGGGCCGCGCTCGTCCAGTTTCCAGGCGAGCAGCTCCTCACCTACAAGGTGAGCGCGCGCGTGAACTCTCCGAAGAACGACGACGAGAAGCTGATAGAGGCGATTTAACCCGGCGACGCAATTGGCTCCGTTCATCCATGAGTTCAAGTTGGCCGAGGCTGCACCTTGAAACGCGCATCATGGGTTCTCATCGCCATCGCATCCATCGCCGCGGCAATCTGGTGGTGGTCAGGTAGCGGCAGCGCCACTCCGGAAGCTTCCCGCGCGAGCGCTGGCGAGGCCCTTGCCACGAATCATGCCGATTCCAGACAGGAACTTCCGGTGATGCGGCAGGATGCCTCCGCAAAGGTTGAGCAAGGTCGGCCTGACCAGTACGCGACGCCTGACGTGCGAGAGCAATTTCGCGCCTCCAAAGACTACTGGGCATTTGCCGAGCGCATTCATGAGGCGGCAAAACGTGGCGATGGCGCTTCGCAGTACTACCTGAGCGTCGCGCTCGACACTTGCGACGTTCTCTACCGCGGCTACTTCATGGAGCAGCGACCTGGTGCGCCCGCGCGCATCCGCACGCTCGATGAAGCGCAGCAACTGACGGCAACCCGGCAGGGTTCAGGCTACACGCCGGACGATGTCCGCGACATTCAGAGCCGCTGTCAGCGAATCATGAGTACGAAGCAGCCACCGTTCGGTATCGCCGCCGAGTGGATGGACGCGGCAGTGAAGTCAGGTTATCCGCTGGCGCAAGTGAATGCCGCCTTCTACAAGGGGCTACAGGCGAGGAAGATTCCGGATCCCGAGAAATCGCGCGCCGCACATAGCGAAGCGCGGGCGCTTGCATTCGACGCGCTACGCTCGAAGGATCCAGAGGTGGTTTGGTGGATGGCATCCACCGCCGCCGCTCTCACGGGCGATGAGCCCGGCGAGGTTCATAAGCGGCAATGGACCTGGAGAATGGCCGCATGCCTCCGAGAGGCGAATTGCGATTCCATGACCGAGTGGAAAAGTCTCTTGTGCGAAGTCGACAGCCAATGCCATCGGGATGATACGGTCATGGACGTAATCCGTCGCGGTGCTGGCAACGACTTCGATGAAATCGAACGCCGCGCGCGCGAACTCAACGAGAAGATAGACGATGGCACCGTCGACGAGTCCGATATCTAGGTGGCGCGAGGTCGCGGTGGGATCACCGACTTCTGCTCAGGCCCGACGGGGCCTGACCCCATGTCGTTCAGAAGCGGACGACGAGCCCGATGCCGATCACCGAAAGATCTTCTGCACCAGTGCGATTTTCCTGGCCGAGTTGGTCTAGCTGCTGGTATTCGCCGCGAATCGAATAGACCTGGTTGATGTGCCATGCGAATCCGATGCCGTACACGGGATTCTGCGAATCGCCCTTGGCGGAGCCAAACGAGCCGGACTGGCCATCGACTTTCGAGGTCAGCGAACGCTCGGCGCTGGTGAACAGGTAGCCCAGGCGACCAAACAGCTCGAACTTCTCACCCAGCGGCAGGATGCCGATGGCGGAGAGCATGGGGCCACCGGCCGTAAAGGTGAGCGAGACACTGGTCGGAACGAAACCATCGCCATTTTCGAAATCCATGTCCGCCTTGGCGGTGGACTTGAGCTCGCCGAACTGCGCGAGTCCGAGCTCAGCGCTGAAGAAGCGGTGAAAGCGATAACCGAACAAGGCCTGGTAACCGAGGTCGGTGTTTTCCGTGCTCGAGCTCAGGTTTTGATAGGGGTTGCCGGTGTTGTCGAGGATGTCGATGAGGTTCTGTTCGTTTTCATCCTGGTTGCCGGAGAACTCGCTATAGCCGACGAGGGCTCCCGCGTAGGGACCAATGCGATTCGCGTTACGCGTGCGTTTTTTCGGTGTGGCCGCCTCGGTGAAGCCGGCAAAGCCGACGCCGAGTGCGACGATCAGGATGACCGCAATTCTTTTCATTCAGACCACTCCCCTGGGAAGTCCTTCGCCACGCTATCACGCGACGCAATGAAGCGCCGATTTTTTGGCCGGCTACTTGAGTGCTTCGCCGAGGAATTCCTCGAGCGCGTGCCACGAGCGACGATCTGCACTCTCGTCATATTGCATGCCGCCGACGCGATCTTGGGCTTGCGGGTTGGTGAACGCGTGCGCCGTGTGTCCGTAGGCGTGGAGCTGCCAGTCCGCCCCGGCGTCGGTGAATTCCCGGGCGACCGCGAGAACGTCTTCGGGAGGTGCCAGTGGATCGTCGTACCCATGAAGCATGAGTACCTTGGCGCGAACTTTCGGTTCCGTGAATCCGGAAGGATTCAGCATGCCGTGAAAACTCACGGCGCCGCGGATGTTGGCGTTGCTGCGCGCGAGGTCGAGCGCGCACAAACCACCAAAACAGAAACCCATGATGACGATGCGCTGCGAGTCGATGATGGGCATGGCCCGCGCGGTGGTGAGGCCGGCCTGCAGTCGCTTCAGCAGCAGCCTTCGGTCCTTCATGAACGGATCCATGAGCGCCGAGCATTCTTCCGGAGTCGTGCCGCGTTTTCCTTTGCCGAAGTTGTCGAGCGCGAAGCACGCGTAACCCTGCCAGGCGAGGCGACGTGCCTTGCGCTCCACGAAGTCGTCGCGGCCGCGCCAGGCGTGACAGATGAGCACGGCGGGACGCGGTCCCGGCAACGCTTCGTCGTAACAGAGAAAGCCTTCGAGCAGCGATTCTCCGTCCCGGTACTCGATGTATTGCTCGCGCATGCCGCCCTCCCCAGGTTCTCTATATATATGAATGAATTATGTAACACGGTCGCGGCCGTAGCCGCGACGCGAATTCATTCGGGGGTCGTTTGACGGCGCGCTATTTGGGCGGCTCGGTTCCCGGCGCCGCATCTTCCATGGGAAAGGTGGTGGCGCCGGAGGGCGCTGCCTCGGGGGCCGGCGACGCGGCGGTATCCGGGGTGGTGGTGGCGGAGCTGTGGGGCGCTGGCGCGGGGTGCGTGGCAGAAGTGCTGGCGAGGATGGCGCGTGCGAAGCGTCGGGCGGCTTCCGCATCCGTGGTGACATGCCCGGCGATGATCTCCGTGGCCGGGGCCTTCTTGTCGTACAGCTTGGTATTGGACTTGGTGTCGATGGCGATCACGCTGCCGTCGATGGAAACGCCGGCAAACAGTCCACGATTGCGCGAGTACGAATAGACCTCGGCGGTGAAGTTCTGGTCGGTGGCCGCCGACGCCGCGCGGCCCACGGGCCCCGCGGCCACGGAAGCGTCGCCGCCGAGCGTGAGCTTGCCGTCCGTGATGCCTTCGATGCTCTTGCGCGTGGTGAACACGAGCACGATGTCGGTGGACTGCACGCCGATCTGCCAGCCCACATTGCCGCCGGTGATGGAGATCATGATGGGGCTGGAGAACTTTCCATTGGCATCGCGAACTACCAGCGCGCCGCTGCCACGCCGGCCACCCACGCCCACCGCGATCTTGACGACGTTGGGGATGACGGCGATGCCGTAGGCGCGCGACAACAGGCGATCGGGAATGAGCGTGTCGCGTTGTCCGAGCAATTCTTCCAGGACGCCCGAGGCTTCGATGAGCCGCGCTTCTTCGCGGGCGCTCGCGAAGGCGGGCTGACTGAGGCCGGCCGCACCTGTGGCGGCAAACAACAAAGAGAGCAGCAATTTCTTCATGCGCGATTCCTCGCAGGTATCCAGTTGGGCCGGGAGCTTAACGCATGCGGCATAATCGCTACCATGCACAGTGAAACATGCACTTTCGACAAGGCTTGCGCCATCGGGTTCCGCCTCTTGTTTGCGGTGATGGTTTTCCCGAGCGCGGCACACGCGGAGTGGATCACACGCAACGAAGCGATCATGGGCACGCGCTGCGCGGTCGAATTGTGGAGCGATGACAAGGCGAAGGGCGAGGCGGCGATCTCGTCGGTGTTTGACGACATGAAGCGCATCGATCGTCTGATGAGCACCTGGAAAGAAGACACCGAGATCTCGCTGGTGAACCGCGAGGGCGGAAAGCATCCGGTGAAGATCAGCCGGGAATTGTTCCGGCTGCTGCAGGTGTCGGTGGAATACTCCGAGCTCACGCATGGCGCCTTCGACATCACCTACGCGAGCGTGGGCTATCTATACGACTTCAAAAAGGGCGTGCATCCGGACCAGAAAGCCATCGCCGCGGCCCTGCCGGGAATCAACTGGCGGCACATGGTTCTCGATGCGAAGAAAACAACGGTGTACTTCACGCGGCCCGGCATGCGGATCGACCTGGGCGGCATCGCCAAGGGCTACTCGGTGGATCGCGGCATCGAGATTTTGCAGCAGCAGGGCATCACGCGAGCCATGGTCAATGCTGGGGGAGATACCCGCATCATCGGCGACCGGTTCGGCAAGCCCTGGGTGGTCGGCGTTCGTGACCCGGACCACGAGGGCAAGGTGTTCCTGCGCCTGCCGCTCACCGACACCGCGTTTTCAACGTCGGGCGACTACGAGCGCTACTTCGACGAAGACGGCAAGAGGTTTCACCACATCATCGATCCGAAAACCGGTGACTCGGCGCGCAAGTGCCGCAGCGTGACCATCATCAGTGGCAACGCCACGCGCACGGATGCGCTTACCAAGAGCGTTTTCATCATGGGGCCCGACGAGGGCATCGCATTCATCAACACGCTGCCCGATGTGGACGCCGTGGCCGTGGCACCGGATGGCAGGGTGCTGTATTCGAAGGGGCTCGCGCCGCCCGAATAGCAGCGGCAAGAGCGGGGCGCTTAGCGGGTGCGCCACGCGATGATCGAAACAAACAGAACAGGGAAGGCATTCCATGACCGCACGTATCTCACTCGTCATCGCCGCGCTGCTGATCGCGGGTCCCGTCGCCGCGCAGTCCACGCCGACGCAGGTGCACACACCGCCACAGGTCGATCCCGGCGTGTACTCCGGTCGCCTCAAGGTCGACTACCCCACGCCGTATGACCCGGCGACGGAAGACGCGATCCGCAAGACGCTCGAGCTTGTTCATGCCTATGTCGACCAGTCCGCGCCGGTACGCGTGATCGACGGCGATACCGGAGCTCCCGTCAACGATCTCACCCGCCTGCCTGCGAAGGTGGCGCTGGCGCGCACCGACCTGCAGATCCTGACCTACGAATGGGGCGTGACCTACGCCGGCATGTTGCGCGCTGCGCAAGTCACCTCCGACCGACGCTACGGCCACTACACCGACGAACGTCTCTCCGCGCTGGCGGTGCTGGCGGCGCATGCGAAAAAGAATTTGCCGCCTGACACCACGCGCAGCAACTTCCCGCCGTCCGCGCATGGCCTGAGCATGAGGTCCATCCTGATGCCACGCGCGCTCGATGATGCAGGCGCGATGTGCGCGGCGTTCATCAAAGCCGAACTCGCTGGCCTCGGTGACAAAAAACTCCGGCCCTGGATCGACAACTACGTGCAGTACGTATCGTCGGGACAGTTCCGCCTCGAGGACGGGACGCTCGCGCGCAATCGTCCGTTGCCGAATTCCCTGTGGCTCGACGATCTGTACATGAGCGTTCCGTGTCTCGCGCAGGCGGGCAAGCTCACGGGCGATCGCCGCTACTATGACGATGCGGCGAAGCAGATCCTGCAGTTCTCGGAGCGCATGTTCGTCAAGGACAAGGGCCTCTACATGCATGCCTGGGTACAAGGCATGCAACACCATCCGGCCTTTCACTGGGCTCGCGCCAATGGCTGGGCCATCATGGCCGCCGTCGAATTGTTAGAGGTGCTGCCCGAAGACCATCCGGCGCGGCCACGCATCCTCGAGTTGTATCGCGAGCACGCCGCCGGGCTCGTTGCTGCCCAGGGCCACGCGGGACGCTGGCATCAGCTGCTCGACCGGCGCGAGTCCTACGAGGAGACCTCGGCCAGCGCGATGTTCGTCTTTGCCATCGCGCACGGTATCAACCGGGGCTGGCTCGACGGCCTGGCGTTTGGTCCCGCGGTATCGCTGGGCTGGAACGCGGTCGCTGCGAAGGTCAACGCGAAGGGGCAGGTGGAGGGCACCTGCGTGGGCACCGGCGTGGGCTGGGACCCGATGTTCTACATGTATCGCCCGGTGCACGTGCTCGCCGCACATGGCTATGGCCCGGTGCTGCTCGCGGGCGCGGAGATGATCGAACTACGCCGTGGCAACCCGAACATCGGCGTGCACGACGGCGGAGTGCAGTTCGGCAAGGCCCTCGAAAACTAGCAGAGGACCCGGCTCTTATTCTTCGCACTCACGGACGCCGTCGCTTCGACGGCGTTTTCCGATGTGGGGGCGCAGCCCCTGGAAATACTAGAAATATGCCGAGATGAAGAACTGGATGATGTTGGCTTCGAGCTTGTACAGCGGCTCGGTGCCCGGCGCGAACGCGACCGGCGGGGGAACGCCGAAACTGCCGAGACTGTAGGTGGCGTCGCGGAAGTCGTCGTATTCGACGGTCATGAAGTCGTAGCGCAGATTGAGCTGGCCCTTGGTGAGCCAGGGGAATCGCTGGATCTTGAATTCATAGGTGGCGCCGAGGCCGGCGGTGATGGCGCTGTAGGTCGCGAGCTCTTTGTCGCGCGCCATGAAGTTGGCGTAGTCGGCGCGCGGAAAGATGTCCTGGTAGAAGTCGGCGGCTTCCTGCGTGTAGTAACGCACGCGTGCTTCGAAAATCCACTTTTCGTTGTTCGTCGGATGCACGTAGCCGAGCTCGGCGGTGTGGCCGAGAACGCCCCAGGTGTCGGTGTAGAACCGGTACATCGTGTCGATGGCGGCGCGGTACGGCAGGAAGTACTTCGCGCGGACCGAAACCGCGTTGCTCGAGCGCGTGTTCGGATATTGCTCGGGGGCCAGCGCCTGGTTCAGCGGATCGGTGAAGTAGCGGATCGAACGATAGGGGCTGCGCAGGAAACCTTCGTCGGTGATGACTTCGTACTGGCCGGCAAGGATCAGGTTCTTGGTGATGATCTGCGACAAGGAGACGTTGAAGCTTTGCGAATCCATCGTCTCGGCGAAGTTGGGATCGTTCGCGATCACTCCGCTCGCGTCCTTGAGGTTTTTGAAGACTTCGTTTTCGCCTTTCTTGTAGCCGAAGCCGATGGTAGTGAGATCGCCGAACATGTCGTGGCTGATGGCCGCGAACATCGTCTTGGCCTGGTAGTCGCTCTCGTCGCTGTTCACGTAGCCGAGCGTGTACATCGACTTGCCGTTCAGGAAGTCCACCGAGAGGCTCGACTGCGTGCGCTCGTCTTCATACGGGCTCGCCGAAGTCTCCACGTCGATGGACGCAGAGGACACCATGTCGACGTAGTGATTGGCGGACACCGACACGTGCTCGCCGATGCTCTTGCGCAGCAGCACCGACGGGCCGTTGATGACCACGCCGCCGCCGTCGTAACGGAAGTACAGCGCGTCGGCGCGATCTTCGGGCAGCACGCCCGCGTGCGCCTGCATCGCCACGAGGGCGAGGCAGGTTATGACGTATCGAACGAGGCGCGTGTGGAGTGTTGTCATCAGCCGGCTGCCTTGTTAGTTACAACCGCAGCCGCCGCCACCGCCGCCGGAGGCGCCGCGCGAACCTTCGCGCGATTCGAACACGTGATCGAGGAAGTCCTGCGAGATCGGGGCACGCGAGAACGCCATGATGGGATCGGCGAGATTTTCGCGATCGTATGGCTTCACCCACGGCTCGATCGAACTGCAACCTGCCGACATCACGGCGAAGGCGCCAAGAACGAACAAACCGCGGATGCGCATGGATCCTCTCCTCATTCTCTGGCCTATTCCTTCAGCATGGAACGGATCTGCGTGAGATATAAGTTCTCATCGCCGGGCTTGTAGCCCTTGTGCATGACCCGGATGTTTCCCTTCCGGTCGACGAACACGGTGCTCGGCATGCCTGCCACCTTGTACATCTTGCTGACCTTGCTGTCAGTGTCGAATGCGATCGGGAAACTCACCGGCTTCTGCTTTGAAAGCCAGGCTTCGGCGCCCTTGGCGTCCGGCTCGACGTTCACGCCGACCAGTGTAAAGCCCATGGGCTTGTACTTCTTGTAGATGTCTTCGAGCAGCGGCATTTCCTGGCGGCACGGCCCGCACCAGGTGGCCCAGAAATTGATCATGACGACCTGGCCCTTGAACTGGGAGAGGTCGATGGCCTTGCCGCCGCGGCCCGTCAACTGGAACGCAGGGGCGGGGCCCGACGACGAGGTGGCGAATACGGGCAACGCGAACACCATTGCCAGCGCGAAACCTTTGGCGATTCGTCCCAATCCCTTGGCTTTCACTGTGCTTGCCGAATTCATTGCTCACTCCGTCAGAAAAAGACGGTCGCGCTGAGCAGGGTCTCGATGTTGTTGGTGACCTTGGTCTCGCCTAACAAGTCGGAGTCGAACACGCGGTCCTGCACTCCGAGATGTATGGCCAGCCAGTCGGTCGGCAGGACGCGGTACCCCGCGCCGAAATTGATCGCCAGATGATCGTCTCCGGCGAACTTCACATTTCCGATGCCACCCAACAGGTAAAAACCACTGTTCATGGCGAGCTTGCGACCGAAAAAGACCTCGCCAGGGAGGAAGTTGTAGCCCAGCGCGACGCTGTAATACGTGAAGCGTCTCTCATCTCCGGTCAGTAGCTCGATGTTGCCGCCGAGGGTCTCGAAGCTCGTCCGGCCGGCCGTGGATTGCCCCAGGTCAGCGCGAAAAAAGAAGTCTTCTGTCACATGATAGTTGAGCTGCGCGGCGTAGGTGGAATTGGTGCCGAAGTCCTCGATGGACATGAAACCGAAGCCCACGCCGAGCTCCCAGTTCTCGTTGTCGATCTTGGGTGTCTTTATCTTGCGACGGGCCACGTTCGGATCGATGACACGCGGTGGCGTGGCATCGGCGTCCTCGGCTGCTTCCTCCGCGGCTGCTTCTTCCTCGGTCTGCGGCGCTTCGACCTTTTCCTTGTTCCACGGCCAGCGCATCGACGCACAGCCGCTAAGCATGACCGTCGCGCAAGCCGCGGCGGTCAGAAGAAGCAGGCGATTTGAACTTTCCATTCTTCCAACTCCTCATTGTCATCGCGGCTCGTGAAGATCGTGTGCCAGCGATAGTCGGCGCGAAGGAAAAAGCGCCTGGTGAGATAAAAGCGGGCGCCGACGCCAGCGTATGCCGTCTGATCTTCGCGATCGAGAGGCAGCACGATCGTGGCGCGTGGACTGGTCTCCACATAGCCGGTGCCCAAGGTCAGGAACGGCGAAAAGCGCCATTCGGGAAACAGAACGTGTTGCAGGCCGATCTCGGCCTTCCAGCCGTTCGATGCATTGCCCAGAAACTGAGACAACGAGAAGTCGACCTTCATGTTGTCGGTGAGCGAGCGCGCCGCAGAGAGCCCGATGAGATTCGCGCCGCCATAGTCGCCACCGCCGATGCCGAGTTCCCAGTCGTGCGTGGTGTAGCCCGCGCGGTCTCCGAGATTGAAGACGAAGGGTGAGCCGTCGGCGAGCTTGGTGCGGCGCATGTCTTGCGCACGCACCCAGCCTTCGACGCCGCCCTCGGTGCGCACCTTGAACCAGTCGGTGCGACGATGAAGCACGTCCACGGATTGCTCGCGCTCGACCACGTGAAATACGGGGTAACCGCGACCGGGACCCGTCGACAACTCGAGATAGGGCTCGGTGACGAAAACCTGCAGCAGCTTTTCCTGCGCCGCGGCTGCCTTGGCGGCCTTTTCTTCCTCGGTCTGTTTCGCTAACGACGTGACCGAGAGAAAACACGCGAAGAACGCAAGGGCGACACTAGTTCTGCGGAGTCGGCGGGAACGGGTCGTTGTAATACTGGGCTCCAATATCCAGCCACTCCGAAAGCAAGCGCAATTCAGCGGTCGAGAGCATACCTGCATGCGTTGGATTGTTCATCACACTGAAGAATCGCGAGCCGCGAGCGTTGCCGACGGCCATCGGTGCGGAGAACGTCGGGATGGTCGGCGGAACGGGAGTGCCGTCGGGATCCGGAGGATTCGGAATCTCCACTGGGACCACGGCGCCGTTCACAAGCGCCAACTGAGGCCGCGCAAACAGCATCTGCCGATAGGCTCTCAACTGCAGCGCATCCTCGTTCGAAACCTCATCATCGAGTTCGAGTGATGCAGCGGGCAATTGCACGGTCATGTCGGCCGGGTTGATGCGGTTGTGACAGTTGCTGCAGGTTTGCGGATAGGTGACCGCGCCTGTAACGGGATCAGTGATTCCGGCCGTGGGCCGCGGCAACGACCACAACTGATGGATGTGACCCAGGCGAGCGCCGATGGTGACGTAGTGAATGGTGATGCGGCAGGTCGGCGACCAGACCGGGAAGCAACTCGGGTTGGTCGGAAACGGTGGCGTCAGCTGCTGATAGTTGTACGCAAACGAGTCGGTCGGCAATGCGGCCGGTTTCCAGATTTCGTCGTACACCACGTTTGCGCTCGGCGTAATCGCCTGCGGTCCGCAGCGCTCGACCAACGTGATGGGCTCGATGCATGACGAGCCGTTGCGCGAGCGTGCACGCGCCATCGTGTCGCCAGCCTCGGGTGAAATCGTGTTCACGGTTCCCGGGAATGCACCGCCGGTTGCAGTCGCGCCGGCATACACGGAATTGAACAGGCCCTTGCGTCCATGGACCATCGGCGTCGTCCCGGTGCGCACGTGACAGCCATTACATTCGAGGACTTCGCCCGGACGCACATGCAGCCAGGATCGATGCACCGGGCTCACGCGCCGGCCATTGATGTCCAGGATGGAGATCTGGAACGCGATGTTAGCCGGCACTTTCATGCGCACCGAGCCATCAGGCTCGACCGGCGCGTAGCCGACGATCTCGCGCATCACGCCCGTGGGTCCGAACGCGGAGTTGTCAGGATCGGCAATGTCATCATCGTCCGGAATCGACACGGGCTTCTCGATGCGAATGAAGCGCGCCTGGCGATTGGCGTATTGCGTGAGCGAGGGATTCGAAACGTTGGCGATGCTGGTGGCGGTGCCACTGTTCAGGCGCGCCTGATCGACGCCCATGATGTCGTAGACACTGCGGATCGACAGCAGTCCGGCGCCCTCGGCGACCAGGTCGGCGTCGACATCGAGCGGTGGTTTCTTGTCGAGGATGACGGCCGGCAGCGGCGTACGCGGTTGCGCGGCGATGGCTTCGGTCACCATCACACCTTCGACCGGCTGCATGATCGGCAGGATGGTGTTCTGCGAAGGCGTGAACATCCAGATGCTGTAGAGCGGCGGCGCGGTCTGCACGTTCGGGTCAGCCATGCGCGCGTCGGTGCAGGGCACGATGCGCGTCGGATCGACGGTGTCGAACAGGCGGCACTGCGTCCAGCTCACGAGGATGCGGCCCGTGCCGTCCCACAACGGGAAGCCGGAGTTGAAGCGGCCGCCGGGCGAGGGGCCCGGAATCGTGCGCACGTCATTCAGCGTCGCCGCCGTCTGCGCAGGGCCCATCACGCCGGCGCTGGCGAGCAGCGGCTGGTCGTTCTCGACGAAGTTGTTGGTGTCGATGATGGTGAGGTTGCCACCGAAATCCACGTCGGTGCGCTGACGCGTGAGCACCATGATCCTTCCATCGCTCATTTCGCGCGCGCGCATGAACTCGATCGGCGTGTTGACGCCAGCGACCATCGTGCCCGTCATGTGCGACAGCTTGCCGTATTGAAGCTGAGTGTCGGTGCCGTCGGGGTTCGAGCTGTAGAGATTCATCCCATCGTTGCCCGGCGCGCGATCCCAGCGCGTGAACAGGATGCGGCCGTTCTGCAGCACCTGGCCATACAGGTCACTGCTCGGATTGAAGGTGATCTGGTGGATGTCGGTGCCGTCGGCGTTCATCACGTGAAGCACGAACGCGGACTCGTTGCGCGCCTCGGTAGCAGCCTCGTATTGCGCCTTGCCCTCGTCGAGCAGGATGGCCTTGGCCTGGCGCTGGCGCGTCGAGGAGAACAGGATGCGGCCATCGGGTAGATAGGAAGGAGCGACGTCCTGGCCTTCCTCTTCGATGATGTCCGAGGTGATCACGCGATGCAGCGTGTCGGTCGCGATGTTGTATTCCCAGATGTTCCAGGTCGGCGGTTCGTCCTCATCGTCGGCGTCGTCGAGGGGGCCGCGCATGGCGAACGCCACGTGCAGGCCATCGGGCGCTACGCTCAGGTCCTTGATGTCGTAGCGGTCTTCGGCCGCGCCGTTGAAGGCTTCGGTGCGCAGACGCGCCGTGATCTCAGTCTCGGGGGCGCCCGGCGAAGCGCGGTCGCGCTTCCAGAGCGTGGCGGAGTAGTCGTCGTCTTCGACGAATGGACGGACGCGGGTGACCTCGTCCTGGTCCTCGGGAATCTGGTGGCGGATGTAGAAGATCGGGAAATCGACGGTAGCCGGATCGGGGTCCTGGCCGCTTGCCAGGCCGATGCCGCCGCCGCCGGGGCCCTGAGTACAGGCCGCGAGGACGCCGGCAACACCCAACACCAGCGCCCGGGCCATGTGCCCCAACGTGATGCGGTTCGCGTTTTCGTTAGATCGATTCACTTACGTCCTCCACCGCCACAGCGAGCGCATTACCGCACAGGCATGTGACGTAATCCAATCATCCCGGTTGGGGCCGCGCCGATCTGCCGACAACGTCACAGCAGACAGCTCCGCAACGCGGTTTTCTATTCAGCTACGTAGTTAGAGACCAGGGGCGCCTTGCGCCGTGACGCGGTTCGCAGTCCTTGGGCTCAAGCCTACTTCGAGTACGCATTAAATGGTGCTGTCGCCGCTTAGAGACGTAGACCAGCGGAGACAAACAGTTGTGTTGATAGGCAGGGTAATACTTCGATCGTCAAAAGGGATGTGGATGAGGCAAATGAATACCCAAAAGGTTTCAAAACTGAAGTCGGCCGGCCTTGCGTGTGTACTCGCAAGCGTTGCAATTGCAGCGTCCGCGAATGATCGCGACCAGGCCAAGCGCATCCACGATCGCATCGCCGGCGTACCGCCGAGCGAGGCGACACTCAACACCATGGAAGCATTGGTCACGAGTGGCAACGCGCTTGGTGCCGCACTCCTCGCGACGCAATCGCCATCCTTTTATAACGTCACCCTCAAGAACATGGCGGTGCCGTGGACCAACCGCGACCAGTCGGTGTTCGTGCCGCTCAATGACTACGTCGCCACCTTCATCGGAATGGTGCGAGACGATGTCCCGTTCAACACGGCACTTTCTGCCGACCTGACGTATACCGTGAGTGGCGTGACGCCGGCGGCTTCGGCCACGAGCAACGCGCACTACGAGAACGCCGAGAACAACTCGGTGAACCTGTTCGCTGCTCTTCAACCCACGACGCAGTCGGGTGTCCTCGGCATTCCCGCCACGGCCACCGCGGGACTGCTGACCTCGCGCGCCTCGTCGGAAGCGTTCTTCGTCGACGGCACCAACCGCGCGATGTTCCGCTTCACGATGATGAATCACATGTGCCGCGACATGGAGCAGGTGCACGACACCTCGCTGCCGCCGGATCGCATCCGCCAGGACGTGAGCCGCAGCCCGGGTGGCGACAGCCGCCTGTTCCTCAACAACTGCATCGGCTGCCACAGCGGCATGGATCCGTTCGCGCAGGCCTTCGCTTATTACGACTACGACAACGGCACGGTCGACGCGCCGGGTTCGATGCGCCTGGTCTACACGCCGGGCGTCGTCCAGTCGAAGTACTTCAACAACAACACGAACTTTGCGCCGGGTTTCATCACTCCTGATGACGCCTGGGAAAACCGCTGGCGCGAGGGCCAGAACTCACTGCTCGGCTGGTCGGGGTCGCTGCCCGGTCGGGGCAACGGCGCCAAGACGATGGGCGAAGAGCTCGCCAACAGCGACGCATTTGCTCAATGCCAGGTCGAGAAGGTGTTCAAGGTGGTCTGCTTCCGTGCGCCCGGCAACGCTGCCGATCGAAACGAAGTCCAGAACATGACGAGCCGCTTCAAAGCTAACGGTTACCGGCTGAAACAGGTCTTCGCCGAAGCCGCCGTGCACTGCATGGGCGATTGAGGGAGCACACATGAACTTTATGCAGTCAAAGAATCTCCGCTGGATCACGGCCGCTGCTGCGGTCGCCATCCTCGCTGGTTGTTCGAGCGGCGGCGCGCCGACGGTGGTCAATCCCGTCACGAGCGCACCTCCTGTCTCCACCTACACCGGACCCGCTTCGGCAAATGCCGACGTGCAGGCCTTCCGCATCAACCTGTGGGAGAACATCAAGGCTAACAACCGTTGCGGCGGTTGCCACAACGCCGGTGGCCAGACACCGCAGTTCGCGCGCAACGACGACGTGAACCTCGCTTACCAGGCGGCCAACACGGTCGTGAATCTCACGATGCCCGATCAGTCGCGCATGGTCACCAAGGTGGCCGGCGGTCACAACTGCTGGCTGCAATCCGCTGCGGCTTGCGGTGACACCATGACGGTGTGGATCCGAAACTGGGCGGGCGCCAGCGCCACGGGCGGCACGACGATCCAGTTGCAGGCTCCGGCCATCCGCGAAGTAGGCGGCAGCAAGAGCTTCCCCGAGAGCCCGGCGCTCTTCGCGAGCTCTTCTCTATACGCACTGGTACGCACTGCCGCGACGGCAAATTGCACGCGCTGCCATTCGTCGAACTCGGCCGCGCAGCAGCAGCCGTTCTTTGCCGAAGGCGCCGCCGCGCCGACCATGCCAACGCAGCAGGCCATCGATACCGCCTACGCCGCCATCAAGTCCAAGATCAACCTCGACAATCCTGCGGCTTCACGCCTGGTCCTGCGCCTGCGCGACGAGTTCCACAATTGCTGGGGCAACGCGGGTTGCGGCGCCAACGCGGACACGATGCAGGCCGCCATCACTGAATTGGCCAACGGCATCGACGTCACCGTCGTCAATCCGGAGCTGCTCATCTCCAAGGGTCTGACCCTGTATGACGGCACGGTTGCGGCCGGCGGCAATCGCTACGAAGCGGCCACGATCGCCAAGTACGAGTTCAAGACCGGCATGGGCAACATTGCCTATGACACGAGCGGTCTCGAACCGGCGCTGAACCTGACGATGTCGGGTGACATCACCTGGGTCGGCGGCTGGGGTCTCAACGTCAAGATGGGCGGCAAGGCGCAGGGTACTGCGGCCGGCTCCAAGAAACTCTCCGACCTCATCAAGTCGACCGGCGAATTCACCATCGAGGCGTGGGCTAACAATGCCAACGTCGCGCAGGAAGACGCCTTCATCGTGAGCTACTCGGCGGGCGCCATGGCGCGCAACGTCACGCTCGCGCAGCGCATGTACCAGTACGAGGGCTACACGCGCAGCGACAAGACGGGTGCCAACGGCAATCCCGTCTTGCTGACCCGCGCGGCCGACATGGACGCACAGGCAGCACTGCAACACGTGGTCATGACCTACAGCCCGGTTGAAGGTCGCCGCTTCTACGTGAACGGCGTGTACACCGGCGACGCCGACCCCCAGGGCGGCGGCAGTCTCGCCGACTGGGACGATACGTTCGCCCTGGTGCTTGGCAACGAAACGTCTACCAATCGCCAGTGGGAAGGCGTGCTGCGCATGGTCGCGATCCACAATCGCGCACTGACCCCGACGCAGATCCAGCAGAACTTCGATGCCGGCGTCGGCGAGAAGTACTTCATGCTGTTCAACGTCAGCCACCTCGTGCCGAACGTACCGCAGGCGTACGTCATGCTCGAGGCCAGCCAGCTCGATAGCTACGGCCTGCAATTCAGCAAGCCGACCTTCATCAGCCTAGACCCGACGGTGACTTCGATCCCGAACGTGCCGATCGAAGGTATCCGCGTCGGCGTGAACGGCCTCGAGGAACACGCCGGCCAGGCCTATGCCCCGCTGAAGCAGACTATCGGCGCGGGCTACACCACCGCCGGCCTGCAGATGTCGAGCGTGGGTACGGTCATGGCGCTCGAACGCGGCGTGCTCGATGACCTGTTCTTCCTGACATTCGATCGCATCGGCGCTCTTACCTACGATCGTCCGCCGGTCCCCACGCCCTCGTTGCCCGCCGCGACGGATCTGCCGCCGGAATCCGATGTCGGCCTGCGCACCTTCGATGAGATCGACACCACGCTGTCACTGATCACGGGTGTTCCGCAGACCAACACGCGAGTGCGCGCCACGTACACGCTGGTCAAGCAGGCGCTGCCTGCCATCGAGAAGTTCGGCGCCTTCGGTCCGGCTCAGCAGACCGCGCTCGCCCAGCTCGCGATGCAGTACTGCAACGTGCTGGTGGACGACAACACCTTGCGCGGCGCGTTCTTCGGCGGACTCGACGGATCGGGCTCGGGCACTGCGGTGTTCGGCTCGGCCGGCAGCCCGAACACGGCGAATCGCGATCTGCTCATCAACTCGCTCATCGCCAAGGCGATCGGCAGTGGGGTGTGGCAGTACCAGGTGAGTGGCGCGGCAGTCCGCGATGAGTTGCAGAACGGCGTGACAGATCCGGGCACGGGGTACGTGACACCCGGCCTGATCAATCGCCTGGTTTCCGGCCCCACGGGTACGAGCCCGACGGGCGGTCGAACGGTCATGAAATCGGCTTGCGGCGCTGTGCTCGGCAGTGGCGCGACGCTCATTCAGTAGGGAGTAGAGCATGTATATCCTCAAGAAGAGCCCGCGCACCCTGGGTCTCGACGAACCCATCAAGCACGAAAGCCACAAAGGGCCGGTGTCGCGCCGGGATTTCATTGCTCAGGGCTTCCGCACAGGTCCGGCCGTCGTTGCCGGCGGTGCGCTGCTCAGCGCTCTCATGGGTCGCCAGGCGCGCGGCGCGATGAGCCCGCCGCTCGAGACCTACGCACTGTCTACCTGCAATATCTCTCCAGGCGCGGGCAAGGTGCCGTTCATTTGCTTCGATCTTGCCGGCGGCGCGAACCTGCAGGGTTCCGAGATGCTGATCGGCGTGAGCGGCAACCCGCTCAACTTCCTCTCGACCGCGGGCTACGCCACGCTTGGACTGCCGGGCAACATGACCCCGGGATCCGCCAACGCGGCCAGCCCGTCTAACAACTTTGTCAATACCGAGTTCGGAGCCGCCTGGCATTCCGACGGAGCGATCCTGCGCGGCATGCAGGCCTCGACGCAGGTTGCGACGCGCGCGAACGTCAATGGCTTCGGCATCGCGGCCCGTTCCGAGAACGACACGGGCAACAATCCGCACAACCCGATGTACGGTATCAACCGCGTCGGAGCGGACGGCCAGCTGCTGACGCTCATCGGATCGCAGAACACCGATTCCGGTGGTAACTCGATGGCGCCGGTCGCGATGATGAATCCCGCCGCGCGTCCGACCAAGGTCGATCGTGCGAGCGATGTGACTGGTCTCGTCGACACGGGTGAGCTGAGCTCGCTGTTCTCGAATTCCGACGATGCGATCGCGGTGCTCGAGTCGATGACGCGCCTGGGGCACGTCAAGACCAATCTCGCCAACACCAAGCTCGCGAGCGCGGCAGATGATGCAGCGCTGCGCGAACTGGTGAAGTGTGGCTACGTGAAGTCCACGTATCTCGCGGACCGGTTCCGTACGCCGTCGGCGCTCAATCCGGATCTCGACGCCGATATCGTCGGCCCCGCGGGCATCTTCACGCAGGCGGAGTACGACGCGGACAACGAGTTCCGCAAGACGGCCGCAGTCATGAAGATGGTGATCAACGGCTACGCTGGCGCGGGCACGGTCACGATGGGTGGCTACGACTATCACGGGCAGGGTCGCAACACCGGTGAAACGCGCAACTTCCGCGCGGGCCGCTGCATCGGCGCCTGCCTCGAGTACGCCCGCCGCATGAACAAGCCCCTGATGGTTTACATTTTCAGCGACGGCTCGCTGTCGGCGAACGGTATGGTCAACAACACCGTCCAGGGCCGCGGCAAACTCGATTGGGCCAGCGACAACCAGTCCACCGCTGCGGCGCTGGTGCTGGTGCATCGTCCAGGTGGCCGCGTGGCGTTCCGCAATGACGCGCGCAGGCAGATAGGCTCCATGAGCGCGGGTGGTGCCGTGATCACCAGCTCAAGCCCCGCGGGCAATGCCGTCAACCTGCTGGTCGAGACCGTCATCCTCAACTACATGGCTCTGCATGGGGAAGAGGGCAACTTCGATCAGCCGGCGTTCTTCCCGCGGCATGGCCTCGGTGGTTCGGCGGCACGCGATGCCCTCACCATCCTCGCGCCAGTGTGCAGCGGAACGGTAACCAGTCCAGTCTGACGTTCGTCGCGCGTAAGGAAACGAGCTCAAGGGAGCGTAGGCACCGCTGTCGCGTGTTGCCGACGCTCCCTTGCCTTTTTTGAGGCGGTGTGTGAGTCGAAAACTTCGCAGCGATGGTGTTCTCAAAGGGCGGCCCACTTCGTTGACATTGTTAAGTGGGCTATGGGATGGTTTCGCGCGTCAGATTGCTTCGAATCCGGTATCGCTTGCCCGGTGTTCCCTTACGTTGAGCCAACCGTGACCGCTTGTTTGTTAGTGAGGACAGTCGCTTTTCTGCAGGCGCGTTTTGCTGCGCTTGCGCTCGGCTGCGTGCTGGCTTTGGGTGGCGCCTCCGCCACCGCGGTCGAGAAGTACGAACTGCTCGGACAGCCGGCGCCCGCCCTGGTGGCGCGTGACCTCAAAGGCGAGAACGTGCGCCTCTCCGAGCACCGCGGTGAAATCGTGGTAGTTAGCTTCTGGAGTGGGGCGTGCAGCACCTGCCGGGCCCAGCTCGAAGCGCTCGACCGCATCGCGAAGACCTATGGCAGCGCCGGCCTGACAGTGATCGGCGTCAATCTCGACGACAATGCGCCGCGCGCCGAAAAGTTCGCGCGTGCGCAGGAAGTGCAATTCCAGTTGCTGTTGGCCACCGCCAAGAGCACCGGCCACGACTTCCGGGTCGATCGCCTGCCGATGATCGTGGTCGTGGACCGCGAAGGCGTGCTGCGCGCTGCGCATCGCGAGTTCAAATCCAGTGACGAAGCCCGCTACGTGCGCGAGCTGCGCAAACTTCTAGACGAATAATCCGACGAGTAACCTCTATGCCGCTAACCACCAATTCATTCCGCAACGCCTGGATGGCCATTGTCATTGCAATGGCCGTGCTCGCGCTGCCGGCATTTGCGCAGGATCCCAAGGAGGCACAACCCGCCGCAGCCCCGGCGCAGGAACCGGTTGCCGCTCCCGCCACGGATGCCGCGCCTGCGGACGCGTCGGCGCCCGCCGATGCCGCTACCGCCCAGCCTGCCGACAGCCCGGAAATTTCGGTCACCGGTGAGCCGCCGGCCGATACGCGCGCGCTCGACGAAACGGTTCAGGAACTCAAGAAGGATGTCGTCGATCTCAACAAGGAACTGTTCGTGCTCGAAGAAGAGCTGCTGTTCCCGGCCAACACCCAGGTCGCGGTGTTCGTGTCCATGGACATTGGTGAGTTCTTCGCGCTCGATTCGCTCACGCTCAAGATCGACAACAAGGAAGTCGCGAACTACATGTACACGCCACGCGAAGCCGAGGCTCTGCTCAAGGGCGGAGTGCATCGCGTCTATCTCGGCAATCTGAAAGTGGGCGAGCACCAGCTGGTCGCGTTTTTCGCCGGCAAGGGCCCGAACGACCGCGACTACAAGCGCGGCGCCAACATCAAGTTCGAGAAGGGCGTCGGCGCCAAGTACCTCGAGCTCAAGATCACCGACCGCCAGCGCAAGGCGCAGCCCGAGTTTGCGATCAAGGATTGGGAATAGGGCTGGAGTGAGACCTTGAAGCGGCTCATACAGATCGCAGTCGTGTGCGGCGCCATCGGGGCGCTTGCGCCGGCCTTTGTTCCAAAAGCGATGGCTGCCAAGAAGGAAGTGGACAAGCTGTCGCCCACCGTGGTGCGCGACCTGCACTTCGGCGATGCACTCTTCTATTACTACCAGGCGCAGGATTTCGAGGCGATCACGCGCCTGCAGGCGTACCGCGAGTGGGGCCGCATGCCGCATCACGATGCGGAGACCGACCTGCTGCTCGGCGGCCTCTATCTATCGCTCGGACTGCACAACGAGGCCGGTGAACGTTTCGAAACCCTGCTGACCCAATCGGTGCCCGAGGGCGTTCGCAATCGCGCCTGGTTCTATCTCGGCAAGATCTGGTACGCGCGCGGTTACCTGGATCGCGCCGAACGCGCCATCAAGGAAGTGCAGGGCAGGCTCACGCCGGACCTCGAAGCCGAGCGGATGCACCTGCTCAGCAACATCCTCATGCGCCAGCAGCGTTTCGACGAAGCCATCGCGCTGTTGAACACCTGGAAAGGCCGCAAGAACCAGAGCGACTGGCTCGCCTATGCGCAGTACAACCTGGGTGTGGCGCTGGTGCGCAAGGGTCTCGTCACCGAGGCGGACCCATTCCTCACCGCCGTCGGCACCATGGAGTCTGGTCGCCGTGAGCTGCGCAGCCTGCGCGATCGCGCGAACCTCGCGCTCGGCTACGCCTATCTGCAGAACAACCAGCCGGCGCTCGCGAGGCCAGTGCTCCAGCGCGTGCGGCTCGACGGTCCGTTCTCGAACAAAGCCTTGTTAGGTGTGGGATGGGCGGACGCCGCCGAAGGCCAGTTCCAGGCGGCGTTGACGCCCTGGATGGAATTGCGCGATCGCAATCTGCTCGACTCCGCGGTCCAGGAAGCCTATCTGGCGATTCCCTACGCGTTCGCGAAGCTCAATGCCAATGCGCAAGCCGCCGAGAATTACGAGCTCGCCATCAAATCCTTCGACAGCGAGACCGTTAACCTCGATGTGTCGATCGCCGAAATCAACGACGGCAAGATGCTCGACAAGTTGCTCAAGCCCGATGCCAACGACCACTACGGCTGGTTCTGGCAGCTCAAGGATGTACCGGACGCGGCCCAGTCCCGTTACCTCTATCACCTGCTCGCCGGTCACGATTTCCAGGAAGGCCTGAAGAACTATCGTGATCTCGCGTTCATGGGCAGCACGCTCGCCAAGTGGCAGGACAGCATCGTCGCCTTCGACGACATGCTCGACACCCGCGAGCGCGCTTACGCCGAACGCGTGCCGCAGGCCGACGCGGTGCTGAGCTCGGGGCGTCTCGACCAATACGGCGCGGAACGCGCGCTGGCGGGCGGCCGGCTCGACCAGGTCGAGGCGACGCAGGACGCGGCGGCGCTCGGTACCGCCGAAGAGCGTGAACAGTGGGCGCGAATCCTGCGTCTCGAATCCGCGCTGCTCACCGCGCCCAACGACGATGAAACCAATGTGATCCGCGAGAAGACGCGCCTCGCCAAGGGCGTGTTGTACTGGCGGCTCGCCGAATCCTTCAAGGCGCGCGTGTGGAACGAGCGTCGCACGCTCAAGGATCTGGATCAGGCGCTGCGCGAAGCGCAGGCGCGCTGGGTCCGCGTGCAAAAGGCGCGCGGTTCCATGCCTAACAACACAGGAGTGTTCGCAGAGCGCGTCGAAGCCTTGCGTCAGCGGCTCGATGCGGCGCAGGTGCGGCTCGCCGGTGTCGCTAAACAGCAGAACTACCTGCTGGAATCACTGGCGCGCAACGAGCTCGAACAGCAGAAGGAACGCATCAGTACCTACCAGATCCAGGCGCGTTTCGCGCTTGCCGCCATCTACGATCGCGCGGCGTTAGGCGGCGGCGCAGCGACCGCGCCGGCGGAAGGCGCCGCCGAATCCCAGGGCGACCTGGAGCTGGTTCCAGAAACACCGCCGACTGAAACGCCGCCCGCGACCCCAACGCCGCCTCCCGAGGCGCCGAAATGAAGCGGCCAGCGAAATATTCCGTGTTCCTGGTCGCGATGTGCGCCGGGTTTGCGTCGGCCGCGACGCCGCCGGCCAAGAAAAAGGAAAAGACCATTGGCGAGCTGACCTCGCGTCCGGTCGTGGTTCAGCCCGATCAGAAAGTCGAAGCGAGCAGCGCGCGCGCCATGGACAATTACCGGCGCTTCCTTGAATTGCAGAAGACCGATCCGCAGTTGCGCGCCGAAGCGCTGCGTCGCCTCGGCGACCTCAACATGGAGGCGGGCGAGGGTGAGCGCATGGCAGGCGAAGCCTCCAGCATCGACCTGCAAGGCGCGGAAGCCATCAAGCTGTACACCAGCCTGCTCAAGAGCTATCCCGACTATCCGCGCAACGACCAGGTGCTTTACCAGCTCGCGCGCGCCTACGAAACCACGGGCCAGCCAGAAAAAGCGCTGAATACGCTCGATGAAGTGCTGCGCCGTTATCCAAGGTCGCCGCAGATGGACGAGGTGCAGTTCCGCCGCGGCGAGCTGCTGTTCTCCGCGCGGGAATATCGGAAGGCGCAGGACGCCTATCAATATGTGGTGACCAAGGGGGACAAGGCCGCATTCCTCTCGCAGAGCCTGTACAAACACGGCTGGTCGCTGTTCAAGCAGGGCCTGAACGACGAGAGCCTGCCGTCATTCGCGGGTGTCCTCGATCGCACCATGCTCGCCAAGGACACGCATGCGCTGATTCCGCTCGAGAAGCTGCCGCGCGCCAGCCGCGAGCTCGCCGACGACACGCTGCGCGTCATGTCGGTCACGTTCTCGTACAACGACGATTCGGTGGACGCGATCGACCAATTCCTCATCGCGCACAACAACCCGCAATACGCGCCGGTTCTCTACTCGCGTTTGGGCGATTTGTACGTCGAGAAAGAACGCTTCCAGGACGCGGCCGCCGTGTACCGCGCTTTCGCCACGCGAGAACCGAACAGCGAGTATTCGCCCGGCCTGTCGATGCAGGCCATCGACGCCTATCGCAAGGGTGGCTTCACCGCGCTGGTGCTCGAAGGCAAGCGCGAATACGTGGCGCTGTACAACTACGGCACGCCGTTCTGGGAAGGGCGCAACAAGGCCGACTACCCGAACATCGCCAAAGAGCTCAAGACCAACCTCAAGGACGTCGCCACCTACTTCCATGCCGAGGCGCAGAAGACCAAGAAGGTGGACCAGTACCGCGAGGCCGCGCGCTGGTATCGCACCTATCTCGAGTCCTTCCCGGACGATCCGGAATCTTTCGGCACCAACTACCTGCTGTCCGAAACACTCTACTCGAGCGAGGACTACCAGGGCGCCGCGACCGAATTCACCAAGACCGCATACAACTATCCGCGCAATCCGCGGTCGGCCGAGGCGGCCTATGCCGCGCTCGGATCCTTCGCCAAGTACGAAGCAACCTTGCCGCCCGCAGAGAAGATAGAGGCGCACAAGCTCGCGGTGGATGCGGGCGTGAAGTTCGGCACCAGCTTTCCTGAACATCCCGACAGCGCGGGTGTGTTGACGCGCGCCGCCGAAGACATCTTTGCGGCGCAGGACCTGCAGCGCTCGATCGAAGTCGCAAACCTGGTGCTCGCGCACCAGCCCCCGGCCGACCAGCCGAAGCGCCGCATCGCCTACACCATCATCGGCCAGGCGAATTTCGACCTGCTGCAGTTCGCCGAAGCGGAGAAGGGCTACATCGCCGCGCGCGACCTGCTGCCGCCTAACGACAAGATGCATGCGGATCTCACCGAACGCATCGCCCAGGCCGTGTACCGCCAGGGCGAAGCCAAGCAGAAGTCCGGCGACAGTCTCGGTGCCGTCGATGACTTCCTGCGCATCTCGCAGGTTGCGGGCACCTCGAAGATCGCCGCGCAGGCCGAGTACGACGCGGGCGCGCAGCTCATCACCCTCAAGGAATGGCCGCGTGCCATCCAGGTGCTGGAACATTTCCGCGCCAACAACCCGAAGAGTGAATTCTCGGCCGATGTCACCCGCAAGCTCGCGGTGGCATTCGGCGAGACTGGCCAGGCCGGCCAGGCCGCGGTGGAGTTCGAACGCATCGCGATGAACCCCGCCGAATCGAAAGACATCCAGCGCGAGGCCAATCTCCAGGCCGCGGATTTGTACGCCAAGGCCGGTAACACGCCCAAGGCCGTCGGCATGCTCGAGCGCTTCGTCGTCACCTATCCGACGCCCGTCGCGGATTCCATCGAGGCGCGCTGGAAGCTCGCCGAGATTTCAGGCTCCGCCGGCAACATCGAAAAGCAGCGCGCCTGGCAGCGTGAAATCGTGAATGCCGATCGAACCGCGGGCGCGGGCCGCACCGATCGCACGCAATACCTGGCTGCGAAATCGCAGCTCGCGCTGGCCTCACCAGCGCGCGATGAATTCCGCAGCATCGCGCTGGTGCTGCCGCTCAAGACAAGCCTCGCCAAGAAGCGCAAGGCGATGGAAGCGGCGCTCGGCGGTTACAAGGCCGCCGCCGACTACCGAGTGGCTGAAGTCACCACCGTGGCCACGTACGAGATCGCGGAGATCTATCGCAAGCTCGGCCAGGACATCATGAAGTCCGAGCGCCCCAAGAAGCTCGACGCCGACCAGCTCGATGAATACAGCTCGCTGCTCGAAGAGCAGGCATTCCCGTTCGAAGAGCAGGCGATCTCCACGCACGAGATCAACACCAAGCGTGCGCGCGAAGGTGTGTATGACGATGGCGTGAAGAAGAGTTACGCCGCGCTCGCCGAGCTCAAGCCGGGCCGATACGCCAAGACCGAAATCATGAGCGCTTCGTTCGATGCGCTGGTTCCGCCGCCGCCGCCGCCCGCAGCGACTCCGGAACCTTCGATCGCGACCCCATCTGACCCGACCGCGAAACCGGTGAACACCTCGGTGGTGCCTGCTCCGGCGCTCAACATTCCAACGCCGCCGGCGCGCGCGAATGCCGAATTCACTCGGGCGCTCACCCTGATGCGCGGCGGCGATCCCACGCAGGCCATCCTCGAGATGCAGGTGCTGACGCAGTCGTATCCGGATCTGCCGGGCCCATACGCGAACCTCGGCGTCCTGCATCGCAATGCCAATCAACTGCCCGAGTCGGAAGCTGCGTTGGCGAAGGCCACCGAGCGTGCGGCCTGGGACGCCCAGACCTGGACCGAATACGGCCTCACGTTGCGCCAGGCGGGGAAGTTCACCGAGGCACGCACTGCCTACGAAACGGCTATCAAGGTGAATCCATCCTACGCGCCTGCTCACCGCAATCTGGGTGTGCTGCTCGACCTGTTCCTCGATGATCCGCTGACGGCTCAGACGGAGCTCGAGACCTACAAGCAGCTCACGGGCGAGGACAAGCCCGTCAGTGGCTGGCTGGCCGAGCTGCGTTCGCGCAACAAGGTGCGCGCACCCGCTCCGGAGGCCGCGCCCGCGCCCGAGACCAATCCTGAACCCGCGCCCAAGCCCGAAGGAGGCGCCTGATGAACAAACTACTTTTCTGTGCGCTGTTGTTGTTAGCCGGGGCTGCCATTGCGCAGCAGCCTGCGCCGGCGACACCGCCCGCGCCCCAGGATTCGATGGAGCCTGGCGTGAACACGTCCGCGCCCGCCTCGACGCCGGCCGCCGAGAAGCCCGCGGCTGCGAAACCCTCGACCACGAACACAGGGGCCGGCGCCGCTAACAAACCTGCCGCGAAGCCGCCGACGGCTAACAAAGGCAACGCCAAGGATCGCCTGGACCTCGAATCCACGCAGATCACCGGCAACCGCGAATTACCCAAGGTGCTGTACATCGTGCCCTGGCGCAGTGCGGAAATGGGCGATCTCGTAGGGCGGCCGGTGAACAGCCTGCTCGACGAGGTGCTGGAGCCCGTCGACCGTGACGTATTTCGCCGACAGAACCGCTACTTCGAAGCGCTGCAACCTAATGAGGCAGCGCCCGCCAGTAAGCCTGAGAAGTGATTAACAGTTTTTGTCAGTTATGTAACGCACAGTGCAAGCGATACCCTTCGCCGCTAATTCTTGAGGAGAGTCGATCGTGGGTTCAATAAACGGTTTGATCAAATTTTTCCAGGACGGTGGATTCTTCCTGTATCCGCTCGTCATCATCTTCGTGGTTGGTGTCGCCATCGCCGTCGAGCGCTGGGTGTACCTGACCGTCGAAACGGCGCGCAACCGCTCCCTGTGGGACGACGTCGCGCCGCATCTCGGTGCCGGCAACTTCAAGCAGGCCATCACGCTCGCGAACAATTCGCAGGCGCAGATCGGCACGGTGTTGAAGTACGGCCTCGCGCGTCTGTCGACCGCGCGCCGCCGTGACGACATCCAGCAGGCGATGGAAGAGTCGCTGCTCGAAATCGTCCCGAGGCTCGAGAAACGCACTCACTACCTGAGCTCGCTCGCGAACATCGGCATGTTGATCGGCCTCCTGGGCACGATCGTCGCGCTGATCCACGCGTTCGCGACCGTGTCGCAGGCGAACCCGGCCGAGAAGGCCGCGCTGCTCGCAGCCGCGATCTCCGAAGCCATGAACAACACGGCCATGGGTCTCGGTGTCGCGATCACGCTGCTGCTGTCGCACATGTTCCTCGAAGCCAAGACGACCTCGCTGATCGACAGCCTGGAGATCGCGGTGGTCAAGTTCCTGAATTCGATCACGGAGAGATATTCGGAGCCGTCCGCTCCGGCGCCAGGACCTGCCCTGGCACCGCGCGCCCCGGCACCGCGGCCTGCCTGATTGCTAGTCATCGAACCCTGGCAAAACGACAGGAGCTGACACGTGGCCTCGTCAAAACTCGCCGCCCGCGCGATGCGCAATCATGCGAAGTACCGCGGACGTAACGACCTCAACATCGTGCCGATGATCGACATGATGGTGATCCTCGTGTTCTTCCTGCTGTTCACGGCGGTGTTCTCCAACACGAACATTCTCGAGCTCAATCTTCCGGCGCCCAACTCCTCGGTGCCGGAATTGAACAAGGGTCTTGAGCTCGAAGTGATCGTGCGGCAGAACGCCATCGAAATCGCGGATCGCGGCACAGGCGTGCTGCGAACGTTGCCGAAGAAAGACGGTGCCTACGACTACAAGGGCCTATCTGACTATCTGCAATTCGTGAAGAGCAAGTACCAGACCGTCATGGCCGCGAGCGTGCTGCTCGAGCAGGACATTCCGTACGACGTGCTGGTGCAGACCATGGACAACGTGCGTCTGTTCGAGAAGGACGACGCGCCGGCATTCACCAAGGTCGAGCTCTTTCCGGACATCTCAGTGGGCGATGCGCCCGTTGTCGGCGCCGCGGCCGCAGCCCCGGCTCCTGCCCCGCGAGGTGGGAAATGACACCGTATCGCATCAAGAAGCACCGCCAGCGCGCGCACCACGGCAGCCACATGGCGCTGGTGCCGTTCATCGACATGCTCACCATGCTCGTGGTGTTCCTGTTGTTGCACAGCTCCGACGTGGAGATCCTGCCTAACACCAAGAACATCACCATTCCTCAGTCCGTCGCGGACCTGAAGCCGCGCGAGACCGTGGTGATCATGGTCACGAAGGACGACATCCTGGTGAATGGCCGCTCGGTGGCGAAAGTCGCCGATCTGAAATCCACCGATGCCCAGCTCGTCATCGAAGGGCTGCGTTCCGAGCTCAAGCAACAGAACGACACCAGCACGCGCCTCGCCGCGCAGGAAGATCTGGCCGAGCGCGAAATCACCATCATGGGTGACAAGGACACGCCGTTCGCCGTTCTCAAGCGAGTGATGGCGACGGCCACCGCTGCCGACTACGGCAAGGTCTCGCTCGCGGTCATTCAGCGTGAGCGTGAAGTCGGAGCCGGCGCATGAGTGGCGGACTGGCCCCATTTTTCCGCCGCTTCGAGCTGCCCTGGTCGCTCGAAGAGGAGAGCGAGCGCAAGTTCAAAAGGCTGCTGCGCATTCTGCTGATCATCGCGACTCTGCTCGCGATCCTGATCTTCCTGTTGCCGAAGCGCCAGACGGAACGCATGAAGCCCGAGGATGTGCGCGAGCGCGTTGCGCAGCTCATCGTCGAAAAGCCGAAACCGCCACCGCCGCCTCCGCCGCCGGAACCGGAAAAGAAGCCTGAGCCCGAAAAGCCCAAGCCCACTGACCAGAAGCCGGTCGAGAAGCCGAAGCCCAACGTGCGTAACCAGGGCATGCTGGCGCTCGCGGACGAGCTCGCGGAACTGCGCGACCAGAATCTCGACCTGCAGGATCCGCAGCTGAAAACTCCGGTTGAGGATGCGCGCTCGGAGCGCAACCTCATCACTTCGCAGGCGGGTCGCGCCAGTGGCGGCATCAACACGTCCAACCGGCCAGCCGGGTTTGGCTCGGGCGCGGGCGCCATCGGCACGCATACATCGACCCAGGTCCAGCACGGCACCGGTCTCGATCCGAACGCGGGCGGGCGTGTGCAGCGCACAGGCACCAGCGGCAAGAATTCGCGCGCGCGCGAGGAAGTGGAGATCGTGTTCGACCGCAACAAGGGCGCGTTGTATGCGCTGTACGGTCGCGCGCTGCGTGAGAAGCCCGAGCTCGCCGGCAAGCTCGTGCTCGAATTCACCATCGCGCCTACGGGCGAGATCACCAACGTTCGCGTGGTGTCCAGCGAGCTCAACGATCCCGAGCTCGAGAAGAAGATCGTGGCGCGCGTGCGCCAGATCCGCTTCAAGGCCGCGGACGTCGAACCGTTGACCGTGAGCAAGCCCATCGACTTCTTCCCGGCGGCCTGAGCCCGCGAGGAGGCTCCGTGAACCTGCAGTCCGAAGTCGACTACTACAGCGAAATCCGGCTTGCAGACAAGGCTCGCCTGATGGCGAGCTTCCTGTGCGAGCTGACGACTGAGGCGCGTGCCACCTACGGCGCGTCGAACGATTCGGTGCATGACGCCTCGCACCTGCGATTCGTCAACGAAATGTGCAACCGAATCACCAAGCTCATCGAGCAGTACCTGGGCGACGACAAGTCCCGGCCCGCCGACGACGTGGTGTTGCGCATGTTGCTCTCGCCGCGCGCCGACAAGGTCGCCGAGAAGATGATTCACGTCGCCTACCGGCGCGCGCTGCAGAACTTCGAGCGGTACGACACCACCGTCTTTCTGAACAGCTAAATGGGGACATTCCTCATTTTCTTGTAACAATCGCGCGAGCGCCGAACAACGAGGCTGCGGCCGATTGTTACAAGAAAATGAGGAATGTCCCCATTTAGCGGCGCGGCACGAGTCGGAGCCACACAAGTCCTAGCAACCCTGCGACGGACGAAGCGATCAACACGGTGAGCTTCGATGAAGCGACCATCACCTCGTGATCCGCGAACGCGAGATTGGTGATGAAGATCGACATCGTGAACCCGATGCCGCCCAGCAGTCCCGCGCCCGCCATATGGCTCCAGCGCACATCGGGCGGCAGCGAGGAGACTCCGGACATCACCGCCAAGGCACACATCAAGATCACGCCGAGTGGCTTGCCAATCAGCAACCCGAGCGCGATGCCGAGGCTGTTGGCGTGACTCAGCTCGGCGACGGACTGCGCATCGATCGTTACGCCAGTATTCGCGAGCGCAAACAGCGGCAGGATCAGATACGCGACCGGCTTGTGCAGTCGCCGCTCGAGCCGATGCGAAGGCGATTCCGCGGTGGGCCTGCGTGGCGAAAACGGAATCGCGAACGCCAGCATGACGCCGGCAATCGAGGCGTGAATGCCCGCGTGGTACACGCAGTACCAAAGGATCACGCCACCGCTGAGATAGGGCCACAGCGACATGGAGCGCCGTGACAGGTTGAGCGCGATCAGCGCAATCCAGGTGCCGAGCGCCAGCCCCAGCCACGTGAGCGAGATATCAGCCGTGTAGACCGTTGCGATCAGCACTATGGCCCCGAGGTCATCGATGATGGCGAACGCCACGATGAACAACTTGAGCGCCACCGGCACTCGCGAACCGAGCAGCGCAAGGATTGCGAGCGCAAAGGCGATGTCGGTGGCCATGGGAATGCCGAAACCCGATTCGGCCGCGGTTCCGCCATTCATCGCGAAGTGAATCAGCGCCGGAGCGACCATGCCGCCGACGGCCGCGAAAGCCGGCAGCAGCGCATTGCGCACCTTCGACAGCGCGCCCACGTAAACGCCGCGCTCGAGCTCGAGGCCGATCATCAGGAAAAAAATTGCCATCAGCGCGTCGTTGATCCAGTGCTCGACGCTCATCGGCCCCATTTTCAGGTGCCAGAGATGCAACCAGGCCGCGGCAAACGGCGAGTTGGCGAGGGCCAGCGATACGATGGTGCACGCCACCAGCAGGACGCCCCCGAATTGTTCGGACTGGATGAATCGCCTGAATGTCTGGTGCAGCATCATGTCTGTGCTAACTTCTCACGGGAATGAATGATTCGCCACTTCCAGTCATCCTCGTACTGTTAGCCGCGTCGGTTTTCGTCGTGACGCTCGCGCGTCGCATGGGACTGCCGGGGATACTCGGCTACGTCACCGTCGGGCTGATCCTGGGCCCGCATGCCATCGGCGCGTTCCCGGAGTCCGACACCACGCATCTGCTGGCCGAGCTGGGCGTGGTCTTCCTCCTGTTCACCCTGGGCCTGGAATTCTCCTGGCCGCGCATGGTGGCCCTGCGCCGCGAGGTATTCGGCCTGGGGTCGCTGCAGGTGTTCGGCACGGCCGCCGTGGTGGCGCTGGTCGCCCGCCTGTTCGGAATCGACTGGCCGCAGAGCATCGTGCTCGGTGGCGTGGTGGCCATGAGTTCCACGGTGCTGATCGTGCAGGGGCTCACCGAACGCGCCGAGCTCAATCGCACTCACGGGCGCCTCGCGTTCAGCGTGGTGTTGTTCCAGGACATCGCGGTCGTGCCGTTCCTTGCCCTGGCGGCCGCGCTGGCTCCCGGCAGCGAAGATTTCACGATGGGCAATGTGCTCAAGCTTGTCGCGGCGGGCACCTTTGCGGTGCTCGTGGTGCTCGCCGCCGGCCGCTGGCTGCTGCGCCCGCTGCTGTACGTCATCGCCAACAGCCGCCTGCGCGAGTTGTTCACGCTCGCCGTGCTGCTGGTCGCGCTGGCGTCGGCGTGGGCTTCGCAACTCGCGGGGCTCTCGATGGCGCTGGGCGGTTTCCTGGCGGGAATGATGCTGGCCGAAACTGAATACCGTCACCAGGTCGAAAGTGTCATTCGCCCATTCCGCGACATCCTGTTAGGCCTGTTCTTCATCTCGGTCGGTATGTTGCTCGACTTCCGCGCGCTGTGGACCGAACTGTGGGTCATCCTCGCGTTGTTAGTCGCCATGGTATTGACCAAGACGATCATCGCATCGTTCGCCACCCGCTTGTTCGTCGATTCCAACTTCAAGGCGCTTCGCACCGGCGTCACGCTCGCCGTCGGTGGCGAGTTCGGCATCGCGTTGCTCACGCTGCTGATGCAGAACGAGGCCATCGATCCGGCCATCGCGCAGCCGCTGGTGGTTACCGTGGTACTGGGCATGGTGCTGGCGCCGGTCATCCTCGCCAACAACAAGCGGGTGGCGCGCCTGCTGCTGGGGGAGCGCGGCCCGCCGAAAACGGCGATCGAGCGCGAGGACGCGGTGACGCTGGCCGTGGCCAAACGCGAGCACGTCATCCTGTGCGGTTTCGGCCGGGTCGGTCAGAACGTGGCGCGCGTGCTCGAAGCGCAGGGCTTCGAATACATCGCCATCGATCTCGACGCGGTACGCGTGCGCACCGCGCGGCAGATGGGGCAGCCGGTGGTGTACGGCGATTCCGCCGACGAGCAGGTGCTCGAGGAGGTCGGTCTCGCCAACGCCAATGCGGTCGTCATTTCGTTTTCCGACACGCGCACTTCGCTCGCCATCCTGCGCAGCCTGCGCCTGTTGCGCACCGACGTGCCGGTGCTGGTGCGCACTCCCGACGATTCACGCCTGCTCGAGCTCAAGACGGCCGGCGCCACCGAGGTGGTGCCCGAAGCATTCGAAGCCAGTCTCATGCTCGCGTCTCACGTGCTCATGTCGCTCAAAGTTCCGCCAGCGACCGTCATGCGTTCGGTCGCCGAGCTGCGCGGCAATCGTTACGAGATGCTGCGCAACGTCATCGCGCGCGGCGATGGCATGTCCAACGATGCCGAGTTCGCCGAGCAGATGAGATCGGTAGTGCTGCCGCCAGGGTCATGGTGCATCGGCAAGTGCGTGGAAGAAGTGCGGCGCGCCGGCGCCGAGGTGGCATTCACCGGCATTCGTCGCCAGGGCATCCTGGGCCGGGAGCCCACCGGGGATACGGAATTCCAGGACGGCGACATCGTGGTGATCTACGGCACCCCCGAGGCGCTGGAACATGCCGAAGCGGTGTTGCTGGCGGGTTAGGAGGTCGATCAGCGAGGCTTGCGGACGGGCTTCGTTTTTTCAACCAGCTCGCCGATTTCCGGTACTCCTTCGTCGCTGCGTCCGCCCTCTACGCCCCGGCGCGCTTTCTCTGCCAGCTTCACGTACACCGTGCGAATGCGCTCGAGCTCATGCTCTTCGAGTTCTTCGAGATTCATGAGGACGTTGTGCGCGCCGGGCGAGACGCGTAGCAGCTCGTCGAGCTTGACCTGCACGGCCTCGGAGTCGCGGTTCTGCGTGCTCTGGATGAGGAACACCATGAGGAAGGTGACGATGGTGGTGCCGGTGTTGATCACGAGCTGCCAGGTGTCGCTCCAGTGGAAGAGGGGGCCACTCACGGCCCATATCACGACAATAGTGAGCGCCAGCGCGAAGGTCGCGGGCCGGCCGGTGGCGTACGCCGTCCCCTTGGCGAAGCGCGTGAACCAGGATTTCGATTTAGCGGGAGTCATGCTGCATCCCTCGTGAGACTTGTTTGCTCACAATAGTCCCGCGCCCGCGCTATCCCCAGTGCCAACTACTCGGAATTGGTGCCGATGTGCTGTCGGAGACTCGCCACAGACGCGCTAATGCGTGCTCTCCTTGAGCGTGCGCAGCAGGTTCAACGCGCCACCGCGAGCTTCCACAAATAGCGTCACGTCGTCCTGCTTCTCGACTACCCAGCCCGGCATGCCGGCACGTTCCACAGTCTTGCGGTCATTGCGCCCTCGCCAGGTTTGTGTCTCCGCTTGCGTAGCTTCGAGGTTCTTGGCGAGAAGTGCAGGCAGGCGCTGAATTCCGAAGTCCAGCGCTGCGCGCGCCTGACTGGCGTTGGCCGCCGACCATCGGGCGAGATCGGCTTCGCGATCGGAGTGATCTGGATCAGGTAGTTCGACGATGCTTCTGAATGCCTGGAAGTAGGGGATGTAGTCCTTTCTCAGCCGCGCCTCGCTATGCTCTCCGCGCGGAATCTGGCGCACGAGCAGGCTCGCCTCGACGCTGACGATGATGGAGTCATAGCGGAAGTCGGTCGCATAGTTGACTACCATCACCAGCATCTGGCGCGTATCGGAGGCGTTGAGAAGCCGTTCGATATTCTTTCCGGAGCCGTCCCGGGTCAGCTCGATATCCTGCGCGCGCATCCACGAGCACTGCTCCACGACGGTCTTGAGTGCGGCGAACATCCGGACGTCGAAATCATACGGTCGCAGTGCCGCCCGTAGTGGTTCGATGAACTTCTCGCCGCGGGCAGTCTTGGCGTCGTTGATCAGATCCTCCAGGGGATCATTGAAACGCGCCTCACCAAGCTCCCAGGCAGCGATGCCAGGCATAAGCTCGGTCTGTGGAATGACGATCACAACCTTTCGGCCGCCGACGATGTTGCGGGTGTCTTCGCTGACGTAGTTCTTCGGCGTTGCCGTCTTTGCCAGGCAGTAGTTGCCCGCCAGCAGCGTGAGTATTGCGGCGAGCCCGGAGGTCGCGGTAACTCTAGGGCTCATCCGCCACCACACGCTTCGGCCAGCTCAAGACCAGGATGCTGCCGACGATCATCGCGCTGCCGAGTAGCTGCCAGGCGTTGAGCCTTTCACCGAGAAAAATGGCGGCCAGAAAGATGGTGGTAGGAGGGCCGATGGTGCTGCCGATGGCGGCGCGCTGCGCGCCGACGCGACGCACGCCTTCAGCCTGCAACAGCCCCGGGATGAACATGCACAAGGTGCCGAGGATGACGAGCAGCACCCAGTCGTAGGCCTGGAGCGTGCGGAATTCGTCGAACGAGCGAAACACGGCGAAGTGCAGCACCAGCATCAGCGCGGAGGCGCTCATGCCGATGGCGGCGAAGCGCGTGCTGCCGAGCTCATGGGTGTAGCGTTCGCCGATCAGGAAGTAGATCGCCGTGGTCAGCGCGGCAATGAGCACGAGCGACGCGCCGAACAGGTTTTGCCGCAGCTCGGCGAAGTCGATGCCGCCCATGGCGAAGAAGATGCCAATGTAGGTGACGACCATCGCGATCACCACGCGTGTTTCGGGGGCGCGGCGGCTGAGCACCGATCCGATGAGCACCACGATCGCCGGGTAGCTGAACAGCAGCACTCGTTCGATCGACGCGTCGATGAGCGTCAGCGCCCAGAAGTCCACCAGCGCGCCGACGTAGTAGCAGGTGATGCCGGCGATAGCCGCCGCGAGGATTGCGCGCGGACGCATCGGCGGCGGCTTCTCTGCACCCTCGGGCATGCTCCGGGAAGGCGCATTGGCACGCATCGCGAACCAGGCGAACAACGGCACGGCGATGACGGCACGCACCATCACCAGCAACTCGAATCCGACGCCCCGCTGATACAGCGCCTTGCCGAAAAGTCCTTTGCTGGCAAACAAAATCGCGGAGCCCGCGACGTATAACATGCCGAGGCGTTGGCGCCTCTGTTCCTGGTTCATCCCTGCATGATTCCTGACACCGCGGCGGGACGCCATATCTTTAACACTGTAGAATGCCGCGCTTCGTGAGGCGCGACGACATCCAGTTTCCGGCAAAACACTCCGCGTTGCGCGATGACGTGCACGTGCTCGGGGTGTTGATCGGCGATGTGCTGAAAGAGCAGGGCGGCGACGCGTTGTTCGACCTCGTCGAAGAGGACCGGCGTCTATCTATCCGGCGCCGTGCGGGCGACAAGGTGGCCGCGGCCGAGCTCGGCATCAAGCTCCGGGGGCGCGCTCCGCAGGTGGCTCGCGACCTGGCGCGCGCCTTCTCCATGTGGTTCCGCGCGGTGAATCTGGCCGAGAAGGTGCATCGCATCCGGCGTCGGCGCGGCTATTTCATCGAGGCCAGCGATCGTGCGCAGCCCGGGGGAGTCGAGGCCGCGCTGGCCGAACTCAAGAGCCGTGGACTCACGCTCGACAAGGTTCTCGAGTTGCTGAAGAAGATCCGCATCGAGCCGGTCTTCACCGCGCATCCCACCGAGAGCGCACGACGGACAATGCTGCGCAAGAATCAGCGCATCGCCGAGCTGCTGCTGGACCGCCTCGATCCCACGCTGACGCCGCAGGAACTGCGGCAGAACTGGAGCCGCGTGCGCACCGAGCTCACCACGGCGTGGCAGACCGAAGACCATCCGCGCGAGCGGCTCACGGTGGCCGACGAACGCGAGCACGTGGTGTTCTATCTCGCGGAGATTCTCTATCGAATCCTGCCGGCGTTCTACGACGAGCTGGCCGAAGCACTGTCCAAGCTCTACGGCGTGCCAGCCGACTCCCTGGAACTGCCGGACATGATCCGCTTCGGCACCTGGGTCGGCGGCGACATGGACGGCAATCCGGACGTACACGCCAAGACGGTTCGCGAGACGCTGGCGCGCCAGCAGCAGGTGATCATCAACGCCTACTTCAAGGAGTGCGGCGTGCTGGCGCAGCTCCTGTCGCAGAGCGCCAGCCGCAGCGCGGTCAATCCCGAGCTGAGCCAGCGCATCGAGCTGTACGCCGCGCTGATTCCAGGCGCGCTCGGCACCACACCCATGCGTCACGATCGCATGCCCTATCGCGTGTTCCTCGGCCAGGTCGCCGAGCGGCTGCGGCTCACCTACGACCGCCGGCCCAATGGCTATGAAGGTCCCTTGCAGTTCCTGCGCGACCTCAAGCTGATTTCCTTCAGCCTCCGCGCGAATAAGGGCTTTCACGCTGGCTGGGGCAATGTGCAGCGTCTCATCCGGCGCGTGGAGACTTTCGGGTTTCACCTGGCCACCCTCGATCTGCGCCAGCATTCCGAGATCCACCACCGCGTCATAGGACAGGGTCTCGACGATCCGAACTGGATGGTGCGAACACCCACCGAACGCCATGACCTGCTGGTGCAGGCCATCGAGCGTGACGCAGGTGTGAAGGTGGAGCTCGACGCGCTGGGCCGCCGCACCGTCGGCGTGTTCGAGGCCATCCTGCAGGCGCGCCATCGTTACGGCAAAGACGCCATCGGCTACTACGTCGTCAGCGGCACGCAGAATGCCGACGACGTGCTAGCGCCGCTGCTGCTCGCGCGATGGGCCGAAGCCTACGACCGCGTTTCCGGCGAGGTGGCCGTCGACATCGCGCCACTGTTCGAGTCCGTCGAGGCGCTCGAGCACTGCGGCGAAGTGATGAAGACCTTGTTGGGCGATCCTCTGTATCGCCGGCATCTCGACGCGCGCGGCCGCACGCAGTGCGCGCTCGTCGGATACTCGGACACCAACAAGGAAAGCGGCATCTGCGCGGCGCGCTTTGCCGCGTATCGCGCCCAGGCGGATCTCTCCACGGCACTGGCGGCGGCCAATGAGCGCCATGTCATCTTCCACGCGCGCGGCGGCAGCATCGCACGTGGTGGTTCGCGCATAGATTCCCTCGTGCGCACTGCGCCGGCTGGAACGGTGAATGGAGTGTTGCGCCTGACGGAGCAGGGCGAAGTCATCAATCAGAGCTATGGATTGAAACCCATCGCGATGCGCACGCTGGAGCGTGCCTTCAGTTCACTGGCATTGTCGATCGGCGGCGTTGCGACCGGCGCCGCGGCAAGCTCGGAGCAGGTGCAATTCGCGGCGCGCCTGGGGGTGGTCAGCCGCCAGGAATACCGGCGCCTGGTGCACACCGCTGACTTCTACAAGTGGTTTGAGGCCGTGACTCCTTTCGACGTCATCGCACGCATGCAGATCGGTTCGCGTCCGGCCGTGCGGCCCGGCAAGGAAGGATTCGACGCGCTTCGATCCGTGCCGTGGGTGTTCTCGTGGACGCAGTCGCGCCACATGCTGCCCGCGTGGTTCGGTGCCGGCGTCGGCCTGCGCACCGCGGTGGAAGAGCTGGGCCTCGACGTCGCCCGCTCTGCCTATGCGGAGTGGAACTACTTCACCACGCTCATCGACGATCTCGAGGCATCGCTGGCGCGCGCCGATCTCGTCATCGCGGCGGCTTACGAAGAGCTCGGCGATGGTCGGCAACGGCATTTCGGCGTCAAATTACGCGAGGAATTCAAGCTGGTCGCCGAGCAGGTGCTCAGCATCAAACAGCAGAGTGCGCTGCTCGATCGCGATCCGACGATGCAGCGCTCGATCGAGCTGCGCAATCCGTACGTGGACCCGATCAACCTTCTGCAGGTCGATCTGCTAAGGCGCTGGCGGCAAACAGCTCGTCAGGACCGCGATTTGTTCGAATCCCTGCTCGCCTGCATCGCGGGGATTGCCGAGGGGCTACAGAGTACTGGATGATGGCGGCCATCGATGGATACGCCAGCCGCAGCACCCAAGGATTCGGGATTTCGCAGCTTCGCGGAGTTCTACCCGTTCTACCTGAGCGAGCACCGCCATCCGGTGTCGCGTGTGCTGCATTACCTCGGCACCTGGGGCTCGGTGCTTTGTTTGGTGACACTCATCGCCACCGGCGAGCCGCTCTGGCTGCTGGGCGTGTTCTTCAGCGGCTATACCTTTGCGTGGATCGGCCACTTCCGTTTCGAGCGCAACAAGCCGGCCACGTTTCGCTTTCCGTTCTACAGCCTGGCGGGCGATTTCCGCATGTGGTGGGAACTGAACTTGGGAACACTCAAGTTCCGTGAGCACTGAACGCCCGAAGGGCACTTCACTAGAACCGCTCCGCGCACTGCTGCCATACCTTGCGCCCTACAGTGGGCGCATGATCCTTGCGCTGTTCGCGCTGCTCATCGCCGCCGCCGCCATGCTGGCGCTGCCACAAGCGCTCAAGAACGTCATCGACAAGGGCTTCAGCACCGCCAACGCGGCCGCCATCGATCGCTACTTCCTGCTCCTGCTGCTGGCCGCGTTCGTGTTTGCGGCGTTCGCCAGCTTGCGCTTCTACCTGGTGGGCTGGATCGGCGAGCGCGTGGTGGCGGATATTCGCAGCGCGGTCTATCAGCGCGTGATCCACATGGATCCGGCTTTCTTCGAAGTGACCAAGACCGGCGAAGTGCTCTCGCGTCTAACCACCGACACCTCGCTGATCCAGTCGCTGTCGGGCGTGGGACTGTCGATCCTGTTGCGCTCCACGGTGAGCTTCCTCGGCTCGCTGGTGTTGCTGCTCCTGACCAGCCTCAAACTGGCGCTGATCATTTTCGCGCTGATTCCCGCGGTGCTCGTGCCCATGCTGCTCTTCGGCCGGCGCGTTCGCGGACTCTCGCGCGCCTCGCAGGATCGCGTCGCCGATACCTCCGGGCTGGCCGGCGAAACGCTCAACGCCATCCAGACCGTGCAGGCGTTCACGCTCGAGGATCTGCAGCAGCGCCGCTACGATTCGGCGGTCGAGGAAAGTTTTCGTACCGGCATCCGCCGCATGCGCGTGCGCGCCTGGATGATCGCGGCGGCGGTGATCTGCGTATTCTCCGCGGTCACGCTGGTGTTGTGGCTGGGCGCACGCTCGGTGCTGCACGGCACGATGACCGGCGGCGAACTCGCGCAATTCCTGAGCTACGCGATCTTCATGGCCACTGCCGTGACCTCGTTGTCGGAAATGTGGGGCGAGGTTCAGCGGGCCGCCGGCGCCATGGAACGCACTGTCGAGTTGCTGGAATCGCGGCCGTCGATCCGCACGCCGGAGAATCCAATCGCACTCAACGTACCGACCGGGCAGATCCGCTTCGAGCACCTGAACTTCAACTATCCCTCGCGCCCCGATACGCGTGCGCTCGACGATTTCCATCTCGACATCTCGGCGGGTGAAACCGTGGCATTCGTCGGCCCCTCTGGGGCGGGCAAGAGCACGACCTTCCAGCTGCTGCTGCGTTTTTACGACCCGAGCTCGGGAAGGATCCTCATCGATGGCCTCGACATCGCGCTGGCCAACCCTTCCGCGGTGCGCGCACAAATAGGCCTGGTGCCGCAGGAAACCATGATTTTCGGCGCCAGCGCGCGCGAGAACATCCGTTATGGCCGCCCCGGCGCCAGCGACGCAGAAATCGAAGACGCAGCGCGTGCCGCGGCGGCCGACGAATTCATCACCCGACTTCCGGAAGGCTACGACACCTTCCTCGGCGAGCGCGGGGCGCGTTTGTCGGGTGGCCAGAAGCAGCGCATCGCCATCGCCCGCGCCATTCTCAAAAACCCGCCCATCCTGCTGCTGGATGAGGCCACGAGCTCCCTCGATTCGGAGAGCGAGCGGCTGGTCCAGGACGCTCTCGAGCGGCTCATGCGCAATCGCACCACGCTCGTGATCGCGCATCGGCTGGCCACTGCCATCAATTCCGACCGCATCGTGGTGATCGACCGGGGACGCATCGTCGGAACCGGCCGGCACGACGAACTATTGCGCCACAACGCGTTGTACGCGCGACTCGCGGAGCTACAATTCGGCGAAAGAGAACGAGGAGACAGCCCGTGGCCTACATCGATGGATTCCTGATCCCTGTCCCGAAAAAGAACGCGGCGAAGTACAAGAAGATGTCCCTGCAGGCCGGCAAGGTGTGGATGGATCACGGCGCGCTCGGGTACCACGAGTGCGTGGCCGACGACGTCATGTACGGCAAACTCACTTCCTTTCCGCAAGGCGTGAAGCTCAAGAAGGGCGAGCAGGTGTGGTTCTCGTGGATCGTCTACAAGTCGCGCAAGGATCGCGATCGCGTGAATGCGAAGGCGATGAAAGACCCGCGGCTCGCGCACATGATGGATCCTAAAGCCATGCCGTTCGACGCTAAGCGCATGGTGTTCGGCGGATTCAAGATGGCGGTCGACCTCTAGCCGTTCCGGCAGTTCAGATTAAGACTGCGGCGTAAGTCCGCGAGTCATAAAGGTGAAATGGAGGGCGGGCACACTCCATTTCCATGCATGACCCGGATCGCACCCAGAGACTCCGCCTCCGCTCGGTGTTCGTGTCGGACGTCCATCTCGGCTCGCGCGACTGCCGCGCGCAAGAGCTGCTGAATTTCCTGGAATCGATCGAGGCCGACTACCTGTTTCTGGTCGGCGACATCGTGGATTTCCTGAGCCTTCGCCGTTCGTTCTACTGGCCCGAAACGCACAACGAGGTGTTGCGCGCGATACTCGCCATGGCCAAGGAAGGCACACGGGTCATCTATGTGCCCGGCAACCACGACGACAATATTCGTGAGTTCTGTGGCTCGCTGTTTGGCAACGTGAGTATTCGCCGCCGCTACGTGCATGCCACCGCGGATGGCCGGGAATTTCTCGTCATGCATGGTGATGAGTTCGACGCGGCGGTGAAATGCAGCCGTTGGCTTGCTAGCTTCGGCGCCACCGCCTACGAAATCATGATGCGCGTCAATCGTGGCGTGAACCTGTGCCGGCGCGCACTGGGGCTACCGCACTGGTCACTCGCCACTTACCTCAAACTACGCCTCGCGAATGCCGTGCGCTACGTCGAGGCGTTCGAACACGCCGCGGCGCAGGCCGCTTTGAGCCGCAAACTTTCGGGCATCGTGTGCGGCCATATTCACCGCCCGGGACTGCGGGAAATCGAAGGCGTGCTTTATTGCAACGACGGTGACTGGGTCGAGAGCTGTACGGCAGTCGTCGAACACATGAATGGCGCGCTTGCGCTCTTGCATGCGGAAAATCTGTACGGGCGCCGCGAGCAGGAGGCCCTGGTCGAGATCGCGGCATAGGCCTTCAGTACAGTTTCCAGGATTCTGAGTGACTCCTCAGCGCTTACTGGCGTGGGGCGTTGTGAAATAATCCCGCGATGCAGCTCAAGTTCCGCATTCTCAATGTGTTCACCGCGGGTGGCGCGCGCTTGTCAGGCAACCCGCTGTGCGTGGTGGAAGACGGCTCGGAGCTGGACGGCACCGCGATGCAGACGCTGGCGCGCCAGTTCAACCTGTCGGAAACCACGTTCATCCTGCCGTCGAAACGTGCTGCCGCGCTCGTGCGCATCTTCACACCAGCGTACGAAATGCCATTCGCCGGACATCCCACGCTCGGCACCGCCCATGTGTGCCGCTCGCTCGGACTGGGCGGCAACCAGCTCGGCCTCGAGATGCGCGCCGGCATCATTCCGGTGACCTCCAATGGCGATCACTGGACGCTGCGCGCGGCGGCTTCCTCGTCGCGACTCGTGGAGACACAGCCTGCGGAGCTCGCGCGGTTGTTAGGCCTGGAAGCATCCGACATCGGATTCCAGCCGCTGTGGATGAAGGCGGGCCGTGAGCAACTCGTCATTCCGTTGACCAGTGAGGCGGCAGTGCGCCGCGTCCGGCCAAAGGGTGAGCTGTTCGAAAAGCTCAACAGCGTCGATGGCGCGGGCCAGGCCTATGTGTTCGCCTCGACCGGCGCGAAAAAAATCCTGAGCCGCTTTTTCTTTCCTGATGGCGCGGCCATCCTCGAAGATCCCGCGACCGGTTCCGCCTGCGCGAATCTCGGCGGCTGGTTCATCGCCATGGGTCGTCGTCCGCCGCTCGACTTCGAAGTTGCCCAGGGCGAGTTCGTCGGTCGTCCATCGACGCTTCACCTGGAAGTCAACACCGACAACGAAGTATTCGTTGGCGGCGAAGTAATCGAGATAGGATCGGGTATCTTGAATTTGTAAGGAGCTCTTGATGAGCACCGATAGCTATCACAAGCGCAAACTCGGCAACCGGGTTCTGCAGCCGGAAACCCAGATGATGGGTTACGGATACGATCCGGCACTTTCCGAAGGCTCACTCAAGCCGCCCATCTTTCTCACGTCCACCTTCGTGTTCCGCAACGCGCAGGATGGCAAGGACTTCTTCGACTACACCTCGGGCCGCCGCCAACCGCCACCGGGCCAGGCCGCGGGCCTGGTCTACTCGCGCTTCAACAATCCCAACCTCGAAGTGCTCGAAGATCGACTCGGTCTTTGGGAAGGCGGCGAGAGCGCGGCGGTGTTCTCGAGCGGCATGTCGGCGATCTCGACCACGCTGTGGGCCTATCTCAAGCCCGGCGACGTGCTGCTCATGAGTGAGCCCCTGTACGGTGGTACCGAAACGCTCATCGACAAGACCATGCCGGCTTTCGGCATTGGCGCGGTTCGCGTCGCGGACGCCGTCAACCGCGAGGCGGTGATGGCCGGTGCGAAGGTCGCGCTGGAGAAGGCGAAGCGCCAAGGGTGGCAAGGTCGGGTTGTTAGTCACGGAGACGCCAGCCAATCCCACCAACAGCCTGGTGGACCTGCAGCTCTGGCGTGAAGCGTCCGAATGGATCGCGACGCAGCAGGGCGGAGTGCGCCCACCGGTGGCCGTGGACAACACTTTCCTGGGGCCGGTGTTTCAGAAGCCGCTGGAACATGGCGCCGATCTCGTCATGTACTCGTTGACCAAATATGTCGGCGGTCACTCGGACCTGGTTGCCGGCGGAGTCATCGGTTCCAAGTCGCTGGTGGCGCCGGTGCGCGCACTGCGCAGTAGTTTGGGTACGCAGCTCGATCCGAACACCTCGTGGATGATCATGCGATCCATGGAGACCCTGGCGCTGCGCATGCGCGCGTCCGCCGACAATGCCGGTCGAGTCGCCGGTTACCTGGCGCAACATCCCAAGGTCGCGAGCGTCAACTACCTCGGGCATCTGAAGAGCGGCGACCCGCGCGCGGCGGTTTTCCAGCGGCAGTGCCAGAGTGCGGGTTCGACGTTTGCGTTTTCGATTCGCGGCGGCGAGGCCGAGGCGTTCCGCATGCTGGACGCCTTGCAGGTGATGAAACTCGCCGTGAGCTTAGGGGGCACCGAGACGCTGATTTCGCATCCGGCCTCGACCACGCACTCGGGCGTGCCCAAAGAGACGCGCGACCGCATGGGCGTCACCGATGCGTTGATCCGCATCTCCGTGGGCATCGAGAATGCCGACGACCTGATCGCGGACCTGGAGCAGGCGCTGGCGAAGATTTAATGGGGACACTCCCCATTTCGTAGCAAAAGGGGCCGCACCTGGTTGATGAAGAGACGGGCGATCGGCGCCCGTGCAGAGACGCACTCGCTTGTCGCCGGGGCCCTTCGATCATTGGGTGTCGAGATCTCAACTAGCTAGGGGCGCGGAGCTCCGATGCAGCGTAAGCCTATCGGTCGTCCCGTTCTTTCTTCCATTCCTCGATGCTTGGAAACGGTTTTCCGGCCCCGCCCCCCGCCCCCGTACAAATCGGAAGCTGCAGTCGCAATGCTTGACCGAATGCGGCGATGGGTGTGTTCTGATTGGAGTAATAGCAACCAGGACCGATCCAGTCGATGATCACACCACCCTCGAAGTGTTGGCTATCGCCCAGCTTATGGCTTGAAGACTTCGGCGGTGGTGGGCCCATTCCAGCTGGGTGCTGATCCAACGAACGTAATTGTTTTTCCTCACCTATGCGGCTGACAACATCTTTAGCTACGCGGCTGGCTTCCGCGTCCCAATCGATGAGAGCGTTGGTCCGCTCGATCTCGGGAGACATGGTAATTGTGTTCTCAGGTGCAACTCTGCTCTTGAGGGAAGGATCGTAGGTCGAGATGGGGCGCTTTGACGAGGAATGCGTCGAGGGCTGCGTATCGTTTGGTTTGGGCAACTCGACAAAGAACAGGATGCCCGGAGAATCCTCAGACGTTCGCACGCCACGGAGGCTGTAACTCACGGATATGAGCGAGAACACCAGGAGATGCGCGCCCAAGATGACACACAGTAACGCGCACCTTCCGAAAGTTAGCACCAACTTCCCCTCGTACGCGTGCGCATCGGAAAACTATCTGTAAGCAGCGACTAACCGCCTGAGCGCGTCCCGGCTCCAGGGCTACTCGATCCAGGCGCCAGGATTTCGTAGCCGCGCTTGCGCAGACTTTCGAGATAGCCATGCTCCCCTAGCAGAGCGCTCATCGGCACGAAGGCAAGCGTGCTCTCATTCTTCGTCAATGCGGTGCCTGCCGCGGCAAACCACAATTCGTCCATCTGCTCGCGCACATCGGTGGGGACCGGCGTGGTCATCGCCATCGCATCCACGATGGCCTGCTCGCACGAAGAGTCGCGGTTCGGGAGCGGCGGCAATTCCTGCAGCTTGGCGAGATCGCCCGTGGCCCATGCGCGGGCGCGGGCGCCTTCCACCTGTTTGTTTGAAAGGGCCTCGGTGAGCTCGACTGTCCGCGCGAAACAATCCTCGTCGGCGAGTTTCTGGCGCGAGAACGCCTTGATCTGGCCACGCAGATCATCCGTCTTGAAGGTGAATTCGAGGGTGGGGTTCGTAACGGGAATCTTCTTCTTGTTCACGAGCTCCCAGACCTCTGCCCAAGACCCGCCGTAGCCGAGCTGCAATTCCTTGATCGCCGCATCGTGCAGTTTTTCGGCCACCAGGAAGGGCCGCATTTTCTCCACACCCGAGTCGCGACCGAGGTAGAGTTTCTTTTGCACCAGCCAGCGTGCGTATATGTCGGGCGGGATCAGGTCCTGCAGCGTGGCTTTGTCGGGATTCTTGCGCAACTTCATCGCCGCCGGCACCAAGGTGAGAATACGGAACACGCCGACCTTTTCGTCGGGTTTCAGCGAAAGCCCCGTCTGCACGAGAATTTCCTGCGATTGCGACGCCACGTGCGTCACCTGCTGCGAACGAAATTGCATCCCCTTGGGCAGTAGGGGCGGTTCACCGACAATCCAGAGCGTATGGCCCGTATGGTCAGGATGCGTGACCTGCCACATGCCAGGTCCCGCGTATTCACCCGTGACGATGATTTCTTCGAGCGGCTCCTCGGATGTTTGGGCTTGGGAAATATCGGGATTCAGCCCGCAGGCGAGTGCGAGCACGATTGTTAGAGTCTTCTGCATGCGCAATCTATCGGGGTTTTCGCGCCGGCACGGCCGCGGGCTGTTTGGTGTAGTTGTCAGGCACGCGAAACAGCCGGGCATCCGGCTCGGTGCGATGGATGTCGCTGAGCTTGTAGCGCGTCTCACCCGTGCGCGGATCGCGATAGGTGGCTTCCACCACGACCTGCAGCTCCTTGCCGTACCACTGCTCCGCAGACATGTTGATGGGTTGCTTGTTGCCGATGGCGCCGGCGGGAATGGTGGCTTCGACGCGGCTGCCCGCGGCGGTTTCGCCATTCACGTCGCGCTCCCCCAGCTTTACAGGCGCGGTGACATTCATCGACAGGCCGGCTGGCCGCGGCGGGCCGACTGACAGATCGGGCTCGAGGCCGGCATTCACGCGACAGGGAACGATGGGCATGGTAACCGCCACCTTGTTTGCGGGCTGCAGCAGGTAGCGCTCGCGAACCTCGGGATCGTCGATGACGGTGACGGTGGTGTTGAGTTCGAGCGGCCTCGTACCGCCGATCGACGACAGCGAGAACTCCGAACGAGTGCGGCCATCGCTGTCGCGCCACTGCCGGATGGTGTTCCGTCGCACGATGCGATGCCCGTCCGGCAACGTGGTGACTGTCTGGCTGATACCGAGGGCGGAGTAGGGCGACCCGGTGACCAGCCGTACATTGTTAGATGTCGACTGCTCGGCGGCGGCGGGCGATGCAGGGCATTCCGGGACTGCTGTGGCGTCATCCGCGTGCGCGCGTGCTGCAAGCGCACCGAAGAGCACGAGAAGACTACGGAACCTTGGGCGCGACGCCATCGTGTCCTCCGTTCTTTTGCGTGGGGTCCGCGGGCACGACCTGCTCGATGCGGAAGGTGCCGTCGTTCGAGACCACCACGTCGATCCAGTAGCGCGTGCTTCCGTGCTTCGAGTCCGGATCGACGGCGACCAGCGTGCCTTTCGCCGAGTATTCCGCCGGAATCTTGAATGACACCGAGTCGGTGGGCCACATGGTGAGGTCCGCGGGTGGCCAGAGCGTGTCGTGCGCGCCGGCCTGTGCCGCCGCGAGACCCCGCGCGTACGTTTTCGAGCCGCATGCCAATGAAAATGCCGGCGCCGATGGCCAAAGCTGCGAACGCGGCTGCCGCCGCATAGAAAACGGCGCGCCGACGGCGACGCAGCGGCGCCGGAGCAGACATTTGCGGATGGTCTGCGACCAAATGGTCGATTCGCGCATCAAGGTCAGAACTGGGCGCGCTCTGGGCGAGATCGCGCGCGTATTGCTTCAACAACTGCGCGAGGTGCGGATGCGGGTCCAGGGTTTTCATCACGAGAGGCCTCGATACGCAATTGGCGGCTCGCTCTCGAGATCGATCAGCTCCAGCGAAGCCAGGCGAATGGTGAGAAGCGCACGCGCGCGATGCAGGCGCGAGCGTACCGTGCCCACGGGACAGTCGAGGATGCCGGCCACCGTGGTGTACGGCAGTTCTTCGAGATCACACAGCGCGATGATTTCCCGGTGTTGCAGCGGCAGTTCGAGCATCGCGCGTCGGAACGCGGCGGTGATTTCCGAGCGCGCGATTTCATCGGCGGGACTTTGAGAGTCGCTGGCGTGCACGGGAGACGAGTCACTATCCATGTCGAGTGCGACCCAGCGTTTCTGCTGTCGGAAATGACGGCTGACTCGATGACGCAGCACGCCGCACAGGTAGCCAAACACGGTTCCCTGCGCCGGATTGAAAGAGACGGGCTCACGCATGAGCGCCACGAAGGTGTCGTGCACCATGTCTTCGGCCGCCTGCCGCGAACGGCACATGGCGCTGGAAAAGCGCAACAGCGCGCGCCCATGACGTTGATAGAGCTCGCGCAGCGCGTTGCCATCGCCCGCAGCGAGACGCGCCATGCATTCCGAATCGCTGCTCACAAGTTTCATTGTCTGCATTTGGGCGGCGCACGCGGGAAAAGTTCCTGCGCGTGTTCGTCGCGTGACTCAACTCAAGCGCGTTCAACGAGAACACCAATGACATAACCTTCACCGTGAACGGTCTTGATGATGCGCGGCACTCGCGCGTCGTCACCGAGAACCTGGCGCAGCCGGCTGATGCGCACGTCGATGCTGCGATCGAACGGGCCGGCGTCGCGTCCGCGCGCGAGCTCGATGAGCTTGTCGCGTGACACGACGCGGTTGCCATGCGCGAGCAGCGACGCGAGCACGCGGATATTCGGAATTGCGCAAGGCGGCGCGCTCTCCGTGCGGACTCACGAGCTCGCGCGCCACGCTGTCGAGCTGCCAGCCGCCGAAGCGAAACAGTCTCGCGCGCGTCGCGGGCGCCATCACGGAAGGGTTTACGCGACGCAGGATATTGCGCATGCGCGCCAGTAATTCGCGGAAATTCACGGGTTTGGCGAGATAGTCGTCCGCACCCATTTCGAGCCCGAGAATGCGGTCCACCTCGTCGGCGCGGCGTGCCAGGATGATGAAGGGCACGTCGCTTGCGGCGCGCAGGCTTCGACAGAGGCGCATGCCGTCTTCCTCGCTGAAATGTACGTCGAGCATCACGAGATCGATGCGCGCACGCTCGAGCGCGCGCAGCATGCCGCCGCCGCTGCTGGCCGTGGTGACCCGATAGCCGAGCCTCTCCAGTTGGCCGGCGAGCGCGGTACGCGCCTCGCGATCTTCGTCGACTATGAGTACGTGTTTGTGTGTGGGCATTGCACCTTCGTGTCCATTGCCACGAGCGGACTCAAGAGTTCCATTCCTCGGAAGCGTTACATTCCGTAACACTCCGTAACAATTCGCCACGAACCGCAAGACGGATTGCCGGTCGTATTGCGTGATGAAACGGCTGCTGCAGATCACCTTGCTAGTTAGCGCGCTCGCCGCGCACGCCGAAGACCCGCTGGAGTTCGAGGTCGCCGACATCCGCGTCGAGGGGCTGCAGCGCATCAGTGAAGGCGCGGTATTCAACTCGCTGCCCGTCAACATCGGCGACCGGGTCGGAACGCAGCGGATCCGCGAGGCATTGCGCGCGCTCAATGACACCGGCTTCTTCCGCGACGTAGAGCTGCGCCGCGACGAATCGACCCTGGTGGTGGTGGTGCAGGAGCGCCCGACCATTCGCACCTTCGATCTCAAGGGCAACAAGGCCATCAAGACCGAGGACATGTCGAAATCGCTGCGCAACGTCGGTCTCGCCAGCGGCAAGATCCTCAACCGCTACATGCTCGAGGATGTTCGCCAGTACCTCGTCGACCAGTACTTCGCGCGCGGCCACTATGACGTGCACGTCGACGTGCGTGTGGAGGATCAGCCGGGAAATCTCGTCGATGTGCACGTGGATATCGACGAAGGCAAGGTCGCGCGCATCCGGCAGATCAACGTGGTGGGCAACGAGCGATTCCGCGACGAGGAACTGCTCGCGGGCATTGAGCTCAAGGCTCACAACCTGCTGTCTTTCTACCGGAGCGACGATCGCTATTCACGTGAGAAGCTCTCCGGAGATCTGGAAAAGCTGCGCTCCTACTACATGGATCGTGGCTACGCGGATTTTGAAATCACCTCGACGCAGGTGGCGCTGGCGCCCGAGAAGGACGATCTCTTCATCACGGTGAACGTGTTCGAAGGCACCACCTGGAAAACCGGCGCCGTGAAGCTCGCGGGCCGGTTCGTGGTGCCCGAGGAAATCCTGCACCAATACGTCATCATCAAGCCCGGGGACATTTATTCGCAGCGGCTGATCGCGGCGAGCGAGCAGGGTTTACGCGAACGCCTGAACGAAGCCGGCTTCGGCTATGCCGAGGTCGCCGCGGTGCCGAGTCCGAACGCCGAGACCGGCGAGATCGCGCTCACGTTCCAGATCGAACCGAACGCACGCACCTATGTCCGGCACATCAATTTCAAGGGTGTCGAGCACACCAATGACGAAGTCCTGCGGCGCGAGCTGCGCCAGCTCGAAGGTGCGGTGTTGACGAATGCGTCGATCACGCGTTCGCAGGAGCGGCTGCAGCGTCTGCCGTACATCGACAAGGTGGAAACCGAGACGCGCCGTGTCGAAGGGGCGGCGGATCTCGTGGACATCGACGTAACCGTGGAAGAGGGCGCGTCATCGACACTCGGCGGCGGAATCGGCTACTCGGAACGCCAGTCGTTCATGCTTCAAGGCAGCTACATCGACAGCAATCTCTTCGGCACCGGCGATCGTCTGGCCGTTGAGCTCAACGGCGGCAAGTACACGCAGGTGTTCAGCGTCGCGCACACGGACCCGTACTTCACGGCGGACGGTGTTGCGCGTTCGTTCAACGCCTCGTACGTCGAGCGTGACCGGCTCACTTCATCGTTTTCGCAATTCACCACGCAGACCTATAGCGCGGGCTTCGGCATCGGCTATCCACTCTCCGAAGAGCAGTTCTTCAATGTCGGCCTCATCTACAGCCATGAAAACCTGGCGACGGCCTTCAGCAGTTCGACCCAGCTTCGCGACTGGGTGCGCAACAACGGCGACTACTATTTTCGCCGCGTGGGCCGCGACCGGATTCTCGGAACTCTTCTCGACACGGTGGAGATCACCGGTTCCTGGCTGTACGACAGCCGCAATCGCTCGCTGTTTCCCACGCGCGGTGGATCGCATCGCCTGAGTGTCTCGATTGCGCCGCCGGTCAATGATGTGTCCTTTGTGAGCGCCAGCTTCCGCTCGCAGCAGTTCTTCCATATCCCGGGCGCGGAGTGGCTCGATCGCTTTCCGTTGTCGGTGACCACCAATCTTGGCTGGTCGCGCGCGCTCGGCGACACCACGGCAGTGCCGCCGCATCGTCATGTGTTCACGGGCGGCAGCGATTCGGTGCGCGGTTTTCGCGACGGCACGCTGGGGCCACGCGATTCACTCGGCAATCCCTACGGGGGCGATGCGGGAGTGTCGGCGCAGTTCGAGGCCATCATTCCACTGCCCGCCAAGTTCCAGACCTCGGCTCGCCTCTCCCTGTTCTATGACATCGGCCAATCGTTCTATCTGGGCGATACCGAGTTCCGTAATCCGCGCGGCGATCGCACGGACTACCGCTTCGATCTCGGCGAGCTGCGCAGCTCTGCCGGTATCGCCTTGCAGTGGTTGTCGCCCATGGGTCTGTTCCGCCTGTCGTACGCGGTGCCGCTGCGCTGGCAGGACGCGACGCGACGTGAGTACGGCGACGACGTCGAAGAGATCCAGTTCTCGGTCGGAACCGCGTTTTAAATGATGGAGTACACATGACCATTGGCAAGCGTCTACCCTTGAGCCTGATCGGCTGGTTCGTACTCGCGCTTCATGGCTGCGGCGGCGGTGGTGAGGAGAGCGGCGCGGACCCGAAGATCCGCCTGCTCAATCTGAGCACGGGATACACCGCGCTCGACATGATGACCAACCTCGACGCGGACACCGATGACGACGACGAGACACAGGCCACAGGCGTCGCGCTCGAGACGGTCAGCGACTACGCCACGCTCGATCCTGATGACTACACCGTAAAAGTGCGGCGCACCGGCTCGGGCAGCGTGCTGCGCTCGTTCGCGGCCGAGGAACTGGTCGAAGACACCATCAATACGTATGTCGCTTATGGCGAAGTGGGAAGTTTCGGAGCGCTGCGCATCGACGACACGCTCGATGAAGCCGATGCGGGCGAAACCAGATTGAGCGTGGCCAATGTGTCGTCGGCGGGCGCGCTCGACGTGTATCTCACCGACGCCAGTACCGATCTCGACGACACGACGCCGGTGTTGTCCAGCGTGGGCGCGGGGTTGTCACCGCTCAGCGCCGACAGTGGAACCTATCGGCTGCGGGTCACGGCGGCCGGCGACAGTGCCGACGTGCGCCTCGACGTGGCGTCGTTCACGCTGACCGATCGTGGTGTGGGCTCGCTGATTCTCACCTCCACACAGGGCGGCATGCTTGCGAATGCGGTCTATTTGCCACAGGGAGGCCAACCCACGAAGATCGCGAACACCAAGGCGCGCCTGCGCGGTGCGGTGGGTCTCGCGAATGGCGCGAATTCGTCGATCCAGGTGGGTGGCCAGTCGGTGCTCACCGCCGCGACTGCCGGAGTCATCGGCAGCCGCTACACGCTGCTCGATGCGGGCACCGTGCCGGTGACTCTCACGGTGAACGGCACAGTCGTGCCGGTGCCCACCCTGGACCTCTCGGCCGGCGCCGACTACACCTTGTTAGTGTGGAGCAACGCGAATGGCGCGCAGACCAGCCTGATCGTCGATGACAACCGGTTGCCGACCGGCGGTACCGCGGTGGCCAAGCTGCGGCTGTTGAATGGCATGTCGACGCTCGCCGCGCCGCTCACGCTGTCGGTGGATTTCTCGCCGGTGATCGAAGGCACGCTGCTCGGGCAGGTATCGGATGAGATCGAACTATCGAGCGGCACCGATCGCCAGTTCGACCTCACCAACACCTCGACCGCCCAGAGTGTGCTCACGCGCCCGTCGATCACCTTGCAGGGCAATTCGGTGTACACACTATTCATGACGGACAACGGCGCAACGCCGATTGGAGTACTGCGACGCGACCGCTAAATGGGGACACTCCCCATTTCCTAGCAAAATGGGACGCACCTCAATGTGGCGCGTCCAGTCCGCTACCATGTTCGGTATGGATCCCGAAGCCCTTGCCTCTCGCATGCGTCGACTGCAGTCATGGATGGAATCCAAGGCTTCGTCCCCGACGTGGTCCAGGCACCAGTTTGATCGGCCGCCGTTTGGGAATGCCGAGGTGACCGTCGATGCCGCGTCGAACTCTCCCGCTGCTTCATTCAATCGCAACCGGATCTGCCTGTGCGGTAGCGAAGGAGGGCTGACACGAGACGGCTTGACCGAGATGATTCAATTGTTCGATGCACAGCGCGTGAAACGCTTCTTCGTGTGGTTGAGCCCGGGCTCCGGTATTGAGGTCGTGCGTGAATGGCTCGGAGCATTGGGGTTCGTCAAAGTGCCCTGGACTCGCTATCCCACGCTGGCGCACTGCGGGCAACCCCCCAATTCGGTGGCCACCCACCTGACGATACGGGAAGTTGGCCGCGACGAGGTCGCTTCGGCTCGTTCGCAGATGGAGGAGACCATCATGGACGGCTACGCGGAATCCGTCGGAAGAGAGGGTTTCCATCACTACATGGCGTTCGATTCCAGCCAACCTGTTGCGGTGGCAGCGCTGGTGCGCTTCGAAGACATCGGATACCTCACCTACGCCAGTACCGCAGAGTCGTTTCGACGGCGTGGCGCACAATCCGCGCTCATTGCGCACCGTGTGACGCAAGCGCGTGCGCTCGGCTGTACGCAAATTGTCAGTCAGACGCTTACGATGCTCGCGGACTCCTTCGCCAATCTGCAGCGCGCGGGATTTCGTGAAATCTACGAACAGGAAGTCTTCGAGCTGCTTCGACCGAGAATCTGAGGTCCGGCCCCTTTTGCTAGGAAATGGGGAGTGTCCCCATTAATGGCGGGAGACTGCGCTGAGTTCGCGCTGCAGGGCTTCCGGCTCCACGGGTTTGACGAGATGCCGCGCGAATCCGGCGAGCTTGGATTGCTGGCGGTCTTCGGGGAAACCGTAACCAGTTAGCGCCACCAGCCGCACTTCTCGACCGGCCGGAAGAGTGCGGATGCGCCGCGCGAGTTCGTAGCCGTCCATGCCCCCGGGCAGCCCGATATCGATGAACGCGACGTCGAGCGGGCGATCGGTGGCGAGCTGCAGCAGCGCGAGCGCGTGCTCACCATCGGGCGCTTCGCATACCTCGTGACCATGCGCGCGTAACACCGCGCGATACATCTCACGCGAATCGTGATTGTCGTCCACCAGCAGCACGCGGCGTGACTGGAAGGGGCGGCGTGTCGAATTGCTGCTGGCCTGTGCTGCTCCCATTTCGCTTTCGAGTTTCGGCGCCGCGACGGTAGGAATGCGCACGGTGAACGTCGAACCGCGTCCATCGCCTTCGCTCGAGGCATGCACGCTGCCACCGTGTAGTTCCGCAAGGCGCCTGACCAGTGTCAGGCCTATACCCAGACCCCCACGCGTCCTGTCGATGGTGTGGTGCGCCTGAACGAACAGGTCGAAGATCTTTGGCAGCATGTCGGAAGGAATGCCGATGCCCTGGTCGGCAACACGCAGCACGGCGTCATCCCCCTCGCACCCCACGAAGACGCTCACAATTCCCTCGCCGCGCGTGAACTTGAGCGCGTTGGAAACCAGGTTGCCGACGATCTGCTCGAGGCGAACGGGGTCACCGCTCACCCAGACGGGCTCGGAAACCAGCTGTAGCCGCGCATGGTTGCCAGGATTTCCGGAGGCGATGGTGGCGATCGTGGACTTGACCGATTCGGCCAGGTTCAATGGCTGCCGCTTGAGCACGATCTTCCCGGTCACCGCGCGGCCGACGTCGAGCAGGTCATCGACGAGGCGGGCCATGTGGACTACCTGGCGTTTGATGATGCTGGTGGCGCGCAGCGCCATGGGTTCAGCCTGATTCATCAGCCCGAGCGCGTGCACCGCACCCTGGATCGCGCCGAGTGGATTGCGCAACTCATGCGCCAGCATGGCGAGGAATTCATCCTTGGAGCGATTCTCGCGTTGTGCACGCGCCAGCGAACTGATGTCGGACAGGATCAGCGTGCGATGCTCGACATCGTCGAGCACGATGCTCGACAGCGTAACCTGGACTTCCGTGGCTTCCTGTCCGTTCAGAACCAGTCGTGTCTGGTAGCGGCCGGAGCCGTGTTCGAGCATGGCGCGCAGGATTTCGCCCTCGGCGGCCGGCAGGAACTTGCCGATCGAGGCGCCGATGGCGTGCTCGAGCGGGACGCGCACCAGCTCCGCGAAGCGCTGATTGCAATAGACGATGTCACCCGTCAGTGAGAGCGTGGCGGCGCCTTCCTGCATGCGCTCGACGAGTGCGCGATACGGGGCGTCGGCACTGCGCAGCGTGAACACGCGCCGCTCGCCGTTTTCGTCGGCGAGCAGCAAGGCGTCGATCTCGCCGCAGTAGATAGCATGTAGATTGCTTTCCGCCTCGAGCAGGCGTGTGCGCAATTCCTCGACGTCGAGGTCTCCAATATTCACGCCGGGACCTCCGCAGGAAGCCCGAGGCCTGCGAGCAGCCGCGCCCGATTCGACATGTCACCAATGAGACGTCGTTGCGGCGCGGGGCCTATCTTGATGAGCGTCGGCGTGGCGACGATCTGCTCGCGCTGGCTGAGCGCGGGCTGCTGGTACACATCGATGATCTCGAGTTCGTAGCGGCCGCGCAGCAGCTCTTCACACAGCCTGCGCACCGCGGTGATGGCGCGAGTGGATCGTGGCGTCATTCCGGTGACATAGAGTCGCAATTCGAAGATCTCCGGTTCGCAATTCTCGACCAGGGTATGCGCGAGGGATTCATTCACTTGCTGGGCCGGCGTGGTCGCAGGTCGAGCCCCACGAGTACGCGTTCGGTGTTGGACAGGTCGCCAATGATCTTCTTGATCGGTGTCGGCAGCTGGCGCACCAGCGTGGGCAGCGCCAGGATCTGATCGCCACGCCCAAGCTGCGGATTCTCGACCAGGTCGATGACCTCGATGCTGTAACGACCCTCGAGATGTTCGTCGCAGATCTTGCGCAGATTGGCGAATGCGCGCACCGCCTTCGGCGTCCTGCCGGCCACGTAGAGCTTGAGCGCGAACGTCTCGCTCATCGGGACTTCCTCGCCTTGCGCCCGTTTGATTTGGCCGATCGCGGCGACTGGATAGCCACGCCGCCGTCGCCGATGTCGAAAGCGCGCACGTCGTTCGAATGCGGCATGCCGCGCGACTTGAGCACGTAGATCCAGCGATTGCGTTTGCGTTCCTTTTCGCTGACGGCAACCAGCACCCAGGTGTCCATGAGTGAGGAGATCATCGCCTCGGTGGCCTCCAGGTTGCTCGCCGATGTGGCAAGACTGGTGAACAGCGCAGTGACGCCGCGGGTTTTCAGATAGTCGATGACGCGCGTGAGCATGGCGCGTACGTCTGGCTGCGTGCCGATGGACATGAGATTGGTGATCGGGTCGATCACAACGACGTCGGGTTCGAACATCTCGACGGCATGATGCATTTCGAGCAGGTGCGTTTCGAGCCCATGACGGTCTGGGCGGTCGGCGTGAAACTTCAGCAATCCCTTGTCATGCCAGCGCTGCAGATCGATGCCGGCGGCGCGCATGTTGCGAATCATCTGCTGCGGCGATTCCTCGAACAGGAAGTAGAGACACTTTTCGCCGCGGGCGCAGGCGGCACCGACAAAGTGTGCCGCCAGCGTGGTCTTGCCGGTGCCCGCCGTGCCCGACATCAGGACCGTGCTCGCGCGGTAGTAACCCTTGCCCCCCAGCATTGCATCGAGGTCTGGAAGTCCGGTTGACACACGCTCGTTGGTGGCTTCGTGCTCGAGCAGCAGGGAGGTGACGGGCAGCACGGTGATGCCGTCGCGATTGATGAGGAACGGGTATTCGTTGGTGCCGTGAGTCGAGCCACGGTATTTCACGACGCGGATGCGCCGCGTCGAAATCTGCTCGTGGACGCGATGGTCGAGCGAGATCACGGCATCGGTGATGTATTCCTCGAGACCCTGGCGCGTGAACATCTGGTCGCCGCGCTCCGCGGTCACCACGGCGGTGATCTCGTGGTCACGCAACCAGCGAAACAGGCGGCGCAGTTCAGCGCGCAACACACCGGTGTCCTTGAGGCCGCCGAACAGGGTTTCGATGGTGTCGAGCATCACGCGCTTGGCGCCAATCTGCCTGATGGCGTGTTCGAGCCTCACAAACAGGCCTTCGAGATCGTATTCACCCGTCTCTTCTATCTCACTGCGATCGACGTGAATGTAGTCGACGATGAGCTTCTTCTGCGCGACAAGCGTGTCGAGGTCGTAGCCCAGCGAGCGCACGTCCTGGGCGAGCTCCTGTGCATTTTCCTCGAACGTCATGAGCACCCCGGGCTCGGCGAACTGCTGCGCGCCGTTCACGAGAAAGCTGACTCCCAACAACGTCTTGCCAGAGCCGGGCCCGCCCGATACGAGTGTGGGCCGGCCCTGCGGCAGGCCGCCATTGGTGATGTCATCCAGTCCGGAAATGCCCGTGGGGGTTTTCTGGATTTCAGAGCGATCGAACCTCTGCTTGCTCATTGAAATCTTTGGTCCCGCGCGAGTGGTGGATAGGCACGCGGGCAGTCCAACAACGCGCCGCGTATTGACGCAGGATATTTATTTCGCGCATATCAGCGGAGTCGCACAACCTTGTTAGCGCTTGTAGGAATCGACGGACATCCCGCGTGCGGACATCTCGCGTGAGAAGTGGCTGGATACGCCGCCGGGGCTATCGCGGGATGGGCGGCGCGGCGCGCTGAAACACTGGCTTGATGGCCAAGCCCGACTGGATGCGCGAGACGCCGGGAATGCGCGTCAGCACGTCCAGCATGAATCGCTGGTAGCTAGGAAGGTCCGGGACCACGATGCGCAGTACGTAATCGGCTTCGCCGGTCATGAGATAGCAGCTCATGACCTCGGGCACGTCGGCGATGCGCCGCTCGAAGACCTTGAGGGTTTCCTCGACCTGGCGCTCGAGCGACACCCACACGTACATGGTGATTCCGTAGCCGAGTTTCTGTTCGTCGAATTGAGCGCTATAACCGGTGATGACGCCCTCGCTCTCGAGGCGCCGCAGGCGGCGCAGGGTGGGGGTCAGGGACAGGCCGATCTGATCGGACAGATCCCGCCAGCTGATTCGACCGTCCTTCGAGAGGATTTGCATGATCTTCGCGTCGAGCTTGTCTAGTTTTTGGGCAGACATGACTTATGTAACCGTGACTCTTGGTGCAAACATGCTAAAAGCGGCCAAGGAATAGTCAAGGATTGGCGTTAACGCGCTCCGCTTGGTGCGGTAGATTAGCGGCCCTCCTGCATCTGTTTCGATCATAGGAATTCCATGTCCGGTCAACGACCTGTATCCGTTTCCTTCGAGTTCTTTCCGCCCGCCGACGAGGCCATGGAAAAGACCCTGTGGGAGTCGATCCGATATCTCGAACCGCTGCAGCCGCGTTTCGTGTCGGTAACGTACGGCGCCGACGGCTCCACGCGCGAGCGCACTCACAACGTGGTCTCGCGTGTCCAAAAGGAAACCCAGCTCACCTGCGTGCCGCACCTGACCTGCATCGGCGCAAGCCGCGGCGAAGTGCTGGACATCGCGCGCAAATATTGGGATCAGGGTGTTCGCCACATCGTGGCGCTGCGCGGTGACGCTCCCGCCGGCACCGTGAAGTACGAACCGCGTGCGGATGGTTTCGCCTATGCCGCTGACCTGGTCAGCGGATTGAAGACGGTGGGTGACTTCGAGATCTCCGTCGCCGCGTATCCGGAAAAACATCCCGAAGCGTCGAGCGCCGAATTCGACCTCGACGTGCTCAAGCGCAAGATCGACGCCGGCGCGACGCGCGCCATCACGCAATTTTTCTACGACACGGATTTGTTCCTGCGCTTCCGCGACGCCTGCGCGGCCAAGGGAATCGATGCGCCGCTGGTGCCGGGCATCCTGCCGATCACGCGCTTCCCTCAGGTCACGCGCTTCGCCAAGCGCTGCGGCGCGTCCATTCCCGATTGGCTGGAACACCGCTTCGACGGGCTGGAAGAAAATCCGGAGACGCGCAAGCTGATCTCCGCCGCCGTGGCCATCGAGCAGGTGCACACGCTGCAGAAGCACGGCGTGGACCAGTTTCATTTCTATACGCTGAACCGCTCCGAGCTCACGTACGCCATCTGCCACGCGCTGGGTGTGCGTCCGGATGCTTCGAAAGCGATGGGCTCGCGCAAGGCGGCCAATGAATAGTCGCGCAGCCGCCCTGCGGCAGTTGTTCGCCGAGCGCATCGTCATTCTCGACGGTGCCATGGGCACCATGATCCAGCAGCACCGGCTTGATGAAGCCGCGTTCCGTGGCGAGCGGTTCAAGGACTGGCCGCACGATCTCAAGGGCTGCAACGACCTGCTGGTGCTGACCAAGCCGGAGATCGTCGAAGACATTCACCGGCAGTTCCTCGAAGCCGGCGCAGACATCATCGCCACGAATACTTTCAACGCGACGTCGTTGTCACTCGCCGACTACCATCTCGAAGAGCTGGTCTATGAACTCAACCGCGAAGCGGTGAAACTCGCGCGCCGCGTCGCCGATGCCGAATCGAAGAAGTTAGGCCGCACGTGTTTCGTGGCAGGCGGCCTGGGGCCGACCAGCAAAACGGCTTCCATTTCGCCCGATGTCAACGACCCGGGTTATCGCGCGGTCACTTTCGACGAGCTCAAGAAAACCTACAGTGATGCTACTCGCGGCCTCATCGACGGCGGCGCGGATGCCATCCTCATCGAAACCATTTTCGACACGCTGAACGCCAAGGCGGCCATCTACGCAGTACGTGAGACGCTCGATGCGGCCGGTGTGGATCTGCCCATCATCATCTCCGGCACGATTACGGACGCTTCGGGGCGCACGCTCTCGGGCCAGACCGTGGAAGCCTTCTGGGCCTCGGTGCGCCATGCGCGGCCCATCACCATCAGTCTCAATTGCGCGCTCGGCGTCAAACAGCTTCGTCCCTATGTCGAAGAGCTCTCGCGCCTCGCGGACACCAATGTCGGCGTGTATCCGAACGCCGGTCTGCCCAACGCCTTTGGCGAATATGACGAAGCACCGGAAGACACCGCCAGCGTGCTCGGCGAACTGGCGCATTCCGGGCATCTGAATTTCGTCGGCGGCTGTTGCGGCACCACGCCCGCGCACATCAAGGCCATTGCCGATCGCGTGCGCTGCGAGCCGGTGCGCCCGAAGAAAGAACATGTGCCGCGCCTCGAGCTCTCGGGGCTCGAGGCCTTCAATCTCACCGACGACATCCGTTTCGTGAACGTGGGTGAGCGCACCAACGTCACGGGCTCGGCCAAGTTTCGCAAGCTCATCGAGGCCAACGATTATCCGGCCGCTCTGTCCATCGCACGTCAGCAGGTGCAGGACGGCGCGCAGATCATCGACGTGAACATGGACGAGGGCATGCTCGATTCCGAAGCCGCCATGGTGCGTTTCCTCAATCTCATCGCCGCCGAGCCCGACATCGCGCGAGTTCCGGTGATGATCGATTCGTCGAAGTGGACCGTCATCGAGGCCGGCCTGAAGTGTATCCAGGGCAAGGGCATCGTGAACTCCATCAGTCTGAAGGAGGGCGAGGAGGCGTTCCTCGCGCATGCGCGCAAGGTACAGGCCTACGGCGCGGCCGTGGTGGTCATGGCCTTCGACGAGAAGGGCCAGGCGGATACGCTTGATCGCAAGGTCGATATCTGCGAGCGCAGCTACAAGTTGTTAGTGGGAATCGGGTTTGCTCCGGAAGACATCATCTTCGACCCGAACATCTTCGCGATCGCCACCGGCATCGAAGAGCACAACAACTACGGCGTGGACTTCATCGAAGCCACGCGTGAGATCCGCAAGCGCTGCCCGCACGCGCACATCTCCGGCGGCGTGAGCAACGTGTCGTTCTCGTTCCGCGGCAACGAACCCGTGCGCCAGGCGATGCATTCGGTGTTCCTCTATCACGCCATCCAGGCCGGCATGGACTTCGGCATCGTGAACGCCGGCCAGCTCGCCGTGTACGACGACATCCCGAAGGATCTGCGCGAGCGCGTCGAGGACGTGATTCTCAATCGCCGCCCGGACGCGTCCGAGCGGCTGCTAGAAATCGCCGTGAACTACAAGGGCGGCGGCGCCCAAGAGCGTAAGGAGGACCTCGCCTGGCGGCAGCTGCCGGTGAAGGAACGTCTGAGCCACGCGCTGGTGTCGGGCAACGATCAGTACATCCTCGAAGACACGGAAGAGGCGCGTCTCGCGGCCGAGCATCCGCTGCACGTCATCGAAGGCCCGCTCATGGACGGCATGAACGTGGTCGGCGACCTGTTCGGTTCGGGCAAGATGTTCCTGCCGCAGGTGGTCAAGTCCGCGCGCGTCATGAAGAAGGCCGTGGCACACCTGATCCCGTTCATCGAGGCGCTGGCGGACGGCGTGCAGAAGACGAATGGCACCGTGGTGCTCGCCACCGTCAAGGGCGACGTGCACGACATCGGCAAGAACATCGTCGGGGTCGTGCTCCAGTGCAACAACTTCGCCATCGTCGACCTGGGTGTCATGGTGTCCTGCGACAAGATCCTCGATACCGCCGAGAAGTTAGGCGCGGACATGGTCGGCCTGTCGGGCCTCATCACGCCGTCACTCGAGGAGATGAGCTACATCGCGGGCGAGATGCAGCGCCGCGGTTTCAAGGTGCCGCTGCTCATCGGCGGCGCGACCACGTCGCCGGCGCATACTGCGGTCAAGATCGATCCGCAATACGACGGCCCGGTGGTCTACGTGAAAGATGCGTCGCGCGCCGTGGGCGTGTGCCGCCAGCTCGTCACGCCAGAAATGAAGCCGGCCTATGTCGCCGAAGTGAAGGCCGACAACGTGCGCCGCCGCGAGCAGCATGCGGGCAAGAAGCAGAAGGGCGCGCAACTCACGCTCGGTCAGGCGCGGAACAATCGCCCGAAGATCGACTGGGCCAGCTACACGCCGCCGGTGCCGCGTTTCCTGGGCGCGAAGGTGTTCAACGACGTGCCGCTGGCGTCGCTCACGCCGTACATCGACTGGATGCCGTTCTTCAATGCCTGGGAATACGGGGGCAAGTTCCCCGATGTGCTCCAGGATCCGTTACGCGGTGAATCAGCGCGCTCCTTATATAAGGACGCCCAGGAAATGCTGGCCACCATCCTGCGTGAGCATTGGCTCAAGGCACGCGCGGTGGTCGGGTTTTTCCCGTGCAACGCGGTCGACGAAGAGATCGAGGTGTACAGCGACACCACGCGCACGCGGGTTTTACACCGCCTGCATCACCTGCGTCAGCAGAAAGCCAAGCCGGCGGGTCAGCCTCACTACGCATTGTCGGATTTCATTGCGCCGAAGGATTCGGGCAAGGTGGACTACATTGGTGCGTTCGCGGTCACCGCGGGCATCGGCATCGAGCCGCATCTCGAGCGCTTCAAAGCGGCGCACGATGACTACAACGACATCCTGCTGAAGTCGCTGGCGGATCGCCTGGCGGAAGCTTCCGCCGAAGCGCTGCACCTGCGCGTGCGCCGCGAGCTCTGGGGATATGCGCCGGAAGAGCGCCTGACCAACGAGCAATTGATCGCGGAAAGCTATCGTGGGATTCGTCCTGCGCCTGGCTACCCCGCATGTCCCGATCACACGGAGAAGGGCACGCTGTGGCAGATGCTCGACGTGGAGCGCGCCATCGATCTTTCGATCACCGAGAGTTTCGCGATGTATCCGACGGCCGCGGTCAGCGGCTGGTATTTCGCGAACCCGGATGCGAAGTACTTCGCCGTGGGACCCATCGATCTCGACCAGATGCAGCACTACGCGGCGCGCAAGGGATGGTCGGCGAGCGAAGCGCGCAAATGGCTGGTCTCGAATCTGGAATCACGAGTCTCCGCGGACCCGCACGACGAAGCGGCGTAAGACCAAGACGGTGCCGGGGAGGGGTTCTCGGGGTTCGCAGCGAAATGATGACTCACTAGTTGACGTCGACGCTGCGAACCCCGAGAACCCCTCCCCGGCACCCTCTTACTTTCGATCTACTCTGCCGTCATGATCGCAAGCGATGGGCACCCAGCAAGCCGACAATGCGGAGCAGCGACTGACATTCGGCCGCTACGTGCTCGATCTGCACCGCGGCTGCCTGTTGCTCGATGGACGTGAAGTCACACTGCGTCCGAAGACCTTCGCCGTCCTCCAATACCTGGTCACTCACCCGGGCCAGCTGATCGGCAAGGAGGAGTTGCTGGAGGCGGTGTGGCCGAATCTCGTGGTCACGGACGACACGCTCGTCCAGAGCATCGGCGAGTTGCGCCGCGCGCTGGGCGACTCCGGCGCGCGACTGATCACGACGGTGCCGCGCCGCGGCTATCGCTTCGAAGCCGAGGAGGCGCCGCCGGATCGGCGCAAGGCGCGCAACCCGCATCTGTTTCGCTTTCGCTGGATATACGGAATTCTCGCGCCGTTGGCGGTTGCTCTCACGGTGCTGCTGCTCTGGCTCGCGGGATTCTGGAGCGATGCGTCGCCTCCCGAAGTCGCGGAGACCAAGCCGGCGATCGCGGTGCTGCCGTTCCAGCACCAGGGCGACGATCCCGCGCGTGGGTATCTCGCGGACGGACTCACGCAGGATCTCATCAATTCTCTGGGCCGATTCTCGGCGCTCACGGTGATGTCATGGAACGCGGTCGCCGCCTACAAGGGCGAAGCGGTACGGCCAGGCGAGATCGCGCGCTCGTTGAAGGTGCGGTACCAGGTCGAAGGCAGTGTGCGTTACGCCGGCGACCAGGTACGCGTGAGTGCTCAGATGGTCGACGCGGAGGGCCGCGTGTTGTGGTCGGCGCGTTTCGAAGACACGCCCGCCGACGTGTTCGCGCTGCAGGATCGCATCACGCGCGAGATCGCCGGCGCTCTTTCAATCCAGGTGACCGAGTTCGAACAACGGCGCGTCGCGACGAAGCCGACAGAAAGCTTCGACGCGTACGACTATCTGCTGCGCGCCCGTCCGGCGCTGCAGAGCCCGTCGCGCGCCGGCATCGTCGAGGCGCGCGAACTGATCAGGCACGCCATCGCGCTCGACCCGAAATACGCCGCCGCGCATTCCGCGCTCGGCGAAACCTTCCACGTGGCGATTGCCATGGGGTGGGCAGAGTCACCCGATGAATACTGGAAACGCGTCGAGACGCACGCCGGTGAGGCGCTGAAGTTCGATGCATCGGATGTTCGCGCGCACGTCCTGCTGGCGCGCAGCTTCCTGGCCTACAACCGCTATCTCGAAGCGCAGACGCAGATCGATCGTGCCATCGCCATCAATCCGAATGACCCCGGTGCGCTCGCCGGGCGCGGAAACGTCCTGATGTGGCTGGGCAAGACCGACGCGGCCATCGAGTCGCTCGAGCTTGCACTGCGCATCGATCCCGAACTCAACGACTTCGACCGCTTTGCGCTGACGCTGGCCTACTACCTAAAGCAACGCTACAACGAGACCATCGAACAGGCAGAACTCAACCTGCGCAGAAATCCCGGGGCGAGGTTCAATGAACCCGTGCTGGCGGCAGCCTACGCGCAGGTTGGCCGCAGTGCCGACGCGGCGCGCGTCAGCGAAAGAGTCCGGCAGACCGACCCGATGTTCGACTCGGCGACTTACGGCAACAAGTTCCTGAACCCAAAAGACCTCGAGGCCATGCGCGATGGGCTGCGCAAGGCGGGGCTGTTGGTCGAGGCACGCTGACCGCGGACTCAATGCTTCGTCGGCAGTAACCCGCGGTTGTGGTTCGCCTGCTCGAGCATGGCCTTGTAGTCCTTGCGAAAGAGCTCCGGCCCGATCGCCTTGCCGAACAGATAGAGCTTGTCGTCGATGATCAGCCAGTATTCCGGGCTCGCCTCGTGCACTTCACCGCGCGCCAGCGACACCGCGCAGAAAGCTTCGAACTGCGGCGCGTAGCGCACCGGATCCGCCTTGAACAAGTCACGATGCTTTGCGTTGGCGAACTGCCAGCGATGTTCGTCCCACTCGTATTCGAACTGTGCGACACCCGGAGTGGCGCGTTGCATCGTGAAGTAGGCGACCGGGTCGTAGCCCTTGATGGCTAGTGGGAATTCGTCCAGCGCCACGGCTGAACCGCAGAGCAGCACGCAGAACGCGACTGGGATAACGAAGCGACGTGATACGGACATGGCGCCAAACATAACTCACCCGATTGCCGCCGGGCCTTAGTTTCGCGCGAGTTTCGGCACAGTTTCCGGCTTCTTTCGTTACAGCCGACCGCCCGATGCCCAAGGTGGCGCCCCGGAGAATCCAAAAACGCCAACCCGGAGGGTCGAACAATGAAACGAACCAACTTTTTCCACGGGCTCATGCTGATCGGGCTGCTAGGCGGTGCGGCACCCGCGCTTGCCGATGCCGTGACCGACTGGAATGAAATCACCGTACAGGCAGCCACGGTGGGACGCCCCGGTCCCATCGGCATCATCGACATCGCGCTCGTGCAGGTTGCGGTGCACGATGCCGTGCAGGCAATCGATCGCCAATTCGAGCCGTATCACGCGGAGATAGTGGGAGCCCAGGGTCGCCGCTCCGCTGCCATTGCCGCCGCGGCGCACGACGTGCTTGTGGGTATGTACCCAGCGCAGGCCACAACGCTCGACACCACGTACTTCAACTACCTCGCTGACAAGGGTCTCGGGAGCGATCCCGGGCTCCTCGTCGGGCAACAAGTCGCCGCTCGAATTCTTCCGCTGCGTCGCGCGAACCCGAATCCATTGCCGCCACCTTTTGTCGGTGGGACCGGCGTGGGCACCTGGCGTCCGACCCCGTCATTCCTGGGAAATCCGCCCGTGCCGGCGCCGTTCTCACCGATGGCGGTACCGTGGATGGCGGATTTTGATCCATTCACACTCACCAGCCCGACGCGCTTCCGAGCTCCGCCGCCACCGGCAGTGACCAGCGATCGATACACGCGCGATTACAACGAGGTCAAGGAATTGGGTTCACTCACGAGCGCGAAGCGCACGGCAGAACAAACGGACATCGCCTATTTTTACAGCGAAACGGCTACGATCCTGTGGAACCGCGCGCTGCGGGGGATTGCTGCGCGATACCTGCACAGGAGCAGCGATACGGCCAGGCTCTTCGCACTGGCAAATCTCGCGACCGCCGATGCGCTCATCACGTGCTGGGACAGCAAGAGGTTCTACGCCGTCTGGCGGCCGATCACGGCGATCCGCGAGGGTGATGCCGACGGCAATCCGGCGACCGTGGGCGATCCGGCCTGGCAACCATTGATCAACAATCCTAACTATCCGGACTACACCTCGGGCGCGAACAGCGTGACCGGCGCCATGACGCGCACCCTCGAGTTGTTCTTCGGCACCGACAGGGTGTTCTTCGAAGTCGAGACCGCCGCGCCGCAGGCGGTGCAGAAAATCCGCAGGTACTTCCGGTTCTCGGACGCCGCGCGGGACGTCGTCGACGCGCGTGTCTTGCTGGGGATTCACTTCCGCTTCGCAGACACCGAGGCGCGAAGACAGGGCCGAAGCGTGGCAGACTGGACCTTCAATCATTTCCTGCTGCCACTCGGAGGCCGTGATCATCACGGAGGCGGTCAATGGTAGCTGCGCAGAAGTCTCGAAATCTTCTTGGCCCTGGTGTTGCTTTCCGCGCTGGCCTCGACCTCACGGGCCGACGTCATCATGGACTGGAACGCCAGGGCGGATTCGATCGCCACCGACAAGCGGCTGTTGCCGCCGGTACATGGCCGAGTCCTGGCGATCATGCACGTGGCGATGTTCGAGGCGGTGAATGCGATCGAGCGGCGTTACGTGCCTTACCGCCTCAACCTGGTGGCCGACCGGAAAACCTCGGGCGAAGTGGCTGCGGCGGTGGCGGGTCGCGATGTGCTCGTGGATCTTTATCCCGATCAGAAATCCGGGCTCGACGCGCTGCTCGCCGAGACTCTGAATAAGGTGGAGGAGGGGCCCGCGAAGGAACGCGGCATCATCCTCGGCCGGAAAGCGGCGGTTGAAATCCTCGAACTGCGCAGCGCTGATGGCGGTGACGCGTCGGAATCCTATCGACCCGTCGCGCAGCCAGGAGTGTACGTGCCCACGACATTGCCGGCCGCGTCGACGGTGAGTGGCTTCACACCCTGGGTGATGTCGAGCGCCGCGCAGTTCCGGCCCGGAGGTCCGCCTGCATTGACGTCAGATACCTGGACGCGCGATCTCAATGAGATTCGCGAGATCGGCGGCCTCAACAGCAAGACCCGCACCGCGGAGCAGACCGACATCGGAAAGTTCTGGTTCCTGACCGGCGCGCGCACCTATAACCCTATCGTTCAGCAGGTAGCTCAGCACCGGAAGATGGACCTGCTCGATTGCGCGCGCCTGTACGCACTCGCGTCGATGGCGGCCGAGGACGCGTTCATCGCAGTGTTCGACGCGAAATACACGTTCAACTTCTGGCGGCCCGTGACCGCGATTCGCAATGCGGACCAGGACGGCAATTCCGCCACCCCGCGCGACGCGACCTGGCTGCCGCTCGGCGATACGCCCATGCATCCGGAATATCCCTGCGCGCATTGCATCACCTCGGCGGCCGTGGCGGCGGTGTTACGCGGCGTGGTTGGCGAAGACGTCGGAGAGATCGCCGTGACGAGCCCGACCGCACCGGGGGTCGTTCGTCGATGGACGCGCCTCGACGATTACCGCGACGAGGTGTCCAACGCACGTGTCTGGGCCGGCTTTCACTATCGCTTTTCCACCGAAGTCGGCAAAGACATGGGAAAGAAAATCGGCGAGCTCACGATCGCGACACAACTGCGGCCTCGCAAGTAGTGCGGTTCTTCTTCTTGACCGGCGGCGGGTACATCGCGTGTACTCGCCGCGCCATGAAAAAAGCACTCGGTCTGATTGCACTCACGCTGGTCTCCTCGATCTCCGCCGCGGCCGACAAGCCCGGTGAATGGAAGCCACTGCTCGACGCGAAATTCTCGCAGTTCGACGTGTACCTGAGTTATCGCGGCGATCAGATCATGAGCGTGCTCAAGGGCACGGCGCCGGATCTCAAACCCGTGGGACTGAATCCACCGGGACAGAACGTATTCACGATGATCGAGCAGGGCGGCAAGCCGGTCCTGCGCATCAGCGGCGAAATTTATGGGTGCGCGACGACAAAGCAGGAGTTCTCGAACTACCACTTCCGCGCGAGCTTCAAGTGGGGCGAAAAGAAATGGGAGCCGCGCCTCACCGAGCTCAAGGACTCGGGAATTCTCTATCACAGCCGCGGCCCGTTCGGCGTCGACTACTGGAAGTCCTGGGCGCTCTCCCAGGAGTTCCAGGTCATCGAGCACGGCATTGGTGAGTATTGGAGGCAGGCCACGTCGGCTTTCGACATCCGCGCGGATGCGAAGGCACCAGGAGCCGAAGCGCCGAAGTGGAATCCCCAGGCGCCCTGGATGGAGTTTTCCGGATCTAACAACCACGCACTCGCGGGTTCTGATGAGGACCGGCCGGGAGAGTGGAACACGCTGGAACTGGTGTGTTTCCAGGACCGCTGCGTGCACCTCGTGAATGGCAAGGTGGTCATGGCGCTGAAGAATTCGCGCTACCAGGATGGGGACAAGACTGTGCCCATGACCGGCGGCAAACTGCAGATCCAGAGTGAAGCGGCGGAAGTTTTCTACCGGGATCTAGAGATCCGCACGATTCCGGCGATGCCGCGCGAATTCCAGCGGTACTTCGAGAACTGAGCGCCCGTTACTCGGCCATCGTCATCTTGAACAACAGCCCGCCCTTCACCACGACCTCGACGTTCTGCAACACGCTGATGTCTTTGAGTGGATCGCCCTTCACGGCGATGACGTCGCCAAACTTTCCTTCGTCGATGGTTCCCACTTCCTTGGCCCAGCCCATGTAGTGAGAGGCCATCGTGGTGGCGGATCGAATGGCCTGTATCGGTGTCATGCCACGCGCCACCATGATGGGGAATTGGCGCGCATTGAGTCCGTGCGGGAACACACCGGCGTCGGTCGCGAATACGATGGGAACGCCCGCCGCCACCGCCTTGGTAAACGCCTGGCGCTGGATTTCCGTGGTCTCGACGTTCTTGCGCAGGAATTCCTCGGGCCAGTGAGCCTTCCGGCCTTCGGTGTCGATGTAGTCACCGTTGTACACGTCCATGGCGAGTGCCACATCGCCACGTTTGCGCGCGGCTGCGATGCCAGCGTCATCCAGATAGGACGCGTGCTCGATGGTGTCGACGCCCGCGGCGATGGCCATGCGTATCGATTCGGCGCCATGCGCATGCGCCGCGACCTTCTTGCCGACGGCGTGCGCGATGTCGACCACCGCGGCGATATCCTCGCGCGTCATCTCGGGCTCGCCGGGCACGCCGCCAAACGCGAGTACCGCGCCCGACGCAATGACCTTGAGCAGGTCCGAGCCATTGTCGACCAGGAACTCCGCACGCTCACGGAATCCCTCCGGGTCGCGTGCGACGCCGGCATGAAAGCGTTCATTGTCGGCGGGTTCCTTGAAATCAGGGATGTAGAGGTCGCCGCCGCCGTGAGGAATCGTGAGGTACGGGCCGCTGGCCTGCATGCGCGGCCCGAGCGCTTTTCCCGCGTTGATCTGATCGCGAAGTGCCGTGTCCTCGCCGAGCACGTAGGTGCCGACGTTGCGTACGCTGGTGAAGCCGGCTAACAACGTGGCGGCGGCGTTCTCCTTCGACAGTCGCAAGGTCTCTTCAGCAGGTCGCGAGAAATACACGGTGAGATCGGCCGTGTCCTCGGGCCGATCGGTGAGATGCGTGTGCATGTCGATGAGGCCTGGCAGGCAGGTGTAGCCGGAGAGGTCGAGCACCGGCACGTGCGTGCGTGTGGCGTCGTTGCGGCTGGCGCCGGGCTGCAGCTTGGTGATTCGGCCGTCACGAATGACGACCAGCACATCGTCCTGTGCGGTGTCGGTGTAGCCGTCGAGCAACTTTCCGCAGCGGATGGCCATCGTGCCGCTGTCGGGCGTGTACGGTACCTGGCGGATGTCGAGGCGATTGGTCAGCGTGGGCGGTGTATACGCGCAGCCGGCAAGTGTTGCGCACGAGAGCAGATAGAAGCAGAGGCGGGACATCATGCGAGTGGGATGAATTCCTGGTTGTCGAAGTCGGGGAGCTTCATGCGGCCGGCGCGCCAGTCGGACTTGGCCTGCTCGATGCGGTCTCTGGAGGACGAGACGAAATTCCATTCGATGAAGCGCTCGCCCACGGGTTCCCCGCCGAGTGCCATGAGTGTCGAGCGCGCGGTAGCCGTGACGGTGGAGTCCTCGCCCTGGTCGAAGATCAGCATCTTGCCGGCGCCATGGACCTGGCCACTTGCCTCGACTTCGCCGGCGACGATGTATAACGCACGCTCGGAATACTCGGCGGGTAACACGGCGCGCTTTCCTGAGGCCAGTTCCCAATGCGCGTAGAACAACGGTGAGTGAGTGGTGACGCCGGCTTCGAGCCCGAAGGCTTTGCCGGCTAACAAGCGCGTGCGCAGCCCGGAATCCTCGTGCACGGGCAGGGCGGAAGCGTCGTGGTGCGCGAATGAGGGATCGGTTTCCTCGTGTTCGTTGGGCAGCGCGACCCAGGCCTGGATGCCGTGCAGTGCACCGCCTTCTGCACGCGCTTTTTCGAATCGCTCGGAATGGGTGATGCCGCGGCCAGCGATCATCCAGTTCACTTCTTCAGGCTGGATCGCCTGCACCACGCCCACGCTGTCACGGTGCATGATCTCGCCCGCGAACAGGTAGGTCACCGTCGCAAGCCCGATGTGCGGATGCGGACGCACGTCGACGGACGTCGAGAATCCGGGGGAGAAGTGCTTCGGGCCGATGTGATCGAAAAAGATGAAGGGGCCGACCATGTGCCGCCGCGTGTATGGCAGCACGCGCCCGACTTCAAAGCCTCCGAGATCGCGACGGCGTTGGTCGATGACATCCATGCCGCGAAGTATGGGGTAGAGCGCCCGGAAGCAACACCCGGCTAGCAAAGGGATCAGCAAACGCCGGCCCTCGAATCGAAGGAGGGCCGGCGTCCATGGAAGGGCTCAGAGCGACTTCAGGTATTCGGCCAGGTCGTTTTTCTCTCCGGAACTCAAGCCTAACGAGAAATGCGCGTTGTAGTGGTTGATCACCGCGGCCAGCGTCGGAAAGCGGCCATCGTGATAGAAGCCGCCTTTGGTGTGCGTCCACAGGCCGCGCAGCGGAGTCGTACGGTAACGCTCGTCCGGCGAGCGCGAAGCCTGGAAACCGTCGATGCCCATTTCCTCGGGTGTATGCATGTTCCAGCCGGGCTCGGTGAACAGCGGCGGTACGTGGCACCCGCTGCACTTCGCCTTGGCGTTGAAGAGGTTTTCACCGCGCTTCGCCGCCGAGCGGTCGTAGCTGCCGCGCGGTGGAGCCGGCGCTTTCAGTGAGAGCTGGTACAGATGCAAGGCCGGCAGCTGCGGCGTGATCATGTCTTCGTCCGCGCTTACGTGACCAAAACGCTCGCGCGCGGCAATCGGGAACTTAGCGTCGTCGTCGAGCCGCGGGTCGAAGAAGGTCCCCTGGCCGTGCATCACGTGAATGGCGACGTACGCGTTCCAGTACGGCACGCTGCCCCAGCCGGTCGAGGTGTGCAGATTGACGCCGGCGAGGCCGAACGCCGGCGGGATCAGGACAGAAGCTGTCTTGCCATCAGGACGAAATGCCTTGCCGTCCATGAGCAACAGGGCATCGGCGCGGCCCGGACCCCAGGAGTTCAATACCGCTCGCACCGTGGCGACATCGGTGCCGAGGAGATCGGCCACCGACTGGAGCCGTGGTGCGAGCGCAATGATGGCGCCGACATTGAGATCGCGATTGGCCCAGCCGTCGAGCCGATGACCGATGCCGGGAGCAAACGAATTGTCCACGGTGGAATGGCACAGCGCGCACTGGATGCCGATGGACTCGATCTTGCCCTTCTCATCGAAGAGGCCGGTGACGCCGACGACGGCGTCGAGCCTGAGTAGTTCGAGCGTGACCGCGGGATCGTCGAGATTCACCTTGCCGCGCGCCAAATCACGCAGCACCTGGCGCGGAAGCGCATTGACATCCACTTTGAGGCCTGCGGCGAGCGCCGCCTTGGGTGAAACGCCCGGCCCGACCCCGCCATTGTCCTTGCCCGCGAGCGCGAGATGTAGGCCGATGCCGTCACCCCAGAAAGCTTCATCGCCAAAAGTGGCATAACGAAAGGTGTCGCGGCCTTCGCGTATTTGCTGCAAGGCGTGCCTTTCCACCGAGAAATTGTGAGAAACATCCGTCGCCCGCGCGCACGGAGCGAGCAGCGTGACCGCGGCCACGAACATGAGTGGGTATTTCATACGCCATTCCCCCAATCGAATAGTTTTCCTCCCAGTCCTAGGACATATGCGCGCGGCGGCGAGGAAGTTCCGGGTGCTTGACGATCGGTCGTGAGTGCGTGTAATTTACCAATCGGTTAAATAACAGAGTGCTCCTGAATGGCGTCCGATCAGCTCAGCGCCACTTTCGCGGCTCTCGCCGACCCCACTCGGCGCGCCATCCTGTCGCGGCTCACTTCCGGCGAAGCATCGGTCACCGAACTCGCCGAGCCCTTCGACATGAGCCTGCCGGCGGTCACCAAGCATCTCAAAGTGCTGCAGCGCGCGGGCCTGATCAGCCAGAGCCGCGAGGCGCAGTGGCGTCCCTGTCGCCTGCGGGCAAGACCCATGCGCGATGCAGCGGAGTGGATGGAGCCCTATCGGGAACACTGGGAGCAGCGCCTCGACCGGCTCGACGACTATCTGCGCGAGGCCAGCGGCAAGCCTGCGCTGCGCACCCGCAAGAAGAAATGAAATCAACGAAACGCGCGGAGATTCCATGAGCTCGCACGCCAGATCAATCAAGCACAGTTCATTCCACATCGAACGCACGCTCAACTACGACCCTGCGGCGATATTCCGCGCGTGGACAGACCCCAACGCGAAGGCGCGCTGGTTCAACGGGCCGCATGACAAGTGGAGCTGTGTGGTGCGCGAGATGGATGTGCGCGTCGGCGGTCGCGAACGCGTCATCGGCAAGTTCGTCGATGGTTCGGAGTCGCGCTTCGAAGCGCTGTACTTCGACGTCGTTCCCGAGCGGCGTATCGTCTACACCTACGACATGTACTGGCAGGGCAAGAAGATCTCGGTATCACTCGCCAGCGTGGAATTCGTCGCCCTGGGCAAGGAAGGCGGCCAGACCACGAAGCTCATCGTGACCGAGCAGCACGCGTTTCTCGACGGGTACGAGGATGGCGGCAGCCGCGAACGCGGCACACAGGGGCTCATGGACAACCTCGGCGTGGCGCTCGCCGGTGGAGATACGCGCCTGCCTCGCGGCGGTTGATGCCCTTCGCCTATTGCGGCGGATACAAGGATCCGAGGTACGCCGCCACGTCGATCATTTCGTTGAGCGTCAGCTTTTCCAGCACTGGTTTCATCTGCTGCGCGGCGTCGTTCGCGCGGCCTTCGTTGCGGAATGCCAGCATCTGCCGCAGCAGGTAGGTAGGCGACCGGCCGGCGATCGGCGGAACCTTGTCGGTGCCCTTGAGATTCGCGAGATGGCAGGTAGAGCAGGGCTGCGTCTTGCCACCATCGCCCGTGACGACGAGCCGCTTGCCGCGACCGATGCTGCCCGGCGGCACATACGCCGAGTATTCCAGGCGATCGTCGCGGCGTTCGTGTCGAACGAGTTCGTTGGTGACTTCGATCAGCCGATCCTCGAGATCTTCGGTGCCGGGGACTTCTTCGTAAATCCACGCCGCGCGTTCCGCACGCGGAATGCGCAGGCTTTCGATCACGTACACGCGCCGCCGCAGCTTCTGTTGCGCAAAGTACTTCGCGCTCTCGTCGATCTCCGCATCGGTCATGGCCTTGGCGATCTTCAGCATGGCCTGGCTTGGCAGATAGGCGTCGGGCCCCGTGGGCTTGCGCTTGCCACTACGAAGATCGAGCAATTGCTCCTTGAAGTACGCCTCGGGCAGCCCGGCCAGCGCAGAATTTTCCGGGCGTCCCTGTCCGGTTGGTGTGTGGCAGAAGGCGCAGGCCATGACCGCCGGTTTGCGGCCACGCGCTACGATCTCGGGCATGGGGATGTGATCGTTCGGCCGCCAGTCGGGCGCATTGAACGGATCGTTGATGCGCGCCAGCGTGAATTTTTCCGCGCTGTCGGGAATCTCGAGCAGCTCCTTGTCGTCGAGCTTGGGCGGGTTGGGATTCGGCTTGATCGACTTCGGGTCGATGGGAAACAGCCACTCGGGCACTTCGATCGCTGTTTTTGAATCGCCGACGGGTGCGGGTGAGGGATCGGCCGCGTGGGCGATGCCCGTTCCCGCCAGCAACATTGCCCAGCCGAATAAGCGGATCCCGTTCAAAGTCATTTTCTCCTCCGCGCGCATGTTGCCATACTCATTCACATGCCGCGCATTTCCCGTCGAGCCTTGCCTGTCGAAACCGTGGCGCTGGCGCGCTATCTCATTGGCAAACACCTCGTTCACCGATCGGCGGCGGGTCGCATCGCCGGGCGCATCGTGGAGACCGAGGCCTATCCGCCCGGCGACCCCACCGGTTACGCGCGTCCCGGACTAACTACCAGCAACACCCCGTTGTTCGCCGCGCGCGGTACGGCCTATGTACGCATGGTCTACGGCGCCTGCCTCACGCTGAACCTGGCTTCCGAGGCCGAAGGAATTGGAGCCGCCGTGCTGATCCGTGCACTCGAGCCCACGGAGGGCATCGCGCTGATGCTCGCGAATCGGCCGGAGTCGCGCCTTCGAGACCTGGCGCGCGGACCCGGGCGAGTGTGCGCGGCGTTAGGGTTGCGCCGTGAAATGTCGGGCGCCGATCTATGTTCGAGTTCCGTGTTGTGGCTGGAACGTACGCCAGGGCCCATGGCCGACATTCAGGTCACGACGCGCATTGGCCTGTCGCGCGATCAGCATCGACGGTTGCGCTTCATCGAGCGCGGCAGCCCTTTCGTGAGCGTTCCGCCATAATGCACGCCATGCGTCTGGGTAGCCATGCTTGTCTGTCGTCGCGACCGCCGCGGCGTTGCGCGCCACGCCGGCGTCGTTCACCGAATCCGACTTTCGCGCCTCGCTCGGCGCCGCGGACACCGTGCGCCTGTCTTACCGCGGCCTCGACTGCCAGCCGCTGGGCTTCGACGAATTCGCGCGGGCGATGGGCGAGACGGGCGTTCATTCGGACATCGAGCGCGCGGTCGATGGCACGGCCATCACGGTGACGGTGAGAAGGCAGGGCGGCGACGATTTGTTCCTCGCCCTATCCACCGGTGGTCGGAGCTGCCGCCGTTCGAGCTGCGCGATCTCGCGGGCAAGCGCGTGAGCGCCGCGAGCTTCAAGGGCAAACCCACGCTCATCAATTTCTATTTCGCAGCGTGCGTGCCCTGCATTCGCGAGGTGGAGCCGCTCAATCGATTCGCGGCAAGCCGTCCCGGCATGAATTTTCTCGCGATGACTTTTGACGAAGCGGAAGTCGCACGGGCGTTCGTGGCGCGCTACGGCTTTCACTGGCGCGTGGTGCCCGATGCGCGCGAATTCATCGACCGCATGCGCGTGAAGCAGTACCCGATGATGGCGTTGTTCGACGAAAACGGACGCCTGCTTGGCACGCGGGGCGGCGGCGCCCGCGACGATCTGGAGGCGGCCACCGTGGCGCCGCAACTCGCGCGCTGGGTGGATGGGTTATTGCGAGCCAGCAAGACCGCGTCGGCTCCCTGAGTTCGTGTCAACGCGCGCTCGGGGCGCGCGTTGTACGCAAGGCATACCTATGACTTCCGACGCGCAAGGACACCGCCGCGGCCATCGCCGCGAATCGTTTTGGCCTCGGGGCACGTCCCGGAGAGCTCGCGGCCGTGGCCCACGATCCGCAAGACTGGCTTGTCAGGCAGCTCAAGGGCTCACCGCCCGTACTCACCGGCGACGGACTCAAGCCGTCCGCCGAAACGCTGGCCAAGGTCATCGAGCTGCGCAAAGAGGTCGCCGAGGAGCGGCGCGCAAAGAAGAAGGATGGCTCGAATGACGATGCGGCCCAGGTCGCCACGGCACTCAAGCTGCCGGCCGTCTACCGCCCGGTGTACTGGACGAAGCCTATGCGCGATTTGCGCACTCGATTGCCACCGAGCGGCCCTTCCTCGAGCGGCTCACGCAGTTCTGGACCAACCACTTCGCGGTTTCCATCGACAAGGTCGTGGTGCTGGGCCTCGCGGGCGCCATGGAGCGCGAGGCCATCCGGCCCCGTGTAACCGGACACTTCACCGATTTGTTGTTAGCCGTCGAGAAGCATCCGGCGATGCTGCTGTATCTCGACAATCAGGCCTCCATCGGGCCGAACTCCAAAGCGGCGCGGTTCGTTGGCAGTCGTGGCAACGGGCGCAAGGCGGGTATCAACGAAAATCTGGCGCGCGAAATCCTCGAGCTGCACACGCTGGGTGTGGATGGCGGCTACACACAATCTGATGTGTCGACTTTTGCGCAGGCCATCTCCGGCTGGTCGATCGGGGGCCAGGACAACCGCAAGCTGGCGCGGCTCGGCATCGACAACGGGACGCCCGGAGAATTCCACTTCCGCGAGGTCTTCCACGAGCCCGGAACCAGGCGGTTGTTAGGCAAGAGCTATTCCGACGACGGCCTTCGCCAGGGCGAGGCGATCCTGCGCGACCTCGCGCTGCGCCGCGAGACTGCGCGGCATGTTTCCACCAAGCTCGCCCGGCATTTCATCGCGGACGATCCGCCGCCCGCGGTGGTCGAGCGCATGACGCACGCATGGCTCGAATCGAAGGCGCACCTGCCCACGGTGTACCGGGCGTTGATCGAATCTCCCGAAGCCTGGGAGCACTCGTTCGGCAAGTTCAAGACGCCGGCCGACTACATCCATTCTTCCTATCGTGCGCTGGGGATCCCACTGCGCGACAAGCGCCGCTCGCTGCAAGCTTTTGAAGCGCTGGGTCAGCGCAATCTCATGCCAGGATCACCAGCGGGCTGGCCCGACACCAGCGCCGACTGGGACGGATCCTCGGGCCTGCTCAAGCGCGTTGCCTGGGCTGACGTGGTGGCACAACGCATGGGTGACGCGCGCAACGCACGGGATCTCGCTCCACAGTTGTTAGGCGCCACGCTCAGCGACGAAACCGCAAGGGCCATCGGCCGCGCCGAGAGCGGCTCCCAGGCGCTGACGCTGCTGCTCGCGTCTCCGGAATTCATGCGGCGATGAACGGGTGACGAAATGAACCAGAACTATTCGCGACGATCGTTCATCGGCACTTCGTTGTTCGCGGGCGCCAGCACACTCATGGCCTCGCGGCTGGCGTTGGCGAATGCGCCCACCGACTCACGTTTCGTGTTCGTCATGTTGCGCGGCGCGCTCGACGGTTTGTCCGCGGTGCCCCCGGTGGGCGACCCCGAGTACTCGAGCCTGCGAGGTCAGATCGCGCTGGCAAAGAGCGGCGAGGGCGCGGCGCTGCCGCTCGAAGGGCCATTCGGCCTGCATCCCGCGCTGAAATTCCTGCACGAGAGTTATGCCGCGAAAGAGTTGGCCGTGCTGCATGCCGTGGCTTCGCCCTACAGGGAACGCTCGCATTTCGACGCGCAAAACGTGCTCGAGAGCGGCGACCCGCGTCCGCACGGTTCGACGAGTGGCTGGATCAATCGCGCGCTCACCGCGCTGCCGGCTGGCAAGGCGCGCGAGGCGGGCGTGGCGCTCGGCGCGAATGTACCGCTCGCGATGCGCGGGCCTGCCGAAGTGGCTTCGTGGTCGCCGACGAAAATCGCCGCGCTCGACGAGGCGACACTGGCGCGCATCACGGACCTGTATGCGCGCGATCCGCTGCTGTCACAGCGGCTCGCCGATGCGCTCGAGAGCGATGCCATCGCCAACGAGGCGCAAACAGCGGCCGATGCTGAATCCCAGGACGCCGCGATGGCGATGACCGGGACGAAACCGGATTCCGTCGTGGAGCGCGATGCGAAGGAGAAGCGCAACTACAACGCGCGTTATGCGGAGACCGCGCGAGCCGCGGCGGGATTTCTCAAGCGCGACGACGGCCCGCGCGTGGCCATGTTCGACACCACGGGCTGGGACACGCACGCGAACGAGGGTGGTGCCCAGGGCCAGCTGGCACTGCGCCTGCGCGGACTCGATGCCGCAATGGCTGCGTTGAAAGAATCCCTGGGGCCCGTGTGGCGCCACACCGTGGTGCTGGTGGCCACGGAGTTCGGCCGCACCGCTGCCATCAATGGCACGCGCGGTACGGATCACGGCACAGGCGCCGCGGCATTCCTGTTAGGCGGCGCAGTGGCCGGCGGGCGGGTGCTGGCCGACTGGCCGGGGCTCGCGCGCGCCAGTTTGCTCGATTCACGCGACCTCAAGCCCACGCGCGACCTGCGCACCGTGATGAAAGGCGTGTTGCGCGATCATCTCGACGTTCCTGCGGCGGCGCTCGACGGCCAGGTGTTCCCGGATAGCGCGGGCGTGCGGCCGATGAACGATTTGATCCGCGGATAATGGGGTCAGGCCCCGTTTTCTAGAAAACGGGGCCTGACCCCATTTAGCATTTAGGCAGGAGCAGGGCTGAGCCTGAGCTTCGCTTCCCGAATCGGCAGATTGATGAAGGCCGCGGCCAGTGCCAGCGCAATGTCGGCGTACCACATCCACGAGAAGTCACCGAACGCGGTCAGCGCGCGGCCGCCGAGCCATGCTCCGAAGAACCCGCCGATCTGGTGGGTGAAGGTGGCGAGCCCGAACAACGTGGCGAGGTACCGCACGCCGAACAGTTTGCCGATGAGCCCGGCGGTCGGCGGTACGGTGGCGAGCCAGGTGAATCCCAGTACCGCAGCGAACACATAGAAGGTGAACGCCGTCTTGGGCGCCGCCAGGTACACGGCCACCGCGACCGCGCGGCTGAAGTACATCGCAAACAGCAGCGACTTCATGCGCATGACGCCGCCAGCCCAACCCGCGGTGAGACTGCCCGCGACATTCGCGAGGCCAATGATGGCCAGCGATCCTGCCGCCACCGACGCCGGCAGGCTGCAGAGTTTCACTTCACCCGGCAGGTGAGTGACGAGAAACGAGATGTGGAATCCGCAGGTGAAAAAGCCCGCGTGCAGGCACCAGTAACTCCGGTCGCGAGCAGCGATTCTCAATTGTTCGCGCAATGTGAGTGCGCTTTGCGCAGGACCCGCAGTTCGTGCGGCGTCGGGCTGGCGCCGGGTGAGCAGCGGCCCGGCAATGGGAATGGTGGCGAGCGCCGCCACCGCCATGGTCCACATGCCAGCCATCCAGCCAAAGCTGGCAATCAGCAGCTGGTTGAGAGGCGCGAACACGAACTGGCCGAGGCTGCCGCCTGCGTTCACGAATCCCGACGCGAACGAACGCTTGGCGGCGGGCACGCGCTGCGCCACTACGCCGATGAGTACCGAGAAGCTTCCCGCGCCCGCGCCGGCCGCGGTGAGTACGCCGATGGTCGCGAGCAGCGCGAATTCATTGCTGGCAAACGGAGTGAGTGCCGTTCCGCCGGCTAACAACAAGGCGCCCGCGATGAGTACTGGCCGCGAGCCGTGCCGATCGGCGAGCGCGCCGAACACCGGCTGCGCCACGCCCCACATGAGTTGTCCGATGGCGAGCGCAAAGCTCATGGCCGCATAACCGACATGCGTGGTCTCGATGATGGGCGCGATATACAGCCCGAGCGACTGACGCATGCCCATGGTGACCATGAGCACCATGGCGGCCGCGCACATCAGCAGCAACATGCGCCGGTCCAGTCCCGGCGCCGGGTGGTTAGTCTGCGCAGCCTCTCGGCGATTCATGACAACTCACTCCCGGCCCCCGTGGGGGATTCTTCGAACACAGCGACAAGATGATCAGCCACGGCACGCACGCGTGCCAGGCGCGCGATATCGGGCCGCATGAGCAGCCACAGTTCGCGCGCGGGTGGGGTCTCCGCAAACGGCACCTGAACCAGTGCGGGCATGGTCCGCGCCAGCAATCCCGGGAGCAGCACGACTCCGGCGCCTCCGCTGGCGGCCTGCGCCTGTGCTCCCTGACTATTGGTTCGCAGGCTCACGCGTTTGCCGAGGAAGAAGCGTTTGGCCCAGGCCGCTTCGAATACGTAGTCGCTGGCATCGTCAAAGCCGATGAACACCGGCGCCTCGCCCGAGGCGATGCCCGCCGCAACTTGCCGCGTCGCATAGAACCCGTAGTCGAGGGTTGCGATGCGCCGCGCGAGCAGATCTCCGGACGCGGGCCGCGCCAGGCGCAATGCAATCTCCGCCTCGCGGCGCGCGAGACTCAGGTTTTTCGACGTCGCAGCCAGATCGACTTCGAGCGCCGGATGCCGCGCCAGCAGCGGCGCCAGGCGTTCCGCGAGGAAACCATCCGCGAACACCCGCGCGATGGTCACGCGCACCAGTCCGGAAATCGTTCCTGCCTCGGCGCGCTTCTCGGTGAGCGCGCAGGCCGCCATTTCCATCTGTGCAGCTTCGGCCAGCACCGCGGCGCCGGCTGCATTCAGCGAGAAGCCCTGCGCGTTGCGCGTGAACAATGGATTCCTGAGCGTCGCTTCGAGACTGGCGACGCGCCGCGCGACCGTCGCATGAGTGACTTTCTCGGCGCGCGCGGTAGCCGCGAGAGTGCGATGGCGGGCCAGCGCGCTGAAGAAGCGCACGTCTTCCCAGTCGAGTGCGGCTGATCGTTTTTTGTCAGTCATCGTGAATCTTTGTGGAATTCCAGCGCGGGTCGAGTGGCGCTAGTTTGCGGCCCATGCCGGCCGCTTTTCCATTCACGCTTTCTTTCCGTTAGTTAAGGAACCCCCATGTCATCGCACGCTGCACCGGAAACACTGGCCCGCATCGCCGGATTGTCGACCTTGCCAGGCGCGCCGAAAGAGTCGGTGCTGGTCATGATCGACCCCCAGCGTGAATACCAGGGCCGGCTGCGACTCACGGGTATTGCCGACGCCGTCGGGGAGGGCGCGAGGCTGCTCGCATTCGCGCGCTCCGCGGGCATCCCGGTGATTCACGTGCTTCATCACGGCCGGCCGGGTTCACCTCTCTTCGATCCGGCGAGCGACGGCGCGAGATTCATCGACGAACTCGCCCCACTCGAACATGAGTCGGTGCTGACCAAATCACTGCCGAACGCATTCGCCGGCACCGAATTGGCGCAGCGCATCCGCGCTACCGGCCGCCGCCACATCATCATCGCGGGGTTTGCGACCCACATGTGTGTCAGCGCGACGGCACGTGCCGCGCTGGATCTGGGATTTCGGTCCACGGTGGTGGCGGGCGCCACGGCCACGCGCGACCTGCCAAACCCTTCGGGAGAAGGAGTGACAGCGGCGGCGATCATCCAGCAGGGAACGCTCGCGGCATTGTCCGACCGGTTTTCCGTGGTGATTCAGGACACTGCCGTGCTCGAGGAGCGCGCGCGGCATGCGGCTAAAGTCGAATAGATCCATGGCTGTGCAATATTTGCCTTGACAACTATTGCACGGGCATTGAAAGCTACGCGCCTCCCTGGCCGATCGATCGAGAACCCATGAGCGCCACTGCCCGACGCATTCGCGAATACACCGATCCGGTGCCACCGCCCGAAGACGACGTTCATCGCATGATCTGCCGGCAGTTGAAAATGCTGACGAGCTCGCTGGTCCGCCGCGTCGACGTGCACATGCAGCCGCTCGAGCTCACCGGTATGCAGTGGGAGCCCGTGCTCATGCTGTGGCTCAAGAGGGCGGACACCGTGGCGGGGCTCGCGCGAGTCAGCCAGATGGGCGTTGCGTCGATGACGCGCATGCTGGACCGCCTCGAAGAAAAGGAACTTCTGCGCCGCGAGCGCAGCGAGACCGACCGGCGCGTGGTCAATCTGCATCTCACGCCCAAGGGGAGGAAGGCTGCTTCGAAAATCTGGCCCATCGTGGTCGAAGGCATGCACGTGCATCTCGATGGATTCAGGAAAGAAGAACTCGCCCAGCTCAACGATCTGTTGAGCCGCATGCTGACGAATGGAGCGCGCGATGCTGAAGAGAAATAGCGCCTTCGTAGCCGCCGGCATGATGGTGGCGGCGACCCTGCTCGTGGCCTGTGGCAAGGACGCCGGAGGACCGCCACCTCCGCCCGAAGTGAGCGTGATCACGCTCGCGCCGCGCGCCATTGCAATCACCGACCAGCTCCCGGGCCGTACCACCGCTTACCGCGTCGCCGAAGTCCGGCCGCAGGTCACTGGCATCGTGCAGAAACGCATGTTCGTCGAAGGTGGCGAAGTCAAGGCGGGCGAACAGCTCTACCAGATCGACCCGGGCAGCTACCGCGCCGCGCTGAGCTCCGCGCAGGCAGCGCTCAAGCGCGCCGAAGCCCAGGCCGTCTCCGCCAAACTACTGGCGGAAAGATACGAACCGCTGATGGCGGCGAACGCCGTGTCGCAGCAGGAGAACGATGAAGCCATCGCCGCACGCGCGCGTGCGGATGCGGACGTGGCCGAGGCTCGCGCCGCGGTGGACACCGCCCGTATCAACGTGGTGTACACGCAGGTGCTGTCGCCGATCACCGGAAGGATAGGCCGCGCGCTCGTTACCGAAGGAGCCCTGGTCACGTCGGCGCAGCAGAACGCGCTCGCCACGGTGCAGCAGCTCGACCCCATCTACGTCGACATCACGCAATCGTCCACCGAGTTGTTGCGCCTGCAGCGGCAGCTCGCGAGCGGCGAGCTGGTGGCGACCGACAAGCACGAGGCGGAAGTCGGCCTCACGCTGGAAGACGGCACGCAGTACGCGGAGCGCGGACGCCTCAAGGTTTCCGAAGTGTCGGTGGATCCGAGCACGGGATCGGTACTGTTGCGCGCCGTGTTTCCGAATCCGAAGCGCGAACTGCTGCCCGGCATGTTCGTGCGTGCCCAGCTCTCGCGTGGCACGCGCTCGGCGGCCCTGCTGGTGCCGCAGCGTGGCGTTTCACGAAACGCCAAGGGCGAAGCCACCGTCATGGTGGTGGACAAGGAAGACAAGGTAGCCGAGCGAGTGGTCACTGCGGATCGCGCCATCAACGGCGAATGGTTGATCACCGCGGGTCTCACCGCGGGAGAACGCGTGGTGCTCGATGGTCTGCAGAAGGTCAAGCCGGGGGCGCCCGTCAAGGCAGTGCCCGCTGCGGAGCAGATGAGCGCCGGCGCACAGGCGGGCGTTCCTCCCGAAGTCGCCCAGCGTTAGCGAGAGTCGCGCATGTTGTCCCGATTTTTCATCGACCGTCCCATCTTCGCGTGGGTCATCGCCATCATCATCATGATCGCGGGTGCGTCTGCCGTGGTGAATCTGCCGGTGCGGCAGTATCCGGCTATCGCTCCACCGTCAGTCGGCATCAACGTGAACTATCCAGGCGCCTCCGCACAGACAGTGCAGGACACGGTGATCCAGGTCATCGAGCAGGCGCTGAACGGCATCGACAACCTCACGTACATGACTTCCGAGGCCAACTCGGATGGCTCCGCGACGATCACGCTGACGTTCGCGCAGGGCACGGTGCCTGACACCGCGCAGGTGCAGGTTCAGAACAAGCTGCAGACTGCGATGCCCTGCTGCCGCAGGAAGTCCAGCAGTCCGGCATCCGGGTGAACAAACCGGCACGCAACTTCCTCGTGGTGATGGGTTTCATCTCCGCCGATGGCAGCATGAACAACGAGGACCTGACCGACTACGTCGCGACCAACATCCTCGATCCGCTGAATCGCACGTCTGGCGTCGGCGATGTGCAGATGTTCGGTGCGCAATACGCGATGCGCATCTGGCTGGATCCCGCGAAGCTCAATAACTTCAGCCTCGCCACCAGCGACGTGGTCGCCGCCATCCGTGCGCAGAACGTGCAGGTATCCGTCGGCGCGATCGGGGGACTTCCGGCTACCCCGGGCCAGGCGATCAGCGCGAGCATCATCGGGCCGACGCGACTGTCCACTCCGGAACAGTTCCGCAATATCCTGTTGCGCGTCAACCCCGACGGCTCGCAGGTGCGCATCGGCGACGTGGCGCGCGTCGCGCTCAATTCCGAGAGTTACACGCGCGACACGAAATACAACGGCAAGCCCGCGGCCGGCGTGGCCATCCGTCTCGCGGCGGGGCAGAACGCGCTCGATACCGTCAATGCCATTCACGCCACGATCGACCGGCTGCAGCCATTCTTCCCCCGCGGCCTCCAGGTGGTCTATCCGCTCGATACGACTCCGTTCGTCAGGACTTCGATCCTCGAAGTGGTGAAGACGCTGGTCGAGGCGGTCGTGCTGGTATTCCTCGTGATGTTCGTGTTCCTGCAGAACGCGCGCGCCACGTTGATCCCGACCATCGCCATTCCGGTGGTGTTGTTAGGCACGTTCGGCGTCCTCGCGGCTTTCGGCTTCTCCATCAATACGCTGACCATGTTCGGCATGGCGCTGTCGATCGGCCTGCTGGTGGACGACGCCATCGTGGTGGTCGAAAACGTCGAGCGCGTCATGGCCGAGGAAGGGCTGCCTCCGCGCGAGGCCACGCGCAAGTCCATGAACCAGATCACGGGTGCGCTGGTCGCCATCGCTCTGGTGCTGGGCGCCGTGTTCGTACCCATGGCGTTCTTCGGTGGCTCCATCGGTGTCATCTATCGCCAGTTCTCGATAACGCTGGTGTCAGCAATGTCTCTGTCGGTGCTGGTGGCATTGATTCTCACGCCGGCGCTTTGCGCCACGATCCTCAAGCCGCTGCCGCCATCGGGGCATGTCGAGCACAAGGGATTCTTCCGCTGGTTCAATCGCATGTTCGACGCGGGTCGTGCGAAACACGAGCGCGGCCTCACCGCCATGCTCAAGCGGCCGCGCCGCTCGATGTTCGTGTATCTCGCCATCGTGGCGGTCGTGGCTCTGCTGTTCACGCGCATTCCGTCATCGTTTCTGCCGGCCGAAGATCCGGGTTTCGCCAACGGGCAGGTGACGACGCCTCCCGGCGCTTCCAAGGAGCGCACGTGGGCAGTGCTCGACGAGGCGCAGAAATATCTGCTCGAGCAGGAAAAGGATGCCGTCGAAGGCGTGCTTTCAGTCAACGGATTCAATTTCGCGGGCCCGGGCCAGAACTCCGGCTTTCTGTTCATCAAGCTGCGCGACTGGGATGAGCGTAAAAAGAGCTCGCTCTCCGTATCGGCAGTGCTCGGGCGAGCCAACAAATACTTCGCTGGCATCAAGGACGCCAACGTCATCGCGGTTCAGCCACCCGCGGTGCTCGAACTCGGCAATACCGCGGGCTTCGATCTCATGTTGCAGAACCGCGGCGGCCTCGATCGCCTCCAGTTCCTGGCGGCCCGCAACCAGTTGTTAGGCGCCGCGGCGCAGGACCCGCGGCTCGCGGGCGTGCGCCCGAACGGGGTCGAAGACGCGCCGCAATTCAAGCTCGACATCGATCGCGAAAAGGCGAGCGCGCTCGGAATCTCGGTCGCCGACATCAACTCGACGCTGCAGACCGGCTGGGCATCCACCTACGTCAACGACTTCATCGATCGCGGTCGCGTCAAGCGCGTGTACGTGCAGGGTGATCCCGGCTCGCGCATGCAGCCCGACGACCTCAATCGCTGGTACGTGCGCAACAAGGACGGCGGCATGGTGCCGTTCTCGGCATTCGGCCGCGGCGAGTGGACTTACGGACCGCAGAAGCTTCTGCGCTTCAACGGCGTTCCGGCCTACCAGATCCAGGGTGGACCCGCGCCCGGCAGGAGTTCGGGCGAGGCGATGCAGGCCATGGAAGAACTCGTTGCCAAACTACCCGCTGGCGTCGGTCTCGAATGGACCGGTCTGTCATACGAAGAAAAGGCGTCCGGATCGCAGGCGCCGATCATGTATGCGTTGTCTCTCGCGATCGTGTTCCTGTGCCTGGCGGCGCTGTACGAGAGCTGGTCGATCCCGGCGACCGTGTTGCTGGTCGTGCCGCTCGGCGTACTCGGCGCTGTCATTGCGACGCTGGCGCGCGGACTTTCGAATGACGCGTACTTCCAGGTCGGCTTGCTCGTCACGATCGGCCTTGCTGCCAAGAGCGCCATTCTCATCGTGGAATTCGCCAAGGAAAATTTCGACCACGGCATGGATATCGTCGAGTCGGTGTTGCATGCGACCAAACAGCGCGTCCGTCCCATCTTCATGACCTCGCTGGCATTCATGGCCGGTGTGTTGCCGCTCGCCCTCTCCTCGGGCGCCGGATCCGGTGCGCAGCACGCGGTGGGTACCGGCGTCATCGGCGGCATGCTCGCTTCCACGTTCCTCGCCGTGTTCTTCGTGCCGGTGTTCTTCGTCGTGATCCTGCGTTACTTCAAGGTGAAGCCGGTGACCATGAAGGTGGACGAAACGCCGGCGGACGTGCCGTATGCGGGTGCCATATGAGCGCGCGCCCGACGTTTCATGGAATATTTCGCGGCGGTGTTTTCATCGCGTCGATGGCGCTCGGGGGCTGCACGCTGGCGCCGCGCTATGAGCAGCCGGCTGGCGCCCGTACAGCCGCAATACGAACACACCGATGTGGCCTCGGCCGCAGTGCCCGTGGCGCAAGTTGCCGGGGAAATCGGCTGGAAGGAGTTCTTCCCCGACCCGGAATTGCAGGCTCTGCTGGCGCGTGCGCTGGTCAACAACCGCGATCTGCGCATCGCCACGCTCAATGTCGAGGCAGCGCGCGCGCAATATCGCATCCAGCGCGCCGAGCTCATGCCGGCCATCGACGCGCAGGGTTCGTCGACCAACGCGCGTGTTCCCGCCAGCCTGTCCCAGACCGGGGAGAGCGAGCTCGGTCGTACGTACTCCGCTGGCTTTGGCGTTTCGGCCTTCGAGCTCGATCTCTTTGGCCGCGTGCGCAGCCTGCGTCGCGCCGCGCTCGAGGACTACTTCCGGCTCGAGGAGACGCGGACAGCCGCACAGCTCGTACTCGTGTCGGAAGTGGCCAATGCCTGGCTGACCCTGATCGCGGACCGCCAGCTGCTGGCCCTGGCGCGTGAGACGCACGACAGCCAACGCAAGTCCTACGATCTGACCAAGCTGCGCTTCGACTCGGGCGTGTCGAGCGAGATCGACCTGCATCGCTCCGAAACCTCGTGGCGCGAAGCGGAAGTCGACATTGCGCAGCAGACACGTCGCGTGGCGCAGGATCGCAATGCGCTCGCGCTGCTGGTCGGTGAGCCGCTGCCTCCGGAAGTCGCCGACGGCGCACGGCCCTTCGAGGCGCAGACTTTTGCGAAGACTTTGCCCGCCGGCCTTCCGGCGGAATTGCTGGTGCGGCGGCCCGATGTGCGGGCGGCCGAGCACGCGCTGAAAGCGGCCAACGCGGACATCGGTGCGGCACGCGCGGCGTTCTTTCCGAGCATCGAGCTCACCGGCTTCTACGGCCAGGCTAGCAACGATCTCTCGGCGTTGTTCCAGTCCGGGCACACGGCCTGGAGTTTCACGCCGCAGGTGCATCTGCCGATCTTCTCCGGCGGCGCGAACCTGGCCGGGCTCGACCTCGCCAACGTGCGCAAACGCATCGAAATCGCGCACTACGAGCAATCCATCCAGATCGCATTCCGTGAAGTGGCCGATGCGCTGGTGACGCGCTCCACGCTCGACGACCAGTTGCGTGCGCAGGAAGCACTGACTCGCGCCAGCGACCTCGGCTACAAGCTCGCGGACACGCGTTACCGCGGCGGCGTGGACAGCTATCTGAGTGCGCTGATCGCGCAACGCGATTTCTACACCGCGCAGCGCCAGCTCATCGTGACGCGGCTTGCGGGAGCAGTGAATCTCGTACAGCTCTATACGACGCTGGGCGGAGGTTGGAAGGAGTAACGACCTGTAGACTGCGGTGCATGCGATACAAACCCATGCGCCTGTTAGTCCTCGTCCTCCTGTTTGCCGCCGAAGCGGGCCGGGCCGCGTCAAACGCGCCTGTTGCCGCGAGAAACGGCATGGTCGTCACCGCGCAGGAGCATGCCACGCGTGTCGGCGTCGAAGTCCTGCGCAACGGAGGCAACGCCATTGATGCTGCAGTGGCGGTCGGCTACGCGCTTGCCGTTGTGTATCCGGCGGCCGGCAATCTCGGTGGCGGCGGCTTCATGACGCTGCAGCTCGCCGACGGGCGCAAGACCTTCATCGACTTTCGAGAGACCGCGCCACTCGCGGCCACTCCGACGATGTATCTCGACGCGAACGGCAATGTGATCCCGGATCGAAGCACGCGCGGATACCTGGCGGTCGCGATACCGGGCACGGTGTCAGGTCTGGAGTACGCGCGCGCGAAGTACGGCACGATGGCGCGCGCGCGATTGATCGCGCCGTCCATCACCCTCGCCGAGCGAGGCTACGTGCTCGCGCAGGGTGACGTTGACATGCTGCATGAAGCCACCGACGACTTTCGCAAGGACCAGGCCTCGGCGGCGATCTTTCTCGATCGCAACCAGCCATTCGAAGCCGGCGCCACGCTTCGCCAGCGCGACCTCGCCCGAACCCTGCGCAACATCAGCCTGCACGGCGCCGACGGTTTCTACAAAGGTGAAACCGCCGCCGCACTGATTGCCGCCAGCCGCGCGGGCAAGGGAATCCTCACCCAGGCCGATCTCGACGCCTACCAGACCCGCGAGCTTGAGCCCGTGGAATGCGACTACCGCGGATTTCACATCGTCGCCGCGCCGCCGCCGAGTTCCGGCGGCATCGTGTTATGCGAAATGCTCAATATTCTCGAAGGCTATCCACTGCGCGAATACGGCTACGCGTCCGCGCGCGCCGTGCATTTCGAGATCGAAGCGATGCGCCATGCCTATGTCGACCGCAATCACCTGCTCGGCGATCCGGCGTTCGTCGACAACCCGACGGAACGGCTGCTCGACAAGCGCTACGCCGAAACACTGCGCTCGCAGATCGATCCGCAACGCGCCGGCAATTCGGCGCAGCTCAAACCCGGAATTGCCGCTCGCGAAGGCACGCACACCACGCACTACTCGATCGCAGATCGCTTCGGCAATGCGGTGGCCGTGACGTACACGCTCAACGACTGGTTCGGTGCGCGAGTGACGGCGGCGGGCACGGGCGTGCTGCTCAACAATGAAATGGACGACTTCACCGCCAAGGCGGGTGTCGCCAACATGTACGGGCTCGTGCAGAGCGACACCAACAGGATCGAGCCGGGCAAGCGGCCGCTGAGTTCGATGACACCCACGATCGTCACGCGCGACGGCAAACCCTGGATGATCCTCGGCACTCCGGGCGGCAGCCGCATCATCACCGCGGTGATGCAAACGATGTTGAACGTGATCGACTACGACATGGACTTGCAGGAGGCGGTCGATGCGCCGCGCATCCACCAGCAGTGGCTGCCGGAGGAAACGTATGTCGAGGCGAGAGCGCTGAGTCCGGATACACGCGCACTATTGGTTGCCATGGGGCACAAGCTGGTTGCGCCGCAGCCCGAGAATCACGTCGCGGCCATTCTGATTGGCGCGCCGGCGCTGAATGCGAAACCGGTGCATGGAATGATTTTCTACGGCGCGATCGATCCGCGGCGGAACACCGGGCTCGCACTGGGATACTGACGCTACTTCTGCAGCAGCGCGCTCAACACAGTCGGCTCGACTGGTTTGGTGAAGTGGTGGTCGAACCCGGACTCCGCGGCACGATCCTTGTCGGCCTTCTGGCCCCAGCCGGTGACGGCTATCAGGATGACAGGAGGCTCGCTGCGCAGATCGCGAATGCGTCGCGCCACCTCGTGACCGGAAAGGCCTGGCATGCCGATGTCGAGAATCACGACTTCTGGCATCACGCCCTTGAACATCTCTACCGCTTCGAGTCCGTCGGTGGCCACGTGCACCTCATGACCATCGAGACGAAGCAGCATCGCAAGAGTATCGCCGGCATCGCGATTGTCGTCGGCCACGAGAATTCGTCGCACCTTCGGAGCGGGACTATCGGACATTGAAGGAGCGTTGTTAGAGACAGACATCGCGCCGCAGATTAGGACTGTTGGCACTTTTCAGTGCAAGACAGACGAATCCTACACGTCACCATTCGCAACGCGTTCCGCCACCATTCGCATGCTCGCGCAGATATTCGCTTCGCCCACCAGCGCGAGAATTCCCGCGGCATCCAATGTAATTCGCAACTCGTCGTGAATGCCGCAGAGAATCACGCGCACGCGGCGATGCCGGAACCGCTGGATGATCTCGGTCAGCGTGTGGATGCCCGTCGCATCCATGAAGGGCACGCGTCCGAGCCGGATCACCACGGTCTCGACGTCGAGCTGCACGCGTTCCAGCGTGCTCTCCAGCTTTTCGGCGGCTCCGAAGAAGAAGGGACCCTCAACCCGATACACGAGCACGCTCTTCGGAAGCTTGATGTCTTCGTCGGAATCATCATCGAAGGCCTCCTGCTCGATGCGCACGGATTCGGCCATGCGGCGCATGAACAGCAGCGCCGCCAGCACCACACCGACATTGACCGCCACCACCAGGTCGACAAAAACCGTGAGCAGAAACGTTATCAGCAGCAGGAATCGATCGGCGAGCGGCGCGGTGCGTAGCAGGCGCCGAACATGAGGAAAGTCCGCCATGTTCCACGCGACGAAAAACAGGATGGCAGCAAGCGCCGCCAGCGGAATGTGCGCAGCCCACGGCGCCAGCAGCAGGATCACGAGTAGCAGGAACACGGTATGCACGATGCCCGCCAGCGGGCTGGTCGCTCCATTGCGAATGCTGGTGGCCGTGCGTGCAATGGCGCCGGTGGCGGCGAAGCCGCCGAACAGCGGCGCGATGATGTTGGCCGCGCCCTGGCCGATGAGCTCCTGGTTCGAATCGTGTCGAGCGCCGGTCATGCCATCGGCCACGACGGCCGTGAGCAGCGATTCGATGGCGCCTAACAAGGCGATGGCGAAGGCGGGGCCGATCAGTTGCAGCAGGTCCGAGAAGGAGATCGCTGGCCACGAGAAGCCGGGCAGCGCACGCGGAATGCCGCCGAACGCGCTGCCGATGGTGGCGACGCCCGCGAACTGCCCATAAGCCTGCACACCCATCGCTGCCAGCATGGCCAGAAGCGGAGTCGGCACGCGTTTCAGAAACGGCACGCGCGCAAACGGGCGGTTGCCCGCGATGAGGATGGCGAGTGTCAGCGTGGCGATCAGCGTGGTTGCGTAGTGAAGGTGGGGAAGCTCGCGCAGCACCGCGATGAATTTTTCATGGAAATGCAGGCCGGAGGCGACGGGGTGCAGTCCGAAAAAATCCTTCCATTGCCCGATCCAGATGATGACGGCGATGCCGACCGTGAAGCCGGCGATCACGGGGCTCGGGATGAACTTGATCACGTTGCCAAGCCGCGCGAGTCCCATGACGAGCAGGATGAAACCTGCCATGACCGTGGCAGCCTGCAGGCCCGCAATGCCGAATTGCGCGGTGATGCCGGCGAGCACGGCGATGAAGGCGCCGGTGGGCCCCGAGATCTGGACGCGTGTTCCGCCACATGTTGCCGTGACGAGGCCGGCCACGATGGCGGTGTACAGCCCTTGCGCAGGAGTCGCGCCTGAAGCGATGGCAAAGGCCATCGCCAGCGGCATGGCCACGATTCCCACGACCAGGCCCGCGATCAGATTGGGCATCAGGTGAGCGCGAGTCAGCAGACCGGCGCGTCGGGCTTCGAGGAGGGCAATCATTGGGGCCGATTATGCCGTCAGAATCGGCTGACGCAGCGGCTTCGGTGTACGTAGTGCACCGCATTGAGTTCAGGGCGGTACTCTGTCGCATGAACACGCCGAAGGTTTCATTGCGCGTCATCCCTTCACCGGTGAATCCAGGACTGGCGCTCGCAGGCTGGCTCGCGTTGTGTGCCGTGGCAGGAACTATTGGCGCCATCGCCTCGCTCGGTGCGCCGGAGTTCTACGCCTCGCTCACCCGTCCGTCCTGGGCACCGCCTGCGGGCGTATTCGGACCGGTCTGGACATTCTTATATATGGCGATGGGCGTGGCCGCCTGGCTGGTCTGGCGCGAACGCGGTTGGTCGCGTGCGCGCGGAGCGCTGGGCCTGTTCGTCCTGCAACTCGGTTTCAACACGTTGTGGTCGTGGCTGTTCTTCGGCTGGCATCGTGGTGCGCTGGCCTTCGCCGATATCCTGGTTCTGCTGGCGCTCATCGTCGCAACCATCATCGCGTTCGGGCGTATTCGCCGCCTGGCCGCGTGGTTGTTAGCCCCGTACCTGGCCTGGGTGACCTTCGCGACGCTGCTCAACTACTCCGTGTGGCAGCTAAATCCGCCGCTGCTGCGGTAGTCACCCAGGTGACATGCACGGTGTGATTCGCGCCATCATCGTTGAGATCGACCGTTGCGCGTCCCGCGGGCTGCGCTTCGCCATCGATGGTGAACTGCGGTACCGCACTGGTATCAGGCTGCCGATCGACGATGAATTCGTAAGGCGTGGAACGATGGCGGTAGAGAATCGAAAAGCCGGACCAATCCGGTGGCACGCAGGGCGTGAGCGTCACGCGGTTTTCGTGGACGCGGAATCCCAGGATCCATTCGAGTCCGGCGCGATACAGCCAGCCGGCTGAACCCGTGTACCAGGTCCAGCCGCCGCGACCGGCGTGCGGCGCCTCCGAATAGACGTCAGCGGCGACCACGTACGGCTCCACCTTGTAACGCTGCACATCGGCACGCGTCGTCGAACGGCGGACGGGGTTCAGCATGTTGAACACTTCCATGGCACGCGCTGCATTTCCCTGCATCGCAAAGGCAATCGCGGTCCACACGGCGGCGTGGGTGTACTGGCCGCCATTTTCGCGAATGCCGCGTGGATAGGCCTTCACGTAGCCCGGCTCCTGGGTGGACTGCTCGAATGGCGGCGTGAACAACAGTGCGAGCGGCGGTTCACGTTGCAGGAGCTGTGCGTCGAGCGCCTCCATCGCGCGCTTCGCGCGTGTCGCATTCGCGGCGCCGGAAATCACGCTCCAGGACTGCGCGATGGCGTCTATCTGGCATTCATCGCTGCTCGCAGAGCCGAGCGGCGTACCGTCGTCGAAAAAGCCCCGCCGATACCATTCGCCATCCCAGGCGTGTTGTTCGAGCGCGGCGCGCAGCCGCGTGGCCTGGCCGAGCCAGCCGGTGGCGAGCGCGACTTCTCCTCGCGCCTGAGCGATGGGTACGAACGCGTTGAGCGTGGTGTGCAGGAACCAGCCGAGCCACACGCTTTCTCCGCGCCCGTGTTCGCCGACGCGATTCATGCCGTCGTTCCAGTCGCCCGTGCCGATCAGCGGAAGACCGTGGGTGCCCAGTTGCACGCCTTCGAGACCGAGCTGGCAGTGCACGAACAGGGTCGCTGACTGCTGGCTGATGCCGGGCTCGAAAAACGCATCGTGCCGTTCGCGCGGCAGCGGCGGGCCCTCGAGGAATGGAATCTGGACGTCGAGAATGGCGCGATCGCCGGTGAGCGCCACGTAGTGTGCGGTGACGAACGACAGCCACACGCGGTCGTCCGAGATGTGAGTGCGCACGCCCTGGCCACTGTGGGGCAACCACCAGTGCTGCACATCGCCCTCGGGAAACTGGCGCGCGGCGGCGCGCAGGATCTGATCGCGCAGCAGCTGTGGTTGCGCCAGCCCCAGCGCCATCGCGTCCTGCAACTGATCGCGGAAGCCATACGCGCCGCTCGCCTGGTAGAAACCGGCGCGTGCCCAGGTGCGGCAGGCCAGTGTCTGATAAAGCAGCCAGCCATTCAGCATGATGTCGAAAGCACGGTCCGGCGTCTTGACCTGCACGTGACCCGTGAGTTTTTCCCAATGCGCTCGCACCGCATCGAGCACCGCGTCGACGTCGGCGTTTCGATAGCGCGTCAGCAAGGAGCGCGCTGCTTCGCCATCCTCCGCCTCGCCTAACAGGAATACGAATTCCGTGCTCGATGAAGGTTCGAGTTCGATGCGCGCGCGCAGCGCTGCGCATGGATCGAGTCCCGCGCCTGAGCGTCCCGAGAATGGCGCGCCGGACACCAGCGCTGCCGGCGCGTCGAGCATTCCATGACGACCCAGGAACTCGTGGCGGTCGCAGGTGAACTCGGTCTGTGCGCCACGCAGATCGGCGAACGCCACGCCGGGAAAGGGCTGGTTCCAGGAGTTGCGCGCAAACAGGGCGCCACTGCTATCCAGCTCCGTGAGTATGTGCGGCGCGCCGCTGGTGCGTGACGGGCCCAACACCCACTCGGCGTACGCAGTGACCGAGATGCTGCGTCGGCGCGGCGAGTCGTTGCGCACGCGCAGCCGGCAGATCTTGATGGGATCGTCGAGCGGCACCAGCAGCGTGAGCTCGAGGGAAAAGCCGTGCGAGACCTGCTCGAAACGGCTGTAACCCATGCCGTGCGCACAGGTATAACGCGCGCCTTCATGACGAATGGGGGCGGGCGCCGCGGTCCACAGTTCTCCGGATTCCTCGTCGCGGAGGTAGATAGTCTCGCCCGGGCGGTTGGATACCGGGTCGTTGGACCAGGGCGTGAGCGCATTCTCGCGGCTGTTGCGCGCCCAGGTGTAACCGCCGCCATCGCTGCCCACCTGGAATCCGAACCTGGGATTCGCGATCACGTTGATCCAGGGCACGGGAGTGTTCTGGCCACCGGTCGCGGTGATCACGTATTCGCGGCCCTGCGCACCGAAGCCGCCGAGTCCGTTGAAGTACTCCAGCTTGCGGCCGATTTCCGGATCGGGAGTAACTACGTCCGCGGCCGGCGTTCGCCGCGGCAACCGCGGTGCCGCGGTGGGGGCGGGCTGCATGCGTCCGATCTGGTCGGCAAGGCTGCCGCGCCGGCCCGACAACACGACTCGCGACACGGCTAACAACAGCGCGCGGCTCTCGGGGGTGATGAGGTCGGTGCGCAGCACGAACACCTTGCCGCGGGTATCGGTCCCCGCGATGCGCGGGCGCGCCAGACTGATGCGCACAGCCGCTTCGAGGGCCACATGCAGGTCCTGGATGTAGGAGGCGCCGCGATCGTTGAGGATGACCAGGTCTACCGAGAGGCGCTTGATGCCCCAGTATTCGTGCGCCTGCAGCAGTTGTCGCACCAGCGGCAGATCCTCGGCCTCTTCCACGCGCAGCAGCACGACGGGAAGGTCGCCGGAGATACTCTCCGCCCACAATCCTGCGGGTCCGGCGGCGCCGCGCCTGAGTTTGTCGGTGGACGAGCGCGCCGCGGCGCCGGCAAACAGGATGTGTCCCGCGAGTTGCTGGAAGAGATTGGCCTGGGAGGCGTCCATGCCCAAGTGCCGCAATTGCACCTGCGCCTGGGTCCATGCGAGCGTGGCGCAGCGCGTCCGCGCGTTGGGGTCGCGATGCTTGTCGGCGAGGTCGAGCAGCTGTCGGCGGTCTCCTGCGACGCAGGTCCAGAAGGCGATGCGCGCCGTGCCGCCCGCGGGAATCTGCAGACGGTAACGCATCGCGAACACCGCATCGAGCACTGTGCCGACCGTGCCTGACAAGGCGTGGCCCTCCAGCATGGCGAGTGGCGCGCGCAATTCCCGGCCACGTCCCAGGAATTTCGCGCGATCGGTTTCGTACTCGGGTTCACCGATGGTGATGCCCTCGATGACGGCGTGATGCGAGGCCCAAACCTCCGGTTCATCGGGAGCGCGGCGCCGGCGGTGCGCGACCAGTGCTTTCTGGCGCGCGAGGTATTCGGTGCGCACGAACATCTTGGAAAATGCCGGGTGCGCCACGTCCGAGGACTGCGGCGCCAGCACCAGCTCCGCATAACTGGTCACCTCGATTTCGCGCGAGCGCAACGAGCCATTGTGGATGGACAGAAGCCGCAACTCGGCATCGTCCTGCGACGACACCTGCACTTCGAGCGTGGTCGTCATGTCGCCGTCGATGCGAATGATCTCGGCGCGATCTTCGGTGAAGCTCACTTCATACGCCGCCGGCTGGCCCGCGGTGGGCTGATAGCCCGCCGACCACACACGTCCCGTGTCCATGTCGCGCAACAGCAGGTAGCTGCCCGTGTCGTCGCGCGTCGCGTCTTCGCGCCAGCGGGTAACCGCCAGGTCGTTCCAGCGGCTGTAGCCCGATCCGGCTGCGGTGATCATCACGGAGTAACGGCCATTCGACAGCAGATGTGTCTGGGGCGCGGAGTCGTGCGGGCTGCGCAGGCGCCGCACGTGCGGTACCTGCAGGTCGGCGGTGCGCGCCGCGGTGCCGACTTCTTCGGCTCGCGGATGCGCCACGGACACATCACGCGGAGTGCGTTCCTGCAGCAACAACTCGGTGGCCTGCACCGAGACGTCGGAGTGAAAGCGTTCGCGCATGAGGCCGTCGAGCAGTGCGTTGGCAATGGCGACGATGCTCATGCCCTGGTGGTGTGCCATGTACGCGCGCACCAGCACTTGCGTTGCTCCCTCGGGCAGGCGGCTCGGGGTGAAGTCCACCGCCTCGTAGAAGCCATACGGACCGCGCGCGCCGAGGTCGGCCAGCGCCGAGAAGTTCGCGAGCGCCGCTTCGCCGTCGATCATCGCGGCCAGGCCCGTCGCATAAGGCGCGACCACCTTGTTTTCACTGAGACCGCGCTTTAGTCCCAAGCCCGGCACACCGAAATTCGAATATTGATAGGTGAGCTCGAGATCGCGTGCGTTGTACGCCGACTCCGAGACACCCCAGGGCAATTTGAGTTCGGCGCCGTAGCCGATCTGCCGCTTCACGATCAGCCGGCTGGTCTGCGCCAGCAAACTACCGCCCGGTGCGCGCAGCACCAGGTCCGGCATCAGGTACTCGAACATCGAGCCCGACCAGGACACCAGCGCCGCACCCGCGCCGATGGGAGTGACCGTACGCCCGAGCCGGAACCAGTGCCGCGCCGGTATGTCGCCCTTGGCGATGGCGATGAAGCTGGCGAGGCGCGCCTCGGAGGCCAGCAGGTCGTAACAGCTTTCGTCCAGCGTGCCGTCGGTGGCGCGAAAGCCGATCGAGAGCAGCTTGCGCTGCGTGTCCTGCAGGAAGCCGAACTCCATGGCCGCGGCGAGCTGCAGGGCGATATTTGCCAGTGAGTCCAGGTGCTCCACGATGAAACCGGCCGGATCACGCGCCAGCAGATCGCTGCGCCAGCTGTCGATGGTGCGACGAGTGGCTTCGACCCAGTACACCAGCTCGGCGCTCGCCGAAGCGTTCGACTCGCTTGCCAGCGTTCGCACCATGTCGACCAGCGTCGACGCGCGCTCGGCCGCTTCGCGCAGCGCGTCGGTCTGTGGATTGAGCGGCGTGGTCGGTGGGCGCAGGCTGTTTTCGAGGTCATTGACCGCGGTTTCCAGCAGCCCTTGCGTGATGGTGAGCCCCGGCGAGAAGCGAAATGCGCGCAGCGCCTCGCGCGTCAGGTCGAGCGTATCGGCGAGGCCGTCGACCGCCGACGCGGGTGGTCCTGCATCTTTCTGCCACTCGCGGAACGCGCCGGCGAGCGTGATGAGATGCGCGGCGAGGTTGCCCGAGTCGACCGACGACACGTAGCGGGGTTCGAGCGGATGCAGGTCGCGCGTGTCGTACCAGTTGTACAGGTGCCCGCGATACTTGTGCATCCGAACCATCGTTCCGAGCGTGGCCTCGATGCGGTCGAGCGCATCGCGCAGGCCGCACCAGCCGAAATCCCGCGCCGCCACCGTCGACAGCAGATAGAGGCCGATGTTGGTCGGTGATGTGCGGTGCGCTACCACCGCGTTCGGATCCTCCTGAAAATTGTCGGGCGGAAGGTGATTGTCTTCCGCCGTCACGAAGGTCTCGAAGAAGCGCCAGGTGCGCCGTCCTATCAAGCGCAATTCGCGCTGCTGGGTGGCAGACAGGTCGGACTTCGCCACCGCGGGCGGAGTGCGGCTGATCCGCCACGCGATCAAAGGTGCGGCAGTCCACAGCAACAGGAAGGGAAGCGCGAGCACCGGTAGTTTGCCGTCGTTGAAAAACACGACCAAACCCGCCGTCACCAGCGTCAACACCACGCTGTTCGCCATTCGCCGGTAGAAGCTTCCCAGATCGGAGCGTGAGCTCGACAACAGGTCGGCTGGAATCCATTCGAGCAGGTGCCGATGACTCACGAACATGCGCCACGACGCACGGCAGATGGCGTCGACCATGAGCCACGCCTGGTAGCCCAGCATGCTGATCAGTAGCCCGGTTTGCGCGAGAGCGACCGTCAAGTCGAGGCGCAGCGCGCGGAGGTGGCTGCGCAGCGTGACCGTCGAGCGACGCGGCAGTACGGCGGCGAACAACGGCAGCAGCGTCGGTAATCCCAGCGCGAGCAGAATGAATGCGCACCACGGCAACGCGATATTCGTCGGTAGTGTCCAGCCGACCAGTAGCGCGGCGAGGGCGGCAGGAGCCGACAGCGAGCGGCGCAGGTTGTCGAGCATCTTCCACAGCCCGATGAGTGGCATACGGCTATGGCCGCGGCCGTGTTCCTGCGCGCCGACGTCGCGCCGCCCGAAGATCCACGGCAGGAGCTGCCAGTCGCCACGCACCCAGCGATGCTGGCGCAGCGATGCCACGTCGTATCGGGAAGGAAAGTCTTCGACCACCTCGACGTCCGACGCGAGGCCGGCGCGTGCGTATATGCCTTCAAACAAATCGTGGCTCAGCAACGTGCTCTCGGGCACGCGGCCAGCCAGCGAGGCCTCGAAAGCGTCGACGTCGTAGATTCCCTTTCCGGCGAACGAACCTTCACCTAACAAATCCTGGTACACGTCGGAAACCGCGGCGGCATACGGGTCGACGCCGGCGGCGCCTGAGAAGGCGCGCTGAAACGGCGTGGCCTCCGAGCTCATGGGCAGCGAGAAGGCGACGCGCGGTTGCAGGATGGCGTAACCCTCGACCACGCGCCCGAGGCGCGCATCGAAATGCGGGCGATTGAGCGGATGCGCCATCTTGCCGATCAGCCGGCGCGGGGTCTCGCGCGGCAGGCGCGTGTCGGCGTCCAGCGTGAGCACGTAACGCACGCCTTCCGGCACCCAGGGTGAGCCGCCCGCGCTCGTGATGTACGTTGTGTCTTTAGCGCCGCGGAGCAGGCGATTGAGTTCCTGCAGCTTGCCGCGTTTTCGCTCCCAGCCCATCCAGCGCTGTTCGCTCTCGCACCATATGCGCCGGCGATGCAGCAGCAGGAATCGTTCACCACCGGCGGCCGGGCCGTAGCGCCGGTTCAGGCGCGCGACGCCCAGCACCGCGATGTCGACCAATGCGTCGTCGGTGGCGGTGTGCTCGGTGTTGGCATCCGACCAGTCCGACAACAGCGCGAAGTGCAGCTGGTCGTCCGGCGACGCGAGATAGTGGATCTCGAGCCGGTGCAGATGTTCCTCCACCGCGGCGCGCGAACTCAGCATCACGGGCATTGCCAGCAACGTGCGCAGCTCTTCCGGAACGCCTTCGCGCAACGCCAGGCCCGGCAAGCGGCTGGCGCCTACCCCACGCGTTACTGCGCGGTTGATGAGCGCGACTGCGATATCGATGGCGGGAACGGCGCCGAGCAACCCTAACAACCACAACATGCCGCCGCTCATGCCCGCGAACTGCAGCATCGATATCGGCACCGAGAGTATGAGCGCCGAAGTGACGGCGATAGCGGCCACATAATCCCTGGCGCCGACCGTGAAGGCGATGCGGCTAGGCCAGTCGCGCCATGACGCGTGGAAATCGATGGAGCGCTCGAGCCGGCGTCGGCCTTCCGCAATCAGGTGGAAGCCGGGATCGCGTTCGCGCGGACTGCTGGCCGCCGCGGCGGTAGCCAGTACGCGCTGCGCGATTTCGAGTTCCGTCAGCTTCGATCCACGGCCCATCTCCTCGATGGCATTGCGGTAGAGATTGCGGGTGGCGAAATCCATGGCCGCGAAATCCGGCGAGGAAGCCAGCGCTTCGTCGACCAGGCTGACGCTCTCGAAGAACTCGGCCCAGTCGACATCCGACATCAGTCGCATGCTGGTGATGATGTTGCGCACCGTGACGTTCGATGCGCCCTGGCGCTGATGTTCTTCCTGTAACAGCTGCTCGGAACTGGTTTCGTGTTCTGTGAGTTCCTCTTCCAGCCATAGCAGTGCCGGAGTGATCTTCGGATCCTGGTCACGCAACCGATGGACCAGCTGGACGGCAAACGCCGAGCTCAGCGCCGGTGATTTCATTCGCCATGCGCGCAGCGCATTCGGGTCGACGCGCTGGCCGTTCACGCCCAGCAGTCGATCCGCGACCGCGTCGGCTTCCTCTCGCGCCAGCCGGCTCGCGCGGATGCGTTGCGCGACACGGCGCAGGTTTTCCACCAACACGATGCGCAGCGTGATGGCCACCGCCCAGAGTTCGCCGATCGTGAGCGGCTCCACGGTCTGGTACGCGCGCACGAAACGCCGCAGGGTCTCGGGTTCGAAGCGGCTATCGGTGTGTGCCACGAAAGCCCAGGCGATACCGAATACGCGCGGAAAACCGGCGAACGGTCCGGCTGTGAGCTTGGGAAGCTGGCGGTAGAAGCCTGGTGGCAAGTCCTCGCGGATCTCGCGGATCTGTTCTTCGACGACGTGGTAGTTATCCAGCACCCATTCGGCGGCGGGAGTGATCCCGCGGCCTTCGTCCACAGCCTTGGCGATGGCTCGATACGCCGCGAGCAGCACCTTTTCGTTGCTGCGCAATCGAGTGGCGAGCGAGCGGCCGATTCCAGGAATCGATCCCACGGGCTGAGCGGCCGCCAGCGACTTCGCATGTTGCTCCAGCCGCTCGATGCTGAAGATCTCTTCGCGCAGGATCTGGTCGTCGCTCCAGTGCGTGCCAGGCGACAGTTGTTCGAGGATTTCGCTGAGAAATGGATGCAAGAATCGACCAGCCTGTTAGTGGACACCGCGGACCATTACGCGCGAATTCAGTACTTCGCGCACCATGTCTTCACGACTATGGCGCCGTCGGACTTCGCCTACGTAGTTGGGTGTAATAGCTTAGCAGGCCGGCGCGGGTCGGCCAGAACTGGCAGCAAATCCGTGGCGATCTACGCGGCGAGCAGCGCCGCACCGGATGTCGACGATGACCCTGCCGCTGCCACGCGGACTTTCTTGAAGAGAATGCGCGAGTAGATTTTTTTGTCGATGGCGTAGCAGGGGCATGCCGCGCGCTCGAGTCCGCGAACATCCAGGACTGACAGGTCGCCACGGCTGTAACGGATGAGCTTGCGACGCTGCAGCGCGCTCGCCGCGCTGGTCACTCCGACGCGGCGCACGCCGAGCATGTACGCCAGAAATTCGTGCGTGACGTGGAACTGGCTGGAATGCGCGCGATCGCGGGTCATCAGCAGCCAGCGAGCGAGACGCGCTTCCACCAGGTGAAATCGTGTGCAGGTCGCCGTCTGCATGAGTTGTGAAAGGAAAACATACAGGTAACGATTGAAGGCAGCGCGTGTTGCCGGATTGCTTTCAATCTCGCGTGTGAAAGTGGCTGCGTCGACGCGCCACGCGTGGCCGGCACCCTGAACGAGTGCGCGCAGCGGCGTCACATTGACGCCGAGCAGCAGCGGCACTCCGAGCATTCCTTCGTTGCCGACCAGGCCGATTTCGAGTTGCGCACGGCCGATGCCCGGAGTGATCAACGAGATGAAACTGTCGATTGGGAAATAGACGTGGCGAATGCGTTCCCCGGGCTGGTTCAGCTCTTGTGAAAAGGTCAGATCGACCGGAGGGTGAGCTCCAATCAGTCTCAGACGGTCCGCGGCCGGTAGGGACGCGAGCAGCAGGTTGCCCTTGGGAACGCGAATTTCTGGTGCCACTGGACTACAAGCTCTGGTGCCGGCGATGTCGGCGCTTTCAGCATGCGCTGATCCAAGGCGGCGCTCTGTTCGTCAGCGAACCGACCCGCCGTAGTCACTGTGTTGTGCTTTTGAAATGATCAATATGTCGGACAGGATCACTCGTGTCAGCACCAACAAGGGCGAGCGCACGTCCACTGGTGCTCGCGTCACGCTGGACTTTTGCGATAGCGTGCCGCTTCCGCCGGGTCAGGCGGTGCTCCTGCGTTACGATTTGGCGGGAGATGGCCACTTTCGGGACTGCGCCGGCATCGCGCGGCTGACCCATACAGTTGCGCGCCCCGGCCAGCTGGTGTTCTTTCACTACCGGTTGTCGCACTGGATTGCGCCCTCGGCGCGCACGGACAGGGTGACTGCTACTGCAATTGTTCCCGGGGCTGCCGGTGGGACGCCAGCAGCCGATCGGTTTCCCGCTTGACCACCGAGTAACACTCGCAGGACAGGCGCTCGAGGTGCGGGCGATCGAGCACGGTGATCTTGCCGCGCACATACTTGATGACGCCTAACTTCTGCAGCTTGCCCGCTGCCTCAGTCACGCCCTCGCGCCGGACGCCCAGCATGTTGGCAATGAGTTCCTGCGTCATCTGCAGTTGATTGCCCGACAGGCGATCGAGCGACAACAGCAACCAACGGCACAGCTGCTGTTCGAGCGAGTGGTGGCGATTGCACACCGCGGTCTGTGACATCTGTGTGATCAAGGACTGCGTGTAACGCAGCAGTACATGAAGCATCTCGCCATGGCGGCTGAATTCCTGTTTGAGCCGGTTCCCGGTGAGCCGATACGCATGGCCCGCGCTCTGAACGATGGCGCGGCTCGGAGTGGTTTCGCCGCCCATGAACAAGGACACGCCGATCGCGCCTTCGTTGCCTACGACTGCAATTTCGGCTGAAGCACCGTCCTGCATCACGTACAGCAGCGAGACGATTGAATTGGTGGGGAAATAGATGTGGCGAAGCGCCGCACCGGATTCGTACAACACCATGCCGAGTGGCATGGGCGTGAGTTTCAGGTGCGGAAAGAGTCGTTCGCGCTCCAGCTGCGGCAACGCATCCAGGATGTGGTTATCGCGCGGGTCGGGAAGTGCCTTGTTCATTTGTCGGCCGAGTATGCGCTCTTGTGAGTCTTTGTACGCTACCGCTCACTGCTTGTCTGACAACCCTCGTTGTGTTCGATGACGCACAGACCAAAAGCGTAAGGGCGCGTAGGTTCCTGCTTATGCGATGTAAGGCACTGCAATTGGCACTGTGGACACTGGGAGCATCGCTCAGCACGGTGCCTTGTCTGGCGTTTGGCTCAAACAAGGCCTTGGTGGCGACGTCGAATTCATGGCCCTGGATAGCTTTCGGGGCAATTGTGCTGTTGCTCACCGTCATTGCCCGGGCTTCACGCCGTCGCCTGCCTTTCGGTCCGCACCTCTAAAAAAAAGATCAACCCGTCTGGGAGGACGTATGTCTTTGTTCACCAAAATGTTCATTTCTCCGACGCTCCCCGGGAGTTCGTCGCAAAACGCGCTTCAGTCGCCAAATCTGGCCAGCATTGTGTTGCCGCTGCGCGTCGCCGATTCGCGCGCCGATGAGATCGCCGCGATCTCGCACGAGCTGCGCAATTCGCTCGGTGTAGTGCGCAATGCGGCGCGACTGCTGCGATTTCCTGTCGGTGAAGATGGCATTGATGGAGCGCGAGTGCTCATCGAACGCCATGTCGGCCAGATGACGCGGCATATCGAGGAATTGCTGGATGCATCGCACGCCGGGCAGAAGAAGGCGCTGCAGATGACACACGCGGACCTGCGCACAGTCATAGAGTTCGCGGTCAACGCGATTGCGCCGGAGATGGCGCGCCATGGCCATCGCCTGGTGGTTAGTTTGCCGCCCGATGCGCTTTGGGTGCACGCGGACGTCACTCGCCTCGAGCAGGTGTTCTCGAACCTGCTGATCAACGCCGCCAAGTACACACCCGACGGCGGTGACATCGCACTCACCATGGAGCGCGTCTGCGGGCATGCTTGCATCCGCTTTTGCGACTCGGGCATTGGCATCTCGCCAGCGATGCTTGCACGGGTATTCCAGTTGTTCGCCCAGGCAGACCCGCTGGATGCGCGCGCCGAAGGTGGCCGCGGCATCGGGCTCGCGGTGGTTCGCGACCTGGTGGAAGCGCATGGCGGCAGCGTGCAGGCAACCAGCGCAGGCTTAGGACTGGGCAGCCAGTTCACCGTGCTGTTGCCGGCCCTGTGGTCGGAAGCAGCACTGCGCGCGCCGGAATCGGGCGCGTGATGAGCGTTGCCGAGAGGCAACGTGCGCCCCAGCGCGTCCTCATCGTCGATGATGATGTGGAACTGGCGCAGTCGCTGGCGCGAATGATCGAGGCAGCGGGCACCTATGAGACTCGTATGGTGCACAGCGCGGCCGATGCTCTGGCTGTCGCAGTGGAGTTTCCACCCGTCATCGTATTTCTGGATATCGAGCTCCCCGACATGAGTGGCTACGAAGTGGCCACGCTCCTGCACCAACACGCGCACTTGCAGGCGACCCGGCTGATTGCGCTCACCGACAATATCGAGCATCCGGGACGAGAAGACGCGCGTGCGGCCGGTTTCGAGCGATATCTCGTCAAGCCTGTAACCGCGATCGAGCTGCGGAAGGTGTTACGCAGGCGACTCAGCATGGTGCGTTGAGCTTGTTCGAATCGCACAGACACTCGCCCCACACGCTCCCACAGTCAGTCATGAAAATCTCCCGCTCGTTTGCAGTGTTCCTGATGCTCGCGTCCGTCGGCGCCTTCGGCGCAGCTGTTCCTGTGCGTCCCGCCAATTCTGTCGCGAGCCAGTACCGTGACGGATGGGAATGCGCGCATGGTTTTCGCCGCCTCGGCGACAATTGCGTGGCGGTCGTCGTTCCTGCCAACGGGTATCTCAGTTCCACCGGTAATGAGTGGGAATGCAATCGTGGCTATCTGAAAGCTGGCCTCGCCTGCGGACTGGTGCGGTTGCCAGTGAACGCCCACGCGGATGACAGCTCCAATGGCACGGGTTGGCAATGCGACCGCGGCTTCCGCGAAATCAATCATCGCTGCGACAAGGTGATCGTGCCCGCCGACGGATACTTCGTCGGCTCGAACTTCGGCCGCGGCTGGGATTGCGCACGCGGGTTTCGCATCGTTGGCGCGAAATGCGTTCGCGTGGACATTCCCGCGAACGCCTATTTGCGCGATTCGGGCGATGAATGGGAATGTGAGCGTGGCTTCGTGCGCGGCGCCAACGCCTGCGTGGCGGTGGTCGTGCCCGACAATGGCTATCTAGATAGCGCGGGCAGTGGATGGCGCTGCGAGCGCGGTTTCCAGCGCGACGCCTCCAGGTGTGTGGCGATGGTGTTGCCACCCAATGCCCATGTGGATTTCACGGGTAATGACTGGTCGTGCGCAGCAGGCTTCCGTAAGGAAGGGAAGGGCTGTCTCGCGCGCAACTGATGGCATGGTCGCCATATGTACGATTCCGCACAGACATAAGCGGGCGGGCAGCGCACACTCTCGTTCTCTGGTGGATTCTGCCCACGTGCAATCCATCGTCATCAGTAGAGAACTTCCATGCATCCTTCTTTCAAGAGGCCGACGGTTGCCCGTCGCCGACTGCGCTGCGCGCTGCCCGTCTTATTCGTGTTGGCCGCTTCCGCCGCCTTTGCCAAGACGCCACCCCCCGACACCAACCTGCAGGCAGCCCAGCAGGCGATTGCCAATGCAGAACGCGTCGACGCGGCCAGCCTGGCCCCCGTCGAGCTCGGCCAGGCACGAGCAAAGCTTTCCGCCGCTGAGAAGGCAGTTGCCGAGAAAGAGATGATCGCCGGCGCTCAGTTGGCCGACCAGGCCCGCGCAGACGCCGAGCTGGCCGCTGCCAGGACTGGCGCCGCCAAGGCGAAGGCCGTGAATGCCGACATCAAGCACAGCATCGCCACTCTCGAAGAAGAGATGCAGCGCAAGTCCGGAGAAGCCAAATGAACAGCACTGCATTTGTCCCGTTCCGCTCGCTGATCGCCGCCGCGGTTGCCGCAACCTTGTTTGCTGGTTGTGCCTCGGTCCCGAAGCACCCCGCCGGTTCCGAACAGGTACGCACCAAGCTCACTGCGTTGCAGTCTGAACCGACGCTGGCAAATCGTGCGCCGGTGGCGATCAAGGACGCCGAAGGCGCTGTGGTGCTCGCTGAGATGACCGAGAAGGATCTCGTCCTCGCTGCGCACCGCGTCTACATAGCTGACCGCAAGGTGGATACCGCCCGTGCGCTGGCCGAGACAAACTTTTCCGAACAGGAACGCACGGCATTGAATGAACAGGCTGAGAAAGCGCGCCTCGATTCGCGAACGCGTGAAGCCGATGCCGCGAAGACCGATGCCCTGGTCGCCCGCGCTGAGAGTGCCGAGCAGAAAGTCGCCGCCAACAGCGCACGCAGCGATGCGGAGGCTGCACAGCTTGCGGCGAATACATCGCAGTTGCAGGCGGCCGAGCTGCAGCGTCAGATCGAGGTCCTGCAGGCGCGGCCTACCGATCGCGGCCTGGTGCTGACGCTGGGCGACACACTGTTCGCGACCGGCAAGTCGGAGATCAAATCCGGAGCGACGGCGAACCTCGATCGCCTCACGACATTCCTGAACGAATATCCCAAGACGGACGGCGACTATCGAGGGCTACACCGACAGCATGGGAAGCGATGAAATGAATCAGTCGCTTTCGGAGCGCCGCGCGGACGCCGTCAAGCGTTACCTGATCGATCAGGGCGTGGGTTCGGCTCGTCTGACATCAACGGGTCGCGGGGAGAGTTCACCGGTGGCCGATAACGAATCAGCCGCGGGTCGGCAACAGAATCGACGCGTGGAAGTCGTCATCAGCCAGCTCTGATCCGCAACGAACAGCCTGCATAGAAAGAGGCGGGGAATGGAAGCCCGGATTGGGCCGCAAGACAGCGGCTCGATCCGGGCTTTTTCTTACATGGGGGGACCTGCGCGACAACTAGGCTGAAAGCATGTGGCCTTTCAACAGGAATTCGGCGAGCGCCGTGCGCTCCAGCGAGGCTTATTGGCTGCTGCGCAATGGCATCGGCGATGCGAATGCCGCGCTCGACGATTCCATCGACTGCGACATCGCCATCATCGGTGCGGGCATCACCTCGGCGCTGGTCGCCGACGCGCTGATCGCCACTGGCAAGCGCATCGTGGTGCTGGATTCGCGCGATATCGCTCAAGGCAGCACCGCGGCTTCGACGGCGCTGTTGCAGTACGAAATCGACACGCACCTCGTCGAGCTCACCGGACTGCTGGGCGCGGATGCCGCGATGCGTGCCTACCTCGCCTGCGCGGCGAGCTTCCCACTGCTCGAGCAACGATTTCCCGAACTGTTGCCGCTCGCGGGCTTCGAGCGTCGCGAGAGTCTATACCTCGCTTCCGACGAAAAGGCGGTTCCGGCTTTGCGCGCGGAACTGGCGGCGCGCAGCGGAATCGGCCTTTCGTGCGAGTGGTTAGATGGCGAGGCGGTGCGAGACCGGTTTGGCTGCCAGCGCCCGGGAGCGATTCTCTCGGCGCTGGGTGCACAAGTCGATCCTTACCGCCTTGCGCGTGGCCTGTTCGCGGGCTGCGTTCGTCATGGGCTGCGGTTGTTCGCGCGAACGAAGGTGATCCAGATCGAGGAGCAGGGCGAGCAATTGAAGTTGCGGACTGCTGCTGGACATACGGTCACCGCGTCCCACGTGGCGGTTTGCGCCGGGTATGAGTCCCTGGACTTCCTGCCAGAGGGATTCGCAAACGTACACAACACCTTCGCGGTGGTGACCGAGCCGCTTACGCGCGGCGGGCTCGCGACTATGCCTCTCATGTGGGAAAGCGCGCGGCCTTACCTCTATCTACGGAGCTCGCCCGACGGGCGGCTCATCATCGGAGGAGCCGACGTGCCGTTCAAGAACGCCGGTGCGCGCGACCTGCTGCTGCCAAGGCAGGTTCGCCGGCTCGCGGAACAATATCTCAGCCTGTTCGGTGAGGACCTGCCGCCGGTGGCCTACGCCTGGGCGGGCAGCTTCGCGGAGACCCGCGACGGCTTGCCGCTGATCGGGCGCGTGCCGGGCATGAATCCGCGGCTGCAGTTCGCGCTTTGCTACGGCGGCAATGGGATCACCTACAGCGTGCACGCCGGCGACATGATCCGCGCAGGCATCGAGGGCCGGCCGCATGCGCTCGACGATGTGTTTGGATTCGGGAGGCTCAAGGCAGATCTCTCCGCCGGCAGGCTGACCGGCTGACAAACAGCACTGGCCTCGCGCAGTCGGAGGCCAAACAAGTGGCCCCCCACGACCAAAGGTTATTGTCTCGTGGCTACCGGGGGACAATAATTCCACTTCGCGGAAAACCAATTGAAGGGAGCAGGGGACTAATCCCCCTATGTTCGTAAATGACACCGGTCGACTTCCCGATTCCGGGCGGGTCTGTGTGATGGGATTCCAGACGCAGCAGGGAGGCTCCAAGACCTACTACAGCCTGCTAATTGATGCTGCCCGTGCCGAAGTCGAACCCATGGCGGAGCCGCGCAATCCGGCGCACGTGCTCGGGGTGGGTTCAACGATCGAGTCGGTGAATGGCCCGGTGTTCGCGGCCTATTTCGCGGCGTCGCGCGAACGCTTCGACGCGCAGCCTAACTACAAGAGCGGGCTGTTCGTCCTCGTGGACGGCGCGGTCTATTCCGTGAAGGCCGAAAACGTCGACACCACCATTCGCCGCAGATTGACGACGCGCGAATTCACGCTGCTGCGAGGCGATCGTCCGCAGCGCAGTGTTCAGTATCGCTGGCCGTGGTACCGAGAACCGTTTCGGTCGGTCAACGGCGCGGTGCGCTCGGCGGACTTCCTGCGCGAGATCGTCGCGATGGTGCGCGAGTACTCCTGAGACCCGAGGGTTACTCGCCGGCCTTCTTCTCCACGTGGCCGCCGAATTGCTTGCGCATCGCCGACAAGAGCCGGTCGCCGTAGTCCGCGTTGCCGCGCGATTCGAACCGGCTGTATAGCGCCGCGGTAATCACCGGCGCCGGCACACCTTCGTCGACCGCGGCCGCCACGGTCCAGCGTCCCTCGCCAGAGTCCGACACGCGGCCGGCGAATGCCGCGAGTCCCGCATCTTCGGCCAGCGCGCGAGCGGTGAGATCGAGCAGCCAGGAGCGCACGACGCTGCCATGGCGCCACACTTCAGCGATCTGCGCGACGTCGAAGTCGTAGGAGTAATGCTCCGGGTGCGCAAGCGGGGTGGTCTCCGCATCCTTCGCGCGCGGTTGCGAGCCGATGTTGGCGTTACGCAGGATGTTGAAGCCTTCGGCGTACGCGGCCATCACGCCGTACTCAATGCCGTTGTGGATCATCTTGACGAAGTGGCCGGCGCCATAAGGGCCGCAGTACAGGTAGCCGCGTGCCGCCGTTCCCGCCACGTCGCCGGAATAGTTAGAACTGCCGCCGGGCGCCAGCGCGGAAAACAGAGGCTCGAGTGCATCTGCAGTCGGCTTTTCCCCGCCGATCATCAGGCAATAGCCGTTTTCGCCGCCGGCGATGCCGCCGCTGGTGCCAACATCCAGATAGTGAAGCCCCAGACCCTTGAGTTCGGCGCCGCGTCGCATATCGTCGCGGTAGTAGGAATTGCCGCCATCGATCACCACGTCGCCCGGCGTCAGCAGCGGTTTGAGGTTGGTGAGCTCCTGGTCTACGACAGCTGCCGGCAACATGAGCCAGATGACGCGTGGCGCCTCGAGCGCTGACACGAACTGCGGAAGCGTTGCGGTGCCGGTGACACCGGGTGCGACCGACGCCTGCACCGCGGCAGGGCTCGCATCGAAAGTGACGCAGCGGATGCCGGCGCCAGCCAGCCGCTTCACCATGTTGGCGCCCATGCGCCCCAGGCCAATGAACCCGACTTGATTGAAGTTCTTCATGAGTGCCTCTCAGTATCGGTACAGTCTATCCCCATGAAAGTCACCCGACGCAGCCAGGATCGTGGCCATGCCGACCACGGCTGGCTGAACTCGTACCACAGCTTCTCGTTTGCAGAATATTTCGACCAGGACCATGTCGAGTTCGGCCCGCTGCGCGTGCTCAACGAAGACCGCGTCGCGCCGGGCCAGGGCTTCGGTACGCACGGTCATCGCAACATGGAAATCATCAGCTACGTGCTCGAAGGTGAGCTCGCGCACCAGGATTCCCTGGGCACCGGTTCGACGATCCGGCCCGGAGACGTGCAGCGCATGAGCGCCGGCAGCGGCGTGCGGCACAGCGAGTTCAACGCTTCGCGAACCAACCCGGTGCACTTTCTGCAGATCTGGATCCAGCCGAACGTGTCGGACAATCCCCCGAGTTATGAAGAGAGGCGCTTCGAGACGGCTGAGAAACGCGGGCGGCTTCGCCTCATTGCATCGCAAGGCGGCGAGTCTGCGTCCGTGCGCGTCCAGCAGGATGTGCGCGTGTACGGCGGGTTGTTCGATGGCGCCGAGCGCGCCGACCTCGAGCTGGCACCGGGACGGCGCGCGTATGTGCACGTGGCGCGAGGCGCCGTGCAGGTCAATGGCGTCGAGCTCTCCGCGGGTGACGCACTCAAACTGTGGGACGAGCCGCGCGTGCAGATCGAGCAGGGCGCGGCCGCCGAGGTCCTGGTGTTCGACCTGCCCGGTGCGTAGTTAGTCGGGCGGCCACGGCATGGCGCTGGGCATGCGCACCGCGCCGCTGGGACGGTTTGAGGAAGCATGCGAGTCGACGCCCCGCCACCAGGTTTCCAGCTTCCGTTCATGATCTGGCTCGATCGGCTCACCGAGCCGCGGCATCAGAAGCCGCGCTCCGGTCTTCGGCGCCAGCTGAAGCAGTGTCTCGGCGGGCTCATCCCAGGGGTGCAGCGCGAGGTTGAACGTGCCCCAGTGCACGGGCAGCATCGGGCCGCCACCTAACAAGGTGTGTGCCGCCAGCGCATTCGTCGGGCCGAGGTGGATGTTGCCCCAGGCGGGGTGGTGCGCGCCCACTTCGAGCATCACCAGGTCGAACGGCCCGAGGCGCGCGCGGATTTCGCCATGTTCGCCGGTCGGGCCGGTGTCGCCACTGAAAAATACACGATGGCGCGTGGACTGGATGACGAACGACGACCACAAGGTCTGGTTGCCATCCTTGAGGCCGCGGCCGGAAAAATGCTGCGACGGCGCCGCCGTGAGCGTGAGGTCGGTGCCGGGCAAGCGATGCGATTCCCACCAGTCGAGTTCGACGATGCGCTGCGGCGCGATTCCAAAGGACTCCAGGTGAGCTCCGACGCCCAGCGACGTGACAATGGGCACGGTGTATTTGCGCAGCAGGCGCATGGTCGTGTAGTCGAGGTGATCGTAGTGATCGTGTGACAGGACGACCGCATCGAGAGGCGGAAGCTCTCGCAGTTCGATCGGGACCGGCTGAAATCGCTTCGGCCCGAGGAATCGCGAGGGCGATGCGCGCGGACCCCACACCGGATCAGTGAGCACGCGCCAACCGTCGATCTCGATGAGTACGGTCGAGTGCCCCAACCACGTGGCGCGCAGCCCGCTGCCCGGCGCACGCAACCAGCCATCGAGAGGATTCACGGACGGCAGCGGTGCCGAGGGCACGCGCCGCAGGCCGCCACAGATGAACTCTCCAATCGACGGCATGGCCACCGCGGGGTCTCCGCGAGGCACCGGACTTGAATTGCGGAAGCGCGTTCCGTCCCAGCGCGGTGAAGAGGCGATGCGTTCCTGGCGGAACGAATTGACTGCGGATGGCATTGCTTCTCCTTGCATCCGGCAATAGGTAGGCATCAACAACGCTGACAACGATAGAACTTTCGCGCCGACAGCAGTCTATCCCCAAAGAGGTAGTCTCCCGTCATGTGTAGGAGGAATTTCGAACGCATCCGCGCGCGGTGACAATTCGTATCAATGGAGATGAGAAGAAAAAGCCTGATGCGCGTGTTGTGTGCCGGCGTGTTGCTGGCAGCGTCGGTTGCAGTCCGCGCCGAGTCAATCAGCGAAGAAGCACTGCTGCCGCCGGACGCAATTGAGTTGTCGCTGCAAGAAACAGAGCTGGCGCTGCGTTCCGAGGAGGGCACGCCTGATTTCGCGCTGTTCAACGAAGCCTGGGATTCGGCCGATTCACCCACCGCGAGCTACGTGCGTCCCGAGCGCGAGTCCCGCTCGATCTGCAGAAGCTGCGAATTTCATCTTGGTGTGGGCGGCACCTATCATTCATTCGAGAACACCGGCGGAGTGGTCATTCCGATGACCGTGTCCTGGGATCGCAGTCGTTGGGAGTTAGGAGTTTTTCATTTCGGCGAACAGACTTCTGAAGACAACGACGACAATGTTGAACACGTGGTCGCGCGTCCCTACTGGGGCGCATCGCTGTCCCGCCGCTTCGCCTTTTTCGAGCGAGGCCCGTTGCGTGCGGTTTTTGGATTCGGCATTTCCTATCGCACCGAGCTGGACGTACTGAGTGCGACCCACTGGAATTTTTCCTCGCAGCTCGGCCTGCGCTTTCAGGCGCCGCAGTTCCCCATGAGTTTCGAGCTGTCTTCGCGTCACTGGTCGAATGGCGGCGTGCGCACGCCCAATCGCGGACAGGACTTCACGATCCTCACGGTGCGCTTCGACCATTGATCGGACCGCCCACGCTCAATGCTGCGTATCTTTGAGCAGCATGATCAGGTATTGCTTCCACACCGCCGCGATTGTGTGCGTGCCATGGCCGCGAGTCTGCGGGCTCGCCGGGATGACGAAGGCGGCGCCGCGCTTCACGCGTTTGATCTCGCGCTCGAGGATGCCGAGCTCCGGTGGATTGATGAGATCGTCGGCGAAGTTCACCGCAACGAGGGGCGCGCGAATGCGTTCCAGCCCCGGCCCTGGGTCGTAGTCCCAGGACGCGCTGACCTGGTAGAGCAGGTCGTTCGCGTCCTGCTGGCGCCTTGCATTCGCCGTGTTCTCGGCGAGCACCTGGTCTGCCTTCGCGAGTGTCGGCATCTGTTCCTGCCGCAGCGACGGACTGCTGCCCATGAAAAAGATCAGAGAAGCGGCGGTGCTCAATGAAGGCGGTTGTTCGGTGTAGTTGCCGCCACTCCAGTCCGGGTCGTTGCGGATCGCATCGATGATGGTTTTTCGCCAGACGCGATTGCGGCCCGAGATCTGCGCGGGAAGGCTCGCGAGCGGCATCAACGCATCCATGAATTCCGGATGGCGCTCACCCCATACCCAGGTCTGCATGCCACCCATCGACGTGCCCATGACCAAGCGGAGGTGATTGACGCCCAGGCCCTCCGTGAGAAGCCGGTACTGGGCCTCGACCATGTCGCTGTAGCCGTACTGTGGAAATTTCGCGCGCAGACCGTCGCTTGGCTTGGCGGACTTGCCGTGTCCGATGGCGTCGATCAGCACGATGAAGTAGCGACTTGCGTCGAGAGGCTGGCCTGCTCCAAACAACTCGCCCGCGAATTCTGCTCTCAGGAATTGCGCACCACTCCCACCGGTGCCGTGACCGATGATCACCGCATTTTTCACCTTTCCCTGGGCGTCCTTCTGCGCAGTGCCCAGGGTGAGATAGTGAATCCGCAGCTCGGGAAGCCTTGCGCCATCCGCGAATTGGAAATTGGGCACGATGAAGTCGCCTTCAACCGGCGTCGGGTATTCCGCGGCCTGCGCAATCTGCGTGCTTAGCAGTACAGCGACGATCTGCGTGACGATGAAAACTCTTCGAAGACGATCCAGTCATGGGGATACCCGTGGTTGCCGAGGATGGGGCGATGGTAGTTCAAACCACCGCGTCCGAGGTCAGCCCGCGGAAATGGGGAGTCTTCGAGCACAGCGTGCCCGATCACGTAACGGATGAACGAGGGTGAAAGCCGTGAGGCTTTCACCCTTTATCGTTTCGGGTCAGCGTACCAACGGGATCTTCTGGGAGATCTGGACCTGCGCCACCTGACCCAGGCGGCGGTCGAGCTGGATCGCGCGCGCCGCCATCTTGCTGGGCAGAACTGTCTGGAATTTCGCGAGCCACTTGATGCGCAGGGCATGCATCTTGTCGTCGCGCTCGAGCAGCGCATTGACGTAGGCGAGGGCGTCCTTGTCGCTGAGTTCCTGGTAGTGCTTGGCGTATTCTTCGGTCGCCTTGATCTGTTCGTTGACGATGAGGTCCTGTTCCTTCTGGAACGTTCCGAACAGCGGCCAGAACTTCGCGGCCTCGTCGGCCGTCAGCGTCAGTCCCTTGGCCATGATGTCAGCGCGCTTTGCCATGAGGTCGCTGCGGAACTGCGCGACGATCTGTTCGTCGGTGATCGGCGGCGGCTGTGCAGCGGGAGCCGGATCGGCCGACCATGCAAGCGGCGCAAAAGCCAAAGCGACTGCAAACAAAAACCTGGTCTTCATTCGAAACCTCCACTCCTAGGGCGGTTGGCACTATGGGGAGGGGACCGACGTGCCGCCAGTTGGACCAAGGTCCATTGTGGTGAGGAATCGCCGGCTGCGCCCGCCCTTTCGGGGTGAGCGCAGCCGGTCGATCGTCCGCGCTGCTGTGTTACTTACGGAGTGTTGCCGTAGCCAATGGCGCCATTGCAATGCATCCATTCGCTGTTGGAACCGCCGCCACAACGCCCGTTGGCATAGAGCCCGGTGTTGTAACTCTGCGCCTCCGACTGACGGGTCTGGCCGTTCACGATGATGTAGTCCACCTGCACGTCCCGGTTGCCGCTGTCGTTCGTGTAGGCCACAGTGATGCCGCCGCTCAAGCTGGTTGACGCCGTGTAGTTGGTCATGCCCGTTCCGAGCGTCCAGGTCTGCACGTTCTGGTTGTTGACCCGCAGGGTGATGGACTCCCCACCGACCGTGCCGCGCGCGCGAACCGTGAAGCTCTTGCCGCCGCCACCGCTGCTGCTCGAGCTGCTGGAGCTACTGCTCGAACTGCTGCTACTGCTGCTACCTTCGCTCACGGTAATGTCAGAACTGCCGCTGCTCTGATAACCCTCGGTCGCCATGATCTGGTAGTTGTGCTGTCCCAGGTTCATGCCGAGTGAGGCCCAGGTGTCGAAGTGATTGCCGGTGGTGATGGTGCCGCCGGTTCGCCTCGACTGCCGCACGCTCCAGTACTGATAGAACGTGCAACTGTTGCCGGTGATGCAAGGCTGATTGACGCGCTGGGTGCGATAGACGTCATACGTGCCACCATCGCTGAACACAGTGCCCATGAAGCCTTGTCCACCCGGCGGACGATACGAGCCCCAGTTGTCGACGATGTAGTACTCGATGAGCGGATTGGTGGTCCACCCGTAAAGAGTCAGGTATCCGTTTCCTGGCGAATTGAAGCTGCCCGAATAACTCACGACTCGGCGTGAGCCCGTCTGCCAGCCTTTGCCGCCCACCCAGTTGTTGATACCGCTCCAGTTCGATGTGTAGCGGCCACCGGCCTGCAGGCAGAAATTCACCGTTCCCGGACTGTCTTTCCAGAATGAGTAGTAGAAGCCATTGTTAGTACCTGTCTGACTCGACGTCAGGCATTGAGCGTTGGCCGCCGATGCGAACAGGCCTGTGAGACAAATCAGAGCCGTGACTACGCGTCCGCGCGTCACTGCGTTTTTGTTGAGACTTGCAACCATTGAACTTCCCCTTCGTTGTTGCTGCGGGCCACGTCATGCGGCCCGCTTCGAAAAAGCAGAATTCCATTCTTTAAATTGGTACGTACCTCCTCGAGAAATGTTACCGCTACCTTGCGGGCGCGTACGTATCCCGCGACTGACAATGCGGTGTCAATCAGTAGAAATGCGTGGTGTGGGAGGGAGGGTGAAATCGCCCGTTTTTGCGGTGATCGCTATTCTTCGGCCCGCTCTTTGACCTTCTCGCGGACCGCGGACCGGATCTCGCGCCATTCGTGCTTCTGCGAGGGTGTGAGCGCGCTCTCGACCTGCGCATTGAATTCGTCGCCGGCCTTTTTCGCCTCTTGCAGGATTGCGTCCTTCCGCTGGGGAGTGGTCGCACGCTGCAGGAGCAACTGCGACTGCTGCAGTTCTGACTGTCGATTCTGGAAAATCGGGCGCAGCCGCGCTTCCTGTTCGGGAGTCAGCTCGAGCTGGCGGCTGATGTTGTCGAGCGTGGGCAACGCGTCGAGCACTGACTCGGCGCTCGCGGAAAACGAGGCGAGCAAGGCACACAGCACCAGGGATCGAAGCGCAAAGTTCACGGGCACCTCCGGGTGCACCCTGCGCGCCCGATCGCTTTCAGCTCAATCGGACATTGGTCTTACGGTCGATCCCAGGGCGGTGAGTAACCATCGGCCGATGATCAGAGGCGAACAGGGCACACTAAAGTTCTCTATCGCCTTGACGGTATGCCTCGGAGTGCTCGGTGTCGCGAGCGGAGTCGTCACGGGTTCGCAGGCCATCATCTTCGATGGCATGTACAGCTTCGTGGATGTCGTGCCTACCGTTGTTTCACTGCTCGTGGTCAAGCTGATTGCGCGGGGCGCGAGCCATCGCTTCCAGTACGGATACTGGCATCTTGAGCCGTTGGTCGCGGTGCTGCGCGACGCCATCCTGGCCGTGGCCTGCATCTATGCCGCGGTGGATGCCATAAACGCGCTGTCGAGTGGCGGTCACGATGTCGAGTACGGCCTGGCTGCGTTGTGGGCCGGCATCCTGTGTGTCATCGGGCTGGCGATGACGCTGTTCCTGCGGCGGCGGGCGAGGGTGCTCAAGTCGCCCATGCTCGAAGTCGACGCGCGAAGCTGGGTGGTCAGCACCAGCTTGAGCCTCGCGCTTCTGATCGGCTTCGTGATCGCAACGGTTTTGGCGGGCACCGCATTTCAGGACTGGATTCCGTATGTCGATGGAATCGCGCTGCTCAGCATGGCGCTCATCATGTTGCCCATGCCGATCATCGGTCTGTGGCGCTCCATGAGCGACGTGCTGCAGGTGGCGCCGGATGAGCTCAACGTCCGCGTGCAGGAGGTCATGGAAAGTGTCCTGAAGGAGCGTTCGTTTCCCGAATACTCGAGCTACATCGCAAAAGCCGGTCGCGGAAGATTCGTCGAAATCCATGTGCTGGTAGGCCCGGAGTCCCGGATCGATATTGCGACCGCAGATGCGATCCGCCGCGAAGTTTCAGACCGGCTCAATGCAGGGACGCCTAACTTCTGGCTCACGATCGATTTCACCGCGGAGCGGCGCTGGATGTGAGCGGACGCCCGCGACCGGATCACCTCGCGGTCTTGAAGAGCAATCGGATCAGCAGGTCGTTGTCCCAGGGAAGAATCGCGGGCTCGCCGGGGCGCTGATAGACGTCGAGGTTGTATTCGTAGGCGGCGGCGCTGAGCACCACTTCGCTGTCTTTCTTCCAGCGGTCGGCGCCGAAGTGAAGCGCCACTGCGTACTGGTTCTGCAGCCAGTCTTGATCGTCCACCCATCCCTGCGCCATGAGGTCGACTCTGCAGCACGCACCGAGCCTGATCTTGACGTCGGCGGCCACGCTGTAACCAAGCACGCTATTGCGGAAATCGCTGCGGTCGTAGCCACGGGTTTTCGGCACGTCGTCGTCGATCTCGAGGAAAAACCACCCAGCTCCGGCCTTGAGTGAGGGTTGAAAGACATTGCCCTCGTAGCTGGCCACGATCGCCGGCAGTGCCGTCATCTCACGCTCGACGGAACTGACGGTGTTCATTCGCGTATCGAAATTCGCCGTCCAGTCGATATGTGTCCGATCACCCTGCCATAGTTTCCCATCGGTGCGGAGGTGCACGTCCCAGCGGATGGGGATGTGGTCGGGATCCAGATCGTCCTTGTCGCGGTCTGCGAAGATTTCGGCGACGGCGACGTAATGCCAGCCTGAGCTGGTTTGCTGGTCGATCCAGACGCCGCCGGTGACGCCGTAAGTATGCGAGTCCACGTCTGGAACATTGAAATCGTGAGCGCCGATCGAGTAGCGCCATTCGTCCGCATGCGCGGCGAACGTGCCTCCTGCGAGCAGGAGAATCGAGAGGGGGAGTGCGAATTTCTTGTAGCGGTCGGTCATGTGCGAAGTGAATTCAGCGCGAAGCTATTCGTCAAATGGGCCCTTGATCCCATTGCTGATAGCCGCCGAGCGTGTCGATGTAGCTTGGGGCGGGCGGATTCAGAACATCGGGGATAGTTCATGTCGCGCAGGCGTTTTTTCGCATACTTTTTCGGCATCTTGGGTGCCGTGGTGCTGGGCATCGCTCTGTACCTCGCATTTGGCGATCTCGGTCGACACAAAGAACGAATCGAAGCGCTGGTCAGCCGCAGTGTGGGGCGCCCGTTCACCATCGAAGGTCCGTTCAGTGTGAGGTTGGTGCCGGTCGTCGCGGTGAGCGCCGAACGCGTTCGGCTCGGCAACATGCAGGGTGGCTCGCAGCCGCAAATGGTCGAGTTCGGCAAAGCGGTGGTGAAGATCGGTTTCTGGTCGCTCATCTCGGGCCCGCCCGATGTTCATGTGTTCGAGTTGCATGACGCGACGGTTCTGCTGGAGCGCGGCGCTGACGGCAAGGGCAACTGGGAGATGGTCCCACCGGCGGAAGTCGATGAGGAGGAACCCGAGGCCGAAGACGAGAAGGCCCAGGTCCCCGTCGTCATTCGAATGGCACAGCTGAACAATGTGCGCCTCATCTATCGTGAAGCGAAGAAGCATGATCGTGTGCTTCAGCTCGATCAGCTGAGCATTACCCCGGGCAAGGAAGGACTGCTCGCGCTCGAGGGTGCGGGAAAGGTCGATGTCTATCCACTGTCATTGAAGGGCGAGGCCGGGCCAATAAAGGCACTGTTGTCCGCGCGTGATATGCGCGTGGCCATGCAGGGAGTGTTGGGCAAACTGGCGCTGGACATCCATGGCGTCATCGGCAGTCTCGATCCGCTGGACGGCGCCGATCTCACGCTCAAGATCGAACATCCGGATTTGGGCAGCATGCTCGAGAAGCTGGAAGTTCCCGTGGTCGCCACGGGGCCGGCGAAGGTCGACGCGCAATTGAAGGATGCCGGTGAGCGCACGCAACTCGACTTCAACGCGAAAGCCGGCGAGTTCACGGTAGCTACCAGCGGCACACTCAAGTCACTGAGCCTGGCAGGCGCCGATCTCACGCTGAAGATTGACCACACCGAAATCGGCAATTTGCTGAAGACACTCGAACTACCGGCCATCGCCACAGGGCCGATGCGGATCGACACGCGAATCAAGGATGTCGGAGCACGCCGGGAGCTCGACTTCAAGGCAAAGCTCGGCGACATCGACGCCAACTTGAAGGGCACACTCAAGACGCGCGGCCTGATGGATTCGGACCTCAAATTCGACGTCACCGCCGCGGATGCAGCGCGACTCGCGAGCGTGTTTGACGTCAAGGATGTGCCCGCAACGCCGCTCAAGGTCACGGGACACACGGTGTATTCGCGCAAGCAGATCAAATTTGACGCGCTGACTGCCGCGCTTGGCGGCGCATCGGTGCGCGTCGACGGCACCATGCAGCACACGCGCGATCAAAAGGCCGCGTTTCGATTTCAAATGTCGGCTGAGAGTCTCGCAGAAGTTGCGCGCAACGTGGCCGGTCCTGAAGGTGTCGGCCAGTGGCGCAGTCGAGCTCACGAAAGGGCGAGTCGAGGCGAAAGATCTGAAAGCCGTTCTGGGCGAGAACCAGTTGGCAGGCTCGTTGCTGCTGACCGACGCGCCCAAACATTTCGACGTGCAGTTGTCGTCGCCGCGGCTGGATCTCTCGCCGTTCATGGCAAAAGACAAAGAGGACAAATCGGGCGCTGCGCCCGCGCCGGCGAAACCCGAGCCGAAGAAATCGGATGCGCCGAAGCCGAAATTCGTGTTCGACGAGAAGCCGTTTCCGCTCGACAAGATGAAAGAAACCAATGGGAAGTTGCATGTGTCCTTCGGTGAGCTGGTGCTGACCGAGCGATCATTCAAGGACGTCGACAGCAACATCACTATGGATCATGGAAAGTTGATCTTCGACTTTCGCGCCGCCGGTGTGCAGGAGGGTACGTTGCAGGGCGAGGGCAACTTTGTGCCCGGCGCCAATGGAACTGCCGACCTGAACCTGAAGATCGACCTCGCCAATGTGCGGGCGAGTCTGGCGAGCGAAGGCCTCTCGCCCACAGATGTACCGCCGCTCGGCCTGGCGATGAACATCAAGATCCACGGCAGCTCGCCGCGACAAATGGCCGCGGGCGCGAACGGGCAGCTGCTGTTGACGCAAGGTGCGGGCAAAACCAAGAGCGGCCTGATCAGTGCCTACGGTGGCGGTGTTTTGTCGCAGCTATCGGAGAAGCTCAATCCCTTTGCCAAGGACGATCCGTTCATGACGCTCGATTGCACCATCGCGCGTGCCGACATCGTCAATGGTCAAGTCACGGTGAAGCCGGTGGTCATCCAGACCGAGAAGGTCACCATTACCGCCGATGGCAAGATCGACCTGCACACCGAGAAACTATTGATCGACTTCAATACGCGCCCGCGCAAGGGCATCGGCGTGAGTCCGGGCATGTTCACCAACCCGCTCATTCGACTCGAAGGAACATTGGTGAGCCCAAGAATTGGCATGGGCGCGAAGGGTGTGGCATCGGGTGCGCTGGCAGTTGCCACTGGCGGAGCGACGGTGATCGCGGGAGGCGCGGTCGATCGCATGCAGGGTGAACAGGATGTCTGCGCGAAGACGCTGGAGGAGGCGAAGAATCCGGCAGCTGCGAAGGACGCTGAGAAGGACGAGAAAAAGAAGTGAATCGGCGGCCTGTCCTGGCGTAGACCTTTGGTCTTACGGCGCGATGGAATTTTGAGGGTGAGACTACCGCCGATCAGCCTGGTCCACCGGAGATGCCCTCATGCGTCGCTGCAAAACAACCGTTATCACCACCACACTCGCGGCCCTGATCGGCAGCGCCGCGATGTCAGGAACTCCAATCGTCTATCCCGCCAAGAATCAGACGCCCGCGCAGCAGCAGAAAGACGAGGGCGAGTGCAATTCATGGGCAAAACAGAACACTGGTGTCGATCCGGTAGTTCTTGCCTCGACACCGACGACCGCGCCGGCGCCAGCCGCCGCACCCCCGCCGCCTTCAGGGCGCGACGGTTCACGCGCGAGAGGTGCCGCTCGAGGCGCCGCCGCCGGTGCCATCATCGGCGAAGTCGCCAACGATGACGCGAGCGAGGGCGCCGCAGTAGGCGCTGCCGCGGGTGCCGTAGCCGCCGGCAGCCGCCAGCGTCGCGGGGAGGCCGCGGCGCAGGACCAGGCCGCTCAGCAGCAGCAACAGCAACAGGCTGCGCAACAACAGGCTGAAGCTGACAAGCAGAAGAAGATGGAAACTTATCACCGCGCGTACGCTGCCTGCCTTGAGGGACGGGGCTACACGATCAAGTGAGGGGGATGATGACTAACTTCAGGGTTCTCGCCGGCGGCATTGCTGTAGTCGCTGGCTTCATGTTGCAGGCTTGTTATACCGCCCCGGCTCCCACGCCAGTTCCGACCCGATCGATCGGCGAGAGATTCGAGCAGTCATGGCAGGCGGCTCGTGGCGCGGCAGCCGACGTGGGCGTCCGCATTACGTTCGAAGACAAGGCGAGCGGAACCCTGCGCGGTGATCAGGGATCGTCCAATGTGACGATCACGTTGCTCACGCAGGCAGACGCGTCAATCCAAGTCGGCTTCGCGGTGACCGGGGGCGGAGCGTCGCAGGACAAGAACGTGAAGGATCACCTGACGCGCGCCTATCAGCGGCGCATGGGGCGCTGATTACAGACAATTCATTCGCCAGTCCGGCCTTGGTGGTATCACTAGCTACCCACCTCCCACTGGAGCTTGCCATGACTGATATTCAGATTGTGTCGACCCGCCTGCTCCCGCGGTTGCTCATCTGCGGCATGGCCGTGTTCACAGGTGTCGCCAGTGCCGCGGAACCCGCCAAGTCTGAAGGCCACCATTGGAGCTACTCCGGTGAGACGGGCCCCGAACATTGGGATTCCGAAGACCCTGCATTTGCAATGTGTGGAGTTGGCAAGCACCAGTCGCCGATCGACATTGAGAAAACAGTAGTCAAGGACCTGCCTGAGCTGAAGTTCGACTACAAAGATGTAGCTCTCGTGGTGACGGATACGGGCCACTCGTTCCAGGTCAATGCGGCGAAAGGCAGCGGCGGCTTCACGGTCGGCAAAGAGCATTACGACCTGCTGCAAGTGCACTTCCACGAGCCGTCCGAAGAGCGCGTGCACGGTGCGCAGTCGTCGATGGTGGCGCACATCGTGCACAGAAATGCCAAGGGCGACCTCGCAGTCGTTGCCGTATTGATCCGTGTGGGCAAGACCAACGAATTCCTGAAACCGATTTTCGACCACTTCCCGGCGAAGGGCGCGACGGAGTCGATCGTGGCTGGCAAAACCATCAACATGGTCGATCTGCTGCCCGCGCACCACGGCTACTACTCGTTCGAGGGTTCTCTAACCACTCCGCCTTGCTCGGAAAACGTACGCTGGTTCGTGCTCAAGACTCCGGTCGAGGCTTCAGAGGCGCAAGTGAACGAGTTCAGGGTGCGCTACGCACATAACAACCGCCCGACTCAGCCGCTGAACGCTCGCGTGATCGAGGAAACGAAGTCGGATTGACCAGCCTTCGACCCCCCGATCCTGGCGCGGCGCCGCCACACTGCAGTTGATTCGCTGGGTAGGCGCTGTATGTTATGCCCTGTAGTCCAAGCCTTACCGGGGCCTCCCTTAGGGCGGCTGCCGGTTATGCCCTAGTGCATCGGAATTGCCCTACAGAAAAGTGAGAACTGGGCAGGCACACGGGGCCACGACTTGGTCGAATCTCGATGCTAGGGAGTAGGAGCGCGGCAGGCAGCGGCCGGGCTCATCGGTCTTGAAGGGAGAGGCGGGTCGGTCCGACATCCATGTCCAGGTACCACCGGAATAATTTCAAACGCCACTACGTGCGCCTGAAAGGATGGCTCACGCTCGGCAGCGTGGGCATCACGCCCCGACTCGTCATCGCGTTCGCGGCAGTGGCGACGCTTGCGGCCGCCGCCAATCTCATCGTCGAAAACGGCGTCTCTATCCTCGAGCAGCAACACCATGCGGAGGTGGTGCGCAGCACACATGACTCGCAAGCGATCACTACTTTGCGCGAGTCAGTGGGCCGGGCAGAAAAACTCGTAACGTCCGCAAAGTTGTCTGTCGCAGTGGGCGTGTTCGACCGCGCTGTTCACGAACATGTGCAGACAGACACGCGAGCCTCGGCCACTCGTTATTCGAGCGCACGCGATTCACTGGGGCAGGTGCTGAATCAGTTTGTGCGCGATACGCCGGCGTCGAACCAATCGCTGACCCGTGTTGTCAATGCGCATCGCAGAACCGCCGACGCACTGGTGCAGGCGACACGCAAGCGTCGCGAGCCCTTGCGGCAGTATTCGGAGGCGGTCACGAGCATCGACTCGCGCGTCAGGGAATCCAGCGAAAGTGCCTTGAAGATTTTCGGCCACGTGGTCGCACGGCAGCCGTTGCTCGATCTTCACGCGCGACTGACCGAACTCCGGGCCGCCATTGCGATGTCCGGCGCATTCGGTGGCGATGCATCCACCGCCTCGCTCGCGAATGCGGAACAGGCCGTGGCGGAGACGCTGCTCACCAATCAAAGCTCGCTACGGCGATCGCAGGGATCGGATTGGTACCAGGGCATACAGAACGACGTGGTATCGCTCGTGCCCTTGCGCACGGCGTTCGTGCGCATCGAGTCCCAGCGAATAGCCGCGCTTGATTCTTTCGCGCGCGAGTCGAGGAAGCTGGCCGCGCTGCTGCCCGCCGACCTTGCGGTCGAGTCGCAGCCTCTGGAGGCAAGCGTCCCGCCCGCGCTGGCTGCGCCCGCACCATTTGCAAAGCCCGATGGTTCGCTCGTCGCCTGGATAAGCGCCGCAGTGCTCCTCGTTCTGCTCTACGTGTGCTTCGCGACGATCTTCACTATTGCGCGACCGGTCCGGCGCATGATCGCCGCCACCAACCGGCTGGCACGCGGAGGCGATACACGTGTCGTCGCGACTGGAGGCATTCGCGAGCTCGACGCACTGGCAGTGGCATTCAATTCAATGGCCGAACAACTCGCTGCGGCACGCGCGGCAACGCGCGATGCGCAGCAGCGTCTTGAAGCCAAAGTGGAGGAGCGGACGCGCCAGTTGCAGGAGCTCGCGGAGCAGGACCCGCTCACCGGCGTCGCCAATCGCCGCCAGTTGTTCGTCGCGCTGAATGCAGCCCTCGAACGCGCGCGACTGGCGGGCGAACGCGTCGGCGTCTTCTTCCTCGACATCGACAATTTCAAAACGCTCAACGACAGCATGGGGCATCCCTATGGAGATCGCGTGCTCATCGCGATCGCGCGGCGGCTCGAGTCGATCGCGAGCTGCTGCGGATTCGCGGCGAGACTGGGTGGCGATGAATTCACGATCGTCCACCAGGGCGCCAGCGGCACCGCGGAGATCCTCGACCTTCGGCGAAAACATCATTCGCGCGTTCGAAAGCCCGCTGCAGGTCGACGATCGCGAAGTCATCGTGAGCGTGAGCGTCGGAGTCAGCCTGTTTCCTGACCACGAACGGGATGCCGAAGCACTGCTGCGGGCCGCCGACGCGGCGTTGTTCCGCGCCAAGGCGCTGGGGCGCAACCAGCTCGCAAACTTCACGCCGGAGCTGCTGGCCACGGCGTCGGCGAAGTTCGTCATCGAGCAGAGACTGCGGCGCGCCATTCAGAATGGCGAGTTCGAACTGTTCTATCAACCGCTGGTCGAGCTACAGACTCTCGACGTGATTCAGGTCGAGGCGCTGATTCGCTGGCGCATGCCGGATGGCAGCTACCGTACCCCGCATGAATTCCTCGCGGTGGCCGAAGAGTCCGGCCTCATCGTCGAAATCAGCGACTGGGTGTTGCGCACGGCCATCCAGACGGCGGCTCAGTGGCACCGTGGAGAGTGGCCCGAAGCGCGAGTCGCCATCAATGTGTCGCCGCGACAATTCATGGACTATCGATTCGTGAGCAAGCTGGAGCAGCTGCTGAACGAATTTGAACTGCCTGCACGTTGCGTCGAGCTCGAGCTCACCGAGTCCGTCCTGCAGACCGGATCGCATACCATCAAGACGCTCGATCAGTTGCGTAGTGTCGGAGTCGCTATTGCACTCGACGACTTCGGTACCGGGTACTCGTCGCTGGCGTCGCTGCAGCAGCTCCCGCTGACTCGTGTGAAACTCGATCGAAGTCTCATCGTCGGTATCGAAGGCAGCGCGCGCGCCGCATCCATTTCACGCGCGACGATCGCGCTGTGTCGCGGCCTCGGTCTCGAGGTCACTGCCGAAGGTGTGGAGCACCTCGAGCAGTTCGCCATGTTGTTGCCGAATCGCGCGATCTCGCTCCAGGGTTTTCTGTTCTCTCGCCCGGTTCCGCGGGATGAATTGCTGGCGTTGCTGAAGCGCATGCCGGCGCATTGCCAGGAGTTACTGCAGCAGTCCAAGAAGCTGCCGGCTCCCGCGCACACCACGCTGCATGAAAAGCGTAGGGCGGCGCTGACCTTGGTTCGCGATTGAGAAGCCTTAGGACGCGGCCTGCAGCGCTCACATAAGACCTAGTCCTCATACCGTCGACCCGCGACGCAACACTAGACTCAGGTTGCACACGGAGGTCTGGTGGAGGAAATCGAACGTGACGCAGAAGCGGAATCAGTTGCCGAAACTTCTGCGAATGAAGATCGTGCGTCCGGGCTGATTGCAGGGGCAGCGACGCTGGCGTTGAGTGCCTGCGGCGCCGGAGATGATGGCTCGCCTTCTGGTGGAGGGTATTCACCCCCACCGCCAATTCCCCCAACACCTATTCCACCCGCGCCGGCGCCCGGGCCGGCACCTCCACCGCCGCGCGACGCGATTTCTTCAACCGAAGCTGAGGCCGTCCGCTTCGCATTGCAGGCTCAGTTTTCCGTCAGCGACGCGGATATCACCGCCCTCACGAGTACAGGTTGGCTTGCGTGGCTGCAAGCGCGCTACGACGAACCGGTCGGCGAGACCGGTGTCGCCTGGCTCAATTCGCAGGGCCACAACGCCATCACGACAGAAAAGCGCTATCGCGCGCGTAAATTTGGCGACTACATGATCTGGAATCAGCTGCTTGCGGGGCCGGACCAGATGCGCAAGCGCATGGCACTCGCATTGTCGGAAACGTTCGTCGTGTCCTTGAACTCCCTGGAGACGATTTACCCTTCGTATTTGATCGCCGCCTATTGGGATGTGCTCACCGCGCATGCGTTCGGCAACTTTCGCCAGTTGCTCGAGGCGCTCACGCTCAATGCCGGGATGGGCGCCTTTCTCAACACGCGCGGCAATCTGCGGGAGGACTCCCGCGGCCGGCAGCCCGATGAGAACTTCGCCCGCGAAGTGATGCAGCTCTTCACGATCGGCCTGTACGAGTTGAATCCGGATGGCACGCACAAGCTCGATGCCAACAGCAAGCCAGTGGAAACCTACACCCAGGAAGACGTCACCAATCTCGCGCGCGTGTTCACCGGCTACGACTGGGACTATCTATCCAATGGCGGCACGTCCACGCCCGTCACATGGGAAAGAAATGCGATACCGAGCACGCATCTCGCCACCAACCCCATGCGTTTCAACTCGAACAATCATTCCAGGGTCGAGGTGAATTTTCTCGGCACGAAGATCACCATCACCACCCCCGGTGCGGATGCCCTGCACATCGCGCTCGACCGTTTGTTCTATCACGACAACACCGGCCCGTTCTTCGCGCGCCAGATGATCCAGCGGCTGGTGACCAGCAATCCGACACCCGAATATGTGCAGCGCGTCGCCACGGTGTTCGGAAACAACGGCTCCGGCGTGCGCGGTGATCTCAAGGCGGTGTGGACCGCCATTCTCACGGATGAGGAAGCACGCGCCATGCCTACCGCCGCCGACACGCTTTTCGGCAAGATGCGCGAGCCGATCGTGCGCTTCGCGCAGTGGGCGCGTACCGCGGAGGTTGCTTCCAGCAATGGCGAGTACGTGATCGACGATCTGTCGGCGCCCGAAACGATGCTCGGTCAGAGCCCGCTGCAGTCGCCGTCCGTGTTCAACTTTTTCCGGCCAGGATACGTGCCACCGAACACCGCCATCGCGACCGCGGGCAAGGTCGCACCCGAGTTCCAGATACACAATGAAACCAGCACCGCGGGTTACATCAACTTCATGCAGCGCGTGACCCGTAACGGCATTCGCGACGTCAAGCCAAGCTACGCGACGTTGCTGCCCATCGCACACGATATTCCGGCAGTGGTCGACTGGCTCAACCTGCGTCTCACGGCCAACCAGTTGACCAGCCAAACGCTCGGTGTCGTTCGGGCGGCGCTGCGGACTTTCGACATCAATGCCTCGAGCAGCAGCAGCGAGAAGCACGACATGTTGGCCACGGCCTGTTTCCTCATCCTCATCTCTCCCGGCTACCTGGTGCAGAAATGAATCTCTGGACCCGACGTCTTGTGCTGCATCGAGCCATGCAGCTTTCGGCACTGGGCGTGGCGACGCCGCTGGCAATCAACCTTGCGGCCATCGGAGAGGCCGCGGCCTTCGACGCGACCGACTACAAGGCCTTGGTGTGCGTATTCCTGTACGGCGGCAACGATTACGCCAACACGGTGGTGCCCTACGACGCGGCTAACTACGCGAAGTATCACGAGATCCGCGCCGGCGTCGCCGGCGAGGACGAGTCCGGTATCGCGCTGGCGCGCGCGGATCTCACTGCCACGGCACTCACACCACTCGATGGGGCGGTGCTCACCGACGGGCTCCAATACGCTTTGGCGCCGCAGCTCGTCGGCCTCAAGTCATTGTTCGACGCGGGCCAATTGGGCGATCCAGCTCAATGTGGGGCCGTTGATCCAGCCGACGACGCTGGCGCAGTACCAGAGCTCCGACAAGGTCGCCAATCCGTTGCCGCCGAAGATCTTTTCGCACAACGATCAGACATCCATCTGGCAGTCGGACGGCAGCGAGGGATCGACCAATGGCTGGGGAGGGCGCCTCGGGGACATCGCCCTTGCCAGCAATTCTTCGAATGCGCAGCTCACCTGCATTTCCGCGAGCAGCAACGCAGTGTTCGTCGCAGGGCGCGATGCGCTTCAGTACCAGATCAGCCCAAATGGTGCGATCCGAATCAAGGCGCTCGACGGGCCGCTACGCAACGCTGTGAACAACATCGTCACGCGAAGCAGTACGCACGTGCTCGAAAGCGAATGCACCGAGGTCACGCGGCGCTCGATCGATCTCGAAGGTTCAGTCAATACAGCGCTCGCCGGCGTAACGCTGACCAGGGCTTTCCCGACGGGCAATCGGCTCGCGAGGCAGATGCAAGTGGTGGCTCGATTGATCGGCGCAAATGCGACGCTCGGCGTGAAACGCCAGGTGTTCTTCGTGTCGCTCGGTGGTTTCGACACTCACAATTCGCTCATGTCGCGTCACCAGAGACTCTTGACGTGGCTCGACGGCGCCATGAGTGCGTTTTATGCCGCCACCGTCGAGCTCGGAGTTGCGAACAAGGTCACCACCTTCACCGCCTCGGATTTTGGCCGCACCTTGTCGTCGAACTCCGATGGCTCGGATCACGGCTGGGGTTCGCATCATTTCGTGATGGGCGGCGCGGTGAAGGGCGGAAGGTTCTATGGAACCGCACCGCACGTGTCCATCGAGACCGACGATCAGGTAGGGCAGGGACGGTTGCTGCCGACTACCGCGGTGGATCAGTTCGGCGCAACGCTCGCGCAGTGGTTCGGATGCGAGCCATCGGAATTACCCGGGATCCTCCCGAACATTGGCAACTTCTCGAACGCCAACGTCGGATTCCTGTAGTCAGGTCGCAGGCGCCTGAACGCGGTCAGACATGCTGTAGTCGCGCAGCACCTCGGCGACGCGCAAACGGTAGTCGAGGAAAATGCGCTCACGGCCTGCACGCTGTGCCGCGCGATGCGATTCGACGCGGCGCCACAGCGTCACCGACGCCTCGTCGCGCCACCACGAAAGAGAGAGGATCTTGCCGGGCTCGTTGAGACTCTGAAAGCGCTCGATGGAAATGAAACCGTCGATCTTTTCGAGCTCCGGGCGGAGCGCCGCTGCGATTGATAAATAGGCTTCCTGCTGGCCTTCACGGGGCTGCGCTTCGAAAATGACGGCGATCACGGTGTCAGTGCCTCGAGGAATGTGCGCTGTTCGCGCAGAATGAAGCGCTTCGACTCGGCATTGGCAAAGTTGGCGCGTGCGTCAGCATCGGCGCGCAGCCGCGCGCGATATGCCTCGTATGCGGCGAGTGATTCGAACGAAATCAACCCCCAGGCCTCATAGCTCGTTCCTTCGTACGGGAGGAAGTAGCCGAGCAATTGGCCGCCACAGCGCGGAATGATGCGCAGCCAGTTCTCGGCGTATTCCCGGAATGCGCTGCGCTGACCAGGGTCGATCTCGTAGCGGATGAAGCAGGTTATGACCATGGCGGCAGGCTAGTTGCCTGGCAGCGCGAAATGCTTCGATCGCCATCAAAGTGTGGCAACGACATCGAGGCCGCCCCCGGCTAACATGTGCGCATGCGCGACGGGCCTCACATTGCACGCGTTGCCTCGCTCATCGGCGACCAGGCGCGTGCCGAGATTCTTACCGTGCTCATGGCGGACCGCGCGCTTACGGCCACTGAGCTCGCGAACCACGCCGGCATCACGCGCGCCACGACAAGTACACACCTGGCCAAACTGGTTGATGCCCGGTTGATCAGCATGGTGAAGCAGGGCCGTCACCGATACTTCCGGCTTGCGGATCGCGATGTGGCGAGGCTCCTCGAATCGCTCATGGGCGTCGCGTTTCGCACGGGCGCCGTGCGATTGGCGTCGAGTCCGCGTGAGCCGGCGCTGCGCAAGGCGCGCATTTGTTACGACCATCTCGCTGGTGAGCTCGCGGTGTGGGCCTTCGAGCGCATGGTGGCGAAGCGCGTGTTCGTCATCGATCCAGGGAACTTTGCGCTCACCCCATCGGGAGCAAGCTGGTTCGAATCGCGCGGGATATCGGCGGAGTCACTCCCCAACCCGCGCCGCGTGTTGTGCCGTCCCTGCCTCGATTGGGGCGAGCGCCGGCACCACTTGGCCGGTGCGCTGGGAGCGGCACTGATGCAGCATTGCTTCGCGTTGCGATGGGCGAAGCGCGTGGCAAATTCGCGCGTCGTGGCGTTCACACCGCATGGCGAGCGTGAACTGCGGAGAATGGTCAGTGCATGATCTGCGAAAACGACTTCACGTCGCGTACTTGATGAGCAGTTCGCTCAAGCGACGCTTGCCCGCGTCGTAGGGCGGAAAGAGCAGCTTGAGTGCCGACAGCGGGCCGGCCGACATCACCGCGCGCTCGTGCGAGAACGCCTTGAAGCCAAAGAAGCCATGAGCGTTGCCGATGCCGGAAGTGTTGACGCCGCCAAAAGGCAGGTTGTGTTGCGCAAACTGCTGCAGGCATAGGTTCACGCACAGGCTGCCCGAGCTGGTGTTCGTCTGGAGAGCCTCGGCGGTGCGCTTACTCCTGGTCCACGCGTAGATGGCCAGCGGCTTCGGCGCCGCGTTGATCTCCGCGATCACGGTGTCGAGTGAATCGAAGGTGAGGATCGGCAGTACCGGGCCGAAGATCTCCTCCCTGCGAATTCGCGCATCCGCAGGCACACCCCGCAGCAGCGTCGGGGCGACATAGCGCGCATCGGCATCGGATGCGCCACCGCAGGCGATCTGACTACCGGCCTGTGACCGCTTCGTCGATGAGCCGGGCGACGCGCTCCGCGTGCCGGCGGTGGATCATGCGCGGAAAGTCGGGGCTGCTCTTTATGTCCGCGTCGCTTTTGCCAAATCGCGCGGCAATCGTATCGCGACACAGTTCGACGAACTTGTCGACGACATCGCGATGCACATACGCATAGTCCGGGGCGATGCAGGTCTGGCCTGCGTTCACCGTCTTCCCCCAGATGATGTGTTCCGCGGCGCTGCGAAGGTCTGCGCTGGCGTCCACGATGACGGGGGATTTGCCTCCCAGCTCGAGTGTCACCGACGCGAGGTTGTGGGCGGCCGCCGCCATCACTTTTTTTCCTACCGCCGGAGATCCGGTGAAGAAAATGTGGTCGAAGGCTCGCGAGAGCAGGTCGGTGGCGATCTGTGCGTCGCCTTCCACGACAGCAACTTCGTCCTGCGGGAACACCGCGCCGATGATGTCTTTGACGACGCGATTCGTGTTGGGCGTGAACTCCGAGGGCTTGAGGATCACGGTATTGCCCGCGGCCACGGCAGAGACCAGCGGCCCCAGCGCCAGGCTCAATGGATAGTTCCAGGGGCTGATGATCAGGCATCGACCCTTGGGTTGATAGACGACGCGGGATGTGGTGCCGAGCGTTGCGAGCGTCGGGCTGATCCGATGCGGCTTCATCCAGCGCTTCAGGTTTCGCAATGGCATGCTTCACCTCGCCGACCAGCGGAAGCACCTCGGTGAGGTTCGTTTCCGTCGGATGCTTGCGCAGGTCTCGATGAGCCGCATCCAGGATCGCATCCTTGCGCTCGAGAATCGCCTCCAGCAGCTGTTCAAGTTTGCGGCGCCGCTCAGCGGCGGTTGATTGTCTCAACTTCAACGCCGTTGCCGCGTGAGACTCGAACAGTCCTGTCGGACGCATCATTCATCATCGTTTCTCCAGAAAAGCGCGCCCGCAGATCGCGGGCGCGCCCCGTATTACCTCAGAACTTGACCGTCGCCTCCACTCCCCACATGCGCGGCTCCGAGATCGACGCGAACGGCGTGCCGAAGATGTCGGTCGTGAGGTTGTTGACGCCCGTCACGTACTGATCGTCCAGCACGTTCGTCACGAAGGCCGCGAGGCCGTACTTCTCGTTGGCGCTGTACCACGCCGAGTCTCGCATCGAGACGCTGTGTAGCTTCGCCGACCTTGAAGTTAGGCGAGACCTGGCAGGTTCCCTGAAGCTGGGAGTCCGCGTTACAGCGCGATTCGCCGCGATACGCGTACCGGCCCGACAGGTCCAGGTTGCCCGCGCCGCCCAGCACCCACTCGTAACGCGCGCCCAGCGCGGCGCTCAAGGAAGGCTCACCCGTCGGTTCGCCGGACAGGTCCACCGGATTCGTGCCCTGCGTCATCTTGTCCTTGTAGGTCGCATCGAGGTACTCGAGGTTTCCGGACAGCGTGAAGTGGTCGGTCGCTTTCCATTGCGCATCGACGTCGATGCCCCACGCCTGTTCGTCGCTGGTGTCGATCAGGTACTGCGGGAGGTCGGATCCCGGCACTTGCGTGACCAGCGAGATCGCCTGCTTGTTGTCGTAGACGTAGTAGAACGCCGAGGTATTCAGCACCACGCCCGCATTCGGGAACACGCTCTTGATGCCTGTCTCGAAGTTCCAGACGTCTTCGTTGTCGAACTTCGAGCCGACCTCGACGCTGTTGTAGCCGCCGGCCTTGTAGCCCTTGGCAAGCGAGCCGAACCACATGACGTCCGGGTTGACCTTGTAGTCGAGCACGAGACGCGGGCTCACGTCGCTCCAGGAATCCTTCTTGCGTGACGCCGCCGGCCGGCGTGTCGCACCGTGAACACGATGTCCGCGAAGCGATAAGCCTCGGCCGGAATTCCGATCGCATCGAAGAAGCCTGCCTCATCCAGCGTCGCGACGACCGCGTCGAGTTCCGGCGTCTCATGCTGGACCATTCGTCCAGGTGAACTCCTTGTTGTCCTGCGTGTAGCGCAGACCGACCGTCAGGTTGGTCTTGTCGTTCACGTGCCAGATCACGTCGCCGAACGCCGCGTGGCCTTGAAGTCGCCGTGGTTGTACATGGCTTCGCGCCACGGCAGGCCCAGCATCGAGACGCCGAACTCGGGTCGATGATGCTGCTCGTGACGCCGTACAGCGGGAACGGCAGGCCAGTCGCATCCCAAAGGCCGAGGTTCGTGCCGAGCGTGTCGATGGCGTCGGTGAACGTGTGCGTGTCGCTGACCTGGTCGGCCTTCTCGTTGTAGTAGCTCACGCCGGCGACCCAGTCGAGTCGCTCGGTTGCGCCCGACAACTTGAACTCCTGGTAGAAGCTCTCGTTGCTTTCGATGTTCGCCGTGTCGAAGTACGAGGCGATCAGGTTGGTGCCGTCCTCGTCTTCGCGGTTCACGGTGTCGAACTGACGCCAGGAGGTGCTGGAGCGGAACTCCGTCGCACCGAACGAGTGGTCGATGAACAGGTTCGCCTGGTCGAGCTTGCGCGATTCCTCGTTGCCGACGACGTCGTTGTAGATAGGAGCCTTGCGGGGATCGAGATACGTATCGCGAATCCGGCGGGTACGGCATTTGCGCTGACCGGACGCTACCGCGACCAGGCCGATCGCGGGACGGGCGAGCTGATCGAGGTCGTCATGGTCCCAGGACAGCGTCGCGCTGGTCGCGTCCGAGAGGTCCCAGCGCAGGGCCACACGTCCGGCCCAGTTTTCTTCAGGGTTGAGGTCCGCTCCGGTGGCCGCGTCCTGCATCCAGCCGTCGCTCTTGTTGAAGACGCCGTTGGCGCGCAGCGCGAAGTGCTCGCCGATGGGCGTGTTGATCATGCCCTCGTAATACTGCTTGCCGAACTCGCCGAAGCGCACCCGCAGCAACGAATCGAACTCGTGCGAAGGCTGCGCGGTGACGATCGAGATCGCGCCGGCGGCGCTATTGCGTCCGAACAGCGTGCCCTGCGGTCCCTTGAGGACTTCGATGCGTTCGATGTCGTTGAAGGCGAGCATCGACGCGCCGGAGCGCGCCGCGTAGATGCCGTCGACATACACGCCCACCGCAGGGTCGGTGCCGACGCCGAAGTCGCCGGTCTGGATGCCGCGGATCTGGTAGCGGGGCTGCGTCGGGCTGTCGCCCGACACCACGAGGCCCGGCACGAAGCCGTTCAGATCGCCCATGTCTTCCGCCGCGACGTCTTCGATCAGCGGCGCGGTCCACGACCTGCATGGCGATCGGCACGTCCTGCAGCGACTGCGAGCGCAACTGCGCGGTCACGATGATTTCTTCGATTTCCTCCGCCACAGCGTCCTGCGCCATGGCGACTACCGGGCAACACGGCCACGAGTCCCGTACCTGCCAGCACCATGTGAACGGCGTAGGCCACCTTGTTTCTGCGATAAGTCATTTGATCGTCTCTCCGGAATTTCAATTGGTCACTTCGAGCATGTATTTCGCCACCGCAAGGCGCGTCTCGGGATCGAGATAGTCCTGCGGAGGCATTTCTGGATAGTCGTCGCGCTTCTTCACGGGCTTCGCGATGAAGTCGGCGAGGCCCTGCGGGTTGTCCCATGTACAGCGCCTGGATCACCTGCACTGGCGGGCCGATCATGCGGCCGTTGTACGTGTGGCAGCCGGTGCAGATGCCGAGGTACACGACCCGGCCGCGCTCGCCGGGCTTGATCTCGCGCGGCGGCACGGGCGGCAGTAGATAGTTCACCGTGGTCGCGGTATTGGTGAATTCGCAGTTGGCGAAGTCACCCACGCCCACGGTCACGTACTGGTGGCGATTGATGATGCAGCTGCCCGGGCTCGGGCCGACTCGCGCGATGTCGAGGTTCTTGGCGTTCACCATGCCCTCGGCGAGCATCAGGGCCTTGGCCTCGGTGATCGTGTCGTAGCCGTTCCTGAGCATCACGTTTTCGAGGATCTTCACGCGATCCGAGTTCGGATCCGACTCCGGGTCGGCGGTGATGTTCGAGGCATGCGCGTGATCGGTGATGATGATGCCCGACACCTTGTTGTCGGAGATGACATTGCCCTCGATGACCACGTCGTCGGCCGCCATCACCAGGATGCCGGTGCCGGCCGGGATGCCGGCCACGGTCGAGCCAGGCGCGCCGAAATTCGCGTGGTTGTTTCCCACCACGAAGTTGTTGCGGAAGATCACGTCGACCGTGTCCTTGATCGGCAGCCCCGGCGTGACGAATGCGAGCAGGCCGCCCGAGTTGTTGTGCACGTAGTTGTGCTCGACGATGGCGTGGCGGCTGTTCTCGATCTCGATGCCGGCCACACTGTCGAACACGTCGTTGTACGCGACCAGGATGTTGTCGCTCATGCCGATGTAGATAGCGGCGTCGGCGATTCCCGAGACGATATTGTGCTCGACGATGCCGTTCTGGCCGAGCTGCGGGAAGATGCCGTACACGCCCGACTCCGCGATCACGTTGTTGCGGATCTCGAAGTTGTTGCCGGCCTGCCCCATGATCCCGTTGCCCTTGTAGTTGCGGATCTCGAGGTTCTCGGCGACGAAGTTGTTGCCCGAGTAGAGGATGGCGTCGTTGAGCTTCTTTTCTCCGTCGAGCACCGCGCGGCGACCCGCTTCGATGACGCCGATGATGCGGATGTCGTCCTTGTCGACGTACACGGTCTCGTGATACGTGCCCGGCATCACGCGGATGATGGTTCCCTTCGGCGCCGACTTGATCGCCGCCTGGATCGACTCTCCGTCCTTGACGACGACGATGTTGGTCGGCGCGGGACCCGCTACCGAGCGGATGGCGACTGGCGCTCTTGCCGGCACCTTCGTAACCCACCGCTGTAGCTGGCCCCCGCCGTGGACGAACTGATCACGACGTCCTTCTTGGTGGTGCGGCCGAAGAACGCGCCGGCGCCGAACACCAGTGCCGCGACGAACAATCCCAGGATGATGCGTTTCTTCAATTTCGTTCTCCTCGCTTGGGTAGCGTCATGCCGGACGGGACCTGCGCCGGCCGCTGCGGCAGGAAGGTCTCGTCAGTCAGGGCGCCCAGAAAATCCACGATTCGATCGACCTCGGTGTCCGTGAGCTTCGGATCCGAGATATGCCAGTGCAGATAGAGGTGCATGCCCTTGGGCACGGCGTTCCCTCGTCCCTTGTTGTAGAACTCGACGGCGCTGCGCAGATCGGTGAATGCGCCGGAGTGAGAGTAGGGTGCGGTGCGCGCGATGTTGCGAAGCGTGGGCACCTTGAATCCGCCCTTGAGCTTCGGGCTGCCCATGGTCGCTTCGGCGCCGACGTCGAACGGCCGGCCGGCAGGCTCGGGCATGCCGATGACCGCGATCTGTTCGTTGGTGAACAACGGCGGCGTGTGGCACTCGGAACAGCGCGCGACAAACGAGCGGAACACGTTCAGGCCCTCGATCTCACGCTCGGAGAGCGCGGCGTCGTATCCGTGGACGTAGCGGTCGTAGCGGCTGTTGAGCGAGACCAGCGAGGTCTCGAATGCGGCGAGCGCCGTGTCGACCTGCCGCTCGGTGATCGCGCCGGAATCGCTCGAGAAGGCTTCTTTGAACAAGCGACGATAGGTTGCGTTGCCGTTCAGACTCGCGAGGAGTTTCGCCGGCGTGTTGCCCATCTCACGCGGCGAGTAGAGCGGACCGGCCGCTTGCGCTTCGAGCGAGTCCGCGCGCGCATCCCAGAAGAACCGCTTCAGGAATGCCACATTCCACAGAGTGGGTGCCGCACGGCCCGCATCCGCGCCGTGGATGCCGATCGAGCGAGGGCGTCCATCGGACAGACCACGCTCGGGCTCATGGCAGCTCGCGCAGGACAAGGTGCCGTCACCCGACAGTACCGGATCAAAGAAGAGATAGCGGCCGAGGTCGATCTGATGCGGCGTGAATCCGTCGCGGTGCGGTGGCAGCGCAGTGCGCGTGCCGCCGAGGCCGCGTTTCACAGGGTAGAACTGATAGAGCGTGCGCAGTTCGCACACGCCGACGCCGGTCTTTTCGAAGCCGGGCGGGCAGGTCGACGAGAGAATGAACTCGCCTGGTGCCGGCCCGGTCGAGCGGGCGGTTGCGACAGCCGCCATGAGCGCCATGGCCAACACCAGCGCACGAATCACTTGCCTCGACCCTTGCTGTTGAATGAACGCGATGACGTCGTCGAGGTCGCGCTCGGTCGGAAGGGTCTTGGCCATCATGGCCATTTGCCGGCCGGTGACATCCTGTGGATCGGTGCCGCGCACTCCGTCGCGGAAGTGCGCGAACTGTCTCTTTATATATGCGGCGTCGAGGCCGGCGAGTCGCGGTGACTTCAGCGCCGCATTGCCCTTCAGCCGCGACGCCATGACATGCGCCGCACTTGCCTTGGTAGAGGTTGTTGCCGTTGTGCAGGTTGCCGCGCGCGGGCGTTGCACTCACGGTCTTCGGAAGGCTCGCGACGTAAGCTGGCGACCTTGGCGACGGCCGCGTCGTCGCCGAGCGTTGTCGCAAGGACTCGCATCTGCGCTCCGAGCGTGTCGGACTTGTGCGCCCCACGACGGCCACTTCGAAAATTCAGCAGCTGGCGCGTGAGATATGCCGCATCCTGGCCGGCGATCGCGGGCGCATTGAGAGTCGGATTTCCCTCGCCCTTGTTGCCGTGGCAAGAGACGCAGGTTGCGAACTGTTTCGCACCGTCGGCGGCGAGCGAAGCTGCGCTGCACATCAGTAGCGCGACGACGCCTAACAATCGGGATTGGCTTAAGGGCATCAGGAAGTCGGAGGCAGCGGGCTGAGAAGCGGGCAGCGTAGATACCCGACCGAACATTGGACTGCAATCAGGGTACGGATGATGTTAGGTAACCGTGATGCAGTGCCGGTTGGCACGGTCACTTGCTTGAGCCGTGAGCGATTAGGGTGAATCTCTCATCGTGAAGGAAATCAGCCAGGAATGAATGTTCGGTCCTGCCAACTTTTTGTTAATTCTTGCCAAAACTCAGCTTGAGCTCGGCCTGACGCGCTGACGGAGCAGGAGTTAGGCCAATCTCAGTGTGTGGAAACGATAAGCACCCGGTTTTTCGTCCCCTCCATCCGGATGCCCGAAGACGAAAGAGCTGTCGGTTTGCCGTTGAGAAAATAGCTGGCATGAGGTGCGCCTTCGATTCTCAAAGCGAAGTTCCACCCGTTGTCTCGCGCTTCAATATCGAAGACGACCCCGGCCTCGGTCCTGGTACGTGAAAACGAAACAAGGTTGTCGCCGACCGGCAGATCGTCGATGCGGATGTCGCTCCCAGCCAGAAGGTAGGTGAGGCTCGAACACGATGGTCCTATTCACCGCGTCCGGTCGAATGCCGAAGACATGTTCGATCAAGGGCATCACGATGCCATAGCTGGTCCATGCGATCGTGAAGCAGCCGTAGTCCGGCATCATTTCCGAAATTGAGCCCGGCGTTACGCGGTTGAAGGTTTGAACGATCCTGTCTACGTACCACATCGCCTGGTCGGTACGTCCATAGTTGCCTTCCGCAACGGCTTGCACTCCGGTCGCGATCGTCATCATCGCCTGTCTCTCGACGGCAGAGAGGTACGGGCCGTATTCGCCGCTGTTCTCGCGCCGGATCTTGTCGAGAAGCGGGATCGCGCGCTCGGGCGGAGCGATTCCGGTTTCCATTGGCGTTGCGATGACCCAGTTCTTGTTGGTGATCCAGCCGCGATCTCCTTCCGGCATCGCAGAGAACTGCGCCTTCAGCCGTTGGTAGTGCTGCAATCAGGTCTTTGTCTTTCTGCGTCAGCTTGTCCGCGCCCTGGAGACCGATCTGCTTGATCGCTCCTTCGGCCGCGCTGATCGCCTGCGATCTGCTGCCGTAGAAGTCTGCATACGTGCCGTCCTGTTCGATCCAGAATCGTTGATTGATCTTGTCTTTCAGGTCGGCGGCCAGCTTCCGGTAGCGATCCTTCGCGTCTGTGTCGTTCAAGACCTCGGCGATTCGCGCCGCAGCCTCCAGGGCCTGCTGCGTGTAGACCGCGACATCGATCAGCTCGGCGTTCAAGCCGGAAACCTCCATGATTCCGTAGCCTTCCGGGAACAGGTCCTTGTCCTGATCCATCTCGCCCAGCAGCCAGTCGATACTCCTCTTTATGGCGGGATACATCTCTCGAGCAAACTCCCGATCGCCCGTCCATTGGAAAACCTTCCCGACGGTCAGGATGAACTGCGCGGTCTCCTGTGTGTTTCCTGGATTCGACACCGCCGCGTCGGGCGTGATCTCGTGCACGATCCGGCCGTTGCCGTTCACCTTATCCGACTGGTTGCGCAGCAAGCGCAACGTCTGCCTGGCCAGCTCGAAGTCGCCGGTTGCCGTGAGCGCCTGCAGCGAGTACGTCTCGGTTCCGAACCACCATGGATATTCCATGAAGCCGCCGCTGAGACCGCGGCCGATGCCGGGAACGTCTCTGACCAGCCACTCCATGTTGATCCGGCTCCAGTTGTAGACCTCTTGCAGGCGCGGGTCCGGGATTGTCAAGCGGGCGCGGTTGGTTAACGAGCCATAGTGCGCCGCCTTCTGCGCCAGCAGCTCGACATGGTGCTCCGACAGATAGTTGTAGTTAGAGACGGCATCGCTCAGACCGGTAGCCGAGCCCGAGACGACAAATGTCAGCGTGGCTGTGGAGTGTGCGTCGACCGTGACCGTGTGACTGGACGCGGCCGTGACGCCACGGCCTTTCGTGTGGACGGCAGGCGGATGCTCGATTCGCCGCGCATCCATGGATGGCGCCGCACCCCAGACGCAAAACCATGGGTGGTCAGTATCCCTGGCGATGTAGACGCCCTCGGTCGCGCGCCAGTCGACGCGATCCTGACCATCCTGTATCCCGACACGGTCCGCATACCATCCGGGCCGCAGATCGGTTTTGACGGACCATTGAAGACGCAACGTTCGCGCGCGATCTGACGAGTTCTTCAGAAGGTACTGGACGATGAGACCGGGCCTGCCATCCGGACTGAACTGAAAGCGTTCGATATCGATAGCGTCGAGCACCTGGCCATAGATGAACCGGTTGCCATACGGATAGGCGAGCATCTCCGCGCTTTCCGCCAGCGGAAATTCCTCACTTGTTCCGACGTCCGCGATGCGCGCCTGGAAGGCATCGATGAGCTTGATCGGCGGCATCCACAATCCGCCCATCTCGCCCGGCACGTGATCACCCATGTCCGGAAAATTGCCATCCTGCGTTCCGATCAGGTACGTCCGGTCGCCCGCGGTGACATACGGATGTCTCCCGGTTCGTCCCTTATTACTGATGGGCGTCGTCTCCGACGAGGATTGCGCGACGCAGGGCACAACCGCGGACGCGGCCAGGAGAGCAAGCGACAGAACGACGGCGTGCACTCGTCTTTTCATGACGCGGCCGATCTTGTGCCAGCGCGACGACGGCCGCAATAATTCGCGCGGAGTTTTGTCAGCGCGCCGCTTTTGGGGTTACGTTCGGCGCGACAATCACCCGTACTCGACTCCAGGTTTCGCAACCGCTGCCGGCTCGAGAACGGCTTTGTCTTTCGGCGCGAACCGCTTCAGGAAATGCTCGATGCGATGTTTGAGTGGATGGAATGCGAGGCCGAAGACTGCACCGAGTACTGCGCTTACGAAACTATCGTTCACGTGCAGCGCATGAATGAGCATATGTGCGATGTAGATTTCGGCCACGGCGAACAGAAAGAGCAATAAGCCGACCGTGGCGCCAAAGACCAGCGTCTTGCGGACGATCAACGCGGGGCTGATGGCGCCGGCGTAGAACACCGCCGCGGCGAAGCAGATCACCATGGTGAGGCCGCTCGCGATACTGAAAATTTGCTGGATCACGGCGCGGACGTTCGGGGGCTATCGATGGGGGGCAGCGCCAGGTCGATCGCGCCGGCGAACATCGTGATGATGGCTGCTGCGAGTGCAGCCTCGAAGAACCACAGCACCTTGTGCCTGGCCTCGACGTCCGGCCCGCGAAGCGTAATGTAGAAATAGAGGATGCCGATCGCGGTGATGGCCATCCATACGGGGGCGACCACGCGGATGTCCGCAGCAAACAGGATCACCGCGCTTGCAGTCGCCGAAATGATCCAGGCGGCTGCAGGGAGGAGCAGGAATGTCGCCGCCTGTCGCAGCGGCGGCGATTTGCCCCAGATCGTCGGGCTCGAAGCGATGTCCGCGGCCGTCAGCTTGCGCGGAAAGAGCTGTGACGAGCGGATGTAGAGGGCAGACGCGAGGAAGAACAGCAGCATCTGCACGCTTGGCCGGATGAGCGGGATGACATGCAGCCTGTCGAACAGCAATGTGACAACGACACTGCCGTAGATGAAGGTCAGCGACAGGGCGATCGCGATGTTCGGTGCATGGTTGCCTGCGCGCCAGGCGATCAGCATCGCGATACCGAGGACCAGGAGACACACGCTGATGCTCGTGGAATCCGAGAACCGCGCCATGAACAAATCAGCCGGCGCCGGCCAGGAAAGTGCCAGCACGACGAGGGCGGCAATGATTCCGGCGGAACTGGCCGCGAGCACGAGTACTCGACCGAACGCAAATCGTGGCGATGCCATGTCCTGCCCTGGTTGGAAGTGCGGCCCATTATTCGCGGTGTTGCCTGTGTCTGTCACCAGCGCCATATGACGTTACCTATCTAATCGGAATAGGCCGTGGCGCGCCCTGGTTCGTCCGGCAAGATGCCCTAAGTACCCATAGCAAAAGCCAATTCGAGGGTGGAACCTCTGCTCGGGTCGAAGGGGATTTCGCATGTCCAGGTTTCCACGCTTTGCAGTTGCCATGCTTCTCGGATTGATCGTCACTCTCGCCGGGACGGACTCGGCGGCAGCGTCTACCGAAGCAGACCAATTGCGCGAGGAACTGCGGGCCCTGAAGGCAGAGAACGCCAGGCAGGCCGAGCTCATGCGTGCTCTCGAGGAGCGCATTCGTGCTCTGGAAAAGGCTTCGACGTCATCTTCGGCTCAAGCTCCGCCTGCGACCCCCGCCGCCGAAACGCTGGTTGCCGTGAACCAGGCGCGAGTCCTGGTGGATAGGGAATATCAGCGCGACACCGAATCTCGCGACCAGAGCCTGCTGACTGCAGAGCATCCCTATGCCGGTCGCGTCCAGGAGGTGTTGCAGGGCTACATGGACATCCATGGATATTTTCGCGCCGGCTATGGCAGGAACAGCAATGGCGGCTCGATGGTTGGATTCCAGGCACCGGGCGCGAGTGCAAAGTATCGCTTGGGCAATGAAGCGGATACCTATGGGGAAATCACCTTCGGCAAGAATTTCTACGGCGAAGGTGCCTTCAAGGTTGACGACTCTGCGGGTGAGATCACGGCCGGCAGCGGACCGATCGGGCGGTTTCAGACCACCCTTGCTGCCTATACGCCGATCCAGGACGCGATCAGTTCGGGAACCGCCAGCTTCACCTTCGCCGAGATCTGGGGTTCGGTGGGCAACGTCTTTTCCTCTCAACCATCCCTGAAGTTCTGGGCGGGCAATCGGTATTACCGGCGCCACGATATCCATCTCAACGATTTCTTCTTCTCGAACATGAGCGGCACGGGCGGTGGCTTCGAAGACCTGAAGCTTTCGAATGGCAAGCTCGCGCTGGCCTGGATTGGCACTCCGGGAAGCAGCGGCGTCAGTAGCGCACCTGTGCCCGACGCCACCAACAAGGCCGGCTTCAGCAAAACCAGCTTCGACCTCCGGTGGTATGACATGGACGGTCCCCGGGGGAATCGGCGAAGCCGGGTTGGTCTTCTCGCGCACCACGAGCGGGCTCGATTCCAACGGCATCCAGGCTCCCGAGACCACGGGATTTTCGGGAATGTTCATCCACACCAGGCAGGGTGTGTTCAGCAAGGACGGTGTGAACAAGGCTTCGATCCAGTACGGCACCGGCGCGGCCAAGACACTCAATTCAGGCTTTGAAAACCTCACGCTGAACAACCAGACGTTCATCCGCGCGGATCATCCCGATTCCTGGCGGCTGCGCGTGACGGAAAACTTCACGGCCAACCTCAGCGACTCATTCTCTTTGGGTCCGGTGTTCATCTACCAGATCACCGACTACGCAGGCGACGAGGGCAAGGTGCAATGGGTGTCAGCCGGCGTGCGGCCGATCTGGCATTTCAACCAGCGCATCAGCCTCGCGTTGGATGCGGGCGCCGACTGGGTCCAGGACGACATGGCGGAGACGGAGGGTGTGCTCTACAAAGTGACGCTCGCTCCGCAGGTGTCGCTGGGCGGCCGTTTCATGAGCCGGCCGGTTGTTCGCGCGTTCGTCACTTACGCAAGTTGGAGTGATGATTTCGTCGGCTTGGTTGGAGGAACGGATTTCGCGAACGAGATGGACGGTCTCACCGCCGGGATGCACATGGAGGTGTGGTGGTGATCGCTATGGGCCATTTGCCGTCGCGGCAGGAAGGTCGAATTGGCCTTTGGTGACAAACCGCATGGTGCTCATTCCGCTGCCGCTCACTTTGCCTTTCATTTCGTACTCGATCTTTTCGATACCCTCGCCGTTCATCATCCCCAAGGCCTGACGCGCCATGCGAAACGCCGAGATCGTCACCGGGACAGCGATGACGGCCTCACCAAACCCCGGCACTGTGCCAGCTTCGTTGGTGACGCCGGTCGCGAGCGTCTTGCCCTGTACATTCATCTCGACGGCGACACCTCTGTAGTCCAATGGCGCGTCATTCGGGTTCTGCACCCGAAGCTTGACGGACATGCGCAACTCGAGCCCCTCGACCTTGCAGGGGCTCAATTCCGGCCACCGTCACGTGGAGCGGATCGCGCGGCTGGAGTAATGCGCAGCCCGAAATCAGCAGGCCGGCGACGAGGGATACGAAGACATAGTGCAGACGAGCAGACATGGCGCGCATTGTGCTGCTCCGCCGGGCCTGGACGAGTAGGAATGCGCACAGAGTTTCGTGAGCCGGTTTGCTTAGGTTTGCCGCGTTACTCCCGTGGGCAACAACGCGGAGAATAATCATGAACAAACTGCCATTGCGAATGACCGCGCTAGTCGCGTGCCTGTTCAGCGGGCTGGCCGCACATGCCGTGCCATTGACTTACGACTTTGCCGGTACCGGCTCGGTTTGCACGTTTGCGAGCGATGCGAGCTGCGCCTCGACCTACGAGGGAGCGTTCAGCGGTAGCGTCACCATCGATGTCCTCGCGAACGGTCCGAGCGGTCCGGATTCGTTCACCAACGGCAGCACGCTCGCATACGACTACGACGGTTGGCTGCAATCGGATTTTCTCATCCAGTGGGACGGCAACAGTTTCAATCCCGGGCCCGTCGACTCGCAGATCGCCAGCGATAACTACGTTCAGCTTGTCAACGGCTACATTGGTGCCGAGCAACTCTTCAATCGAGAAGCCTACCGGGGGTTCGACGGCTCGACCAATTTTTACGCAAGCGCAGGACTCACCCGCCAGAGTTCCGATCCCTCCTGGTTGACCGATCTGACTTTTCCGGAAGGATTGGGGCTTGCTCCGGGCCCGGGCGCATTCAATCAACTCAACTTCGGCGAGTACACGCAGACGGAAACCGGCGTATATGCGGGCTTCAGCGGAACGGCCAATCTCTCCTCTTTCACGGTTCGCGCGACCTCAGTTCCAGAACCCGGCACGCTCGTGCTGTTCGGGCTCGGCCTGATTGGACTTGGACTGGGTCGCCGCAATCGAGATCGTTTCCGAAAACGGCTGGCACCAGAAGCCTGAAGGCCCGGGTTTCGTGGTCCAGCGCACCTAACAACACGCCGGGCTCGGTACGAAGGGGGCGCGCCGCCGTGCGGCGCGCCCTTGTTCTATAGACCGGAGAGGTTACGGCTCAATTTCGTTTTTTAACGGGCTTGAAATTGTGGTCGAAGATCCAGTCACCCACTTTCTTGCCCATGATTGCGCCGTGCGCCACCGAAGTCGGGAAATGCATCCCGCCGAACACACGCGCGCGCAACACTTCTTCTACCAGTTCATCAGTGCTGTAGTAGGTGTGCGGAATCGTCCCGCTCACGGTGCTGGTGAAGGTAAACGTGATGTGCCGCGTGCCTGCGTTGCGACGCAGGATTTCGGCAATCGCTCCGCTCGCGCAGCCGTGGGCGGCCGGATACTCTGGATGGGGCGGTGTATTCGCCAGCGGTGTCCAGGCGCTATCCGCCTGCGTCTCGGGGTTGCCATCTGTTTCGGCCGCAGGAATCGCGGTCACCGGGCGCCAGCGGTTGTAGTAATACTTGGAATCGAAGCAGGCGATACCTCCGTCAGCGAAGCCGAAAAACAGCATGGCGTACAGGCGCGCACTGCGCACAGTGTCGAGTCCCTGCGCACTGACGTAGTTGCGCAGATTGCGCGTCCAGAACGTAGTCGGATTTTCGGTATGAAACCACGCCACCTCGGTCTCTTCGGGCAGCCGCTGCGTGCTCGTCGCGGATCCGAGTTCCTTGACGGACTCGAAGTCCCTGGCGTACCGCTCGCTGGTCAGGTCGGGTGGGCCATACGCGCGGAACTGCCAGGGCGACTGCAACGCGAACGGCTTCATTTTCGCCTGCCACGGTGCAATCGGGTTGCCGAAAGCCGGGGGCGTGCGCTGATAAACACCCGCTCCACTTCCAAAGGTGTACGGAACGATTGCTTCGCGCCCATCGTTGGCCCGCAGCGCGAGGATTGCGGCCGCAACTTCCTGGCCGATGGCGACACCCTTCGTCTCGCACGGCCCATCGGGCACCTTCGCAAGTGATGCTGCCAGTGCTGCATCGAGCGTCGGCTTCTGGTCCGGAAACTGGGTCAGCAGGAGAAAGTACGCGGCGGCGGCCGCGGCCGCGTCTTCGGATGCTCCACGGGTCGGGGACGTGGGTATTACGGCGTAAGGCTTGAATCGTCCGCTGATGGAATTGCTTGCGTCATACATCGCGGCGTGGACGTAGGCGAGATACGCGCCCGAGGGCGCTCCTTTGGCGAGAACTACATTGGTGGTGGTCAGGTTCCAGTCGTCGATGACGCCGGCGCGTGCGGTAACTGCGGCGCTGGCTGCGCACAACAGCAGCGCTGCCTGGAGGGGCATTCTTCTTGCCCAGCGAAAATTCGCATGCTTCATGGGGATCTCCCGGTGATTGTTTGATTTCGATTCGTTGCTGCAGAAGCAGCGAGCGAAACCGTAGCGAGGAAGATCCCGGGCAACCTGAAGGTTGCCGGAAGATTCCCGGAAGAGATCTGGAAGCCCGCTTCGGGCGAGGTCAGTCGAAGGTGGGAGAGAACGAGACGCCGAAAGTAATGTTCCGGCCGAGCTTGTGGCCGTTGGTACCCTTGATGGACGTCACGTAGAGCGCAAACAGACTCAGCGTCCGGCGAGAGTTCGTACGAGGCACCGGTACCGACATTGAGAAAACTCTCGGCAGCGAGCTGGTCATGGTACGGAAACAGCGGGTTGCTCTGCGGGATGGGCACGTCTATACCGCCATGCGTCTCCTGCCCGAAAAGCAACGCGCGCAGGCTCACGCGCGGATTGACGAAGTAGCCGATCTCGAGATCGTAGTTGCTGCGGTCATGGCCGACGTCCGCGACTTTCTCGACGAACGCGAAGTTGTAGCGCGCCTGGACATAGGTGCGCGGAATCCAAAGGTCGAGGTTCTTGCCGACGAAGAAGCCGATCCATCGTTCCTGGAGATTTCGGCCAGGCGCGGCATGACCTAACGATGGGTAGTCGTGAGTCGGCTGCACCAGCGCGACGTATGGAGCGAAGGCCAAAGGTTCCAATGAGACCTGATAATGGAATTCAACGCGCAGGTCCGTGAACGTGCTGTGATAGTCGCCGTTGTCCACCTCGCCGGGATGTGGACGTTCGCCGTGATATGCGCCGCTGACGTAAGGCAAACCGGCCACGATCATCATGCGGTCCGAGGGCGAGTATGCCGCCGCAAGGCCGATGCTCCTGGAACTCATGTGGCCGACGTCGATCTCATCGCCGTCCGGCAGATAGTGCTTGGTGTCGTAGACGTCGGAATAGAGGACGGCGGCGCTGAAATCACCCTTGTCCGGCAACCAGGCCTGGGCGTGCGCCGCGATGGGAAATGCTGAGATAAAACAGAGCAGCCAGCAGGAACGTCGCAACATATTGAGCGGCGAACTCAACCTGCGGCGGCGTCCGATCCAGCACAGGCCGCCGGCAGCCCCTTGCTATGTGTGGTCAGTACCTGCTCGACCGCGCGGACGACCAACCGTCCACGGTACTTCACCGCATCGACCATGCAGCCGGCACGCGTGCTGCCCGCGGCCTCGCCCCCGGTCAACACCGGCAGGACAGCAACACGTCCACCGAGGTCGGCGTTCACTGCGCGCGCGTCGACCCAATCGGTGACCACCAGGTCCGCCGCCGCATCGCGCAATGCATCGTCGAGTTCGCCACGGGTGCTCACGCTGCGCACGGAATGGCCGGCGCGCGTCAGTGATGCATCGATCTGCATTTCCTTGTTTGCAGCGCGCAGGGCGGACTCCGCAGGCATGTAGAGAATGAGTTTGCCGGGGTGGCGGCTGCTGAAGACTCGCTGGAACGACATGCCGCCACCGAGAGCGACGAGTTTGTCGCCGCACGCGTTCACGGTTGGGCCGGCGCAGCCGAGCGCGATCCCCAACAACACCGCTCGCAAATGAAGCTTCACCGATCGCCTCCCATGTGCGGCAAGCCTACTCCTGCTGTTGACCCGCTGCCACCGTCGCTCCAGTAGACTGCGCGCAAACACCGGGGACCGCAGTTTGTTGGCTCAGCCGACGCAAACCATTCATTACCTATTAGGTGACCTGCGCGTCGACCCCGGCCAGGCCCGTGTGCTGCGGGGCGACATCGACGTCGCGCTTCCCAAACTCTCGTTCGATCTGCTCATGGCGCTTATCGAGGCAGCGCCACGCATCGTCACTACCGATGAACTCATGGATCGCGTCTGGACCGGGCTGGTTGTAAGTCCGGAGACCGTGAGCCAGCGCGTCAGCCTGCTGCGCGCGGCGCTGGGTGATAACCCAAAGGACCCCCGTTACGTGGCAGTGGTGCGTGGCCGCGGATACCGGATCGTCGCGGAAATCTCCAGGGTGGAAATGCCCTTACAGCCTGCCACGGTAATTGGACACGCGGTGCCGGAGACGTCAGGCGGGACTACGCCCGCCAGCGAACCCGTGCAGATCAATCGCCATTCGGCAATTGCAGCTGTCGCCGCGATTCTCGGTGTTCTTTTGATTGGCGCGATCGCGATCTATTTGTTTGCGACTGCGCAACAGCGCACCACCAGTGTGCCCCAGGCTGCCGCGACGGCTCTTCCGGAGAATTCCATCGCGGTGCTGCCATTCGAGAATCTCGGTACGACCAGCGATGCGGCCACACTAGCGCCGGGGATAGCCGAGGCAGTGTTGCATCAGCTCGCAACTGTCAGCGAGCTCACCGTCGTGGCGCGCACATCGTCGTTCAGCGTTCCAGCCAACGATGATGTGAGGCAAATCGGCAAGACATTGAACGTGCGGTACATCCTCGCGGGCAGCGTGCAGACCAACAGCAAGCAGTTGCGAGTGACGGCCAATCTCATCGATTGCAGCAGCGGAGCGCAGATATGGTCGGTGCGTTTGGACGACACGCTGAGCGACATCTTCGCGGTACAGGACGAAATTGCGCTCAAGGTGGCTCACGCGCTGAAGCTGAGTCTGCATTCGGGCATGGCCGAGAGACTCACGGGGCAGGGAACCACAAACTTCGATGCCTATCTCGCCTATCTACAAGGGCGCGCGCACGTTGCGACCTTGCGGATCGCCGACCTGAAGCAGGCAGTAGTGGATCTGCGGCGCGCGATTCAACTGGATACTGCCTTTGCTTCCGCATATGTCGAGCTTGCGGATGCGGAATTGCTCACCGCGGAGTACGACTTCAGCGAAGACCGGGCGACCGCGTTCGCGGCGGCTCTCGAGAGCGGCCGGGAGCTGGTCGATCAAGCGCTTGAACTCGATCCTGCCAACGGCCATGCCTACGTGACGCGCGGTTACCTGCGCGCCTTCAGCGATCTGCCGGGCGCTGAGGCCGATTATCGGCGTGGCATTGAATTGAGTCCTAATCATGCCAAGGGCTATGCGGGCCTGGCTGCGGTGCTATACGAGGACCCATTGCGCTCGGAGGAAGCGCTCGAGGCGCTGGACCGTGCACGCAGGCTCGATCCGCTCGAGCCCGAATACGACGTGACCAAGGCGGTGTTTCTTTTTTACCGTCGCAGTGATTTGAAGGGAGCCAGTGCGCTGCTGGTAGACGTGCTGCAGCGAGACCCCCTTTATCAGCCGGCACTGATGCGGCTCGGCGAGGTCCGGTGGCAGTCGCACCATCACCTCGCCGAGGCCATCAAGTACAGCGAGCAGGCCCTGGCGCTCGATCCTCAATCGGAATGGACGCGGAAATGTCTGGTCCTCGAGTATCTGGAAATCGGCGATCCCGCGGCCGCTGTGCATGCAATTCGCAGCGCACCGCAAGAGCTGGCGGTGCGCGCATTGCCGATGCGTGCCTATCATCGTGAGTGGGGCGAAGCTGCGCGAATCGCCTACCAGGCTGACGCAGATCGTACGCTCAGTCCGCTCGACGAAACACTTGCGGCAGCGGCGGTGCGAATGGACGCCAGAAAAACGGGAGAGTATCGCCGCGCGATCGAGCTGTTCGAGCGGTTGGCGGGCGTCACCTGGGATGAGCACGGCGAGCCGCATCTGCCTACCCGACTCGCGACGATGGTTAGCGTCGTAGCGCTGGCGGACATGCTGCAGCAGCAAGGTGATACGAAACGCGCGCGCCGGTTGGCACAGGCCTCGCTGACCGAAGCGACGCACGCGGTACGCGATCTGCAGCGCGGCGATTTCTGGTATCTGAAATTTCGTGCGCAGACGATGATGTTGCTTGGCGACCACCAAGGCGCACTGCAGGCGCTGGAAGATGCGGCTGGCCAAGGTCCGGGAATGGACAATTGGTGGTTCGTGTTGGAAATCGAGCCGCTGCTGGTGCCGCTGCACGATGAGCCGCGATTCAAACGCTTGCTCACCGCGATACGCGATCGAGTAGCCGTCGAACGCGAGTCGCTGGAAGCATTGCGGCGCGCCGGCACGGTGCCGATTCGCAAGACCGACTAGCGAGTTAATGCGACCGGACTTCCATGAAAGCTTCCCCCAGGAGTCGCCCACAAACGCGCAGCTGTGCCGCCGATAAACTCGCGACGCCCAGGAGCAAACCCGGCGTCGCGGGCCTATTCGCGTAATACGCATGAATGGGGCGCACGCCGAGACTGCGCCGTCGAGTTGCAAGAAGCAGCGCATCGAGTTGCCGATACGTAAATTGCGGCAGCCACGCGACCATGTGCATCCCTGAGCGCGAGTCATTGACCTGCGCTTCGGGACAGTACCGTCGCAGTGCTCCGATCAGCGCAGCGCGACGCGTGCGCAACTCCAGCATGACCTTGCGGAGGTGGCGTTCGAATGCTCCGGAATGCATGAATGTCGCGAGCGCGTGCTGCTCGATGCTTCCACATCCGAGATCGTCATAACGCTTTGCACGACGAAGATCTTCGAGCAGGCCGGTGGGACAGACTAGATAGCCGAGTCGCATGCCGGGAAAGAGAGTCTTCGAGAAGCTGCCGACGTAGAACACTCTCTCGTCCGCGTCGAGCGATCGCAACGCCGGAATCTGTGTAGTGTCGTATCGAAACTCTCCATCGTAGTCATCTTCGATGATCCAGCTCGAATGCTTCGCTGCGTAGCGAAGCAATTCTTCGCGCCGCGATTGCGACATGATCGCTCCCGACGGAAATTGATGCGACGGACTGACCCAGATCATCGATGGTCGGATCGCAGGCAGCGCACTGCATACCAGGCCTTGATCATCGACGGGGGTGGGGAAGACACGAGCACCGTGAGTATGGATCGCATCCGACACGAGCTTGTAACACGGATCTTCGATGACGACCGGATCGCCTTCGTCAACCAGCACGCGCAGCGCGAGCGCGAGCGCCTGCTGGGTGCCGCTAACAATGATCACGTTCTTGGGTGAACAGACGAACCCGCGGCGGCGTGCAAGGTAGCGGCAGATTTCCTCGCGCAATTCCAACAAGCCCTGCACCATCGGATAGCCCAGTGTCGATTCACGTACCGCGCCGAGCAGGTGCGAGCGCCACATTTTCGAGAGGGCTGTGTTGACCCTGGGGTCGCCGTATTGGAGGTCGTAGCGAAGCTGCGGCATCCGGGCCCCGGGGCCGCGGTGAGGTGTATTGCGCAGACGTGCCGAATATCGGGACGACGGCGGAGTGTTGTCTCGATTCCGCGCGCGGACCGTCTGCCCTGGAGCTCGCAGTACAAAAGTGCCTGAACCATGGCGAGACCGGACCCACTGTTGGGACGAGAGCAGTTCGTAGGCACTGACTATGGTGTTGCGGGACACCCTCAACTGCGATGCGAGTTCGCGCGAGGGCGGCAGCTTGTCACCTGTAGCTATGCGTCCCTTGCGAATAGCCGCCTGGATTGCTCGTGCGAGCTGCTCGTAGGTTGCGCCTTTGCGATCAAGCTGAAGATACATGAGTCGAATTGGTCCTAAGCGGGGCGGCAAAAGTGGTACCGCATACAGACGTGCGTCCTTCTAGAGTCGGCCTACCTACTCGTGACAACGCGAGTGTTCGCCGGTTCCACTCATTGGAGGATCCTTGCCATGGCTATCCGTTTGTCCACTGCGATCACCAGCATGTTTGGTTTGTTGCTGTGCGCCGCGTCCGCGAGCGCAGGCGAGGAGGCGAGTCGCTGCAAGGACGTCCATGCGGACGTGCAAGAAGTAGTGTCGAGCGAGAATTGCACGAGCCCGCTGAACTTCTGCACCAAGGGAACCATCGACGGCAATCATGGCCTCGAGGGGACGACGTTTTTCAGCGTGGAAGGTGGTGCTGCGACACCCCCGACGTCTCCCGGCATACGCTCCTACAGTGGTGTTTTCACGATAACGACAGAACTGGGCGAGCTGGTGCTTCGCGAGACAGGCGTCACGTATCCGCGACCCGGTAATCCCGAGGGCGGCGTCCTCAGCAGCATCATCGAAGTCAAAAGTGGGACAGGCAGGTACGAAGGCGCCACCGGCATCATGTTTTTCCACGGACGATCGTTGAACGGCACCTTCGATGTGAAGCTGACTGGCACCTTGTGCACGGTAGGGCGTTGGCACGAATTTCAATAGCGCCTGGTCGCAGCCCCAACACGGGCCACCGCATCCCTGAAGACTTGCAATCGAAATCGCAGGCGCCGACGGCATTCATGCCGTCGGCGCGCTGCGTTTTAATGACAAACTACCCGCGGCAGCAGCATGTAACATTCGCAGACTCACATGCGAACCACCACGCTGCTTTACGTCGCGCTGCTCGGCGGCTGTAGTTTGACCGGCACACCTGACCGTCTGCGGGACTGCGCAGATTGTCCCGAAATGGTGACAGTGACTTCCGGCGTCGCGATTCTCGGCGCCACAACCGCGGATCGCCATCGCCGGCCCGATGAGCTTCCCGAACGCACATTCACCATTCGTGAACCTTTCGCGGTGAGCCGATACGAAATCACGCGCGATCAATATGAAGCGTTCGTGCGCGCGACCGGCCGGCGCGTAGAAGGCGACTGTCTCAGCGATCGCCGGCAGCGTGGCAACTGGGTCTATGACGCCGAGACCACGTTTCGCGACCCGGGCTTTTCACAGACTGGCAATCATCCTGTCGCCTGCGTGAATTGGGATGAAGCCCAGGCCTATGTCGATTGGCTGAACACGCAGACTCGCGGCGGCTACCGCCTGCTCACGGAAGTCGAATGGGAGTATGTGGCGCGCGGCGGCGAGGCGAACGCCGCGTATCCGTGGGGCGATGACCCTGCGAAGGGCTGTCCATTCGCGAACGGTTTTGATCAGACCGCGGTGGCGACGTACAAAGGCATGGACACGTCGGAATACAAAGTTTACGACCCGCTGACCTGCACGGACGGACGGCTCAACACGACACCCGTCGGCTCACTCAAGCCGAACGCGTTCGGTGTTTACGACATGATTGGCAACGTGTCCGAGTGGATCGAAGACTGTCACGCGCCGTCGCACGACGCCGTCTCCGAGGCAGGAGCGCCGCCGGTTGTCGATGGCACATGTGAGAAGCGCATCGCCAAGGGCGGATCGTGGGGCACGCTCGGGCACAATCTCCGGACGGCGGAGCGATTTCCGTATTCGCCGGTGCATCGTGACGATTCGATCGGAATTCGGGTGGCGAAGACGCTTCGCTAAGGAATCAAAAGCGCTTGCCGCTTCATCACGACCCGGTCCCGGGACATTTGTTGTTCGCACTTCAACAACGTCAAAATCTCCGCGCAGAAAATGGTACACACCATTCATCTGCAATTGTCAGGAGAGATCAATGTGCGTTGTCTGGAAGATTGCCGCGCGACTGGGATGCGCCGCATTGCTCGCGGCGCTGACAGGGTGCGCGAGCCTGGCGCGGGAAACCTCCGCGAAGGCCGTGATTGAAGCGAAGTTCGTCGCGGTCAATCGCCATTCGGTGGACGACATTGAAAAGCTGTACGCGCCCGGCGTGTCGATAACCGCCTCTAACTTCTGCGCGCCGCGACATGGCCGCGCTGACGTACGCAGAATCTACCAGGATCTATTCGCCTCATTCCCGGACATTCGGGCGGAGATTCAAGAATACGTGGTGCAAGGCGATCGCGTGGCGGTCAGGTATCTCGTGAGAATCGGTGCCGCTGGAAAGGACTTTGCCGTGCCCATCATCAATCTATTTACCGTTCGCGACGGTCTGATCACCGCCGATGATGGAGTGTTCGACAACGGGGGCCGAAAGTGCGCGCCCTGAGAGTGGGAATGGCCAGCAAGAGTTATCGCGCGCGTCACATCCTGGCTACGTGCTCGTGGGTTCTCGGGATCCTGAGCCTCGCAGCAGTGCCCGCTCTTGCGGATCCTGCTCTCGGCGTGGACCGTGAGCTGATTCCGGATATGTCCCTCCCCATTCCTCAGTTGCACTTCGACAGCGCCGGCGCATTGGCTATTCAGGCGTCGGCAACATCATCAGAACACGACTTCGATTTTCTCGTCGGCGACTGGAAATTGCGAAATCGCAAACTGAAGTCCCGCCTTACCCACTCGGACGAATGGACGGAGTTCGAATCGGCGGTTGAGATGCGCCAGATCCTCGGTGGCATGGGCAACATCGACAAGTACACCGAGTTGGTGAGCGGCAAGCCTTACGAGGGTGTAGCGCTGCGATTGTTCAATGCCAAGACAAAGCTTTGGAGCATCTACTGGGCCGACAGCAATTCGGGTGCGCTTGATCCACCGGTCGTGGGGTCATTCGCGAACAAAGTAGGCCACTTTTTTGCCCGCGACACGTACAAAGGACAGAACATCATCGTGGTCTTCCGATGGGACGTGCGCAATCCTCAGCGACCGATCTGGAGTCAGGCCTTCTCAGCGGATGAGGGCAAAACCTGGGAATGGAATTCGATCAACGTGTCGGAACGCGTAAGGTAGAGAGCGAGTGCATCCAATTGGGGCGTCCCAGGACCTAGCCACCCCGGAATCGATCCGATACCGCATTCAGACTCCTCTTACAGGAAAGCGGGACTTGGGCAGGCACACTGCGTTGCGTTGAAACCAAGTCTCCTGGGCCCTCCATGGCTTCGCACTTTTTGATCACGATCGATGTTGAAGGCGATAACGTTTGGACCAAGCCCAAACAGGTCGAGACGGAAAACGCCGCCTATATGCCGCGGTTTCAAGCGCTCTGCGAGAAGTATGGGTTGAGACCGACCTATCTCACCAACCACGAGATGGCGATGTCGCCGGTTTATCGGGAGTTCGCACAGGATGTGGCGGCACGTAATGTCGGCGAAATCGGCATGCATCTTCACGCCTGGGATTCACCGCCTTTCGAGCCACTGAGTGCCGATGACAGTCAGCATCAGCCGTATCTGATCGACTATCCGGAATCGACGATCCGCAAGAAAGTCCGGGTCATGACAGACATTCTCGAGTCGATGGTTGGCAGGAAGATGCTGAGCCATCGAGCCGGGCGGTGGGCATTCAACGCGCCATACGCCCGCGCGCTTGTCGATTGCGGCTATGTCGCCGACTGTTCGGTGACACCACATATATCCTGGCGCGGCACGCCTGGTGCGCCGAGCGGATCTGGCGGGTCCGACTACAGTCGCGCCCCCGAGAGTCCCTATTTCATCGATCTTGCTGACGTGGCCCGTGCGGGCAATTCCACACTGCTCGAAGTGCCCATGACGATCGTCGCCGGCAAGTCTCCGATCGTGAAACTCGCTCGTTCGATGTCCAAAGGATTGGGTAAGCGTGCTCGAACGGCGGTCAATCGCCTGCTGCCGCCAATTCAATGGCTTCGTCCGAACGGCAAGAATCTCGACTCGATGCTGGAGATCATCCGCGCCAAGAGGGCTGCCGGGGCGACTCATATCGAATTCATGTTGCATTCGTCCGAGCTGATGCCGGGTGGAAGTCCAACATTCAAAACCACGGACGCCATCGAGCGTCTGTACTCGGACATGGAGCAGGTTTTCGCCGCGACTTCCGGACTCATTCCATCCACTGTTTCGGAGTTCAGAGCGGCGTTTGTTTCGGGCAGCGTCCACTGAAACTTCTCGACGCCATTCAGCTCGCCAAAGCTGGCGGGACCGGTAACGGCCAGCCGCTTCGGCTGCTGCTGTGTTGCGGCTTCTCGCCGCTCCATCTGCAGACATACCTCGCGGCACACCTGCGTGCGCCAGCCGGCGATCGGCCGATCCAGATCGATACGGGCGACTTTGGCGATCTGCTGGGAACGCTGCGGCGTTCGGAGGTCGGCAAGTTCGATACGGTCTGCGTCGTTCTGGAATGGAGCGACCTCGATACGAGGCTTGGATATCGCCAGCTCGGAGGTTGGGGTCGAACGGTCCACGACGATGTGGTGTCGTTCGTGACTTCCCGACTGAACCAGATTCGGCAAGGGATCGAGCTTGCAGCGAAATCGCAGACGGTGATTGTCAGCGCGCCTACGTTGCCACTCCCCCCGCTGTCGTTCACCAAGCGGGAGCAGGCGTCTCGCGTCGAGCTGCAGCTTCGGCGCCTCGTCATCGAGTTTCTCTCGTCCCTCGAGCCGGTGTCCGGTGTGCGAATCCTGAGTAGTGAGCACATTGATCGAGGCTCGCCGATCGCCTCGCGGTTCGACATCAAGTCGGAGCTCGTTGCAGGCTTTCCCTATGCCACGGCGCACGCTGACGTTCTGGGCGAAGCGCTGGCGAATCTCGTGTTACCGCGGCCGCGAAAGAAAGGCTTGATCACCGATCTGGACGATACCTTCTGGGCGGGCATCGTGGGTGAGGTCGGTCCGGCCGCGGTGCAGTTCGACCTCGAGAGCGGAACGCAGATCCACGCGATCTACCAACAGTTTCTCGCGGCGCTGGCGGATGCAGGCGTGCTGGTTGGGGTTGCGAGCCGCAACGACGCGAGAGTGGTTGAAGAGGCTCTGTCCAGCAGGGATCTCCACATCGATGCCGCCAGGCTATTCCCGATCGAGGCGCATTGGGGAGAGAAGTCGGAGTCGGTCCGCCGCATTCTGCAGGCCTGGAACATTGCTCCCGATGCCGTTGTATTCGTGGATGACAGCCCGCGCGAGCTCGCCGAGATCGCGGCCGTGTTTCCCGGCATCGAATGTCGACTATTCACCGGCGCAAAAGACCCTGGAAAGGTGATGAGTCTGCTCTCGGAACTTCGGGATCTGTTTGGGCAACATGCCATTTCCGAGGAGGACCTGCTTCGGTCGGCCTCGCTCGCGACTCCCGGAATTGCGGCGCCGATCAACGGTACGGCTACAAACGAGGATTTGCTCGCGACGGCACAGGCGGAGATGACCGTCGATCTGTCCATGAACGATCTTGACGGCCGCGTCCTCGAGCTGGTCAACAAGACGAATCAGTTCAATCTCAACGGGCGGCGGTACACCCGCACCGAGTGGCTAGACGCCGCGCATGCCGAAGGCGCTTTTGTCAGCACGGTTGGATATCGCGACCGGTTCGGTCCATTGGGCCGCATTGCCGTTCTGGCGGGCCGGCGCAGTGAAGACACGCTGCATGTCGATACCTGGGTGATGAGCTGTCGCGCATTCGCTCGTCGCATCGAGCATCGCAGTCTGCAGTTCCTCTTCGAGAAGTTCTCGGTGAACAGCATCAGGTTCGATCTGGTTCCGACGCCGAGGAACGAGCCGATTCGCGCGCTGTTCCGCGAGGTGACCGGTGACGACAAGTCGGAACCCTTCGTGCTGACCCGGGAACAATTCGATGCCGGTCATCCTCAGCTCCATCATTCGGTACAAGTCCATGAATAACGTTTCGGAACGCCTGGTCAAAGTCTTCGCCGCAATCTTCCCGGAGCTGACGCCGGAGGAGATCCGCATCGCTTCACCGGCATCCGTGGCGGGGTGGAGTTCGCTCGCGACCATCAATATCGTGAGCCTGATCGAGGAAGAGTTCGAAATCGACGTCCCTCCCGACCGCTTCGAGGACATGGGATCGTTCGAGCTCATTCTTGATTACCTGAATCAGACAGTTCCAGCGTGAGTGAAGCGGCTGACATCGGTCCGGACGAACTGCGCGTTGGAATGTCAGCGGAGTTCAGTCGCGAAATCACACAGCTCGATGTGGACGGCTTCGCCAGCAACTCGGGCGACAGGAACCCGCTGCACGTCGATGCCGTCTACGCGGCGACCACGAAATTCAACCGACCGATCGTCCACGGGGCGTTTCAGATCGGTCTCGCATCGGCGATCGCCGGCATGTACTTGCCTGGCCGTCGATGCCTGCTAACTACCGTTCAGGCCAGATTCCCGGCGCCGCTTCAGGTTCCGACGAGAGTCGTCGTGCGCGGTGAGATCACGGCCTGGAATCGGTTCGCAGGCTCAGGTCAGTTGCGTGTCGTCGTCATGGATGAGCGTGCGGCGCTGACCACGGCCGAGATCACAGCCGGGTTCTCGCTTCACGAGGAGCGGCTTCGCACGGAAGCCGCGGTTCCGGTGGCCTCTGTTCCTTCTGGGGGCGGCCGGCCTGTCGTGGTCGTGACGGGCGGCAGCGGTGGGTTGGGGCGAGCTATTGTTGAGTCGCTCGTGACGACTTTCGATGTCATCGCGGTGACCAATCGCACGCCAATGCCTGCGTCTCTTGCCGCGGATGCGCGCATCGAGGCGCTGGCTCTGGATTTCGGTAGTCCTGTGTGGGCTGGTGCCCTCGAGGATGCAATCGGGGCTCGGCCACTGTACGGAATCGTTCACGCTGCCTGGCCGGGAATGCCGCAGGGAGGGCTTCTCAGCGCGCCTGCTGAAACCCTCCAACGGCAAATGGATTTCGCCACGACACATACCATCGCGCTCGCGCGAGTGCTTCAAGGAAAAGTCGAGGAGGAGGGCGGTCGTTTCGTCGCGCTGGGGTCCATCGCAGGTCAGCGAAAGCCCTCGCTATCCGTTTCGACTTACTCGCTTTCGAAAGCCGTACTCGAACAGACGGTGAAATTGCTGGCACCTGAGCTCGCGCGAAAGAAGATCACCATCAATGCGATCTGCCCTTCGTTCATCCCCACCGGGATGAACGAGCAATCGGATGCCAGGGCGCGAAAGATCGAGGCTGCTCGCGTCCCGCTCGGCCGGCTGTGTTCGCCCGAAGACGTGGTTGCAACGGTCAGGTTCCTGTTCTCGCGGGAAGCTTCGTTCCTCTCCGGCGAAAGCATCGTGCTGTCAGGCGGTCAGCCATAACGCGATGCGCCTGGTCCGTTACACCCCGGAGATGTTCCCGTCACTGCAGCGCTTCACGACACCGCAGTCGGGACTGTCGGATCGATCCTTCGTAGACCATTACTACGCCACGAGAGAACAGTGCCAGCTGCATCTGGCACTGGATCAAGAGGGATCAGTGATTGGATCAATCGGCATCGAGCAGATGCCGTTCGAATATCGCGGCCAACGACAAACCATCGCGTTCGGCTCCAACTTCAATGCCTCTCACTCTGGCGTCGGGGGCTTCCTGTACCTGAAGTGGATGAAGAGCGCGCCTATCGCCATGGTGTTCGGGGGCAGCCCGGATACGCACAACATCCTGCGCGCGCAAAACTGGACTTACTACCCGGACGTGCTCGTGTATGACGGGAACCGTCGATACGCGACTCATGCGGGAGATAGCATGGCGCGACGCTTTGCCAAGCGGATCTTGCGTAGCTGGATGGTTCAGCGCGGATGTCGGCAAGCGAGTTGCAGCGCTGAAGATTCCGCCGATCGAGATACGTGAGCAGCGGGAGTACCGAGAACAGTTCGCAACGCTCCCGTCTCCGTTCTTGCTGCGACTCGCACCCGATCTCGAGTATTTGCGCTGGCGATATTCCCTGGATTTGCCGTTTGCCAGGTACCGGCTCTTCGAGATCGCTGCGGCTGACGAGGTAATCGGGTACGTAATTCTTCACGAACGCGCAAATCAGGTTGTCGTATCGCAAGCCGACGGCAGCGATGCGCGGTTGCTGGCTGCCGGCATCATGAAAGCCGTGGCGTTTGTCATCGCGGGCGATCTCAAGCCCCGCAAAGTATTGCTGACCTCGACTCATCCCGAGATGCAAGCCGTGTTCGAGGCCTCGGGAATGCGCGCGGCGGGACAGGGTCGGCCGTTCGCACTGAAAGGTCAGCGCGGTACGGCTTTGTTTCCCCAGGACACCATGAGTTGGTTGATCAACTTCGACTGGGGCGACAACTCCCTGAGACCACCGTTCGGACGGGAGTGAGTCCGGAAGCTGGCGCTGGCTCTGTGGAATCACGTTCGCGTGGTGCAGAATCTCGGGTCCTTTCGACGGAGAGAGCTCACATGTCGCACAGCGAAATCAACCGCCGCATAGTCCTTACCTCGCGTCCCAAAGGGACGCCGGTGCCAGGTGATTTCCTGTTCGAGGAGGCACCGGTGCCCGCACCTGGCCAAGGTGGCGTGTTGCTGCGGACACTCTATCTATCGCTCGATCCTTACATGCGCGGCATGATGAACGAGCGCGCACCCGCGTATACCCGCTCTATTGCGATCGGGGAAGTCATGCCTGGCGGTACAGTCAGCCGCGTCATCACTTCCGACAATCCACGCTTCAAAGCCGGCGATCTCGTGCTCGGCGGCGCCGGCTGGCAGGAATACGCCGTCAGTGATGGAAAAGATCTCCTTTCGCTCGGCGCTCTCGAACAACCTTCGCGCGCACTGGGCGTGCTCGGAATGCCATCGTTCACCGCGTACGTGGGCTTGCTGGACATCGGACAGCCGAAGCCCGGAGAGACCGTAGTCGTCGCCGCGGCCACGGGCGCGGTGGGCGCCGTTGTCGGGCAGGTTGCGAAGATCAAAGGTGCGCGCGCTGTCGGCATCGCCGGCGGGCCTGAGAAGTGCAAATACGCAGTCGAGCAGCTCGGCTTCGATCTGTGCCTGGATCATCGGGAGCCTGATCTCGGCAAACGTCTCGCGGCCGCCTGTCCCACGGGAATCGACGTCTATTTCGAGAACGTCGGTGGCGCCGTGTTCGATGCGGTATTGCCCCGTCTCAATGTCGGCGCGCGTATTCCGCTATGCGGTTTCGTCGCCAGCTACAACGACGAGAATTTGCCGCCGGGTCCGAATCGTGTGCCGCTCTTGCAAAGGACGCTGCTGGAAAAGCGAGTTCGCCTCCAGGGTTTCATCATCCTCGATCACTACGCCACGCGGTTCGAATCATTTCGCCGTGACATGACTGAATGGACAACAAAGGGCCAGGTGAAGCTGCGAGAGGACGTGGTCGACGGACTTGAGAATGCGCCGGGCGCGTTCATCGGAATGCTAGCAGGCAGGAATTTCGGGAAGCTGGTTGTCAGGCTGGCCGAAGGGGCGCCTCACCTGTCTAAGGCTTAGTTAGTGCAGGCCTGTGCACCTGAACGATCTCGCCGACGGTGATTGACATCAGGTCCTCGCCAAGTTGCAACGGCCCAGCATAGGTCTTGCGGGTCGCCGGCAGCAGATCCTGTTCGGTGGCGGACGGCATGCAGATGTGCGAATACACCGCCAGTTTCGGCTTCACCTGCGTAAACACTTGTCCCGCCTGTTCAGGCGTCGTGTGAAAGGCAAGGATGTTCTTCGCCCGGTCCGGCGGGACGCCTGCTCGTTCGAGCGTTGCTGGCGCGAAGACTTCGTGGACCAATACATCCACGCCTTGAGCATGCCGGATGAGATTTTCGGAGACGCGGGTGTCGCCCGACAGAACGACCGAGCGCCCGGCATAGTCGATTCGGTAACCGAACGCTGGCCTTACCGGCGCGTGATCTACCTCGAACGCCGTTACCTTTACGCCCCGCTGCTCGTATACCACGCCTGGATTGATGTCCTCCGCGAGGAGCGCAACGCCCTCGGGCGAGGCCCCGTCGTTTTGAATGCGAACATTGATGTCGAACTCAAATGCCTGTTTGAGGTGAGACATCATGGCGGTGGTACCACGTGGGCCCCACACGTGAAGTGGCGCATTGCGGCCTGGCACAATAAGCCAGCCTGTTAGCCATAGGTCGGGAAAGCCAACCACGTGATCCGAATGCAAGTGGGTCAGAAACACCCCTTGAATACCTTGCCACGGCACTGCGAGTTCTCTCAGACGCTGCAGCGCGCCTCGTCCCGCATCGAATATGAATTTCTGCTCCCCGGCTTCCACCAACGTGCTTGGCCCGAACCGGTTCATGACCGGAGGCGGACAGCCGGTGCCTAGAAGTGTCACCCTGATCTGCTGTCCCTGCGCGACGACAGGCGCAATCGCCGCAACAAGTAGTAACAAACCCGCTTTGCGGAAACGGCTGTCCATCACTCTTTCCCCTGGTCTGTTTGCCCAACCTCGGAGTCGGACGACTCCAAAATAACTCGATTCGCTGAATCGAAGAACACCAACATCGCTTGTTGCGCCGCATGCTCTCCCATTCAAGACGATGTCGTTTCATCGCTGCGTGGTTTTATTCCAGGGTAGCCACGCAGGCGTACCTTCTTCCCACTGGTTGTCGGTCAACTGCTGCACGTGGGTACCGTCGTAACGCATCAGGAAAATTTCGCCATAGGGCTGTGGGCTGTCCGTGTTCAGTGCTTCATCTTTGAAGCCCATCCGGGCTGATGCAAAGGCGATCCATTCGCCGTCTGGCGACCACGTTCCGTGTGCATCGTCGCTACCGTCGTTTGTCAGTCGCTTCAGACGTTTTCCATCCGGCGTGATCGTGAAGATCGCGAAACTTCCCTCCAGACGGCGGACGAACATGATCAAGTCGCGGCGAGGGGACCACCTCGGAAAATTATCGTAGTCCTCCGTCAGCTTGGTCACACGCCCGTCATCCAGGTTCATCACGCGCAGCCCCTGACCTTCGGGACCGAAGGTTCGGTAGACGAATCTCTTTCCGTCCGGCGCGTAGGATGGATAACCATTGTTGTTCGCGCCCGACGTGATTTCGCGAAGGCCCGAACCGTCCGGTTTGATCATCGCGACCTGGGCACCCTGCGCGCGATTCCTGAAATATTGGCCCAGTCCAAACAAGATCGCGTCACCTTGCGGGGACCAGTCGGCCGATAGTGCGAGCTTCCCTTCCTGCCGGAAGACCGTTTGCTCGGCGTTCCGCCCCGGCTCGATTTGAACCAGTGCCGTATTGTCGACGGTGACAATCAGGCGCTTGCCCGACGGATCGAAAGCAGGCAGAAATTTTGTGTTGACGAGCTCATATCTGGAATTCCGGCTCCATGCTTCCTGCCAAGACGCGGATTTCAGGCTGAGAAACCGGTGATACACGACAAGCTTTCCGTCCGGGGACCAGGACGGCGACCGCACCAGGCCAGCAGGACCCTTCTTTCCAGTGGAGTTGTAGAAGAGCCCGCGGTCATCGCTGTCTTTCCTGATGTAAGCGATCTCGCCGTCGTTCAGTACCGCTGGAAGTGATTTGATTCCAGGCGGCGCTGTGATCGTCGTCTGCTCGAGTGTCGTGACGTCGAGCGATACAAGGGTCGTGTTTCCCTTCAACGGCGCGCGGCCCATCTTCCGAAGTGCCTCGTCCGTCGCATCCGACGACGAGCGATACGCGAATGTTTCCTCGCTCGACAGGCAGTAGCCGATGACGTGACTACTATCTCGAGTCCATCGCGGCCCTCCGCAGAAATTGCCGCTGTTCGTCACCCGCTTCAACCCGGAGCCGTCCGGGTGAATGATGTAGATATCCGCGAGTTGCAGGCGCACCCACCACTGTCCGCCGCCATCCCGCTCGAGCTTCGTTCCGCGGTCGGAGGAAAACGCGATCCATTTGCCGTCGGGCGACCAGGCGGGGCGGAAGTCGCCGCCTGGTCCCGTTGTGAGCGGCGACTCATGACGGGTGCGCAAGTCGCGAATCCACAAATCCGCGGTGCCATCGGCGCGCGTGCTGACAAAGACCAAATGCTGTCCGTCCGGGGAAAAATCCGCCTGGTCATCATAGTTAGGGCTGTCGGTGAGTCGCTCGAGTCCAGTTCCGTCCGGCTTGACCCGATACAGGTCGGCCGAACCGTTCCGCTCGGACGTGAAGGCGATCCACTGTCCATCCGGTGCCCACACGGGGTTGTAGTCCCGGCTATCTGAATTGAGCAAGGGTCGCTCGGCGGATCCGTCAGCGTCAGAAACGAATAGTTGGATGCTGGATGGCCCAATGCGGGTTAACGCAATCGATGGCTTGGTCGGCTTCTCGTGCCCAACGGCAGAAATCTTCAGCGCAGGGAGCAATGCGCCCAAGAGTCCGATGACGAAGAATCTGGTTCTCTGCTTCAAGACACACCTCGCCGATCTGAAATCCCGTCTTTGTCGCGATCGCAGTTAGAGTCTGCCTGAACTGTGGCGGATATTGGTTCGGCTACTAAAGTCTTGATTCCCACAGCAAGTGGGTACGTTTGGCCTAGCGACACGGTGCGGATCTCAGTTGATGATTGTCCGATGGGCACCGGCGCACGTTTTCGTTTCGAAGCAACGCTTCCGCGGGATCGTGGGAATGCATAACTCATTGCGACGGACGATATTCACGTTCCTCCTGGCGGGCGTCGCCGCGGGCTGTGCCAATACAGAAAAGGCATCCAAGCAGCCGGGCGCCAAAGCCGAGGCGGACCGTGCGAAAGCGCCTGACTTGAGCAAGCATCGGCTGGCCCTGAGCGAGGGCTACAGCATGCTGTACAAGGATGCCAGCAATCTCGATCTCGCTGAATTGATCCTCTATGTGAAAGTCGAATCGGACGCCGTGGACAAGATCGTTACCGCCGTTGCCGAGGTTGGCGGTCAACTCAAGAAAGACCTGGAGCGCATCGCCAGGGATTATCCCGGAGTGAGGATCGACCTCGACCCGTTGCCGGAAATGGAGAAACGCAAGCGCGCCGCGATCGGCAAGGACCGCGCGCGGTACTTCGCGCCGGTCATCGGCCATGGCGGTCGTGAATACGAACGCACTATGCTCATCGCGTACGCCAATGGCATGAACCACGAGCGCCACTTGTGCCAAGTGATGGCCGAAGCCGAGCCAGACGCCAGCCTGAAGAAGTTTCTGCTCGATGCCGAGAAGCGCTATGACGGTCTATACGACCGCGTCACTGCGTTGCTGAATAAGGAATATTTCAAGGATCCGAACGGCAAAACGGGAGATTAGACACTTTCGAATTGCAGACGCCAGGAATGGCGAAGCAACGCAGTGTTACCGCGACTACGAGCTATCTAGACGACCCACTGATAGCTAGTCAGCTGGCATCCCTCCGCCAAACTAGAGGGTGCTGGTCGTTTTCGCACCACTCACAATGACAGCCGGAACGTCGCGGTCATGGCGATGCATCATCGTCGCATGATGCGGTGGGATCTCCAGCACTAGGCGGAGAATCGCCCCCCAACACCAGTTTTCGAGCAGGAGGACAATCTTGATGGAACGCCAGGCGGGATCGGCGTAAAAGCCGTACTAGATGGCGCTCGGCGTTCACACGCCGATTTTCGAAATCAGCGCGAGGGGTGCGACATGTTGCAACACCACAAGGTCATCGGGGGCGGCGGAGTTGAACTGCACGCGGTCGAGACGGGTAACCCGAAAGGGCGACCCATCGTATTCCTTCATGGCGTTTCGCAGTGCGGCATGACCTGGAGTCGCCAATTGAACTCCGACCTGGCTGACACCTTCAGGCTCGTTGCCATGGATCTGCGCGGCCATGGACTTTCGGGAAAGCCGCCCGGAATCTACGGAGATTCGAGAATGTGGGCGGACGACGTCCGTGCCGTAATACGCGCACTCGATTTGGACCACCCGGTACTGTCTGGTTGGTCCTATGGACCACTCGTCATTCTCGATTACATCCGTCACTACGGCGAAGACGACATCCGCGGTGCTAACTTCATTGGTGGAGTGACGAAACTTGGTACCGATGAGGCGGCATCAGTTCTGACGCCTGGCTTTCTGAGTCTGATACCGGGATTCTTTTCTGCGGATGTCCGGGAGAGCGTAGATGCGCTGACTTCGCTGTTGCGCATGTGCTTCGCGTGCGATCTATCCGATGAAGAGTTCTATCTGATGTTGGGTTACAACATCTCGGTTCCACCTCACGTCCGCCTGGGGATGTTCTCCCGCTCATTCGACAATGACGATCTGCTGCCGAAGATCTGCAAACCCGTGTTGATCATGTACGGCAGCGCTGACGCGGTCGTCAGTCTGGCTGCCATTGATAAACAGATGAACCGCATCCCCACTGCGCAGACTCAAGTGATGCCGAATGCCGGGCATGCCTGTTTCTGGGACGAACCAGCTGAGTTCAATCAACGCCTGCGGAAGTTCGTCGAAGCTGCGTGAAATGGTCGGCTGAGAAGCCGGGGCATACATGACTGATCCAACCTATGCGCTGGGCCGATCGGATGACGAACATGCTCGACTTACCGAGCAGGCCAATTTTCTTCGGCCCTTGACAGAGCGGTTCTTCAAAAGAGCCGGGGTAACGTCGGGAATGAAAGTGCTGGATGTCGGTAGTGGCGTGGGTGACGTAGCTTTCCTGCTGGCCGAGCTCGTCGGCCGGGATGGGAAGATAGTTGGCGTCGACATGGACGGCGCCGCCTTGGAGAAGGCGAGGAGACGCGCCGAGCAGCTGGAACTTCGAAACGTTGAGTTTGTTCACGGAGATATCCGCACCACTTCACTTTCCGGACCCTTCGATGCCGCAGTGGGGCGTCTCGTATTGCTGTACTGCGCGGATCCAGTGGCAGCACTTGCACGAATCGCGACGCACGTACGCTCAAAAGGGATCGTGGCATTTCAGGAAATGGAAATGAACGACGTGGCGGCACGCGCCACTTATGGCGATTCAACGCTTGGAAAAGTAGTCGAGACCATCTATCGAACGTTCGCGGCGGCTGGAGTCCGCGTCAACATGGCCAGCGAGCTACGGCAAACGTATTTGAAAGCCGGGCTGGGTGAGCCTGAATTGTTGGGTGAGTTTGTCGTCGGTGGGGGTCCGGACTTCGCTGGATACCCCTGGATTGCGAATACCATGCGCAGCCTTGCCCCGACGGCCAGGAAATTTGGAATATTGCTGGAGCCGCTGGGAGACCTTGACACTCTTACGCAGCGACTCCGCTCTGAAGCCGCAAATGAAAGCAGAGATTGCTGGTCGCCGCCGTATGTCGGGGCATTTGTGCGAGTCGCGTCGTGAGTCAGTTCGGCACTGAACTCAGCACTCTGCAAAATGAAGTGGTCGGGGTGAGGCGATTTGTCGAGTCAATGCAGAGCCCCGGCGGGTGTTGGTTCGTCGTCGCACCAGTTCTATACTCCAAGAGCGTTCGGTTCTCGATTCGTGTCGGGCTGGTGAGGAAAAATCTGGCGTGAGTGCGGGCTTTAAAGGTTCGTGATGAAGCGGGTGCCGGAATCGCTCGTGCCGGGACAACATTCGCTCGATCGGCGCGCCTTTGTGCAACTGGCGACGACATTCGGCCTGTCGCTGACCGTACCGGGTCTCGCAGAGAAGTCGCCGGCTACGCCTCTGACAGCGGATGAATGGACCCTCATCGGCGAACTATCGGAGTTGATCATCCCGACGACGGACACCGGCGGGGCGCTGGCGGCCGGCGTGCCGGCATTCGTGAGAATGATGCTGTCGGATTGGTTCAGCGAAACCGAGCGCGAGAACTTCATTGTCGGCATGCACGGGTTCGCGGCAGGCGCACTCAAGAAGTACGGCAAAGAATTCGGGAAGCTGACCGCGAGTCAGAAGGATCAGTACTTCGGCGAGCTGCTGACGACGGCGGAAGGGGTCGCTACTGCGCCGCGTACGCCATTCGTGGTCCTCATGAAGAGACTCACGATTTTCGGTTACTACACCAGCGAACTCGGGGCCACCACCGAGCTGCATCAACAAATTGCAGCGGCGCGGTACGAGCCCGCCGCGGTCGTCAAACCAGGCGATCGGGCGGATTCCGGGCTTCCAGGCGCCATGTACTGGTTCAACGCGAGTTGAGGCGATGTCCCATGACTACGACGCGATCGTCATTGGCTCCGGCATTTCCGGAGGCTGGGCCGCGAAGGAGCTTACCGAGCAGGGCCTGAAGGTGCTGCTGCTCGAGCGGGGGCGCTCGATCACTCCTGCCGACTACCTCGGCGAGCACAAGCCCGCCTGGCAGTTCCCCTTCCGCCAGCTCGGCGATCGCAAGCGCTACGAACGCGACTACCCGATCCAGAGTACGTGTTATGCGTTCGGCGAGCCGACCGAGCAGTTCTGGGTCAAGGATTCCGAACAACCTTACGGCCAGGATCCCGCGCGCCCGTTTCGGTGGATCCGCGGCAATCATCTCGGCGGCAAATCGCTCATGTGGGGGCGCACTACGCCTCGCTGGGGCCCTATCAATTTCGAAGAGAACAAGCGGGATGGACATGGCGTCGACTGGCCCATTCGTTACGACGACATCCGATCCTGGTATGACCACGTCGAAGAGTTCATCGGCGTATCCGGGCAGACGGAGTACGACTCGCCGTTCGCGCCCGTAGGTCGCTTCCAGCCGGGCATGCTCATGAATGCCTGCGAGACCTTCGTCGCCGACAGCATCCGCAAGAAATTTCCGGACCGTCGTCTGACCATTGCGCCGTCCGCCATCCTCACCAAGCCGCTTCACGGTCGAGCGCCGTGTCACTACTGCGGACCGTGTGAAAGAGGCTGTTCCACGGGATCGTATTTCAGCTCGATCAGCTCGACGCTGCCTGCCGCAAGGGCAACGGGCAATCTCACGATCATCACTGACAGCGTGGTGGCTGGCCTCGACTACGATCCGAAGTCACGCAAAGTCGCTGGTGTTCGTGTCATCGATCAAAACACCCGCGTGGGCAAGCGTTACACCGCGAGGATTGTTTTCCTCAATGCATCCACTCTTGGATCGACGCAAATCCTGCTCAATTCAACGAGTGAAAGTTTCCCCAGTGGAATTGGCAATCGCAGCGGAGTGCTGGGCCAGTACCTGATGGATCACCCTTACCTCACGGTAAGTGGCGTCATCCCGGGGATGATGGACAAGTACACGATCGGCAATCGGCCGGCAGGCGTGTGGATGCCGCGCTTCCACAACGTCGAGGGGCAGACGGCGCCGTTCCTGCGTGGCTTCAGTTATGAGGCGAGCGCATCGCGTGCCAATTGGACGGAAGGGGTCTCGCTGCCGGGCTACGGCGCGGCGCTCAAACAGCGCTTGCGGGAATACGGGCCGTGGACATTCGGCTTCTATGGCTTTCTCGAATGTCTTCCTAACCGCGACAACACCCTGACGCTCGATCCGGTTCGCAAGGACAAGTGGGGCATGCCCATCCTCAATACGCGCTTCGAATGGGGAAAGAACGAACGCGCGCTCGCGAAGCAAATGGTCAGCGATGCGACCCAGATGTTGAAGAGCGCCGGAGCGAAGGAAATCTCGCTGCCTCCCGAGGAGCTGCCGCCCGGCGGATTTGGCATCCACGAGATGGGAACGGCGCGAATGGGGCGCGATCCCGCAACGTCATTCCTGAATGGCCACAACCAGTCTCATGAAGTGGCCAATCTCTTCGTGACGGACGGTTCGTGCATGCCATCCACGGCTGCGCAGAATCCGTCGCTCACGTTCATGGCGCTGACGGCGCGTGCCGCGAACTACGCCGTGCAACAGATGAAGGCCGGCGTTATCTGATTCTTGGGAGATTGGGAACGTCCATAGTCGCGCCCACATCGATCTCCAGTCGACGCAGGACTGCGACGGATAGCCAAACTCGCGACGACGCCAATATAGTGCGTCATTGCCTGCCTCGGCGGGCCACGCGATTCCGGAGTGCCAACATGAAAAAACTGAAAAATTCATCGATCGTCATTGCGCTGTTGCTGGGTGCCGCGGGCGCCCAAGCGCAGGTTGGCGTCCTGCAGGGCACGGTCACGGGCGTCAAGGCCGGCACTGTGCTGCCGGTGTTCAAGGGCGAAGCCAAGGTGGCCGACATCAAGGTGGAGGAGGGTGGCAAGTTCTCCGTGGCGCTGGCCACCGGCGTCTACTCCGTCAATTGCCCCAACGGCAAGGTCGCGAAGGTGGCCGCGCTGAACGGCGCCTCGACCATCAGCATCAACTGTCAGTAACGAACCGCGCATGACGGGAGAGAACAAGGCCGGTGAGAGCCGCGCGGAAGTGAAGGCCAAGCGCGACGTCCAGTTCTGGCTCGACGTGTTGATGAAGCTGACCGTGCCGCTGGGCGCGATCGTGGCGGCGTGGCTCGCGAACCACTTCGAGCAGAACCGCGCCAACCTTCAGCTCATCAACCAGCGCGAGCAGGCCGAGAGCTCACTGCGCGCCACCATGTTCGGGCAGCTCATCGCCCCGATTGCCGGTCCCGGTGGATCGGACGCGGACGCGGATCCGGTTCGCTATGCGGTGCTGGCGCAGCTCCTGACGCTCAATTTCCACGAGCATTTCGAACTGCGGCCGCTGCTGCAAGATGCCGACGACCGCTTGTCCAAGTACAAGGGAACCGTCGCGCCGGAAGCCATCGTGACTGCGCGCCGCAACCTGCGGGAGGCGGCGCACCGTGTCATCCAGCGCCAGATCGCGCAGCTGTGGGAGGACAAGGTAGCGACATGCACTCCCGCCGCCAGCATGGAGACCACCTTCCAGTTCGTCAGCGACCCGGAGCTGGAAGAAAGCTTTGGCCAGTCCACCAATTCCGCGAGCGTGCTGGTGCCCGGCAAGGAGCTGAAATCCGTCAGCATCAGTTCGCCTGACTGCCGCGACACGCTCTCCATCGTGTTCGACAAGCCGGATTTCTCCGCCGAGCGCGTGCATGTGTTGATCACGCCGGCTTCCTCCACCGCGGCGATTGCGGACTACCGATTCGACTTCGACCTCACGTCGTTCGCGTTCCCGTTCACCGACAATGCAGTGCTGCCCAGTGGCAATCGCTTCGCCTTCTTCATCAAGGACGTCAGCGAACTGGATGACACAGGTACGTCGAAGATCATGCGTGTGGGGTTGCGGTGGTTCCCGCAGAACTACTACCCACCGACGGAGCGACCCACCGACTACAAGGAGTTCCGGAAGGCGTTGGGTGCGTCGGGCGAGTAGCGAACGTGCATCGCGCTGGCCCGCAAGGCAGCACCGTGTGCCCGAGTGAAAAGGCTCTAAGAATAATGAATGGTCGGGGTGAGGCGATTTGTCGAGTCAATGCAGAGCCATGGCGGATATTGGTTCGGCGCATAAAGCCCTGATCTTGAATAGTGGGTCGGTCTCGTTAGCTCCCCGTTGGGAGAAGTTGCACGCTTGCGCCACAATGAGGCGCTGCCTCAGCCAGGCCGGGTGGCCAGATGATCTCACCAAAAAGTCTTCCGCTCGCTCTTCACTACCTAGTCAGGATCTGGCTCCGATCTTGCGCCTTGCTGTTCGTCCTGACGGTCCCTGTGTTCGCCGATGCAGCGCCGCCACCCGTTCCCGATACGCCGGCTGGACTCGCTCTTGGCGCGTGGCTCGATGCTCTCAACAGTGGCGACCGTGCGCGGCAGGAGTCCTTCATCAAGGCCTATCCGTCCGAAATGACTTTGGACGAGATGGCGCAATGGAGCGCAGGGACCGGCGGATACGATCGATTGAGGTCCATGCCAATGAGGACGAACGTCTTCTTCCGTGAAGCAAAGATCATGGCGTCGAAGAATTCGGCAGGATGGAGGTGAGTGCGACGATCCGGTCAAGCCTCGATGTGTGGCGCATACCGGCCGGTGCGAAGTTCGAGCCGGTCACACTCGACGATGCGGCTCGTACCAAGATCATCGGACAGGTGGTTGATCTACTCGATCGCTTCCATGTGGATCCGAAGATCGGAAAGACTTTGTCCACGGCCGTGCGGAAGCGGGCGGCGCGCGGCGAGTATCGGTCGCTCGGTCGCAGGTGATCGCAAAAAAGCTCACTGAAGACCTGCGAGAAATCGGCAAGGACAAACACCTCGAGGTTCGCTTCAGTTATTTCATTCAGCCGGGAGCCCGACCGGGATCCCGAAACGGTTGGCGCCTACGCAACGGACGGGAGCGCGGCGAGGTGCTCCGAATCGATCGTCGTGACGCCGGCTGAGCACCTAGGCGACCGGGTTGCCGCCGACGGCGTTCCAGGGCGGACATCGGGGGAGGGGTGGATGTCGCATTCGTCGGTCGGACGGCTTACGTGCTCGTCACGCTCGGAGCGGGTTGGTCTTCGGTGAACCGTTCGACAATGGCAACTTCAACGCCAAGACGGTCTCTACCGCATCGAGCGCGACGGCACGCCCACGCTCATCGCCGACATCGGACAGTGGTCGGCGACCACCCGCGACAGCCGGCGTTCTTCGTCGACACCGGCGTGCAGTTCGCACTGCAGCCGTACTCGGCGGGTTCCTGGTGACCGACGGGCACCACAACCGGGTGCTGTGGGTCAGCCAGCACGGTTGGTCCGCGATGCTCGCCACGCTCGGGTACCGGCTCCCGACCGGATTCAGCCTACGGCGGCTGCGGCAGGTATGGAGATGGAAACTGCGCGTAGAGATCGGGCTGATCCATTGAGCCCCACGTCTTCAGGGGATCGGTAAGGGCAGCGTGGATTTGATTCGCGAATCGGTCAGCATCCTGGAGGCCAGGGGTTCACGGGACTCGAACACGTACTGAGTCGACGTTCGCTGAGAGCAGTGCAACGGAACCCGATACGAGGGCCCCCATGGGACACGCGTCGGTGTCGGGCCCACAGCGATGCCGAGACCCCACCAACCGTTGGCGTACGCGGGGCGACGTCGGATCCGCGAGGTGATTCGACCATCGTGTCGGCCGGCAAGTAGGTCGCGCCGCGGCTCCCTTCAATGGCCGCCATCACGCGTGTGAGGTCGATGGCCGAACAGATGCAGATGACGGGCAGTTCGCCAGTCGTCTCCGTACGGCGCGGCCCGGTCCCTGTCCCGGCAAGTTCGTTCGACGATTGGTTTGTCCGCATATTCGTGTACTTGACTTCGAAAGGACCACGGCCGGTCGGAGCGCCCGATCGACAGGCATGCACGTATGCAGTACAGCGTCCAGAGATCTGTATCGTGCCGCTGATCGTCCATGCCGGCCGAGTGCAGTACCGATCGAGTAGGCATTTCGAGCTGGTGTGAAGTCCAGCGGCTGACCCTGCGATTCTCGAAATCGGCGTATCCATAGCCGCGGGCAAAAATGAGACGGCCGTTCTTCGCGATGGCGAGCGTGGCGCCGGGGACATCGTTGTCCCTCAGAATACCGGTCATGATCTGGTCGAAGCGGGTTGCGCCGTCTACGTCGGGGCCGGTCATTGGCACCGTGGTTCCCGCCGGGTAGAACCTCTGGGTAGGCCTGGCTGGATCGTTGGGATCATCCCCCCGCCACCGCCCCCACAAGAAACGAGGGCGATGCAGGACGCGAACAAAACCGCTCGTAAGTTCCTTGGTGCAGTTCCATGCATCTTTTGACCCCGGGTCGTGCCTTGCGAATCGATAACGCGAAATGAATCCTTGCTCGTGCGGCATTATCACCAGGCATTGAAGCCGGCGCGACACGTGGTTAGTTCTGTCAGCGCCTGTAAGAATCAGGCAGCAATCGTTGGTTGCAGGAAATTTGAATTGGTCGGGGTGAAAGGATTTGAACCTTCGACTCCTACGTCCCGAACGTAGTGCTCTACCAGGCTGAGCTACACCCCGATTTTTGGGAACCCGCGATTGCGGGGCGCGCAGTCTACTCAAGCCCCTGCTGGCATTCAAATGAAGCCCTCTGTGGACCTCCGCTGTAGGATCCGGCAGCGGGAGGGGCACAAGAATAATGAGTAAACCGGGCTTTTCCGCCCTGATCGGGGTCTGGCTTTGCCTCGCCCCGAATTCTGAGGCGCCGGATTGAGCGGCGAACGGACACAAGGCCACGCACCGGTGGCCTTAAGCGACCGCGTCGAAGTCATGGACGTGCTGCGCGGGGTGGCACTGTTCGGTGTGTTTCTCATGAACATGGCGCCGTTTGCCGGCACGCCCATCATGGCCACCGAACAGCAACTGCTCAGTCTCCCGACAGCTGCCTATGACTTCGCTCTATTAGATGTGTTGCGCTGGCTGGTGGCCGACAAGGCGAACACGATTTTCGCGTTCCTGTTCGGTCTCGGGTTCTACCTGCAGATGCAGCGCCTGCAGTTCCGCGGCGCGGACTTCGAGGCCTTGTACAAACGGCGGCTCACGGTCCTGCTGTGCATCGGCTGCGTGCATCTGATCTTTGTGTGGACCTGGGACATCCTGCATCTCTACGCGCTGGCAGGTTTCATCCTGCTGCCGCTACGCCGGCTCTCGAACCGGGATCTGCTCGCCATCGGCATCATCCTCGGACTGGTGGGACGCACGGCACAGAAGACTCTCGCGGAGTTCGTCCCGGGATTCAGTTGGACCGGCTTGCCCGGCGGTTATGCGGACGCCGACATCTTGTTGCGGCAGCAGATCTCCGAGAGCGGCGACTACTTTGGACTGGTCGGCAACATCTTCGAGTGGGTGGTCGTCGACTATCTCGCGAGCGGCATGATTTTCGGCTGGCTCGCCTACGCGCTTGGCCGCTTCCTCATCGGCGCCTGGGTCGGGCGGCACCACTGGATCGAGCGCGCCCGCGAATTCCTGCCGGGATGGCGGCGCGTGCGCGCGTGGTGTCTGCCGATTGGGTTGGTCGCCGAAGCGGCGGCGGTCATGCTGTCGGAGGCCTCATGGGTGCCAGACTGGGAACACCGCGAGTTTTTCGGCGAATGTCTGCACCTGTTTGCGGTGCCAGTGCTTGCGACTGGCTACGTGGCGGCGCTGGTAGTGGCGTTCGAAGGCGGGCGAGGCCGTGTGTTGCTGACGCCGTTCGCTGCCGTGGGTCGCATGGCGCTAACTAACTATCTGACCCAGAGCCTGGTGATCGGCTTTGTCCTGTTTGGAGTGGGACCCGGTCTGGCGCTGGCCGGCAAGATCGGGACCAGCGCGGTCGCGGGAATCGTCGTGGCGTTCTTTGCGCTGCAGGTGATCGCGAGCCGCTGGTGGTTGAGCCATTTTGCTTACGGACCGGCAGAATGGGTGTGGCGCGCGCTGACCTACAGCGAGCGGCCGGCGATGAGAATCAGACCGCGCCTCGCGCGCGGCGCGAACGAGGGAAGCAAATGAAGAACAACGGGCTACGGGCTTGCGCGTGCGTGATCATTGCGGCGTTGATGCCGCTGACGTGTCGGGCTGATTGGTATGCAGCATCCGAAGCCGCCCAAAAGCAGGACTTTGCGCGCGCGTTCGCGTTGTATCGCGAGATTGCAGAGCTGGGCCATGCGGAAGCCCAGGAAAATATTGCCGTGATGTACATCAATGGCGAAGGCGTGAAGCGAGACAACGTGCTCGGCTACGCGTGGGCTGCCATTGCGCTGGAAAATGGTGGAGGCGAAGCCGCGAAAGGCATCGTCACGCAGCTCGAGCCGCACCTGAATCCCGCCGCGCGTGCGCGGATCGCCGAAGTCCAGGCGCAATTCGGAAAGTCCGCGCTAGAGGAACGCCTGCTGCCGCAGATCACTGCGGCTTCGGTGAATCCGACGTACTGCAAAATGCGCTCCGTCGCGAACCCCGACAACTTCTTTCCGTCGGAAGCGAAGCGCCAGGGGATTTCCGGCACGGTATTGGTGGAAGTGACAGTCGCGCACGATGGCCGGGCGCGCACTGCGCGCGTCTGGTATTCGTTGCCTGCAAACCTGTTTGACGAGGCGGGACGGCAAGTTGCATTCGCCAGCACTTATGAGCCGCCGAAAGAGAATGGTGTGGCGGTTGCGTGCACCGTCCGCTTCAAAGTGAGGTTTGCGGTTGGCGCAGGAATGGGCGCCGCGACGCGTGAACAGGAAAAGATGATTGCAGAGGTGAGGACGAAGGCAGAGGCCGGCGATCCGAGTTCGCAACTGACCTACGCGTTCCTGCTCGAGATGGGACCGGCAGTGAACGACCAGGTGCCCGTCACCAACTGGACGCTCAAGGCAGCGCAAGCCGGAATTTCTGCCGCGCAATACCTGATTGGCCTGCAAGCACTATCCTCCGGACCCGAGAAAAACCAGGCCAAAGGTCGCGTCTGGCTGCAGATGGCTGCCGACGCTGGCCTGGCCAATGCGCAGGCCGCGCTCGCCTTTCATCTGCTCCGCACCAACTCGCGCGAGGATTTTGGCAAGGCGCAGGATCTGCTGGAAAAAGCGGCCGCAGTCCGGTCATCCCGAAGGAAAATTCCGTCTCGCTGCCCTGCTCGCCGCGGGGCCGGACGCTTCACGACGTGATCCCAAACGCGCGCTCGAATTGCTCGCGCAGGTGAAGGAAGAGGTCGATTCCGATCCCACCTTTTTCGAAATCCGCGCGGCAGCGAAGGCGATGATGGGTGAATACGCGGAGGCGCAACTGGACCAGAAGCAGGCGCTGCAGAAGGCGCGGAAGCTCGGATGGGATCTCACGGATTCGCAGGCGCGCCTTGCGAGTTACGCCGACTCGAAGCCCTGGACAGGAAACTTCTTCGTCTACTGATCGGCTACGAAGTGCGTTCCTGCGCGAAGCGCGCCAGTGCGGCCAGCGCACGCGAATACGGTGTGTCGGGCAATGCTTCCAGCGCGGCCAACGCCTGCGCGGTTTCACGCTGCGCAAAGCTCGCGGCGTAGTCGAGACCGCCGGTGGCCTCGATGGCTTCAACAATAGGCCCGAGCTGCGCGAGCCCACCTTGTTCGATGGCGAGACGAATGAGCGCGCGTTGTTCGTCGTTGCCGTGCCGCAGCGCATGCAGCAACGGCAGCGTGGGTTTCCCTTCGGCGAGATCGTCGCCGAGATTCTTGCCGCGCGTCGCAGGGTCAGACTTGTAGTCGAGTGCATCGTCGACGAGCTGATAAGCGGTGCCGAGATGTTTGCCGTAGCGCGCGAGCGCCGCCTGCTGCGCCACCGGCGCGCCCGCGAGCACCGCCGCGACTTCCGCGCCGGCTTCGAACAGGCGGCCGGTCTTGCGATAGATCACTTCGAGATAACGCTGCTCGGTGGTGTCGGGATCGTGCGCATTCATGAGCTGCAGCACTTCGCCCTCGGCGATCACGTTGGTCGCATCGGCCATGATCTCCATGACCCGCTGCGACCCGACGGTGGCCATCATCTGGAAGGCGCGCGAGTACACGAAGTCGCCCACCAGCACGCTCGCCTGGTTGCCGAAGATGTTGTTAGCCGTGGCGCGGCCGCGGCGTTTCATGGAGCCGTCGACCACGTCGTCGTGCAGCAGCGTGGCGGTGTGTACGAACTCGATGAAGGCCGCGGCTTCGATGTGCTTCTCGTTTTCGATGCCGCAGGCGCGGCCGGCGAGCACGCAGAGCAGGGGGCGCAGCCGTTTTCCGCCACCACCAATGATGTGTTCGGCGACCTGGTCGACCAGGGGCACGGCACTCTTGAGCCGTGCCCGGATCATGGCGTCTACACCGGCGAGATCGGTGCGAACCAGCGTCCGGATCTCCTCGAGGGACATGGCCGGGGTATCGACGGCACGGGGGCCAGACCGGCCGGTGGGCAGCGTGGTGACTTTGGAGCTCATTCAGGGCGTTGATTCTAGTGGTTTATTTATGGTTTGACCGGCTTTCAACGCATACGTAGAATGCGCCTCCCTTCGAAATGGCACAGGGCTTAAGGCTTTGGTTTCGAAAGGTTTTCCGGAGCAATCAAGATGTACGCGGTCATCGCCACGGGCGGCAAACAGTATCGGGTCGAGAACGGCACCATCCTCAAGGTGGAGAAGCTCGACGCAGAGCCCGGCGCCACGGTTGAGTTCGGCGAAGTCCTGCTCATCGGCGACGGCGACAGCATCAAGGTTGGCGCTCCGCTGCTCAAGGGCGGCAAGGTCACGGCCACCGTCGAGAAGCACGGCAAGGGCGAGAAGAAAGTCATCGTGAAGTTCCGTCGCCGCAAGCACTACCTGCGCCAGGGCACGCATCGCCAGCAGTTCACGCAGGTCAAGATCACCGGCATCAGCGCCTGAGCGCTGCAGCCTCAATAGATAGTTGGAGCTAGGCTCACATGGCACATAAAAAGGCAGGCGGCAGTACTCGTAACGGCCGCGAATCGCACAGCAAACGTCTCGGCGTGAAGAAGTTCGGCGGTGAAGCCGTGCTCGCCGGCAACATCCTGGTCCGCCAGCGCGGCACCACGATGCGCGCGGGCACGAACGTCGGCATCGGCACCGATCACACGCTGTTCGCCCTCAAGCCGGGCCGCGTGAAGTTCTGCGAAGAAGGGTGCCGAGAAGCACACCTTCGTGAGCGTCGACGCCGAGTAATTCGAAGTCGCGATTCGCGATCTGAAAACCCGGCACGCAGCCGGGTTTTTTGTTGGGGCACCAAATCCATGAAATTCGTCGATGAAGCGCGCGTAAAAGTACAAGCCGGCAACGGCGGCCGCGGCTGCGTGAGTTTCCGGCGCGAGAAGTTCGTGCCCTTCGGCGGTCCGGATGGTGGCGACGGCGGCCACGGCGGCAGCGTCACATTCCGCGCGCGCGAGGGCATCAACACGCTGGTCGATTTCCGCGTCGAACGCACGTTCCGTGCCGAGAATGGCGAGCCGGGCGGCGGCCGCGACATGAGCGGCCGCGGCGGCAAAGACACCCTGGTGATGGTCCCGGTCGGCACGATCGTGCGCGACACCGAAACCGGCGAAGTGCTCGGTGACCTGGCGCAGGCGGATATGGAACTGCTGGTGGCGCGCGGCGGCAAGGGCGGCTACGGCAATCAGAAATTCAAGTCCAGCAAGAATCGCTCGCCGCGCCAATTTGGGCCCGGCCTTCCGGGCGAGCAACGTGCGCTCGAGCTCGAGCTCAAGGTGATCGCCGACGTGGGCTTGTTAGGCCTGCCGAACGCCGGCAAGTCGACGCTGATCAGCGCGGTTTCCGCCGCGCGTCCCAAGATCGCCGACTATCCGTTCACGACGCTTTATCCGAATCTCGGCGTCATCTCGGTCAGCGATCAGCGCAGCTTCGTCATGGCCGACATTCCGGGTCTCATCGAGGGCGCGGCCGACGGTGCCGGCCTCGGCATCCGCTTCCTCAAGCACCTGCAGCGCACGCGCGTGCTGCTGCACCTCGTGGACATTGCGCCCACCGACCCGTCAGCGGATCCGGTGCGCGACGCGATCTCCATCGTCGGCGAGCTCGGCAAGTTCAGCGAAGACCTGCTCGCCAAGCCGCGCTGGCTGGTGCTGAACAAGAGCGATCTGCTGCCGCCGGAAGAAGCCGTGGCCAAGGCCGTGTCGATCGCAGTGGCGCTGAAGTACCGCGGCCCGGCATTCCTGATTTCGGGCGCCACGCATGCGGGTACGCGCGATCTCACCGAAGCCGTGATGCGTTTTCTGGAGACCGTCGGAGGCGCCGGCGCAGGGCAACCTGCCGTTGCCCGCCATCCGCGAGCCGAAACCGCCGAAGGCACCCGCGGCGAAGAAGCGCGCGGCTGCGCCTAAGAAAAAGGCTAAGGCGAAGGCAAGGCGAAAGAAGCCTGCCGCCAGGAAGTCGACGCCGAAGCGTCCGAAGCGCAAGACTGCGAAGTCCGCGCCGCGCAAGAAATCCCGCCCACAGAAACGAAAAAGCCGGCGTTAGCCGGCGTCTCGTGCTCCGCGCCCACTCTCTTGAAGGAGGGGTGCCGCGAAGTCTTGTTCTGCTCGATTTACTTCGAAGCCGGCATCGCCTTGATGCGGGCCGACAGGGCGCTCTTGTGGCGCGCGGCCTTGTTGCGATGAATGACGTTCTTGTTCACCAGCGAGTCGATGACCGGCTGGGCGTCCTTCAGGGCAGCCGAGGCGTCGGTCTTGTTGCCGGCAGCCACAGCGTCGACCACCTTGCGCAGCGCCGAACGCATGCGTGAGCGGAGCGCCACGTTGCGATTGCGGTTGGTTTCAGCTCGACGGGCGGCTTTTTCTGCCGACTTGGTATTCGCCACGAAGGGATCTCCGGAAATCTGGGGTCGTTTTGAGGCCGCGTAGTGTGATGACCGACCCCTACCTTGTCAACGCTTTGCCCCGATAAGGTGAAGGAGTCCGGTATAGTGCGCGGCTTGTTGCGCTTTTCCTTTATTTTTCGGGTGCTTGCAGGGTGAGTGGAGCGATTTTCAAGAGCACCGCCGTAACCGGCGCGGCGACTTTGGTGTCGCGTATCACCGGCCTGGCCCGCGAGATGATTTACGCGCAGGCCTTTGGCGCCAGCGCCTTCATGGACGCCTGGCTCGTGGCGTTCAAGATCCCGAACTTCCTGCGCCGCCTTTTCGCCGAGGGCTCGTTCTCGCAGGCCTTCGTTCCCGTCATCAGCGAATTCAAGACGAAACGCTCGAAGGACGAGGCGCGCGAGCTCGTGGATTCGGTCGCGGGCACCTTCGGCGTTGTCCTGTTCTTCATTACCTTGTTAGGGGTCATCGCTGCGCCGCTCATCATCCTGGCGTTTGCGCCGAGCTGGCACAACGAACCAGACAAGTGGCACCTGGCGACGTCGATGCTGCGCTGGACGTTCCCGTACCTGTTCTTCATCTCACTGAGCGCGCTGTTCTCCGGCGTTCTCAACAGCTACGGCAAATTCGCGCTGCCCGCATACACGCAGGTGATCATGAACGTGGTCATGATCATCGTGGCGTTGTGGATCGCCCCGCACACGGAGAATCCCGGCGTGGCGCTGGCCATGGGCGTGTTCGTCAGCGGTCTGTTGCAGCTGGGTTTCCAGGTGCCCGCGGTGATGCGCCTCGGTCTGTTCCGCTGGCCGCGATGGCGCCCGGCCGCCGAAGGCGTGCGGCGCATCGGCAAGCTGATGCTGCCCGGTGTGTTCGGTTCGTCGGTAGCGCAGGTCAGTCTGCTGCTCGACACGCAGATTGCGACCTTCCTCATCACCGGCAGCGTCTCCTGGCTGTACTACGCGGACCGGCTCATGGAATTTCCGCTGGGCGTGTTCAGCATCGCGCTGGCGACAGTGATCCTTCCGGGACTGTCGCGCCATCACGCCGGCGAGTCGAAAGAGCATTTCACCGCCACGCTCGACTGGGCGCTGAAACTCGTAATCGTGCTGGTGTCACCGGCCGCGGTTGCCATGCTGGTGTTCGCAGGTCCCTTGACCGCCACCACCTTCGGCTACGGCGCGTTCCTGCCGCGCGACGTGCAGATGGCGAGTTACGCGCTCATGGCGTACTCGTGGGGCCTGTTGGGTTTCAGCCTGGTGAAAGTGCTGGCGCCAGGGTATTTCGCACGCCAGGACACGCGCACGCCGGTGCGCGTTGGACTCATCGCGCTCGGCTGCAACATGGCGTTGAACGTGCTCGTCGTCTTGCCGGCTGCGCATTTCGGCTTTCCATACCCCCACATCCTGATCGCCACCTCCACTTGTATCGCCGCTGCCATCAACACCACGTTGTTGTGGCGTGGCCTGGTGCGTGCGGGCGTCTACCAGCCGCGGCCCGGTTGGGGAGTGCTGCTGGCGCGCATCGTGTTTGCCAACGCGGTGATGGCGGCGCTGCTGATCTGGCTGGGCGGCGACATTTCCGGGTGGCTGGCGGCGTCCCCGCTGGAACGCGCCGCGCGCCTCGCCCTGTGCGTGACTGCGGGCGCTGCTGCTTACTTCGCCGCCTTGTTCCTCTCCGGAATGCGCCTGCGCCACATGCGCAGCGCCACCAGCTGAAACCATGGAATTCATACGTGGAATCCAGGGCCTCAAGCCCCATCATCGGGGAGCCGCCATCACGGTCGGCAGCTTCGATGGCATTCACCTGGGGCATGGCGCATTGATCGCGCGGACCTGCGCGCTGGCAGCGCATGCGGGTGGACCTGCGATCATGCTCACCTTCGAGCCGCTGCCACGCGAATACCTGATGGCGCGTGCAACGCCTCCCCAGGATCCGCCGGCCCGGCTCACGGATCTGCGCGAGCGCTGGGCCGTGCTGTCTCATTCGGACCTCACAGCCGTATGCGTGCTGGCCTTCAACGAGAAGCTGCGGCAACTCACGGGCGAGCAGTTCGTCGATCTGCTGGCGGAGCGCTTTGCCGCCTCGGCGGTGGTGGTGGGGCAGGACTTTCGCTTCGGGCGCGGTGGCGCAGGCAGCGTGGCGCTGTTGCAGGCCGCGGCCGACGCCGGACGATTCGCGCTCGAGCTGGTGCCGTCGGTGTGCGTCGATGACGTCCGCGTGAGTTCGAGCGGCGTGCGCAAGGCGCTTGCGAGCGGGGATTTTCGGGCGGCACGCGATTTGTTAGGTCGCGCCTTTTCGATGCGCGGGCGCGTCGTCGCCGGCGAGAAACTCGGCCGCCGGCTGGGGTTTCCCACGGCGAATATCCGCATGCGGCGCCACAAGCTGCCATTCACCGGGGTGTACGCGGTGCGCGTTCGCGGCATAGACGGTAATCTCGCCCGCGACGCGGTTGCGAGCCTGGGGTTCCGTCCCACGGTGGACGGAGTCGAGCCGCTGCTCGAAGTGCATGTATTCGATTTTTCCGGCTGGCTGTACAACCGCGAGCTGGAAGTGGAGTTCGTCGCGAAGATCCGCGACGAGGAGAAGTTCGACAGCCTCGATACGCTGGTGCAGCACATGCGCAGCGATGCACTGAAGGCGCGAGAACTTCTCGTACATAGTTAGAAGGAACGAGACGCTTGGCGGACTACAAACACACCATCAACCTCCCCGAGACCGGCTTTCCGATGAAGGCCGATCTCGCTCAGCGCGAGCCGAAGCAGCTCGCGAAATGGGAAGAGAACGATCTGTACGGCAAGCTGCGCTCGATTGCGCGCGGCCGCCCGCGGTTCGTGCTGCACGACGGCCCGCCGTACGCCAATGGCGCGCTGCATCTCGGGCACGCGGTGAACAAGGTGCTCAAGGACATCGTGGTCAAGTCGCACACGCTCGACGGCTTCGACTCGCCGTATGTGCCGGGCTGGGACTGCCACGGCCTTCCCATCGAACACGCGGTCGAGAAGAAGCACGGCCGCGTCGGCGCCAAGATCAACGCCAAGGACTTCCGCGCCGCCTGCCGCAAGTTCGCGCAGGAGCAGGTGGAGCTGCAGCGAAGTGAGTTCAAGCGCTTCGGCGTGCTCGGCGACTGGAATCGCCCTTACCTGACCATGGATCCGCGTTTCGAAGGCCAGCAGATCCGCGCGCTGGGCCACATCATCCGCAACGGACACTTATATAAGGGTGCCAAGCCCGTGCACTGGTGCCTCGACTGCCGTTCGGCGCTGGCCGAGGCCGAGGTGGAGTACGAGGACAAGACGTCTCCCGCGGTCGACGTGGAATTCCGCGTTGTCGACAACGGCGAGTTGGCGCGGCGTGTGGGGGTGAAGCCCGACGTGCTCGGCGCGTTTCCGGTCTCGATCCCGATCTGGACCACCACGCCCTGGACGCTGCCGGCCAACGAAGCAGTGAGCCTCGGGCCCAAGATCGAATACGTGCTGCTCTGGGTGTCGCGCAACGGCAAGTCCGAGTTGTTAGTACTCGCCAACGAGCTGCTGGATGCCTGCCTGGCGCGTTACGGCCTCGGCAAGGGTCAGGTGCTGGTGCAGTTCGAGGGTGCCGCGCTCGAGCATCTGCAGCTCGCGCATCCGTTCCTCGACAAGCACGTGCCCGTGATCGTCGGCGAACACGTGACGCTCGAAGCGGGCACCGGCGCCGTGCACACTGCGCCCGCGCATGGCCAGGACGACTTCGTGATCGGCCAGAAATACAGCCTGCCGGTCGACAACCCGGTGATGGGTGACGGCCGGTTCCGCGAAGGCACGCCATTCGTCGCCGGCATGAAGGTGGACGAAGGCGGCGAAGCGCTCATCAAGGAGCTCGAATCGCGCGGCCGGCTGCTCAAGCACGAGCAGATCAAGCACAGCTATCCGCATTGCTGGCGCCACAAGACGCCGGTGATCTTCCGCGCCACGCCGCAATGGTTCATCAGCATGGACCAGAAGGGCTTGCGCGCGAACGCGCTGCGCGACATCAAGAAAGTGCAGTGGACGCCCGAGTGGGGCGAGCAGCGCATCTTCAACATGATCGAGAAGCGTCCCGACTGGTGCCTGTCGCGCCAGCGCACCTGGGGCGTGCCCATCGCATTGTTCGTGCACAAGCAGACGCAGGAGCTGCATCCGCGCACGCAGGAGTTGCTCGAAGAAGTCGCCAAGCGGGTCGAGAAGGACAGCATCGAAGCGTGGTTCGAGCTGGATGCGCGCGAGTTGCTGGGCGATGACGCCGACGACCTACGAAAAGGTCACCGACGTCATGGACGTGTGGGCCGATTCGGGTCTCACGCACGAGTGCGTGCATCACACGCATCCCGACGATGTGAAGCCGCCCGTCGATCTGTACCTCGAAGGTTCAGACCAGCATCGCGGCTGGTTCCATTCTTCGCTGCTGATGTCCGAGGCGCTGTATGCGCGCGCGCCCTACAAGGGCGTGCTCACGCACGGATTCACCGTGGACGACAAGGGCCGCAAGATGTCCAAGTCGTTGGGCAACGTGATCCTGCCGCAGAAGGTGATGTCGTCGCTCGGCGCCGATGTCATGCGCCTGTGGATCGCGGCCACCGACTACGCCAACGAAATGGGCGTCTCTGACGAAATCCTGAAGCGCATCTCCGATTCGTATCGGCGCATGCGCAACACCGTGCGCTTCCTGTTAGGCAACCTCGCGGGCTTCGATCCGGCGGCCGATGTTCTTCCGGTGGAGCAGATGGTAGCGATCGATCGTTGGGCGCTGGCGCGCACCGCCGCGTTGCACGAGGAAATCGCCGAGGCCTATCGCAAGTACGAATACCACCTGATCTACCAGAAGATCCACAACTTCTGCGTGGTGGATCTGGGCGGCTTCTATCTCGATCTGCTCAAGGACCGGCTGTACACCACGCCGAAAAAGAGCGTCGCACGCCGTTCGGCGCAAACCGCGCTGTTCCACATCGCCGAGAGCATGGTGCGGTGGTTAGCTCCGATCCTGAGCTACACGAGCGAGGAGATCTGGGGCTTCATGCCGGGCAAGCGCGGGGAATCCGTGTTCCTCGAGACCTGGCATGTGTTGCCCAAGGTCTCAGAAGATGCGCTCGACTGGAACATGTTCATCGCGCTGAAAGCGGCGGTGGCGCTGGAACTCGAAAAGCTTCGCGTCGAAGGCACCGTCGGCGGTTCGCTCGATGCCGAAGTCGAAGTATTCAGCAAGGACGAGCATCTCGAGAAGCTCAAGGCGCTCGGCGAAGAATTGCGATTCCTGCTCATCGTGTCGAACGCGCAGGTGAAGCGCGTCAGCAATGCCGCGGGCCCGCCGGTGGGCGCCATCAAGGTGGCCGAGATCGCGAAGGACGGCGGCGTTTGGATTCGTGTGCAGGCAAGCACCGCACCCAAATGCGAGCGATGCTGGCATCACCGTCCCGAAGTCGGCTCGAATCCGGAGCATCCGACGATCTGTGGCCGGTGCGTGGACAATGTCACCGGACCGGGCGAATCTCGGACCTTCGCATGAACGCAACCGCGACAGTATCGATCGGCGCCAGCGGAATCCGCTGGTTGTGGATCTCGTTGCTGGTGATCGTGGTCGATCAGCTCAGCAAGTTGTGGATCGAGCGCACCATGGTGCTGGGTGACAGCTTCGTCGTGCTGCCGATCCTCGACATCGTCCGCGCCCACAACACCGGCGCCGCGTTCAGTTTTCTGGCGGACGCGGGCGGCTGGCAACGCTGGGCGTTCTCGCTGCTCGCAGTGGGCGTGTCCATCGCGCTGGTGTTCTGGCTGCGACGGCTGGCGCTGGCGACGCAGGGGTTGCTGGCCTTCGGGCTCGCGTTGATCCTGGGCGGCGCCATCGGCAACGTGATCGATCGCGTCGAGCACGGCTACGTGGTCGACTTCGTGCACGCACACTGGGGCGCGCACTACTTCGCCGCGTTCAATGTCGCGGACGCCGCCATCAGCATCGGCGCTGTTCTTGTGATCATCGATTCGCTGCTGGAGGGCCGCAGGCGCCGCACCGCATGAAGATCCTGCTCGCCAATCCCCGTGGCTTCTGCGCCGGCGTCGATCGCGCCATCGACATCGTCGAGCGCGCCATCGGCATGTTTGGCGCGCCTATCTACGTGCGGCACGAGGTGGTGCACAACGTGCACGTGGTCGAACGCCTGCGCCAGCTCGGCGCTGTGTTCGTCGATGAGCTCGACCAGGTACCCGACGGCGCCACCGTCATCTTCTCCGCGCATGGGGTCCCGGCCGCGGTGGAACACGAAGCCGAACGACGCGGTCTCACGGTGTTCGATGCCACCTGTCCGCTGGTGACCAAGGTGCACATGGAAGTGGCGCGGTATGCACGTGAGGGCCGCGACGTGGTGCTCATCGGCCACGCGGGACATCCGGAGGTGGAGGGCACCATGGGGCGCTTCGATACCGCGCATGGCGGGCACATGCATCTCATCGAGAACGTCGAACAGGCCGCGAAGCTTGCGGTTCGCAACCCGGAAAAACTGGCCTTCGTGACGCAGACCACGCTGTCGGTGGACGACACCGCCGCCATCGTGAACGCCTTGCGCGAGCGGTTCCCGACGCTCGCCAGTCCGCGGCGCGAGGACATCTGCTATGCCACGCAGAACCGCCAGGATGCCGTGAAAGAGCTCATCGCCAACTGCGACGTGCTGGTCGTGGTCGGCTCGATCACCAGTTCCAATTCCAACCGGCTGCGAGAGCTGGCCGAACGCGCCGGCCGGCCCGGATATCTCATCGACGACGCGTCGTTTCTGCAGCGCGAGTGGTTCGAGGGCAAGAATGCCGTCGGCGTCACCGCCGGGGCGTCAGCGCCCGAAGAGCTGGTGCAGCAGGTTGTCGCGCGATTACGCGAGTGGGGCGGCGCCACGGCGCAGGAGCTCGTGGGGCGCGATGAACACGTGGTGTTCTCGCTGCCGCGAGCGCTACGGGGCGCGCAACCGCGGAGCTAGAAATGGGGACATTCCTCATTTTCCTGTAACAATCCTCTCTGGATTTGCACGTTCGCGGACACGCGATTGTTACAAGAAAATGAGGAATGTCCCCATTTCTAGTTAGTGCCAGCAGTCGGCGCTGCGGTCCTCGCCGGCAGCATCGATTGCGAATCGCCGACCGTTCTGGTCGATGCGCATCTCCACACAGCGCAGATCCTGCGTCGCTTCAGCGCTCGCGATTACCTTCGCCGTGGCCCAATAACCCAGATTGTCTTCGCTGTTGCGCACGGTGATCGCGTAGTAGCCAAGCCTGGATTTTGGGCTGATGCCGAGGCCTGCCGGTGGCTCGGCCGCAAGCTGAGTTTCGCTCGCGTATCGAGCGTGCTGGCCAAAGTACTGGTCTTGTGCGGCCTGCAGTGCGAGCAGCGCCTGGACAGCGTCGCCGCGACGTTCTCGCAGCGCGTGCGATCGCCACATGACCACTGCGATCGCCGCCAGCACCGAGACCGCCACGAGCGCCGTTACGATCTCGGTCAGCGTGAAGCCCCGCGGAATTGATGAGTGACGGTGTCGCGGTCGCATGGTCTTCAGGGCGATGGGATGCGTTGCCACGAAAGGCGCACGAGGTCGCCCGCTTCGAAGCAGGGAACGTCGGCGACTGCGGGTGCGCACTCGCGCGCCACGGTGGGCATGGGCGCGGGCACCACGAGCATGACGCCAGCACGCTGCCGGTCGACTGCGCGGCCCGCGGAGTACCCGGTGCTGGTGATTTCGAAATGCGCACCGTCGAGGCTCAACCCGCCGGCCTCGGGCAGGGCGGTTTCGAATCCTACGAAACGCGTGACGGTCTCGAAACGATCGATCGAGCCGGGCAGGGATGCCGCCGCGCTGTAAGGCGCGATGTCGCTGTCAGGAGGAGGACTGCTCACGATTCGGCTGATGGCGTACTCGATGCCGGCGCTGGCGGCGGACGCGGCATTCTCGCGAAACTGTTCGTTGCGCGCCAGATGCCGCTCGATGTTCGCGGAGTCGGCTCCGGCAAGTCCTAACAGCATGACCACGGTGAGCAGCAACAGGCCGACGATCAGCGTGGTGCCGCGCTGATGCGCAAGCCTCATGGCGTCAGATTCCGCAAAGCGACCGTGCGCTCGATCAATATCCGGCGATGCCGGGCTTCCGTGGGCGAGGGCACGAAGTGCACGTTGGCGTAACTCAACGCGGTGTCGTCCTGGAACCCGGGCTCGGTGACATCGGAGCGGATGCGCAGCCACAGACGCACGGCGACGATTCGATCGCCGGGCGCAAGCGCAACTCCCGGCGCGACGTAGTGCACTCGTGCACTACCGCTGTCTGCGCGCGCGACACCGAATTCGACCTGCAGATCTTCCACACCCGTCAGGACCTCCTCGTCGCGAAACTGAGCGGCGCCGGCGGCTTCGGTCAGGGCCTTCACGCGCAGTGCAGGCCATCCCGGGCGCTCCACCGAATTGTTGGCGACGTAGTAACTGCGCACTTCGAGATCCCGCACCACGTGGTTGGCATCGACCGGCCCGGGCGCCCGTCCGTCGGAGAACAGCAGCAGGGGGCCCACAGTGGCGAGCGCCTGGGAATACAACTGCAGTCTGCCGGCGTGCGGCGCGACGCCGTCCTGTGACGCATGGCGCAGAGTAAATGTGTCACTGCCACTGTGTGCTCCGCCCGAAGTGGAAGTGGGTGCGCAATCGCGCGCGTCGCTGCCCAGCGCAAACGAGTTGTCGGAACCCTGCACCGGCACGACAAGATTCACGGCAAAGCCGCTTCCGCAGTCGCCTGCGCCTGCGGGCAGTGGTCCGGCAATGGTTGCCAGCGCGGCGCTGGTAAACCCATAGAACCCGGCGTGTTCAATGTCGGGCACGAGCACCGACAGCGCGTGCCGCGCGCCATCCTGAAGACGCGCCAGGCTTTCACTGGCCACGAAACTGGCCCGACAGCGCTGAAGCACCGTCAGGAAGGCACCTAACAACACCAGCCCGAGTGCGAGTGCGATCATGAGCTCGGGCAGATGGAAGCCGCGCGCTCGCCCGGCACGCACGGCTCAGCCCGCCACCGGCAACTGCGCCAGCACCTGTATTGCCACGGCGTCGGTTTCTTCCGCGGCATCGCGCCAGCGAAGGGAGATCACGTAGCGGTCGGGTACGGCGGGGCCGATGGCGGGCGCGAATTCCACACTCGCGGTGTACTCCTGGTGTGCAAACAACGAGCGCGCGGCGGATTCGAAATGGGCGCGATCCAGGGCAGCCAGCTGCGTCGCGTCGCAGCCGCTGGGCCCTGCACAGTCCACGACAACGGGTAGCGCGCTGCGCGAGTCATAGACCGCACGCGCGCGCGGATTGGCGCGAATGCGATCGGCCATGTCGCGCGCGAGTTGCGTGGCGCCTATCCGACGCAACGCGCTGCCGTGCGCGCGGAGGCTATCGAGAAGCATGGCCGCTGCGCCGAGCAAGCCCACCGACATCACGACGAGCGCAAGCAGGACCTCGAGCATCGAGAAGCCGCGGGCGAGGAGTGGCCGCCGAATCAGCGGCATGCCGCTTCCGCCGCCGCAGAAATTCGAACGCGGCCGCTCACGTTGATGACGATGGCGCGCGGCGCCGCGATTGCCTGCAGGTCGCAGATAGTTAGGGTGGCGTTGCTGGCGCTCATCGCATTCGGCGAGAAACGAATGGGCGAGCGCGACGACCGCGCCACGACTCCCTCGGGCAGGGCGCGCGCGTCGAGCTCGGGCGCGTGTCCCGGCGCGTCGATTGACCAGCGCCAGAACGCACCGGCGGTGGCGGCGGGCAGACAGTTTCCTGCTGAGTCGCTGGGACACAGCATGCCGGGCTGCGACTCGACGATGGAACTGCCGCGGGCCTGCTGCAGACCCGCCAGCAGCTCGTACGTGGCGGCGCGAACTGCCGAAGCCCGCAGGCTCTGGTGAAAGCCGGGCGTGGCCAAACCTGCCAGGATGGCCACGATGGCAAGGCCGAATACCATCTCAATGAGAGTGACTCCCGCAATGTTCCGCATGGCGGAAATTGTGTGGCACCCGGGCATACGGGACAGCCCGCAAAACGCGTGCATTTGAGGGGTTTCGCATTGCTGGCCCCGTTTCGGCGCGTATACTTGCGCCCATGCCAATGTCGGACCTCGATCCGGGCTTAGTCGAGAACCTCAACCAGCGGCTTCTGAGTCACGGCGTCAGACCCACCGCGCAACGGTTGCGGATTGCGTCTTTGCTTCTCGGGCGCCCCCAGCACCTTTCCGCCGAGCAGGTCCTGGCCGGGCTGCGCAGTGCCGGAATGCGCGTTTCGAAGGCCACGATCTACAACACGCTGAACCTGTTCGCGGCCTCCGGCCTCATCCGCCAGTTGTCCGTGGGCAGCGATCGCTGCTGGTTCGATTCGAACACCGACGCCCACTATCATTTCCACGATATGGACACCGGCGCGCTCATGGACGTAGCCCTGCGCGATGTGGAATTTCAGCGCCTGCCCGAGCCTCCGCCGGGCATGCAGGTCGACGGGATCGACCTCATCATCCGACTGCGTCGCAGAACCGAAGCCTGACCGCCCCGAGGGCCGGATGAGACGCCTTTTCGGGGTATTCCCTCGTCGAAATTCCGAAGCTTCCCTAGCTCTGTCCGCGCAATTAGAATGCGCGCCCCCGGGCCGGGGTAGCTCAGTTGGTAGAGCAACGCATTCGTAATGCGTGGGTCGGAGGTTCGATTCCTCTCCCCGGCACCAGCTTTCAGGAAAACTCTCGGTGAGTCAGAAAGGGCCAAGCAGCCCAGGCCCGAAATGTTCCATATGGATTCGCGTGTTCTCGCGCATCCCGCTCGCCCTCTGGTATCCCTTTTCGCGTTTCATGGCGTTTCTCGCCTGGCGAGTCATTCCCTATCGCCGTCACGTGGTGGAAGGCAACCTCACCAAGTCATTCCCCGAATGGGATGCGGCAACCCGCGAGCAGGTGATCCGCGACTACTACCGCGGTTTCGCCGACGTGTTCGTGGAGGTCGTGCACTCGTTGCGCATCTCGCCCGGTGAACTCGCGCGCCGCGTGACGCTCAAGAACGATCAGGCCGTGCGCGAAGAATTCGCGCGCGGTAAACCCGTCATCGTGCTGGCCGCCCATCAGTGCAACTGGGAGTGGTTGTTGCTCGGCCTGTCGCAGCTCGGCGTGCCGGTGGACGCCGCCTACAAACCGCTGATGGACAGCTGGGCGGAGACGGAGATGCGCAAGCTGCGTTCCGTGTTCGGTGCGCGCATGATCCCGGCGCAGGAGTTGTTAGGCGACATCATCAAGCAGCGCGGCACGCCGCGCACGATTGCCATCCTCGCCGACCAGGAGCCGAAGGCGCCTGAGCGCAAGCACTGGGTAAAATTCCTGAACCGCGATTCCGCGTTTTTCATCGGCCCGGAAGAAATCGCGCGCGCCACGCGTTGCCCGGCGTTTTTCGCGAATCTCAGGCGCACCGCGCGTGGCCACTACGAGGTGGATTTTGCGCGCATTGCCACGGCCGGCGAGCAGCTGCCGAGCGGCGAATTCACCGCCCGTTATGCGCGCATGGTGGAAGAACAGATCCGCGCTGCACCGGCGGACTGGCCGTGGTCGCACAAGCGGTGGAAGCTGAAGAAACCGCTTTACTGAAGAAGTATGGGGACACTCCCCATTTCCCCTTCGGGCAAAAGGGGCCGGACTTCCCTGAGGTCCGGCCCCTTTTGCTAGGAAATGGGGAGTGTCCCCATTCTTGATTTGACCTAACACGCCTCGGCGCCCGTCAGTCGCCCGAACCTCACGTCGCTTCGCTGCGACGGCGATGCCGTTTCCGTGCGCCCTTACTCTGGGGCCACCTATGACACAGCACCCGACCAATCATGAAATTCCCGCTTCGCTGCTCGCGCCGCTGGCGCGTGGCCTCATGCGCCGACAGCCTGAAATACTCTCCCTGTCGATCCACGACAGCGCAGGGCTCGCGCTCTGGTCGAGTGGTGACTTCCTGCTCCCGGAAGACTACGCGCTGATCGAAGAGGTAGTCGACGATCCGCATGACGTGCGCGGGCAAAGCTGCGGCCTGTGGTGGGAGAGCGCAGATACCGCCCGCGCACGTTGTGCCCTTGGAATCTTCGAAAGCGGGCAGTTTCGAGGTGTGTTGCTCATCGCATTCTCAGGACTGACCACCTGCGAAGAGGACCGCGCGATGCGTGTGCTGGAACTCACGCCGGTGTTGCCGGTGCTGGCCAAGGCCATCCGCCAGTTACCGAACGAAGTGCAGGTGCTCGAAGCGCCACCCGCCGAGTCCAAAACTTCCGACACCACGATCATCGCGGCGCTGCGGTTTGTCGGCAATGCGCCGGACGACGGTCTCGCCTGCGATATCGAAGCTTTGGGACGCGAGCAACATCTGCTTTCGCTGATCGATGCAGCGCTGCGCGATGATGAATTCGCGCTGCACCTTCAGCCCATCGTCGCGCTGCGCGACGACGAGGCGACGCACGGCCAGCCTCTCATCGTCGAGGTGCTGATCAGGCTTCCGACACAGGAGTCCGGCGTGCTCGAGTCGCACGAATTTCTCGACACGGCGGAGCGCAACGGCCGCATGCCGGCCATCGATCGATGGGTCATCCGCGCGTTGCTGGTGTGGATGCAGCGCAATCGCGAACGATGGGCCGACGCGAACGCGGTGTTCTCGGTGAATCTCTCCGGCAGGTCGGTCGTGCGTCCGGACTTTCGCGACTACCTGGAGCAGTGTCTCGACAAGTCGGGATTGCCGCTCAAGTCCCTGCGTTTCGAAGTCGCCGAGCTCGATGCCGGCATCGCGCCACAGGAGTTCATCGCGCTGGCGCGTTCGCTCATCGAGCGCGGCTGCGAAGTGTCGGTGGACAATGCCGGCACGGGCACCGGCCGATTCGATTTCCTGCGAGAAGTGAACGCCGATTTCCTCAAAATCGACGGCTCGCTGGTGAATGGCGCATCTGACGATATCGTTTCGCGCGCGCTCATCAACGGGCTTGTGCACATGGCCGACACGCTCGGCATGCAGACGGTCGCGGGACAGGTGGACACCACGGCGAAACTGCGGGCGGTCACCCAGCTTGGCGTGGACTACGCTCAGGGGTATCGGGTGCGCAGACCGGAGCACATCGACTCGTTCGAGTTCCTCGACTGCGGCTTTCAGCGCCCGCCGCCGAAAGAGAGCGCGGCGGCCTGAGCTAGAAATTCCAGCTGGCCGAGAACAGCCAGTTGCTTTCGATCCCTTTGTGAATGACGGGCTCGAGCAGTGCCTGCGATATGGCACTGCCGACATCGACAGTGAGGTTCCACGGTCGGTAGGTGATATCGAGTCCGAGCGTCACCGATGGATCGCCAAACGGTGTGTCCCCGCGATTCTTGTCAGTATCGCCCGCGATGTCGTAGCCCGGCCCGGTGATATGGCCTTCGACGCCCCGACGCGGCAGCGGAACCACCGCCTGCACATGCGGAGTGTAGGCCCAGTTGCCGTGTTGGCGAGGCCAGGCGATGCCGGCGAAAGGCGCGATGTGCGAGTAGGTAGCGCTGTAGTCGACGACGCCAGTCGCACCTGAATCGCGGCCTTCGAGAATTGTGAAATTCAATGAATAGTCGAGAAGCTCGACGTGGTGCCAGAGCACGCCCGCTGTCCACTCACAGGAATGCAGCAGCCACATGTCACTCGCATGGCGCACGGCGAAACCGAGTCCTGAGCTCCGCGCTGAGCCCGAAAGGGCGGTGAATTCGGCTGCCGCCGGCAAGGCGAGAGGCACGTCATTCGCGAATCCCACTTCGAGCGGCCGGCGGTCGACGCCACTCTTCAGGTTCAAATCATCAAAGAATGCAAAGCCAGTAAGCTTCCAGTTGCCGACCTGTCGGCTCGCGCCCATTGAAATCATCGGCCCATCGATTGTCAGCTCTCCGGTCTGCGTCTTCGCGTATGCAACTTGCGGGGCGAACTGCCAGTGGGCGTCGGCTTCTGCGCTCGATTGCGACCATAGCGGCAGGGTGGCATAGCGATTGTCCATCGCGATCTCCGCGAGATGCTCCTGCACGAACTCGATGCTTTCGGTCGCGCGCGCCGCCGGGCTTCCGCCCGTCATCAAGCTGGTCATGGCGGCGCAAGACGCGATGCGGAAAACGCGCAACCGGCCTGGCATCGATCAGCTCGAAGCGCGAGTGCGGCGAATGAACCAGGCGTACAGTCCGAGCTGCACGAACCAGACAATGGCTGCGCTGGTGAGATCGTGCGAGAGGAAATGCGCGCCGCGTGCTTCCTGTCCTATCGAGAACGCGATGCCGACGGCGATCGCCGCCGCCAGCATCCAGCGCGCCAGCCGGCGCGAGCGATCGCGGAATACGAAATAGAAACAGAACAGCGCGAAGCCCGACGACGCATGGGCGCCCGGAAAACACTGCGCTCGCTTCAGCGCGTCGGGGCGATCGGCAAACAGTGCGAAGTAGGCGTTGTGGCCGCCGAAGCCCGCCAGGTTCCAGGGGCAGTCGACGTTGGTAACGGCTTTCAGGCCGCCGACGATCAGCATGGCGAGGAGCATCGACAGCAATACGTAGCCTGCGGATCTCCGGTAATCGCGAAGGGGCCCAACAGCGAACGACAGCGCCCATAGAACCAGCGCAGCGCCGGCGATGCCGCGAACTACCCAGCGGCCGCCGGTATGCAGCAGTCCGCGCGCCCACCATTCTCCCGAGCCCGCGCCCAGCCACTGTCCGGTGTGTACGTTGAAATACCACTCCCTGGCGATCACGCGGTCGAGGGAGAACACCTCCAGTACGCCGAACACCACGGCAAAGGCGAGCAACGGCCACCAGGCATGCCGGCGCCAGAAGATCGCAGGGTTCTCGGCTTGCGCGCTATCCTGCAGTCGCGGAATCGAAAGGCCGTGCGGCTGCAGGGGAATGCTTTGGTTCATAGGTACTTAGACGTAACCTTCGGGCGGTTTCCGTCGCGACGGGTTTCCGAAAGACATGACGTCTAAGGTGGCGAGGTGTGTCAGTGCTGGATGAGCAAGACCTCATTGACAGGATGCGTCGTGGTGAACAGAGAGCCTTCGATCAGTTTTTCGACGCCTTCGCCGCGCGGCTTACCGCGTTCGCGGCGCGGCGGTGCTCGCTGGATGCCGCGGGTCTCGAAGACGTCGTGCAGGTCACCATGATCAACGCCATGCGCGGCCTCGGGACTTTTCGCGGCGGCTCTACGTTGTTCACATGGTTGTGCCAGATTTGCCGAAACCATCTGGCCGACGTCCGCCGCAAGGCCGAGCGTCAGCCGAAGGTGCAGAGCCTGGAGCAGCTTGAGGCGACGAAGCCACCGGGGACCGTGGTTGAGCTCACGGACTTTCGCGATCCGCTCGATGAGGTCGCCGATGATTCGACGCGCAGCGCTGTGCGGCACGTCGTTAACAAGTTGCCCTCGAGCTACGCGCGCATTCTCGAATTGCGCTTCGGTGACGATCTGACAGTGCCGGAGATCGCGAAGATATTGCAGCTTTCGGAGAGCGCCGCCGAGTCGCGCTTGTCGCGGGCACGGCAGGCGTTCCGCGAAAGCTGGGACAGCAGAGACGCAGCGGGCAATGCATCCGCTGCACAGGTTTCCAGGGAAATTTCATGAGCGATTTGACAAATTCAAGCGGCGGAGACGAAGGCGTCGCGGAACGCGTACTGCGCGAAGGGTTGCGCACGCCCGCGCTCTCGCCGGAGGCGATGCAGCGCATTCGGGCGGCTACGCAAACGGAGTGGCGCGCAAACGTGCAGGCGCCGACGCACGCGCGAACCCGTCGGTTGTCACTGGCTGCTGCCGCCTCGGTGCTCATGCTTGCCGCTGCCATCGGGTGGAATGTTTTCATGACGACTACCGGTGACACCGGTGCGCTCCTGGGTGAGGTGGCGCGTTTCGAGGCGCCCGGCCTCGTCGAGTCCGGTTATCTGCGGCGTGATGTTGCGATGAATCCCGGCGCATCGCTGCGCGCGGGGCAGAGTTTCGACGTTCGTGGCGATTCGCTGATTACGCTCGCGGGCGGCGGCAACCTGCGCCTGGCACGCGCCTCGTCCATCCAGGTGCTGGCATCCAACGCCGTGAAGCTCGAGCGCGGTGAGATCTATGTCGACATTCCGCCCGGTTCGCGCGGCAGCGACCGGTTCATGGTCGTGACACCGGCCGGCGAATTCCGTCACGTCGGCACGCAGTTTGCCGTCGCCATCGTCAATGGCATGACGCGCCTGCGGGTGCGCGAGGGCAGCGTGCAGTGGAATGCCACTGACGGCGAATCCACCGTCAACGCGGGCACGGAGTTAACGATCGACCAGAACCGCACGGTGACGCGCCGACCGATCCCCACCGCAGGTCGCGATTGGGCCTGGGCGGAATCGATGGCGCCGGACATCGACATCGACAATCGTCCGCTGCAGGAATTCCTGGTCTGGTTCTCGCGCGAGACCGGCCGCAAGCTCGTTCTCGCCGATGACGAGGTTCGCAAGCAGACGGCAACCATCCGCATGCACGGCGACGTGCGCGGGTTGACGGCGATGGAAGCCCTCTCGGCCGTCATGGCGGCCACGACCCTGCGTTTTGAATTACCGGAAGGCGCGATCCGGGTAAGCTCCGCGCGTGATTCCAAGACCCCGTCCAGCTAGAACCCGTCTCTCCTTCATCTGTGTTGTCCTGGCCTGCTGCGCGAGCGCGGCCGGACAAACTACCGCGCCCGGGCAGACCGTCGAAGCCGTACTGCAGGCGCTCAAGAGCAGCGGCGTGGACGTCATCTACAGCTCCGAGCTGGTGCCACCCGGGCTCATTGCACCGCCGGCTCGTGATGGCGAGACGCTGACGCAGCGCGCGCGCGATGCTCTTGCGGCCCACGGACTCGCACTGCGCACCGTCGGCGCCAATACGTTCGTGGTCGTACGCTGCAGCGACGCCAGCGGTGGAATCCGAGGAACCGCTGGAGGAAATCTCGGTGTATGCGAGTCGATACGCGATCGACGGCGGGCTCGCCGAACCGCGCGAGGTTTCGCCAACCGACATCGAACGTGTGCCGGGAAGTCACGACGATGCGCTGCGCGCATTACATTCGCTGCCGGGCATCGCCACCAACGCGTCCGCGCGCCCGTACATCCGCGGTTCGTTGAGTGAAGACGTGCTGGTGCGCTACGACGGCATCGGTCTGCTCGATCCTTATCACCTCAAGAATTTCCAGAGCCTGATCAGTGCCATCGATCCGGCGGGCATCGAGCGCATCGAGGTCTTCAGCGGCGGTTTTCCCGTGCGTTATGGCACACGTTCGGGCGGTGTCATCGACATCAGCGCTCCGAACTATCAGTCTGGTTACGAGTACCGCGCGAACCTCAGCCTGATTTCCGCCGGTATCTCGACGATCGGCAAGTCCGAGCGCTGGCCCATCGAGTGGCTCGGCGCGATACGCAATAGCATGCTGGACTCGCTCGATCCCGTGGAAGACGGCTTCGGCAAGCCAGAGTTCAGCGACTCGCTGGGGCGGCTGCGCTGGGTGACGGAGCAGGGCGCCTGGACCGTGGGTTGGTTGCTGCTGGACGACCGGCTCGAGTTGGGCGCGTCGGACGACGAAGAGCAGGCCACGGCGCGTTATCGCGATGAATACATCTGGCTGGCGCGCGACCACAGGTTCAGTGATTCGATGAGCATGCGGACCAGCGTGGTCGGGACGTCGGCGGAGCGCGGCCGCGAAGGTACGCTGCTGCGCCCTGGCGTAGCCACGGGTGAGCTGGACGAAACGCGCAGTTTCAACGGGGTCGAGTTGACCAGCGACTGGACGTTCATCCACAACGACAGGTCTACCTACACCTTCGGCGGCGCCGCCGCGGTAACTCGTGCGGACTACGGCTACACGCGCCATTCCGAGTTTTCGCCCGAAGTGGCGGCGGCGTTCGGTCGCGGGCTGACCGAGGATCTACTGCTGGCGGTGAAGCCGAAAGTCGCAACGCTTTCGCTGTACGGCGCGAACCGGCGCAAGTGGTCGCGATTCGAGGCGGAGCTGGGCCTCCGTGTGGATGCGCAGCACTACGAAATCTACGGCAATCACACGCAGGTGAGTCCGCGCCTCAATTTGCGCTACGACTTCGACGATCAATGGCGCCTGTACGGCTCGGCGGGGCGTTTCACGCAGGCGCAGCACGTGGAGGAGTGGCGCGTCGAGGAAGCGCAGCAGGCTCCCGATTCTGCGCAGGTGTCCATCCACACCATCCTCGGTCTGGAGCACGACACGGCCGGCGGGCATGCGACTCGGCATCGAGGCTTACACCAAGCGATGGACCACCAGCGCGCCGTACTTCGACAACCAACTCGATCCGTTCGCGCTGTTGCCCGATCTGACGCCAGACCGCATACGCGTCGCTCCAACTGCATCGGAAGCGAGCGGACTCGAGGTGAGCGTACGCAAACCCTTTTCCGATTCGCTCACGGGTTGGGGAACGCTGGCGTGGTCGCGAGTGGCGGACGATATTTCCCCACGCGACGTGCTGCGAAGCTGGGATCAGCCCGTGTCGGTCAACGCGGGCCTGGCGTGGAAGGGATCGAAAGCCAGCCTGTCGGCGCTGGCTGGCTGGCACACGGGATGGCCGCGCACACCGTTCGATCTCGAACCGCTGCAGTTGCACGCGCGGAACTCGCGTGAATGGGGCGACTTCTTCTCGCTCGACCTGCGCGGCAGCTGGACCTGGGTTTTCGACAGCGGCGATCTGTCGGCAGTCGTGGATCTGACCAATGCCACCAACCGACGCAACGAGTGCTGCGTGGTGCTGGAAATGGAAGACACATCGGCGCTGGGAGCAGAGGTGGATAACTGGCTGCCGGCGCTCATCAATATCGGGTTCACCTACCGCTGGCGTAGCCCCCGGTAATTGCGACGGGAGCCCCTCCGCCATGACGTCTAACGGCGCATGGTGGGACTCAAGCGCTCAGATCGCTCATATTGGACTCGTTTCGCACTAGGGATTGCCCTGGTCGGTCTCTGTTCGTTTCCGTTTGCCGAGGCAAAAGTCCTTCCCAGCGTCAAGGCCCGCGCCCCGAAACCCGAGGTGCCGCGCGCCGCCGGCTTGCCATCGGATGCCGAACTGCAGAAGCAGGAAGCCCGCATCGGCGAAATCCGTTACGACGCGCGCGATCTGTTCGATACCGAAGCGGCGGATGAGGACACCTCGGTCTCGCGCCTCGCGAATCGTCTGCACGTCACGACGCGCCAGGGGACCATCGAAGATCAACTGCTGTTCAAGAGCGGCGATCTCTACCGGCCCGCCTTGCTCGAAGAGTCGGCGCGCATCCTGCGCGACACTCGGTACTTGCGCGATGCGCAAATCCGGCCGGTGGCGTTTCACGACGGCGTCGTCGACGTCGAAGTGACCACGCAGGACGTCTGGACCTTCAATCCCGGAATCTCATTCGGACGCAAGGGCGGCGCAAACACCGGCGGCTTCGAGCTCGAGGAACTCAACTTCCTTGGCACCGGCACGCAGCTCGGCGTCGGTTTCGTATCCGGAGTCGATCGCGATTCGAAGTTCATCAAGTATCGCGATCGCCAGCTCGGCTCGTCCTGGTGGGACCTGTCGACCGCCTACTCGGACAACAGCGATGGCCGGCTCGGAGAGTTTTCCCTCGAGCATCCGTTCTACGCACTCGGAACGCGATGGGCCGGCGGCGTTTCACTGCTCGACGATCAGCGCACCGACTCGCGCTACGACCTGGGCGAGATCGTCGACCAGTTCGCGACGCATGAAAAGTTCTCGACTATCTACTGGGGCAGCTCCAACGGCCTGGACGATGGCTGGGTGCGGCGCCTGTCAGTCGGCCTGACCTACGAAGACCACGCATTCGAGGCCGTACCCGATGCTGTGGCCCCGCCATCGCTGCTGCCGACGGATCGCACGCTGGTGTACCCGTGGATCGGCGCCGAATGGGTCCAGGACTCGTTTCGCACCGCGCGCAATCGCGATCAGATCGAAAAGACCGAGGACTACTCGCTCGGCTGGCACGCGCGCGCGCAACTGGGATACGCGAGCTCGTCGTTCGGCTCTGATCGCAATGCGGTGATGTTGAAAGGCAACCTGTCGAAGGGACTCGAGATGACCGAGCGGCAGTCGCTGTTCTTCGGCGTCGATGCCAGCGGGCGCGTCGAGGAGGGCACGGTTGCCGGCGGGCTGTTCACTGCCGCGAGCCGCTACTACTTCCGCCAGTCGCCGCGCCGCGTGTTGTTCCTGAATTTGTCGGCCACCGCGGGCACCAACCTCGATGCGGACCAGCAGATCCTGTTAGGCGGCGACAACGGGCTGCGTGGCTATCCACTGCGCTACCAGTCGGGCGAAGGCCGGTGGCTGTTCACGGCCGAGCAGCGCCTGTTCAGCAACTGGTATCCGTTCCAGATGTTCAATGTCGGGGGCGCGGTGTTCTACGACATGGGCGCCACCTGGGGCCAGGACCCGCTCGGCACGCCTTCGCAAGGTGTGCTCAAGGACGTGGGCTTCGGTCTGCGCTTCGGCAACAGCCGCTCGGCGCTCGGCAACGTACTGCACGTCGACGTGGCCTATCCACTCGACGGGGATGCTTCCGCGCGGCACGTGCAGTTCCTCATCGAAACGAAGAAGAGCTTCTGATGAATATCGCAAGAGCACGCCTTCGGCCGATGATTCGCGTGGAAACCGTGGTGCTCGTGGTGGTCGCCTGGCTCGTCGCGACGCTCAACAGCGCGTGGTGGAGCGCGGCGGGCGCGGGGCGCGAGTGGTCCGATCCCACGAACTGGCTGTTCGTCGTTGCGATTTTCGTGGCGCTGGTCGCACTGCACTTCGTGTTGCTCGCGCCCGTATCGAATCGCTGGACGGTGCGTCCGCTGCTCACCGTGATTGTCATCGCCAGCGCCGCGACTGCGTATTTCATGCGCACCTACGCGGTGATGATGGATCCGACCATGATCCAGAACATCCTCAAGACAGACACGCACGAAGCCAGGGAGCTCATGTCCTGGGCAATGGTGGGGTCGGTGTTGCTGTGGTCGGCGGTGCCGGTGGCGTTCATCTGGTGGGTGCGCATCGAACACGGACCGTGGTTGCGATCCGTGCTGGTTCGCGTCGGCGCGATGGCGGGAGCCCTCGTGATCGCCACGCTGTCGATTCTGCTGGTCTCACGCGATTTCACCTCGCTGATGCGCAATCAGCGCGAGATCCGCTACCTGATTACGCCCGGCAACTACATCTATGGACTCGTCAGAAGTGCGGCGCACGGCGCGAAAGATGCGCGCACCGTGCGCGAGCCCGTGGGCACCGACGCGCGAATTATTCGAGTCGCGTCGGCGCCGCAAAAACCGCGCGTGTTCGTGCTGGTGGTGGGTGAGACCGTGCGCGCAGCCAACTTCTCGCTGATGGGGAGCTACGCGCGAGCCACGACGCCCGAACTCGCCAAACTCGATGTCGTGGCGTTTCGCAACGTGACATCGTGCGGCACCTCAACCGAAGTATCACTGCCCTGCATGTTTTCGCAGTGGGGCCGTGAAGATTATGACGAGCGCCGCATTCGCAATGCGGAGGGCTTGCTCAACGTGCTGGCTCGCGCAGGCTACGCGGTGAAATGGCTCGACAATCAGTCGGGCTGCAAGGGCGTCTGCCAGGGGGCTGGCATCGAATACGTGAAAATCGATCCGACCTCCGCGCCGGATCTGTGCACCGGCGATGAATGCCACGACGGAGTCCTGGTGCGCCGATTGCAGGCCGAACTGGCCAATATCCAGAAGAACACAGTCATCGTGCTGCACATGATGGGCAATCACGGTCCGGCGTATTTTCGCCGCTATCCACCCGAGTTCCGGCGCTTCACGCCCGATTGCGCCACTGCGGAACTGCGCACCTGTTCACGCGAGCAGGTGGTCAACGCCTATGACAATGCGGTGCTCTATACGGATCACGTGCTCGCGGGTCTCGTGAATACGCTCGCGGAGGCGCGGACGCTCGACACTGCGCTGATGTACGTCTCCGATCATGGCGAGTCGCTCGGCGAGAACGGACTGTATCTGCATGGCCTGCCGTATTCGATCGCGCCGGACACGCAGACGCACGTGCCGATGATTGCCTGGCTATCGCGGTCATTCGCCGCGGACAACGCCGTGGATACTCGCTGCGTGCTCGACAAGGCGGGCGATGAACTTTCGCACGACAACCTGTTTCATTCGGTGCTCGGCCTGCTGGACGTCGAGACCAGTGTCTACAAGCCCGCGCGCGACATCTTCGAAGGTTGCCGTGGCGGCTCGGGACCGGCGTACGCGCACGTCACACCTTAGCCAGAGCGGGTAGCAGGCTCCGCTTTGCGCCGCATGCGCGCTTCGTAGGTGCGCATCAGATCACTCGCGAACTCGGCGAACACGCGCACCTTGGCGAGGTGTTGCGTGGCCTTTGGAAAGATCACGCTCATCGGCGGTCCCTCGCAGGAAAATTCGCGCAGAACCTCGACCAGCCTGCCTTCGCTCAAATAGCTGCTCACCAGCAAGTCGAGCTGCTGCACCACGCCCTGGCCCTCGAGCGCGGACACGGTCAGTGCGTCGACCGTATTGAACGACAGCGCCAGCGGTAATTTCAGCGAGCGCGTGCCGTCACCCTGTTTGAACTGCCAGTCCGCCGGGCGAGAGTTTTCACCGCGCAGGTGGCCGAGCAGGCGATGCTTGCGCAGATCCTCGGGAGTGCGAGGGATGCCGTTTTGCGCCAGGTAGTTCGGCGAGGCGCAGGTCAGCAGGCGTGAAGCCGCAATACGCTTCGCGATGATTTCCGGTGAATTCACCTGACCGACGCGCACGGCTACGTCGACATGCTCGGAAGCAATGTCCACGTAGCGATCGTTGAACCGGACTTCGAGGGCGATGTCCGGGTAGCGCTGCGTGAAACTCGGGATCGCGGGCAACAGCAGGTACTTGCCGAAGGCCACCGGCACGTCGACGCGGAGCTTTCCCTGCGGGCGATTGCGTGCGAGGCGCAGCTGGTCGTCGGCTGCGTCGATCTCGGCCAGGATGCGTTTGCAGTGTTCGAGGTACACCGCGCCCTGCGGCGATACCGATACCTTGCGCGTGGTGCGGTGGAGGAGGCGGGTGCCGAGGTGTTTTTCGAGCTGGGCTACGTAGCTGCTCGCCATGGCGCGTGACAGGTCGAGGGTGTTCGCGGCTCGAGCGAACGAGCCCAATTCCGCGACCCGGGTGAAAACCCGCATGCCCTGCAGCTGGTCCATGGGCGAACATTCTATGGCGGATTGTCAAGCAGGGCCAGACAATGAATTCGGTTTTGTCCGGTTTTTCGAACCGGTTCCGTCCGGTAAGTTGCAACCCAACTGCTGGAGCAAAATCCATGTTCGCCTTCGACCGTTCTCCCCTTGCCGTCCTCGCACCACTGGCCCTGCTCCTGGCCGTAGTGATCTATTCCCATCGCTCAGCCGATCGCCCGCCGCAGGCGGTGGCGCATGCGGCGCAGCAGGATCAGACCGTCGCCGCCAATTTACCTTCGAGGTGAGCGGACAGCTGGGAGATGGTGGGGAAATCGAACAGTTCGGTGAGGTCCACGAGGCCCGGATAGCTGCGGTCGATCTGCTCGTGGATCTCGATGAGCTTCAGCGAGCTCGCGCCGATCTCGAACAGGTTGTCGTGCACGTCGATATTGCGTTCCAGCGCCGCGTCGCAGATGTCCTTGATCTTTCTTTCGATCTCGGTGCTCGTCAGCTTCACGCCGCCAGCGGCTTCGGCCGCAGCGCGTAGGCTGTCGAGCTCGGCGAGTTCCGCCGCGTACACGCCGTTCACATAGTCTTCTTCGAGCAGATGGCGCTGGATCTTGCCGCTCGTGGTTTTGGGAATGCGCTTCACGGGCACCACGTGCGCCACTTCGAGTCCGGTGTGTTCGTTCACCAGGCGTGTCACCTGCGTCGCCAGGGGCAGGAACTCTTTCATGTCCATGCGATGCAGAACGAACAGGATGAGGTCGTCAGTACTCGCGCCTTTCGGACGCACGCCTGCCGCCACCACCTTGCCGAGCTCGAGTCCTTCGGTGCGGATCGCGATGCTCTCGATGTCGTGTGGGTAGTAGTTCTGTCCGTTGACGAAGATGATTTCCTTGGCGCGGCCGGTGATGTACAGGCTTCCATCTTTCAACATGCCGAGATCGCCGGTGCGCAGCCAGCCGTCGGCGGTAAAGCCCTTGGCATTCGCTTCCGGATTTTCGAAGTAGCCCTTGGTGACGTTCTCACCCGAGATGAGGATGTGGCCGATGTGGTTTTCCGGCAGCTCCTTGTCGTCATCGCCGGCAATGCGCACATGATTGAAGGGAACGGACTTGCCCACCGCCATGATCGACAGCGCATCCGGATGATCTTTCGGCAGCGCGGCCGGCTGCTTGCCGACGTTGAGCTCGTGACGATTCACCGAAACGTATTCGTAGGTTTGCAACCACGGCTGCGGAAAACTGACGCACAGCGTTGCTTCGGCAAGCCCGTACACCGGATACATGGCTTCACGCCTGAGGTTCGCCGGAGCGAGTCGCGTCATGAATTCGTCCGCGAGCTCAACCGAGATGGGTTCGGCGCCGTTGAAGATGAGCCGCACGGTCGACAAGTCCAGGTCGCCGAGGTCGCGATCGCCGAGGACTTTCAGGAAATGCCGGTAGCCGAAGTTGGGCGAGCTCGTGATGGTCGCGCCCTTGCGCGCGGCGAATGTCATCCACAGCAGCGGACGGCGGATGAAGAGCTCCGTCGGCATCAGGTTCAACTGCATGCGCCGGTGGAACATCATGATGTGCATGCCGATCAGGCCCATGTCATGCGTGAGCGGCATCCACGTGAGATTGATGTCGTCCTCGTTCCAGTTGGCCGCATCCCCGGCGCCATGCGAATTGACGAGGATGTTCCGATGCGTGAGTACGATGCCCTTCGGTTCGCTGGTGGACCCTGAAGAAAACTGGATGAAGGCCATGTCGTCGGGCCTGGCGTCATGCACCTTGCCGGCCTTCGAAATGTCGTCGACCTGTTCGGCGAAAAAGCTGCGCGACGTCAACCCGTCGAACACGGCCTGTTCGCCAGCGGGACCCGCGAAGGCGCCGATGCGATCGAGCGTCTTGCGGTCGGTGTAGATGAAGGGCTTGCCCAGCTTCTTCGCGATGCGCAGCAGCTTGTGCTTGTGTTCGTCGCTGATGCCGAGCGCCACGGGCACGGGCACGATGCCGCCGAGCATGCCGGCCCAGAAGGCGTCGAGGAACTGCTCGTTGTTGGCGAGGTAGATGATGAGTTTGTCGCCGGGCTTCGCACCTAGCTTCTGCAGGTGGAACAGGATGCCGATCGCGCGCTCGTACAGCTCGCCGTAGGAGAGCGTCCGCTCGCTGTTCTCGCTTTCGAGATAACTGATGGTGCGCTTGACGGTGCGGTTGAGGGTCAGCAGCTCGCTGAGGGTTTCTGCCTTGGTAATCATGTGCGTCGTTCCAGCTTCATCATCAAAGGATATTTGGTGCGCAGGTTGATGTGCGCCTCGATCTCGAGCGGGCGGTCGGGCACGTATGTGAGCCGGTACCGGCGCGCCACCTTATATAAGTGCATATACATTTCATATAGGGCCAGAGTCTCACCTATGCAGTGCCGCGGGCCCGCGGCAAACGGCATATAGGCGAATCGTGGACGCTCGTTTTCGTGCGCCGCGTCGAAGCGCTCGGGACGGAAAGCGTCCGGTTCCTTCCAGTAACGCGGGTGCCGGTGCAGTAGATAGGGGCTGAACAGCACGTCGGTGCCGGCGGGGCAGGCGAAGCCCGAGAGCACGTCGGGTTCGATCGTGCGGCGCGCGAGCAGCCAGCCCGGCGGATAGAGCCGCAGCGCCTCATCGACGACATTCTTCGTGTACGAGAGTTGCTCCATGTCCGCGAGCGCGGGTTCCCGCTTCTCCTCGGAGGCGTCGATTTCGGCGTGCAGCAGGGCTTCGGCCTCCGGGTTCTGCGACAGCAGATACCAGGCCCAGTTGAGGCCGCTCGCGGTGGTTTCATGACCGGCGACGATGAGCGTCATGGCTTCATCGACGAGCTCCCGGTCGGACATGGGCGCGCCTGTTTCCTTGTCGCGCGCATCCATCATCATCTGCAGGAAATCGAAGTGTTCGCTTTTCTCGTCGCGCCGGCGTTGGGCGAGGGCGCCCACCAGTTTCGCGAGCTGGCGAAATTTGTAGGCGAACCTGAGGTCGCGCGCCGTTTCCTTGGTGACGATGTCGAAGGGGTTGCTGCCGAAATCCTTCTCGAGCCGTTCGAGGTCCGTGCCAAATATCGACAGCAGCACGATTTCGAGCGTGAGCTCGCTCATGTCGTCGGTGACATTGACCAGTTCGCCGCGCGCGGCCTGCGCCTCCCATTTGGCGATGAAGCGCTCGTTGCAGGCGTCGATGAGCTTCGAGAATTCGGTGATGACACGGCGGTGAAACGCAGGCTGCATCATGTAGCGCTGGCGCTTCCACAGGTCGCCTTCGCTGGTCATGATGCCGTGGCCCAGCAGGATCTTGACGCGATCCATGCCCGAGCCCTTGGTGTAGTTCTTGTGGTTCGATACCAGCACCCGTTTCACGTCGTCAGGGTGGTTGATGACCCACATGGGGGCGCGCCGCCCGGGCGAATAGAACCGGTAGATGTCGCCGTAGCGGGCAAACAGGTCGGTCAGGATGTGAATGGTGTCGTCGACGCCTTCGATGTCGAACTGCAAGTCCGCTTCGGGAGGCAACCGCGCGGGATCTTCGGTCAGTTTGTCCATAACTCCTGAGCAGGCGGCGCACGAATGAGGCAAAAGGCGCGCGTATTGTATCGGGTGCCTTCGTTGCAGGCCCACGCCGTTTCGCCGACAATCCGCGCCTCTTTTGCCGGCGCCTACCGGATGCCAACAGATCCCGAAGACGCAGGTGGACTGCGCAACACTCTCTATAAGAAGGAGACCCGGTCGAAACGTCGGATGACTCCGGTGCGTCGTTTCGTCTGGCGAATGGTCTCGTCCATTGGCGTGTTCCTGGTGAAGACCTTCTGGCGCAGTTGCCGCGTGGTACGCATCGTCGGCGACGAGCACACCGTCGAGGCGTTGGCCAAAACCCCATCGCTGATCCCGGCTTATTGGCACCAGCACCAGCTGTTTTGCGCGAAATACCTGTTTGATCAGGCCGCGCGCAATCTGAAGTTAGGGTTCCTCATCAGTCCGTCGGTCGATGGCGATATCGGCGTGATGGTGGTGGCGAAACTCGGCGGGCATTCGATCCGCGGTTCGACCACGCACACCGGCGCCCGCGCGCTGCGCGACTACTACGAGGCGCTCGTAAAACAAGGTCTCTCGCCGGCCATCACGCCCGATGGGCCGAAAGGCCCGAGGTTCGTCTTCAAGCCAGGCGCCATTCTCCTGTCGCAGATGTCGCAGCGGCCGATCCTGCCCATGGCCTACTGCGCAAGCCGCGCCACGCTGTTCCAGTGGGACAAATTCGTGCTGCCGTGGCCGTTCTGCCGCATCGTGATCGCCATTGGCCCGCCGCGCCAGGTCCCGCGAACTCTTCAACCTGCGGCGCTCGAAGCGCTGCAGAAGGAGATGGCACTGGAACTCAAACGACTTTTCGGCGTGGCGCGCGATGCGCTGCAGGCTGAAAAGTCGAAGGCGGCCGCATGAGCGTCGACTTTTCGGTGGTGGTTCCGGTCTGCAACGAGGCCGAGAACGTCGAGCCACTGGCGCGTGAGATCGACGCCGCTCTGAACAACCGCGCCTACGAAATGATCTTCGTGAACGACGGCAGCACCGACGAAACCGCCGCCATCCTCAAGAAGCTCAAGAGTTCGCTGCCGGCTTTGCGCGTATTGAGCCATTCGTTTCGCAGCGGGCAGAGCGCTGCGGTGGCGAGCGGTGTGCGCGCGGCACGTGCGCCCTGGGTGGCGACGCTCGACGGTGACGGCCAGAACGATCCTGCCGACATTCCCAGGCTCATCGAGGCACGCGATGGGCCTGAAGGCCGCGGGGTGCAGCTAATCATGGGTAATCGCAAGGCCAGTCGCAAAGACACGGCGTTCCGCAAGCTCCAGTCAAGCGTTGCGAACGGCGTGCGCAGTAGTTTGCTGGGTGATGGCACGCCCGATACGGGTTGCGGCATCAAGCTCTTCTCGCGCGAGGTGTTCATGGACCTGCCGCGCTTCGATCACATGCATCGCTTCCTGCCGGCGCTGTTCCAGCGCCATGGCGCCCGCGTCGTCTCGGTGCCGGTGAGCCACCGGCCGCGCACACGTGGCACGTCGAAGTACGGGATGCTCAATCGTCTCTGGGTGGGCATCGTCGACATCGGCGGTGTCATGTGGCTGCGCCGGCGATACAAGTCCGGGCTGCTGGTGCGCGAAGACTGAAGAGCTAATGAGGAGCGTCCCATGATGAGAGGCGTAATCGGCGTCTACTTTGGCGTTGTCGTCACCCCGTGGAAGCTGGTCGGCATCCTCGGAGCATTGATGTTCGCGGGCCGCTGGGTCGTACAGGCCTGGGCTACCAAACGCGCGGGTAAACCATCGATCCCACGCAGCTTCTGGATCATCAGCCTCATGGGCAGCGCCATGGTCACGTCCTATTTCGTGTGGGGCAAGAACGACGCCGTCGGCGTGTTGACCAATCTGCTGCCGGCATCGGTGGCGTTCTACAACCTCATCATGGACATCCGCGCGAGTCGCGCAGGCCCCAATGCCTGACATCGGTTTACTACAACGATCACGGCCGCGCGTTCCGCCGCGCGCGCTCGTGCCCGAAGTTCCCGCAATGCGCGTGGCGCCGACTCGCGAAGTCGCCGCGCCCTTCGCCGCGCCCGTGGCCGGCGCCATTGCCGTCATCAGCGCAGCTCCGGCCGCGGTGGCAGTAGTTAGTGCGGCCGCACCCGCGTCCGATGGGAAGGCGTCGGTGCCGGATGGCACGCCGCGGCGATGGTGAGCGCCGGCGACCTGCCGCCCATTCGATTGAGCGATCTGCTGTGGCTGGCGCTGGCGCTGTTCGTCATCGTGGGCACGGGCCTCGGCATCCGTGACCCCTGGCCGGCGGATGAACCGCGATTCGCGGCGCTGGCGCGCGATATGGCGTTGTCGCACGAGTGGCTGTTCCCGCGCGTGGGCGGCGATCTCTACCAGGACAAACCGCCACTGTTCTTCTGGCTGCTGGCGATCTGCTTCAAGATTTTTGGTTCTGTGAAGGCCTCGTTCCTCGTGCCTTCGTTTCTCGCCGCGGGCGGGATCCTCTTCCTGATCTACGATTTCGGCCGTCGCAGTGTGAGCCGCGAGGCCGGGCTCGCAGCCGCGTTGATCACGGTGTGCACGCTGCAGTTCCTCATGGTGACGCGTGGCGCCCAGATCGATGCCACGCTGTGTTTCCTCACTACCTTTTCGCTGTACGCACTGCTGCGGCATTGCCTGCTCGGGCCGGCCTGGCGCTGGTACTTCATCGGCGGATTCGCCGCCGGCGTGGGCATCTTCACCAAGGGCGTCGGCTTCCTGCCCGTGCTGGTGCTGATTCCGTACTTCGCTTTGCGCGCCGCTCGCTGGCAGGGGCTGGCGGACATCAATGCGGGCAAGGGTGGCTGGCGCTGGTGGCTCGCGCCGCTCGCGATGCTGCTCGCCGTGTCGCTGTGGTTCGTGCCGATGCTGATCGCCGTCGCGACGAGCGGTTCGCCCGAATATGCCGCCTATCGCGACGAGATCCTCTTCAAGCAGACCGTAAGTCGTTATGCCGCCGCGTGGCACCACGTGAAGCCCTGGTATTACTTCATCGTCGAAGTGATCCCGGCACTGTGGCTGCCCTGGAGTCTGCTGTTGATCTGGCTGGTGCCGCGCTTCAAGGCCGCGTTCCACGAACGCAACGCGCGAGTGTGGCTGCCGATCTTCTGGTTGCTCATCGTGCTGCTGTTCTTCTCGGTCAGCCCCGGCAAGCGTGGCGTCTATTTGCTGCCGGCGCTGCCCGCGCTCGCGCTCGCCGCGCTGCCTTTCCTGGAATCGCTGCTGTCTCGCGTGGGAGTGAAGCGCGCGGGCTTCGTGCTGGCTGGTTTGTTCTTCATCGCCGGCGCGGTGTTCGCCATTGGCTTGGGCGTGCACGCGAAATTCGCAGTGAAGGCCGTCGAGGCGGCCAGTCTCGGCGGCGCCACGGCGTTCTATGTGTACCTGGCGCTATGCGGTGCCGGGACTCGCGTTCGCCTACGCGCGTGCTCCGCTCGCGGCATGGCCCGTGGCGCTGGGCTCCCTGGCCATCGTGTTCTCGTATTTCATCGCTCCCGCGATGAACGGCGAGCGATCGGGCTCGGATTTCGTCCGCGCGATGCTGGCGCAGGTGAAATCCGGCGAGCAGCTGGCGCTCGTCAACTACAAGGAACAGTTTCTGCTGTATCTCGATCGACCGACGGTGAACTTCGGTCATCGGCGCTGGCAGGAAGGTCCGCAGGAGTCACACGACGCGGCGGCATGGCTGAATGCAAAACCAGATCGCGTGTTACTGGTGCCGGAACAGACACTGAAGCTGTACCCGTGTTTCGTCGCGAATCTGACGAATGTCGGACGCAGTTCGGACGAAGACTGGTTCCTCGTGCGCCCTCCAGCGGTGCAGAGCTGCGTCGAGAGAGGCGATGCAGCGCGTGCGATCTCTTACGACGTCAACGTTCGTTGAGATTTAACACTGTACAAATCTTGAGCATTCGCTCGCCATTCCTTCGATACAGCATGCACTTAGCTTGTGTTCCTAAAAACTTGTGACAGAATGCTTTGCAACTTTGGGAGGAGGCTGGTGTTGGAATCTGTGGCCCGGGTCGGCGCGGCACACGGATCTACGCTGTAGCTTGCAAAAGAGTGGCACAAGCACCTGATCATCCTGGTGATCTGACCTCGTCGGACGTGTTCTCGACGGGCGTGTGGTCAGCGCGCGGCGGCAAGCCGACCTTGGGCGTCGATATCGCCTGCACCAAAATATCCATCGACCTCCAGAACATGCGGCGCGGCGCGGTCGACGCCAGCATCCGCGAAAGCCTCAATTCCCTGCGCGACGCCTCCGCCGTGGACACCGCCTTCGTGTGGCTGTTCTCGCCCGATGGCACGACGATCGACGAGGTGTACTCCGCGCACGGCGCGCTCGCGCAATGCCGCGTGGAAGCCTGGCGTAGCGCCACCATCGACACCTATCCGTGGCTCAAAGGCCGTCTCGAACACCTGCGCCTTTCGGAGATCCGCGACACCGCGGCGCCGCGCAGGGATCAGGTGATCGAGAGTCAGCGCCTGGCGGAACTGCAGATCGGCTCGGTGCTCATGATTTCCTTCCGCGTGGGCAATGTGCCCGCCGGCATCCTCGGGCTCGCCAATGCGCTGCCGCGCGGCGCCTGGGACGTGAACCTTCAGTTGTTGCTCAAGCTGCTCGGCAATTCGCTGGGTGCGGGACTCGAACGCCTGCGCGTCGAAGGGCGCCTGAACAAACTCGAAGAACGTCTCGAGCTCGCCCAGGGCGCGGCCAACGACGGCCTTTGGGACTTCGACATCGAGAGCAACGAAGTCCACTTCTCGCCGCGCTGGAAACAGATGCTCGGCTATCCGGTCGACGCGATGCTCGACTCGCCCGACTGGCGCAGCCTGGTCCATCCTGAAGACATGTCGCGCGTGCAGTCCGCGATCCGCGATCACGTCGCCGGCAAGTCGCCGATTTTCGAATCCGTGCATCGCATGAAGCACCGCAACGGCGACTGGCGCTGGGTGGTGAGCCGCGCCAAGGCGCGCGTGGATGAACATGGGCGCCTGCTGCGCCTGGTCGGTGTCGAGCTCGACATCACCGAACGCAAGCTCTACGAAGAAGCGCTGTTTCGCGAGAAGGAGAGCGCGCAGATCACGCTGCAGTCCATCGGTGACGGCGTCATCACGACCGATGCGAACTCAACGGTGGATTACATCAATCCCGTGGCCGAGCAGCTCACCGGCTGGCGGCTGGAAGATGCGATGGGCCGGCCCATCGAAGAGATCTACCGCGCGTTCCACGAAGAAACCTGCGAGCCGCTCGAGAATCCGTTGAGCGTGTCGATCCGCCGCACGCGGCCGATCAAGAGCGTGCGCCCGATGCTGCTCATTCGCCGCGACGGCAACGAGCTGTACGTCGAGAGCACAGCGGCCCCGATTCGCGACGGCGCGGGCGCGGTGTCCGGCGGCGTGCTCGTGTTCCATGACGTCACCGAGAGCCGCGAGCTCAACCGCCGTCTCTCGTACCACGCGTCGCATGATCTACTCACTGGCCTCGTGAATCGCCGCGAGTTCGAGAGCCGCGTGGAACGGGCGCTCAAGAGCGCCAAGGCGCGCGAGAGCTCGCTACGCGCTGTGCTACCTCGACATCGACCAGTTCAAGATCATCAACGACACCTGCGGACACAGCGCCGGCGACGTGTTGTTAGGCCAGGTCGGCGCACTCCTGAAGTCGCAAGGTTCGCTGGCGAGATACGTTAGCCCGCCTCGGTGGCGATGAGTTCGGAATTCTGCTCGAGGCCTGCTCGCTGGATGAAGCGCTGCGCACCGCCGAGGTGATGCGCGAGGCCGTCCGAAATTTCCGTTTCACGTGGGAGGACCGCGTCTTCCGTCTCGGTGCATCCGTGGGCGTGGTGCCCATCGCTGCCGACAACGAAGACGTGGCGTCGATCATCTCGGCGGCCGACAGCGCTTGCGCCGCCGCCAAGGAAGGCGGGCGCAACCGCGTCCACAGCTTCGCCGAGAACGACATCGAGCTGATGCGCCGCCGGCGCGAGATGCAATGGGCGGCGCGTATCAATGCCGCGCTGGAAGAAGGCCGCTTCGAGCTGTATCGCATGACGATCCAGCCGCTGCAGCGCGCCGAGCCCGGCCAGCACTACGAGCTGCTGCTGCGCATGCGTGATGAATCGGGGCGCATGGTATCGCCGGACAACTTTATTGCCGCCGCGGAACGCTATGCCCTGACTCCGGCCATCGATCGCTGGGTCATCGAGAATGCATTGCGCTGGCTGGTGTCGGAGGCCGACGAGCGCGAGAAGCTCGCCATGTGCTCCATCAACCTGTCGGGACAGAGCCTGGGCGACGACAAGTTCCTGCCGTTCGTCATCGAGCAGTTCCAGAAGAGCGGCATCGATGCGTCGAAGATCTGCTTCGAGATCACCGAGACCGCGGCGGTCGCGAGCTTCTCGCAGGCCAATCGCTTCATCCAGTCGCTGAAAGAACTCGGCTGCCGCTTTGCGCTCGACGACTTCGGCACCGGCCTGTCGTCGTTCGGTTACCTCAAACATTTCCCGGTGGACTTCCTCAAGATCGACGGCAGCTTCGTGCGCGAAATCCTGCACGACCCCATCGACCGCGAGATGGTGCGTTCCATCAATGAAATCGGCCACCTCACCGGCAAGAAGACGATTGCCGAGTTCGCCGAGAACGCCGAGATCATCCAGATGCTCACGTCGCTGGGCGTCGACTACGCGCAGGGTTACGGCATCGCGCAGCCGCAGCGCGTTCTGAAGGCCGTCAACTCTTAGTCAGGCCTGACGGCCACTTCTAAACGGCGTCGAAGCGACGCCGTCCATCATTGCTATGATCCCTCCGCTCACTGGGGGACACATGCGCCACTCGATCCGTCTAACTGCCGTCGCTGGCCTGTTCGCATTCGCATCGTTCGCGCACGCCCAGAACGCCAATCTCCTCTGGTACGACAAGCCCGCCACCGATTGGGAAAAGGAAGCGCTGCCCATCGGCAACGGACGCATCGGCGCCATGGTGTTCGGCGGCGTCGATTCCGAACGCCTGCAGATCTCCGAGAAATCCCTGTGGACTGGCGGGCCGGGATCCGAGGGCGGCTACGACTTCGGGCTGCCGGCCGAATCGCAGGCCGGGCTCATGCGGTCGATCGGCAAACAACTCGCCGACGGCGCGCAACTCAAACCCGAAGACGTCGCGAAGCAGTTGGGCCGCAAGATGCACAACTACGGCGACTACCAGAGCTTCGGCGATCTCATCATCGAGCGTGAAACCGACGGCACGCCGGTGACCGACTATCGTCGCGAGCTCGATCTCGACAGTGCCACCGCGCGCGTGACGTTCAAGCAGGGCGGAGCCGGGTACCGTCGCGAGTACTTCGTGTCCTATCCCGACCAGGTGCTCATTGCGCGGTGGTACGGCACCAGCGCGCAGAAACTGCGCGTGAGATTCGCCGTGCCCGACAATCGCACGCAGCAGGTGCGCGTCGCAGGCATCGCGCATCACGGTTTCCGGTGCGTTGAAGTCGAACGGCCTCAAGTACGGGGCCGTCCTGCGTGTGATCCCCGAATGCGGCAGCGTGACGGCCGATGGCGAAGCGCTGCGAGTCGATACCGAATGTCCGATCACGGTGGTGTTCGCGGCTCGAACCAACTACCAGATGAAGTACCCGGAATACCGGTTGCCGAACGGCGATCCCGAAGCCCTCGCACGCGTGGAAAACGCGGCGGTGGGAAATCGTCACTATCAACTGCTCGCGACCGCTCACAAGCAGGATTACCAGGCGCTGTTCCAGCGAGTGTCCCTGACCCTGGACGCCGTTGCGCCGAAGATGGCCACCGACAAGCTGCGCGCGCAATACGGAAGCGGCAATGCGGTCGCGGATCGTCAGCTCGAGCAGCTGTATTTCCAGTACGGCCGCTATCTGCTCATCGCGTCTTCGCGCGCCGGTTCGTTGCCGGCCAATCTGCAGGGAGTGTGGAACGACAAGGCCACGCCGCCCTGGAACGCCGACTATCACGTCAACATCAATCTGCAGATGAACTACTGGCCGGCAGAAGTCGCGAATCTCCCCGAGACAGCGCTGCCGTTGTTCGATTTCGTTGACCACCTCGTGCCGCCGGGCAAGCTCGCCGCACAGCGTTACTTCGGCGCCGGTGGCTGGACCATGTTCCTCAACACCAACGCGTGGGGATATGTCGGTCCGATCGACTGGCCCACGGCTTTCTGGCAACCCGAAGCATCGGCGTGGCTGGCGCTGCACTTCTACGAGCACTATCTATTCAGCCGGGATACGGAGTTTCTGAAGCAGCGTGCGTGGCCGGTCATGAAAGGCGCGGCCGAATTCTGGCTCGATGCGCTCGTCACCGATCCGCGCGACGGCAAGCTCATCGTGAGTCCGAGTTACTCGCCCGAGCACGGGCCGTTCACCGCCGGCGCCTCGATGTCGCAGCAGATCGTCGCGGACCTGTTCACGAATGCGTCCGAAGCCGCGCGCCTCGTTGGCGACAAGGCGTTTGCGACGCGCGTCGATGAGGCGCTGGCGAAACTCGATCCCGGCCTGCGCATCGGCAAGCACGGACAGTTGCAGGAGTGGAAGGCGGATCTCGACGACATGAAAGACGACCATCGTCACGTGTCGCACCTGTTTGCGCTGCATCCCGGGCCACGCGATCGATCCGGTTAAGAATCCCGCTCTCGCCGCGGCCGCGCGCGCCACGCTCGACGCGCGCGGTGATGCCAGCACCGGGTGGAGCCGCGCCTGGAAGATCAACTTCTGGGCGCGCCTGCGCGACGGGGACCGGGCACACAAGTTGTTGGAGGGCCTGCTGCGCGACAGCACGCTGCCCAATCTCTGGGACACGCACCCGCCGTTCCAGATCGACGGCAACTTCGGCGCCGCGGCCGGCATGATCGAAATGCTGTTGCAGAGCCAGAACGGCGAGGTAAACGTTCTTCCCGCAGTTCCGAAGGCCTGGAGCAAGGGCAGTGTGAGCGGCATTCGAGCGCGTGGCGATGTGACCGTTGCCATCGACTGGGATCACTGTGGCGCCACCAGGATCGTCCTGGAAACCGGGCACGATGGTCCGATCACCTTGCGTTCACCGATGCTGATGGATCCTTACAACGTGAAGGTGGATCTGTCGAAAAAGCCCAAGGTCCTCAACAACGCGGGATCGATGGTGACCTTCGAGGCACGCCGTGGCGGGCGATACGTCTTTACACGCGCGGCGTCGGTGCCTTGTGCCGGCGAGAAGCCCTGACGGAAATTCAAAATGATCATCACGGGAAGCTGCCACTGCGGAAACATCAGCTTCACTCTGGACTGGAAGCCTGCGCCCGCTGAAATTCCGGCGCGGGCATGCGGTTGTTCGTTTTGCGTCAAGCATGGTGGCGTGTGGACCTCGTGCCCGACCGGTCGCCTTCGCGTCGTCGTGAAACGACCTGAGCGAGTCGGGCGCTACGAATTCGGGACGAAAACCGCGCTGTTCCATGTCTGCATGGATTGCGGCATTGTGCCTCTCGTGACCAGCCAGATTGCGGGCCGCGTGTATGCGGTGGTCAGTGTGAATGCGTTCGACAACGTCGACGCGGGAATGCTCAGGCGCAGCCCGGCTTCGTTCGACGGAGAGGGACAAAGCGATCGCCTGGCGAGACGCCAGCGCAATTGGATAGGCGACGTGGAGTTCGTTTCGTGAGCATCGCGGCGAAGGGCGCGCTAGGCTTGCCGCCATGAACCCCTATGTCATTCCGTGGATGGACGATGACCTCGAGGTGTTTCGCGACACGGTGGTCCGTTTCATCGAAACCGAGATGGTCCCGAACGATGCGCGCTGGCGCGAACAGCACCATGTCGATCGCGAAACCTGGCGCAAAGCCGGCGACACGGGATTGTTGTTGTTAGACGTACCGGCCGAATACGGCGGCGGAGGCGGGGACTTCCGGCACGAGGCAGTGATGTACACCGAGCTGGCGCGCCGCGGCATCGGCGCGTTCGGCCAGGGCGTGCACAGCATGTGCGCGCACTACGTGCTGAATCACGGCACGGAAGATCAGAAGCAGCGGTTCCTGCCGCGCATGGCGGCAGGCGAGCTGATCGGCGCCATCTGCATGACCGAGCCTGGCACGGGCTCCGACCTCAAGGGCATCCGCACGCGTGCGGTGAGGCAGGGCGACACATACGTGGTCGATGGCGGCAAGACCTTCATCACCAACGGCTTCCTCGCCGGGCTGCTCATGCTGGTGGTGCGCACCGATGCCGATCGCAGCAAGGGTCTGTCGATCCTCATGGTCGAAACGAAGGATCTGCCGGGTTATCGCGTCGGGCGCGTGCTCGACAAGATGGGTCTGCATGGCCAGGACACCTCGGAGCTGTTCTTCGAAGGCGTGAAAGTCCCCGTCGAGAACCTGCTCGGCGGCGAGGAAGGTCATGGCATGCACCAGCTCATGAACGACTTGCCGTATGAACGCACGGTCATCGCTGTCGGCGCCGTCGGCGCGATGGAAGGCGGTATCGACGAAACGCTTGAAGTACGTGCGCGAGCGCAAGACCTTCGGTCAGCCGGTGTGGAACTACCAGAACACGCGCTTCAAGATGGCCGAGCTCGCAAGCATCGCGCGCATCGCCCGAGTGTTCTCCGATCGCTGCGTCGTGGATCTCGTCGCCGGAAAGCTGGACACGGAAACCGCGTCGATGGCCAAGTGGTGGTGCAGCGACATGCAGCAGCAGGTGCTCGACGAATGCGTGCAGCTGCATGGCGGTTACGGGTACATGAATGAATACCTGGTGTGCCGGTTGTTCGCCGACTCGCGCGTGCAGCGCATCTACGGCGGCACCAACGAGATCATGAAAGAAGTCATCGCGCGTGGCCTCTAAGCCGGTCACGGCAGAAAACGCCGCGGAGTTTGCCTGGCAGCACGACGATGTGTTCGGCCGCATCGCCTCGCGTTACGACCTGTTATGCGACGTTTTCAGCTTCGGCATCCACCGGCTCTGGAAGCGCGCCGTGGCGCGCCGCATCGCGAGCGAAGAGTGGAGCGTGTTGCTCGACGGAGCCTCGGGTACGGGTGACATCGTGCTTCGACTGCTCGCGCACCAGGAAACGACCGGCCGCACCGTCATCGCGTCGGACATCAGCCCGAAGATGCTGGCGATCGCCCAACAACGTCTGAAGGCGCACGGCGAGAAGGTGCGCTTCACACTGCTGGATGTGGAGGCGATGACGTCGATCGCCGATGGCAGCGTCGATGCGTACTCCATGTCGCTGGGGCTCAAGATCTGCAATCGGCGACGTGCCCTTGATGAAGCATTTCGCATTCTGCGTCCCGGCGGCAGGCTCATCATCCTCGAGTCGTCGAACATTCCGTGGAAGATGCTCAGTCGTGCCTACCTGGCCTACATGTCCGTGTGCATGCCCGCTCTGGGGTGGTTGGCGACCGGTGGCGATGCGTCGGCTTACAAGTATTTGCTACATGGCATTCGCGAATTTCCAACCGCCGAAGCGCTGGCCCTGGAGATGCGCGGCCACGGATTTGAAGAGGTCACTTTCGAACGGCAATCATTGGGCATCGTGGCCATCCACACTGCCCGGAAGCCGGCATGAAACCCAAAGACGTCGACAGCTATATCGCTTCCTTTCCGAAGGATCACAAGGCGCTGCTGAAGAAAGTACAACGCACGATCCGCGCCGCGGCGCCCAAGGCGACCGAGGTCATCAGCTACAACATTCCGGCGTACCGCCAGAACGGCATGCTGGTGTACTTCGCGGGTTTCAAGCATCACATCGGGCTCTATCCACCGGTGCGCGGCAACGCGGCGCTCGAGAAGGCCGCGGCGAAATACGCGGGGCCGAAGGGCAATCTGCAGTTTCGCTACGATGAGCCCTTGCCGCTGTCGCTGATCACGCGCATCGTCAGGCACAATGTGAAGCAGGATCTGGCCAGGGCGGCCGGCAAGAAGAAACCCAAACGGTGAGGCCTCGATGAACCTGACCTGGATCGCAATGCTTCTGACGACCGCGCTCTTCGTCGGCATGCTGATCACCTTCGAAGTCGGGCGCCGCATTGGTGTCGCGCGGCTCAAGCGCGATCCGGACGGGCTGACCAAGGGCGCCGGTGCCGCCGAGGGCGCGGTGTTCGCGCTTGCTCGGATTGCTCCTGGCTTTCACGTTCTCCGGCGCGGCCTCACGCTTCGAGGCGCGGCGGTTCTACATCGACTACGGAAGCCAATGCGATCGGCACCGCCTATCTCCGCCTCGACCTGCTGCCGGAGGAGTCGCAGGCTCCATTGCGGGAGCTGTTTCGACGTTATACCGACAACCGCGTGACGGTCTATCAGGGATCCGACCTCGACGCCGTGAAAGCGAAGCTGGCCGAAGGCGCGGCGATGCAGTCGGAGATCTGGAAGCGGGCCGTCGCCGCGTGCCGACTGCCGGGCGCAGCCTCGCAGGCAACGATGCTGTTGCTGCCGGCGTTGAACGAGATGATCGACATCACCGCCACGCGCGTGACGGCGACCACCAACCATCCCCCGGGCATCATCTACCTGTTGCTCGTGGTCATGAGCCTGCTCGGTGCGATGCTGATCGGATACGGCACTTCGGCTAACAAGGACCGCAGCCTGCTCCACCAGGGAACGTTTGCGCTGGTCACGTCGCTGGCGATCTACGTGATCGTCGATCTTGAATACCCACGCCTCGGCCTCATAAGGATCGACACTGCCGACCAGGCGCTGATCGATGTTCGATCCAGCATGCGGTAAACAAGAACTGGGGAGTCACGATGTCAAAGTATCAACTCGCGCAGCTCAATGTAGCGACGCTCAAGGCGCCACTCGATAGTCCGGAGCTCAAGGATTTCGTCGACAACCTCGACCGCATCAACGCACTTGCCGAAGCGATCGCCGGGCTTTGTATGGCGGCTGAAAGGCGATGGCAACGACGCCACGTCACTGCGACCGCTCGGCGACAACGTGCTGGTCAACATGTCGGTGTGGCGCGATGTGGATGCGCTGCGCGACATACGTCTACAAATCGGTGCACGTCGAGATCATGCGGCGGAAGCGCGAGTGGTTCGAGCGCCCCACCGGGTCGCCCTTCGCTCTGTGGTGGGTGCCCGAAGGCCATGAGCCCACGGTGGCAGAGGCCGTGGCGCGGCTGCAGCACCTGCACAAGCACGGTCCTTCCGCTGAGGCGTTCACGTTCGGCGAGGCATTCGCCGCGCCGGATGCGAATGACGCGGGCACCGCCTTCTCGTTCAAGGATAGCTGCCCGGCGTGAAACCGCGTTTCTTCGCAACGCCCGAAAAGTTTCGTGCGTGGCTCGCGAAGAATCATGGCGCGGCGCCGGAGCTACTGGTCGGCTTCTACAAGAAGGGGTGCGGCAAACCGAGCATCGACTGGCCGCAGTCCGTCGATGAAGCGTTGTGCTTCGGGTGGATAGACGGCGTTCGTCGAAACATCGACGCCGACAGCTACTCCATCCGCTTCACCCCGCGCAGAGCTCGCAGCGTGTGGAGCTCGATCAACATCCGGCGCGTCAAGGCGATGAGCAAGGAAGGGCGGATGAGCGAAGCCGGCCTGGCCGCCTACCAGCGTCGCTCGAAGGCTCGTTCGGCGATCTACGCCTACGAGCAGCGCGACCGCGCAAAGCTAACTCCCGCGGAGACGCGTATCTTCAAGGCCGAGACCGACGCCTGGGCATACTTTTCCGGGCTCGCGCCTTCGTACCGCCAGAAGGCGCTGTACTGGATCACGTCCTCCCGAAAGTCCGAAACGCGGGAGAAACGGTTGGCTCGCATCATCGCGATGTCTGCCGCTGGCGAAAAGCGCTGAACCATGGACGACTCCCCCCGCGACCTTCGCCTGAGCTCGACGATCAGAGGGGTGTTCATCAGCACGCTCATCCTTGCGTACGCGTGGTTCATGAATGAGCCGGATGTGTCTTTGAAGGCGACCTTCCTCGTCGCCGCGGCGTTCCAGCTCGCGGTGATCGTAACTCGCCGAATGGTGCCTGCCGATGAATTGCCGCGTGCGCTCTACATTTTCGAAATGATCGCCGATGGCGTGACCGTGCTGATGTTTGCCCTTGGCGTCTTCGGGGCCATCGGTGCGCTCGCGAAGGTCGAAATCTGACTATTTCGGCTTCGCCGGCGCCGGCGCCGGCGCGGGCCGGCTTCTTGCCGGCTTCGATCCCGAGCTTGGGCACGCCGAAATTTCCTTCCAGGTCGTGCAGCTGTTCGAGATCGATGTTGCCGACGATGTTCACGATGGTGAACTCGCGCGGCTCGCTGGCGATGATTGCGAGACCCTGCACCTTGTCGCCCTCGACGAGCATGAATACATCGACGGTCGTGTTTTCCTTCTTGCTGTTCGCGCTTCGACGATGCGGCTCCAGCCCGGGGCATTCAACTGACGGCGCACGCCCTCGATGTCGCGCTTTGGGATACACATAGTCGGAGTCGAAGGTGTAGTGGCGCACGTAGACTCCCGTGAGCGAGGAGACGAGTTTCTTGGCGGCCGCCTGCTCGGGGTCCTCGCTGCTGAGGAAGCGCCGCCGCGATGCCCAGCAGCTTCGCGTCGAACGTCACGGTCACCGTTTCGCTGGCCTTGTCGGCGAGCGCGGCGAACTCCGGCAGATTCAACCGTCCCTTCGATTCCGCGCACGCGGGTCCCGCCAGCAGCAGCGCAGCGAGGGTGAATACGACTCGGGCGTTCATGATCGATTCTCCTCAGGGTCCGCTGGCGGCGGGCTCTGAACGGCTTGATAGGCGATATCGAGTTTGTCGCTGGTGAGGCGCAGCGCCTGCATGAGTTCACGGCTGGCTTCCCGCCCGCGCTGTTCAGCAAGCTGCTCGCGCTGCTCGGCCGAGTACCGACCCAGCATCACCGCGGCCAGCAGCGAGGCGGCGAGCGCGGTCGGCATGCCGAACTGCTGCATCCAGGAACGTCGCGGCGTGGGCAGCGCGGTGATCACCGCGGGTTTCACATCCGCGGGCAGTGCCCGCATGACGCGATCAGCGAACCCCTCGGGTGCATCTACCGGCGCCAGGCGCCGGCGCAGTTCGTTTTCAAATTCTTCAGTCATGGCATTTCCTCGCAATCGATCAGCTTCGCGCCGATCATCCGTCCACGCAGCGCGGTCAACGAACGCTTGATATGGCTCTTCACAGTGTTCACGGGCATGTCGAGCATCGCGGCGATTTCGGCGACGTCACGGTCTTCCTGGTAACGCAGCAGCATGACGGCGCGCGCGTGCGGCGCCAGCTCGCCTAACAACCGGGTCAGCTCGCGGCTCATCAGCGGGTCGCTGTCCGCTTCCGGCGCGACCACGTCGACGTTTTCGTCGAGCGGCTGCGTGGCGCCGTAGGGCGCGCGCCGCAGCCAGTCGATGGCGAGATTCGCCGCCACTCGCCGCAGCCAGAATCCCAGGTGTTGCAGCGATTCGATGGTGTCGAGCTTGCGATACAACTGCAGGAACACGTCCTGCGCGAGGTCCTCGGCCGCATCGCGCCGATTGAGCATGCGAAGCCCGATGCTGAACACCGAGCCCTGGTGGCTCCGCACCAGTGTCGCGAACGCCTGGCGGTCGCCCGCGCGCGCCTGCATCAGCAGCGAATCAGGCATCGGTTGGGCGACGTGCAGGCTCACGAAAAGTTTGCATCACTGGTTCTGGCTGAGCTGCGGTATGCCGAATTGTCCTTCGAGCCTGCCGATCTTATCGACATCGATGCTGCCGACGATGTTCACGATGGTGAATTCGCGTGGCTCGCTGGCGATCACGGCCAGTCCTTTGACCTGGTCGCCTTCCATGTTCACGTAGACATCCACGTCTTCCTGAGGAGCGTTCCTGTGAACCTGCACCAGCTGACTCCAGCCCGGACTACCGAGTTGTTTGCGCACGCTGTCCACATCCGCCTTGGAATAGGCGCCGTCTTCGTCGAAGGTGAAATTGCGGACGCGTACCGACTTGATGTTTTCGAGGAAGGTGGCCGCGGCGATCGCTTCTGGATCGTCGGCGTCGGCCTTGGCGAATTTGCGCGCGATGCGCAGCAGGAAGCCGTCGATCGTCATGTCCACCGAGTCCACGGCCTTGTTCCGCAGGTGGCTGAAATCGGGAATCTTCAATTCAGGGTCGGCGTTGGCCTGCCCGACGGGCAGGGCAAGGGTGACGGCCAGGCCGAGGGCGACAAGCGGGCGGGATTTCACGGTGGGCTCCTGTTTGCGGTGTCTACGCCATCTATACGAGGCGCAGGCCCGGCAGGGTGCAGAGGAGCCCCCGAATTGTCAGCGCACCGTAAATGGCTCCAGCGGTGACGCCATGTCGTTGGCTGCCAGGGGATCGTCCTCGAAACCCGGGTAAACCAGGGCGCCCCGGGCCTGATAGTTGCCAACCTTGAGATTCGTGCCATCGGCGAGCGTGCCGGACCAGATCACCGTGAAGGTCTTGCTCGCATAGGGCTCGAAAACGAGTTCCGTAGCGACTTGCGCAAATGCCTGCCCGTCGGACCACTTCCAGACGATCTGCGTGGAAGCCTGGTTTGCGACGAGGAACTCGTGTGTCTGCGCATCGGGAAACTGGACGCGTTGCTGCGTGTTGGTCCGATTGAAGATCTCGAAGTCGAAGCGGATCGGTTCGCCAAAGACAAAGCTGTCGGTTTCCACGCCGGAGACATTGCGCAGGGTCAGATCGCTGGTGAACGTGCCAACACCAGGGGTGCCCGGCGTGCCCGGTGTTCCGGGCGTGCCGGGTGTGCCGGGGTAGACACCGCCGTTGGGTCCCGACTTGAAAGCGCAGGCGGCGTAGTTGCCCGCCGTCACCAGTCCGATGCCGATGAGCAGCGCAAGTCGTGCCATCATCGAATCGCGAATGAACATGAACCTCCCAGAGAAGCCGCTGACGGACGCGGAAGTGGATGCGCTCTATGGCCTGGAGCCTGTCCTCGGCGGCGAGTCTGCTTCGGTAGACAGCAGCGCAACCACCGAGTTCGCCCGCGTTACCTGCCCGTATTGTGGCGAGGATTTCGAGACTAGTGTGGATGCCAGCGCTGGTCTGTGCAGTTATGTCGAAGACTGTCAGGTTTGTTGTCAGCCCATCGAAATGGAGCTGCGCGTCGATGAAAATGGCGCGTTCAGTGAGCTTCTGCTGCGGCGCGGCGATGCATAAGAATAAGGGAAGGCCATGACGGAGACTCGAGTGGCGCTGATCACGGGCGCGGGCAGCGGCATTGGCAAAGCGACTGCGCTGGCGTTCCTGCGCGACGGTTTTCGCGTGGTGCTGGCGGGACGTCACCTCGACACACTCGAGGCAGTGCGAGCCGAGGCAGGCGCGAGTGAGGGTTCGATGGCGTGCCGCGCGGATGTTTCGAATCCGACCGAAGTGCGCACGCTGTTCGAGGCCACGCGCGAAAAATTCGGGCGGCTCGACGTGTTGTTCAACAACGCGGGCATGAATGCGCCATTCCTGCCGCTCGAAGAAATGCCTTACGAGAAATGGCGCGAAGTCATCGACACCAATGTCACCGGCACGTTCCTGTGCACGCAGCAGGCGTTTCGCCTGATGAAGGATCAGACACCGCGCGGCGGTCGCATCATCAACAACGGCTCGATTTCCGCGCACACGCCGCGCGCAAATTCGGCGCCATACACGGCGTCGAAACATGCGATCACGGGATTGACGAAGTCCACCTCGCTCGATGGCCGCAAGTACGACATCGCCTGCGGCCAGATCGACATCGGCAATGCCTTGACGGAGCTCGGCAGCCGACTGCCTCAGGCGGAACCGATGATGGACGTGAACCACGTGGCGAATGCCGTGTTGCACATGGCCAAACTACCGCTCGAGGCAAACGTGCAGTTCATGACCATCCTCGCGACGAAGATGCCCTTCATCGGACGGGGTTGATGGCAAGCCTAAAGCCAGCCGCGCTGTCGCGCGAGCCGGTATGCGTCGATGCGGTTGTTGGCGCCGAGCTTCCCGATCGCCTCGGATAGATAGTTGCGCACGGTGCCCGCGGAGAGCCCGAGTTGCTCGGCGATCTGCGGCGCCGACAATCCCTCGCCCGACAGGCGCAGCGTCTGGCGCTCGCGATCGTTGAGCGGATCGGACTCGTTCCACGCCTCCACCGCGAGCGCGGGGTCGATGGCCTTGCCGCCGCGGTGCACGCTGCGCAGCGCTTCGGCGAGTTTCTCGGCGGGTGAGTCCTTGAGCAGGTAACCCTTGACCCCGGCATCCAGCGCGCGGCGCAGATATCCCTGGCGCGCGAACGTGGTCACGATCACGACCTTGCAGGGCAGGCCGTCGGCCTGGATTTTCTGCGCGAGCTCGATGCCCGTCATGCCGGGCATCTCGATGTCGGTCACCACGATGTCCGGCCTGAGCCGCCGGCATTCCGACAGCGCCTGCATCCCATCGGCCGCAGCGCCGAGCACTTCGATGTCGCGCTCCATCCGAAGCAACGCGCCGAGCGCGCCACGCACCATGGCCTGGTCCTCGGCGAGGAGGATGCGAATCATGCGGCGACGGGGACCGTGGCGCGAAGCAGCGTCCCGCCGTCCTCGTTCGATGCAAGCGACAGCGAACCACCGACGCTGCCGAGCCGCTCGCGCATGCCGTTGAGTCCGTTGCCGGGAACGATACGACCGCCGCGCCCGTTGTCCGCCACTTCGACCACCACCTCGGTTGGTTCTTTCCTGACGCGAATCGTGACGCCGGAGGCGCCCGAGTGACGCCGGATGTTGGTAGTGGCCTCGCGCAAGCTGAGCGCCAGCGCCGTCTCACGGTCGTGAGGCAGCTTCACGTTTTCGGTTTCGCATTTCACCTTGAAACCCTGCGCTTCGAGCAGCGCGGTGGCGGCGAGCAGTTCCGCCGACAAGGCGGTACTGCGGATTCCCGAGACCGCGTTGCGCACCTGCGAGAGTGCGTCGCGCGCCACGCGCTCCACCTCGCTGATTTCATTCCGGGCGGCGTCGAGGTCGCGATCGATGAGCTTGCGCGCCAGTTCCGACTTCAGCGCCACGACGGAAAGCGTGTGGCCCAGCAGATCGTGCAGATCGCGGCCGATGCGCTCACGCTCGGCGAGCGTGGCGAGGCGCATGATCTCTTCGTGGCTGCGCCGCAGGGCCCGCTGCTGATGCGTGTTGTAGGCCATGTAGATAGCCGTGATGCCGAGCAACAGGCACGGCACGACCGCGCTGACAATGGTGGTGAAGCTGGCGCCGAGGAATACCATTTCGATGACGAACAGGAGGGTCGAGCCGAAGACGACCTTCCACCCGACGCTCATTGGCACGATATGGGTGACGGAGAAGAACGCGAAGATGAGATAACCCATGCTCGCCATGTTGAATGGGGCAAGCACGTAGGCCAGCACGAAGATGCCGGCGACATAACTCAGGCGCCTGGAGTTGGGACCACTGCAGAAGTGCAGGCTCAGGTACAGCCACAGGAATAGCGGCACCGAGAGCAGTGTCGGGAGGATCACTTCCGTGAATGACTCCCGCTGCAGGACGGCCCACAGGAACAGCCAGACGATGTTGATCAGGCTGACGAAGGGCATGCTGCGCATGGATTTGCCGCCCTCGTGCGACATGTAGCCGACAGCCGAGTCCGGGGGCGGCTCGCGGATGTTCTGCAGCAGTTGTTTGAGGCGCATATTCGTTTATTCCCGTCGGGATCTTACTCCACGCGAACGTCGTCGATCTGAAAGCGGAACGGACCCGTGGGGCCCATCGAGCCGATACCAATGCCGCGCACGCGCTTGAAATCCGCGGCGCCGAGATTCGCGATCTCGAGCCGCACTTCATGCCATTCGGCCCCGGCTTCGAAGTCGATCATGAGCGGAATGCTGATCATCGGGGTTCCGGAGAGCACCAGCACCTTGTAGCGCCCGCCGTCGCCGCGAGTCTGGAAGCTCAGCGTCTTCTTGCCCGAATAGTCCATCAGGCCCTGCATGGGAATGCCTTCCGGAAAGAACATCGTGCCGGCAAACGGGTACTGGAGCGCGTTGCCGACTTCGCCGGTCACTTCGAGGGCACCCTTGCTGCCCGCGGCGCCGCCATCGATCACCTGTTGGGAAGACTTCGAGTTTCCTCCCTGACTGTCGTCTGCGGCCGCGACCCAGCCGGTGCCGTAGGGCGCCGCTGCTGATCCGTGGTCGAAGTCGGCGATCACGGCCACCGCAGGCGCCGCGACACCGGCCGGCGCCTCGGAGACGGGCGTGTCGGAGGAAGCGGAGGCTGCGTCCGTTGCAGCGGTTGCATCCTCCTTGCTTGCCGGCTTGCCACCGAACACGCCCGAAAACAACAGTGCCACCACGAGTGCCCCGGCACCGGTGACCAGCGTCAGCGTCCGTCGAGGGCGCGCGCCTAACATCCGATAGCCACCGCGCTGCATGCGACGCATGGCGAAGAAGAAGAACACCACGGTGATCAGCGCCAGCGCCAGCACATGTGTGGCGGGGCTGCCGGCGCTCGGCGCGTCCACGGCGTGCAGCGCCAGCTGCGAGAGGTTGTAGGCCGGCCATATCGGCGCGATGTCGACCAGGAACTTCGGCAGCATCTGCAGCGGGAACCAGAGTCCCGACAGGAACGACATGGGCAGGAAGATGAGATTGCAGATGGCGACTGCTGCCTGGCCCGACACCATCGAGCCCACGAACATGCCGATGGCGCAGAACGGCAGCGTGCCGAGCACGTTGACGCAGAACACTTGCACGGCCTGGCCCAGCGTCATGGGCACATGCGCGAACAACACCGCGAGCGTCATGAGCATCAGTGAGATCAGGCTGACGAACAACATGGCCATGACCGCGCGCGCGATCAGATAGGCTCCGGCCGGTGAGGGCAGAGCCTGCTTGAGCGTGAGGAGTCCCAGCTCGCGCTCGATGGCCATCGCCACGCCGAATCCGAACAGCCCCGGTCCCATGCAGCCGAACACGCCGTAGTTCGCGAACGAAGTCAGCGATCCGCCATTTCCGCGGCCGCCGAGCGCCAGCGCGAACAACGCGTAGAACATGATGGGGAAGAACAGCGTGGGCACGGCGAACTGCGGCGTGCGCAGCGCCTTGATGAATTCAAAACGGATCTCGCCGAAGTAGGCGGCCCACAGGCGTCCCGCGGGCATGTGCACGGTGGCGTTCATGAGGCCTCCTTGTTCTTTTCATTGGTGAGCTCGGTGAATGCCTCGGCGAGTCCGGCGCGTTTCACCTCCACGTCTGAAAGCGCGGGGTCTTCGCGGAACAGTCGCACCAGCACCGCTTCGGCGCCGCGCGTCGTGATCTGCATCCGATCGCGTTCCATGTCGAGTCGCAGCACCTCGGGCCAGGCGCGGACCGTGTCGGCGTTCAGCCGGGTCACGCAGCTCACCTGCTTGTGCGAGACGTTCGCGCGAATTTCGTCGACGCTTCCGCTGGTGACCAGACGGCCTCGCGCCATCACGACGACGCGATTCGCAAGCGCCTCGGCTTCTTCGAGATAGTGCGTGGTGAGCACGATGGAACAACCCTCGTGAAGCAGCTCGCGGATCACTTTCCAGAGTGCTTCCCGAGCCTGCACATCGAGGCCGACCGTGGGCTCATCGAGAAACAGCAGCTCGGGTCGCCCGCAGATTGCCAAGGCGAATTGCACCTGGCGTTTCTGTCCGCCGGAGAGCTTGCCGTAGGGTCGCTTCAGCAATCCCTGGAGCGACAGACGGGCGATTACCGCGTCGACGTCGTAGGGAATCGGATAGTAACTCGCAACCTGCGCCAGCAGTTCTCGAGGACGCATCGCGGAGGCCAGCGCGACCTCCTGCATCATCACGCCGATGCGGCGGCGACCGTCGATCTCCTGCGGCGCATGGCCGAAGAGCTCGGCCGAGCCTTCGTCGGCGGTCTGCAGTCCTAACAGGAGGGAAATGGCCGTGGATTTCCCGGCGCCATTGGGACCCAGGACCGCGAGCAGCTCGCCGCGTTTTACCTCGAGGTCGAATCCATCGAGTGCCTGGACTTTGCCGAATCGTTTGCGTACGCCCGAAAGGCTGGCCAGCGTGTTTTGCGACATGTTCTCCTCCATGGGACAGATCATGCCGCGCAAACGATGGCCAACTTAAGTCGTCGCTGTCAGCCGGGGTGGCTGACACCTGTCATGTCGCGGAGGCCTTCAGCGTTCTGGCTGGTAGACCGGCGTCTCCAGCCGCATGGATTGCGCCAGGGCTTCGCGGCCATGGCTCTCTGCGTATTCGGCCAGCGCGCGCAGGTCGTGCGCGGAATCCATGGTGAAGTTGGGAGCGCGAGCGCGCAGGATTTCGAACACCGCGAGCGCGGCATCCGGCCGCCCGAAGCGCATGAGATGCCGGATCAGCGTGCTGCCGATGGGATTGAGCGCGGCCGGGCTCTCCCACTTCAGTGACTGTTCGGCGATGTAGTAGGTGTCCTTCGATACGTGCTCGGCATCGAGGTCGCGCAGCCAACGCGCGAGCGGTGCCGTTGCATCGACGTGCTTGCCGATGCGCACGAGCTGGAACATGTCGTCGATCATGCGTGCGCGTTCCTTGAGACGCTCGGCCTCGGCGCGCGCTGCGGTTCGCTCCGGGCTCTTGCTGGGTTCGTATCCAAGCTGCTTGCGGCGCAGGTAAATGGAGGCGCCGACAAAGCTGAAGAAAGCCACTTCGCACCACAGCGCAATCGCGTTCTCGAGAAGGCTCCACAGGTCGAGGCGCGTCAGCAGCCATGCGACCGCGCCGCAGAAAGCGAGCGCCAGCAACATGAGCAGGTAGTACGGCCCGAGGCCGCGAATGACGCGCCACAAAGTCACGGGATTGACTGCCTGCCATGCGGCTTCACCGAAACCCAGAATGGCGACGGTTGCTGGAAGCAGCACGAGCAGCAATATTCCTAGCGTGATCCCCGTGCCGCCACCGATGTAGTAACAGCCCCACCCGCCGATGGAGAGCAGCGCTGCCTGAATCCACGGACGCGCTTCACCCGCACTCAACATATCGGTGTCCATCACCGGCGGTTCGGTGGCGCCATCTGCAAGATGTTCTATCAGTACATAGCAATACTTGAATATCCAGACCTGCAGGAACCAGGCGCCGAACCAGCCGTAACTGCCGAACCAGAGGCAGAGGGTAAACAGCACGCTGAATATTCCGACCATGAGCAGGTTGGTCGGATGGAACGGAACCAGAAGAACGCGCAATGAGTCCATAATGCGGCGCCGCACCGCCATCTTTTTCGGGGGATTGAAGTAGAGCATGGAAACGAATTCGTTTGATGCGATTGTCGTGGGCTCCGGAATGAGCGGCGGCTGGGCCGCAAAGGAACTCACCGAAAAGGGTCTGAAGACGCTGGTGCTCGAACGCGGACGCATGGTCAGGCACCCCGATTATCCAACCGCCACGAAAGATCCCTGGGAATTGCCGTACGGCAATCGCATCACGCAGGAAACCCGCCATCGAAAGCCGGTTCAATCGCGCACCGGTTATCCCACGCCCGCCAACCAGCACTGGTTCGTCGACGACCTCGACAATCCTTATGTCGAGGAACAACCGTTCGACTGGCTGCGTGGCTATCACGTCGGCGGACGCTCGCTCATGTGGGCACGCCAGAGTTACCGCTTCGGTCCGCTCGACTTCGAAGCCAACGCCAAAGAGGGCGTGGCCATTCCGTGGCCGGTCACTTACGACGAAATCGCGCCGTGGTACGACAAGGCGGAGATCTTTGCGGGCATCAGCGGCAGCGTCGAAGGTCTCCATCAACTGCCCGACGGCAAGTTTCTGCCGCCGCATGATTTGAATTGCGTCGGAGATCGATTTCAAGAAACGGCTCGACGACAAGCTGGGCCGCAAGCTCATCATCGGCCGCTGCGCGAATCTCACCGCGCCGCTCACGCACAACGAGAGTCCGCAGCGTGGCACTTGCCAGGCGCGCAACATGTGCATTCGCGGTTGTCCGTTCGGCGGCTACTTCAGCAGCGTCTCGTCCACGCTGCCGTCGGCGGAGCGCACCGGGAACATGACGCTGCTGCCGAACCAGATCGTCTACGAACTCATCTACGACAACGACAAGGGCAAGGCCACCGGCGTACGCGTGCTGGATGCTGAAACCGGCAAGCAGACGGACTACTTCGCCAAGATCGTCTTCCTGTGCGCCTCGGCTCTGGGTTCGGCCTACATCATGCTGAACTCCACTTCGAGCCGCTTCCCGAATGGGTTCGGCAACGATTCCGGCGAGCTCGGCCACAACATCATGGATCACAACAAGCCGGGGAATTCCAACGCCAGCGTCGAAGGCTATCTCGATGTCGCGTACACCGGGCGACGTCCGAACGGCTTCTACATTCCGCGTTATCGCAACGTGGGCAAGGACAAGCGTGACTATCTACGCGGTTTCGGCTACCAGGGACGAGCCGCACGCAGCAACTACAACCGATTCAACGACACGCCGCTCATGGGCGCCGAGCTCAAGAAAGCGGCGCTCGAGCCGGGCCCGTGGACGATCGGCATGACGGCCTTCGGTGAAATCCTGCCGTACCACGACAACTACGCGCGGCTGGACCGCGACAAGAAAGACAAGCACGGCCTGCCACTGCTGGTCGTCAACGCCGTCGTGCGCGAGAACGAGCGCAAGATGGAACAAGACATGAAGAACGACGCCGCCGAGATGCTCGAGGCTGCAGGGTTCAAGAATGTCACGGTGAAGAGCGACTCCTACAACATGGGCAACAGCATCCACGAGAGCGGCACGGCGCGCATGGGCAACGACCCGAAGAAGTCGGTGCTGAATCGCTTCAATCAGGTCCACGCATGTAAAAATGTCTACGTCACCGACGGGTCGTTCATGCCTTCGTTCGGCTGCCAGAACCCTTCGCTCACCTACATGGCATTCACGGCGCGCGCCGCCGATCACGCGGTCAGCGAGCTCAAGAAGGGCAACCTATGAAACCCAGCGAGATGCAGCAACGGCGCGCAGTGCTCAAGCGCGTGGCGTGGATGTTGGGTGGCGCGGTGTCCGCTCCCGCGGCTCTTGCCATCCTGCAGGGTTGCTCGGCGAAGGAGCCGGTGCCCGGTGCGGCTTTGCAGTCGAAGTTCTTCAAGGGCAAGCAGGCCGATATCGTATCCGCCATCGCCGACGTGCTCATTCCCAAGACCGATACCAGCGGGGCGCTCGATGCCGGTGTGCCGGCGTTCATCGACTCGATCATGGCCGATGTGTATCCGAAGGATGCGCAGGATCGTTTCAGCGCGGGCATCAATGAGTTCGAAACCGCGGCCGGTGAGGGTGGCAAGGCGTTTCCTCGATCAGGACGTCACGCAGAGGGCCGCGACGGTGCAGAAGGCGATCGCTGCCGCGCTGGAAGGTGAGCACAAGGACAAGCCGTTCATCCTGGTTGCGCGCGAGCTCACGCTGCTCGGGTTCTACACTTCGGAAGTGGGCATCACCGAAAATATGGAGTACGTTGCGGTCCCGACCGTGTACCACGGCTGCGTGCCGTTATCGGAGATGAAGAAGCACGTCTACTGGGAGTAGCGCGGAGCCGGACCATGGATTTCTTCGATACGCACCTAAAAAACCAATAACGAAATCAGGGGGACGCATGAAAGGCTGGGCTTTTTTGCTGGCAGGGGTTGCGGCGTGTTCGTTGGCCACCGCCGAAGAAGACATCGCGAGTCACATGATCAACAAGGAAACCAACGGGGCCTGGTTTTTCCAGCCGGAGAAACCCAAGGCGAAGCACATCAAGGCCGCTGTGCCGGGTGATTACGCATTTCGCGTGAAGGCGACCAAGGGCAGGAATCCCTGGGACGTCCAGGCGAGCTCGCCGGTAGCGGGCACCATCAACGAAGGCGACGTGATCATGCTGAACTATTTCGCGCGCGCCGAAGAGCCCGCCGAAGGCGGCAGCTCGCTGACCGCGCGCATACAGCTCGCCGCGTCGCCGTACACCTCGGTGCTCGACATGACCTCGAAGATCTCGGGAGAATGGAAGAGCTACTGCGCGTTCCGCGTCGCCAGCGCGAGCATTGCCGAGAACAAGAGCAACGTTTCGATCCACCTCGCTACCGCAAAACAGGTCATCGATCTCGGGCCGGTGCTGGTATTCAATTTCGGCAAGGGATACGACACGAACAAGCTGAAGTTCTGCGATGGCTGAGAAGACGAAATCCATTCCCCGGGCGGTGCGCGAGCTCTGCCTTGCGTTCCCGGAAGTCGAGGAGTTCGAGTCGCACGGGTCTCCCAACTTCAGAGCGCGGAAGGGACGGGTGTTCGCCGTGTTCGCGCTCAATCACCACGGCGACGGGCATGTCGCGCTCTGGCTCAACACGCCCGCCGTGGAACAGTCGCGGCTCATCGAATCTGCGACCAGACACATCTTCAAGCCGCAATACGTCGGGCCCTCGGGATGGATTGGTGTCGAGCTCAATCGCGGATTTTCCTGGAAGCGCGTGATCGAGCTCGTGCACATGGCGTACGTGAATAGCTCGCCTGCGAAGCTCGTGGCCCAGATTGCGAAGCCGCCTGTCGTGCCGGCGCCGACGGCGAAGATGAAGCCTGCGGAAATCGATCGATTGAAGACTCCGCGAGCGCTCAAGCTGCGAGAGTTGATTCGTAAAATTTGCAACGCGTTGCCGGAAACCGACGAGGGAATGCAATTCGGCGCACCCGTGTGGCGCGTGGGAAAACGCGGCTTCGCGCTGCTCTACGACTATGGCAAGGGACTCACGATTTCTTTCTGGGTGGGTATCGAACGGCAGGGTCCGCTCGAAATGGACCCGCGATTCACGATTCCCGCGTATCTCGGTCACAACGGCTGGATTGCGCTCGACGCTTCCAGGGGCGTGAACGAGCGCGAGTTGCGCGAATTTCTCGTCGAAAGTTTTCGCCATTTCGCGACGAGGCGCGCGCTCGCAAAACTCGAGTCATAAGGTTCGCGTTGCCTCGACGACCACGCCGTTGTTTTTTCGGCATGTCACTCATTGGCGTCAGTTGAAAGATTCCCCCTACGCGATAAGGTTGCGCGCGTGCAAGGGAACGGAACGCGTAACGGATGCGTTCCAGTGCGTTTCAACAATTCTCCAAGGACAGGGGAACAACATGAAGTCAATCAATCGGAGACTAACTACAGTCGCGGCCGCAGGTGCGGTCGCGACTTTTACCTGGACGGCGATCTCTCAGGTGTCGACGGCGCAGACTGTAGCGCCCAGTTCGGAGTTTCATCGCTTTACGCCGTCGACATTGCGCGTGGATCCGGAATCGAGCACGGCGGAGGCGCCGTCCGTCGGCACTCTCACCGTGCCCGGCGAAGGATTTCCGGGTGGGACTCTTCGCGAGGCGCCCGCCGCGTTCGACAATCGCACGAATGGCTTCGACCAGCAGGGGCCGACTTTCGAAACGATCGATGAGGACACGGTCGTGCCGCTGCGGTCCTTCAATGACAATCGTTTCATATTCGAGGAATTCGAAACTGTCGCTGATGGACTGGGCCCCACGTTCAACGCACAGTCGTGCCGCGAGTGTCACCAGAACATCGTCACGGGCGGTGCCAGCCAGGTGGCGGAGCATCGCACCGGGCGCCTCGAACTGCTGCAGTTCGTGGAGTCAGTAGGTGGATCGCTGATCCAGTCTCGCTCGACTCATCCGGACATCTTCGAGAGGGTTCCGTTCGAAGACAGTGTCAGTACGCTGCGCATTTCCACCAACACGCTCGGCGCGGGCTTCATCGAGGCCGTGGCCAATGCAACCTTGCTTGGCATTCGTGACCGTCAGCCGGCGGCCATACGCGGTACGGCGCTGGAGGTTGCGGTGCTCGAAGCCAGCAATGCACCCCGCGTCGGGCGCTTCGGCTGGAAGAGCCAGCATGCGAGCCTGCAGTCGTTCGCCGCCGACGCCTATCTGAATGAGATGGGCATCACCTCCACGACATTGCCGGAGGAAAATACGTCGTTGGGCCGGTTCGTGGGTTTCGGCACGCCGTTCGATCCGGTGCCGGATCCGGAGGACGACGGGGTCGATGTGGTGGCGTTCGCCAACTTCATGCGCGCCACCAAGGCGCCGCCCCGCGGACCAATCAATTCGACGGTGCGGTCTGGCGAGACGCTGTTCAACTCGGTGGGCTGCAGTGGCTGTCATGTCTCGACGCTGGTCACCGCACCGCCGGGTACGCGCATCAACGGCGGTGCAATTCGCGTACGCGATGCCGTGGGCAACAAGATCTTCCATCCGTACAGCGACTTCCTGTTGCACAACATCGGCACGGGCGATGGCATCCCGGTGCTGCCGGGCGCTGAGTTTGCTTCGACGGCGACGCAGATTCGCACAGCCCCGTTGTGGGCACTGAGGACGCGCAATCGACTCATGCACGACGGGCTGTCGTTCACCAAACAGGAAGCGATCTCACGGCATGCAGGACAGGCCTCGGCCGCGAAAGCGGCCTATGACGCGCTCACGTCGGCACAGAAGGACCAGGTGCTGGCTTTCCTCGACTCGCTTTGAGCTGAGGAACGAAACGTGAGGGTGTTGGTGGGCCGCGGGTCAAGGGACGGACCCGCGGCCCCGGGTTGGGGCGGGTCAGGAACTAGTCGTCGTAGGTTTCGTTGCGTTCGAACTGAATGAAGCAGAAGCCATGGCCGAAAGGGTCGCCGAAGCTGATGCAGCGCGAACCTCGCCAGGTCACGCATCCAGTTTCTTGCTTCGCACCCGCGGCCACGGCGCGCTCGGCGGCCGCATTGACGTCCGGTACGACCAAGTCAAAGTGCACCGGAGTCCAATGGCGTCCGAAGTCGCGGTCGATGGGCGGCAACCGGACCGCCTTGGTTGCCGCATCCTTCTGCAATAGATAGAGGGTTGCCGAGGCTCCGGTCAGTTCCGCGACGTCGTCGTCGAGGGTGCGCGAGTGCGTGAGCCCGAGCGCGGCGGTGTAGAACTGGATAGCCGGCGCCAGCTCCGGGACATCGACGTTGATGATGATCTTCATGTGGAAGCAGCCTCCGGATTCGTGGTGTCGCGCGGGCGAATGGCGAATTGCATTTCTACAACCGATTCGTGCATGCGCTCCGGATTCGGCGGTTGCAAGAATACTTCTCGACTTGGCCCCGCCAGCACATCGCCGCTTGCTGCGAGATAGCGTCCAATCTTGGCCGTTACGAGGTGGGCGTCTTCGGGCAGGCCAACGCGAACGCAGGTCGCCATCCGCTCCACGGGTTCGAGCGTACGTCGAGCAAGGCCGCCTGCCGAGTCCAGAGCGTTCTGCGGCACGCCATCCAACACGAATCCGAATTCGACATCGATTTCGTCCTGCTCGAATTGAGGCGAATGCGCGATGGCCAGTAGTGTGGGTTTTCCGACTCGCGACAGAAGCGGTCGCGCGAGATCACGCAGTTCGAGAATGAGACCGCGCGCCGCCGCGAACGAGGGCACAGTGCGTCGCAACGAGACGATCTCATGCGCCGGTTCCGCGCGCACCACTACGTCATCCGCACTCAAGACGCCGTCGGTTTCGAGCTGCGAGATTCGGGCTTCGATCTGCCGCAAGCGCCGAGACTCCTCCATGACGGTTTGTTCGACGTCGTTGCGGCGCAGAAGCAGGAGATTGCGCAACTCCGCCGTGCCGACATTGGAGCGAAGGATTTCGCGCACCTGCTCGAGATCGAATCCCAATTCCTTGAGCACCAGGATCCGGTTGAGCCCCGCGAGTTGCTGGATGGTGTAGTAGCGATAGCCGGTCCGTTCGTCCGCATGCGCGGGCACGAACAGACCGATCTCATCGTAAAAACGCAACAGGCGCGCCGAAACTCGCGCGATGCGCGAGAAGTCACCGATCCTGAACATGCCAGTCTCGCTTCAAGCCCATGGAATCGACGACGGGTTGCTCGCGGCGCAGTGCTTCGGTCATCGCCGGGTGACGCAGCACGCGATCGTAGAAGGCGGCGAGCCTGCGGAAGCGCTCGCGATACAGGTCGAACCCGATGTACTGGTAAGTAATGAGGTTCGACACTACCGCGAAGTCCGCCACGCCGGCACGATCGCCCGCGAGGTAGTTGTCGCGAAGCACAGCGTCCAGGTAACCGAACATCTCTGGCACCGGGCCCGCGAGCACCTGGTCGACGCGCTGCTGATTCGTCGCCACTTTCTTGATCCTCGGGAAGACGAAGGTTTCCTGGAACAACGGATGAACCACATCGCGAAACATTGCGCCCGCGTACTGCTCGAACGACAACGCGGTGGCGTAGTCGCGTGGCGTAGAAGGGTACACCGGCTCTCCCGGATGGATCTTCTCGAGATAGCCGCAGATCGCCGCTGAGTCTGCCACGGTGAAATCGCCATCCGTCAGGGCGGGAATCTTGCCGGTGGGGCTCAACTCGCGCCAATTGGAAGGAGGGTTGCCTGGAATGACCGGGACCACGGGAATGACCTCGTGTTCCAGCTTCTTCGCCAGCGCCACGACGATGACTTTGCGCGTATGAACCGAGATTGGAACGCCATAGATCTTGAGCATGATGCACTCCTTGGGTTGGAGTGCGAACCGTGCGGCTTGACGTTACGGCAAGGTCAAGAACTCATTTCGCGGTGACAACTGGCGTTGCGGCAACGGCAACCGCGACATCGCGCTCCACTTCCGGAAGGATGCGTTCCCAGTGGAACAGGTTGTCGGGATTCGCATCGAATGAGTTGCCGTTGTAGTGCGTGAGCTTCATGTCGCGATAGAGAGGGCGGCGTGAGGGCGCTGAGCTGTGTCCAGAATCCGAGCGCCTGTTGCAGATGGCCGATGGCCTGCTGCTTGATTTCTTCACCGCCAGCGATCCGATAGGTAGCCAGAGCCACCGCTCCGCGCAGCTTCTCCGCGAGATGAACGCCGAGATAGCCCCAGGCCTGCACGTCGCTCACTTCATAACGCAGCGAGGCATTGCCAGCCGTGTCGATTCCGTTCACCAGTCGCGCGGCCTCGCGACAGTCGCGCTCGAGCAGATCGGCGAGCTGCAGCGGCGTGATGCGGTCGGCGCCGAAGGTGCCGCCGGCGCGCGTGGTCTTCACGAAGTCGGCAACGGATACATAGGCGGGATCCAGCGTCGGCTGATTGATGAGCGCATCGACGCCAATGTATTTGGTGTCCTCGCCTTGCAGCGCGAGCATGCCTTCTCCATACAGCGTGAAGTCCCAGCGCGAGTCATACAGCGATGCGAGACGCATCTGGGTGTTCGACGCGAGGGCGTAAGCCTGCAGCAGGTTGTCGCCCTTCTGGCCGTAGCGTCGCGTGAACTCCGCCTGGAACAGCGCATCCGGCGTCTTCGGGTCGTAGAGGAGGCGACCCCAGAGTTTGTAGAACAGCCATTGACGCTGGAACGCCCACTGCCACGACACCGGATCCTCGAGCGCGGTGAAGTAGTCGAGCGCCGGAATGTAGGTTTCCGATCCCACGAAATAGCCGCCGACGTAATCCTTCCTCCCATTGAGTGCGATGTGCTGGCGGATGAAGTCGGGCACGCCCCAGCGCAGCGCGAAGAAATCTTCGTTGCGCACCTGCCAGACGACCTTGTAGTTCGATGGCGTCGGCTTGAAATAGGTGTCGCCGAGCGCACCGCCGTGCACCTTGATCAATTTCGGCGTCGAATGGCCGTGCGACCAGTTGAATTTCATCTCCACCCAGATGGGGCCTGAGAACTTGTTGCCGAGCTTCTCCATGGCCGTACGCGTGATCTTCTCGACGTCGGCGCTGACCCCGGGTCCGGATGACAGACCGGAGGAAAATGGCACGCGATGAATCAGCTTCACGGGCTGTGTGCGTTTTGCGTTCAGCGCCCCAGCGATGAACACTTCGTCCACGAATTGTTGGCGCGCCAGCGGTGTCATGCCCGCCATGCCTTCGCCATGCGACACGCCGATGCCGTCGAGGTCGGGATACTCCTCCAGCATCTGCGTGACACTCTCACGCAGGTAACGTTTGGTGATTTCCGAGGTGTCGCCGGGGACGTAGTAGTGCGGGTAGAAGTTTTCTTTCGCGACGTTGTGCGCCTTCGCGAATTCCTCGCTGACGAAAATGCTCCAGAACACCACGTAGGTGTCGAGGCCGCGCTCCTTGGCCATGCGGAAGATTTCGCGGTACAGGTGCTGCCATTCGGCGAATTCCGCGGCGGACCACTTGCTGGCCTCGGGGAAGTTTGCGGGCCGGATCATGTAGGTGAACGGATGCATGGTCCACAACGTGAACGCGTTGAAGCGGTTCTCGACCATCATGTCGAGCCAGGCCTCCCAGAACTTGAGGTCACGCGCCGTGGCGTAGTGCTGGTCGAGCGCCGAGCTCGGACGGTAGGTATCCCAGGGCGTATTGAACTTGATGCCGCGAAAAGCGAGCGCGGGCTGCGCGCGCGCAGGCTGCGTCTTCTCGAGGGGAGTTCCGTTCAGCAATTGTTCGCGCAATGCGAGCGCGCCGTAGATAAGCCCCCGGTGGTCGCCGCCGGCAATGACGATCCCGCGGTTCTTGCGTGTGATCGAAAATGATTCGGCACCCAGGGCCTGTCGATTCAAAGTCAGCGTGATCGTGAGATCCGCGCCCGTACGCGCTTCCTGCAGCGAGTAACCGTGGTCGGTGAGCGCGGCGCCTAACTTGCGCGCGGCGTACTGACTCTGAGGAGCGGCAATCGAATCGACGATCGAGACAGTCGTTGCCTTTGCATCGGAGAACACGGCCATCGCGAGCAACAGCACAGGAAGCACCGCGCGCAGGAGTCTCGCGAATGACATCGGCACCTCAATGCTCATTGTTGTCTTCACTTTCTCCGCGACGCGCCAGCAGTCCGTCCTTCTAAAAACCCTGGGTCCAGACCTTGATGTCGGGTTCGGCCTGGACCGACAGCGTCCTGCCGAACACGTACTGCCCGTCAGAAGCCTGCGAGAACGGCAGGAAGAATTCAATCGTGTAGGCGCGCTGGTGCTCGACGTGGACCTTGATGGCGCGCGTCTTTTCGATGCCGGGAATCTCCTCGACGCATTCGGCGATCGCCACGGCGCGAAGCTCTTTTTCATTCGCCATGGCGCGCAGGCCGTCATAGAGCATTGGCCTGATGTGCCAGGCGTTGGCGAAACCCTGCGGTGTACTGCACATGGCGCCGAGCATCGCCACCTTGCCCTCGTCAGTCAGCGCGGCGGCGTGAGGCAGGAAATCCCCCCGCTCGCACAGAAGCTTCTCGCTGCGTTCGGCCAACGGGCCGACCAGTGCAACGAGGTCTGGCCTGATAGAGGCGAAGAGCTCCGGCGACTTGTCCAATGAAGTGCTCAGGCGATTTATTGAGGGCGCCATCGTACAGGCGGCCGCGACATGTTAGAACTGCGCGCAATGAAAATGCCTGAACCGGCGCAGATCTGCGTGCTCATCACCGGCGCTTCCTCCGGCATTGGCGCTGGGCTGGCGCGCGAATTTTCGCGGCGCGGCATGCGTGTGGCGTTGGTGGCGCGTCGCATCGCGCAGCTCGAGGTGCTGGCCGCTGAGCTGCGCGCGACGGGCGTTCCGGCAAGCGCTCACTGCGGCGATGTCACCGTGGATGGCGACATAGCACGGGTGGTCGGTGAACTCGCGGCTCTGGGCGTCGCACCGCACATCGTCATCGCCAACGCCGGCTTCGGTGTAGTTGGCAACGCCGCGAACCTCGACCTGGCGGACTACCGGCGCCAGTTTGAAACCAATGTCTTTGGGGTTGTGCGCACGCTGCATGAATCCCTGCCAGCCCTGCGCAACACCCAGGGCCGCTTTGTGATCATGGGCAGCGTGGCGGGGCACCTGTCGAGCGCTGGAAGCTCGCCGTACACCATGAGCAAATTCGCGGTGCGCGCTCTCGCCGAAGCGTTGCACGGCGAACTGCGTTCCGTCGGAGTGAGTTGCACTCTGATCTCGCCGGGATTCGTCGACTCTGACATTCGACGCGTCGACAACCGCGGCGGGCTCCACGCCCACGCCAAGGACCCGATTCCTGCGTGGTTGCGCATGAAGACCGACGACGCGGCGCGAATCATGGCACGGGGAATTTTGCGCGGGAAGAAAGAGGTGGTGGTCACCACGCACGCCAAGATCGCCGTGTTCATGGCGCGGCACCTGCCGCGGTTCACGCGCTGGGTGCTGCTTCGAGCCGGCCGTGGGTCGCGGCCCGAGCCGAAGAAGACCTAGCTGTCAGCTGGCTTCGACATGCGCCTTTAGCCGATCGAGAGCCTCACCCCACGCACGCCGATAGCCGTCGGCTTCCGCTCGAGTCTGCAGGCGTTCGATGCTGACCATCACCGTGCACTTGTCGCCCTTGCCTTCGAACTTGATTTCGACCGGCGTCGGAAGAGTGAGCCCCTCGTCTTCGGCGATGAGCCGGATGTTTTTTCCTGTATTCACCTTCCTGATCGTGGCGCGATTGCCGTCGGCATTGCGCCAGTGGCCATCATCGCGCAGATCGAGGTCATGCTTCGGACCGAACCAGGCGTCGAGCGCCTTGGCCGTGGCGAAAGCATTGAAGCAGACTTGCGCGCTCGCCTTGATGCTCTTGGTCGGGCAGATGGAATAGCCCTTGGGCTTGCCATCCTTGGCGAGGTCTCCGCGTGCGATCTCGTATTCGCTGACGATGGTGGAGCTCCACCACGGCTCCACCTTTTGGTCTGCCATGAGCCAGTTGCTCAACGCGCGGCGTCCAAGTGCGATGCCGCCATGTTGGTCGAGCGCGCGGAACCATTCGGCCAGCGTCTTGCCGCTGGCACTCTTGCAGGAGGTTTCGCTGACCGCGTGGTCGGCTTTGCGCTCGACTCTCATTGCGGGCAGGGCAGTTGCGCGCAATCGCTGCAGGGTAGCAGCGCGAGAACGAGCCCGATGATGGTGAACTGCAGCGTGTGATAGCCGCCATTGATGAGAAACAGCTTCAGGCTCCTGCGCTCGAATAGATAGTTGATGCCGAAGCTGCTCGCGACCCACAACAGTCCAGCCGAGGCGCCGACGCCAGCGCCAAACGCGATCGAGGGCCTTGGCCCGAGGAAATTCGCGAAGTTCCAGGCCGCGAGCAGTGACAGTACCAGCGACAGGCCGAAGATCTTGACCATGTTGCCGTTCTTGAGCTGCTCGTCGGTGAGGCCAGCCTCACGCTGCCAGGCTTTGCCGAACAGCACCGGCGAATACCACAGTCCGCCTAACAGGAAACACGCAACAGCGGCCACGATGACTGCAATCCAGTTGATTTCAGGCATGACGCCCTCCCTTTGTTATGGCGGGATTGTGCGCGTGGGGTCGCGTCGCGTCTTGGAAAAATGGGAAGTCGCGACCCGGGTGCTTGTACCGCGGTGTATCGGGTTCCGCGAGGCCGCCCTTACCGAGGTTCGTCCTGTCCTATCTCAGTACCACGCTGCCCGAATCAGGCCGATCGCGTCGTGCGAGCTCGGTAGGAGAAAGACCAGTGAATCGGCGGAATTCGTTGATGAGGTGGGACTGGTCGTAATAACCACATTGCTCCGCAAGCTCTACCCAGGGCACCTGGCCGTCGCCATTGCCGAGCAGCGCCAGCGCTCCGCGGAAACGGTGAATGCGCGCCAGCGACTTGGGTGAGAGACCTACGTGTCGCTGGAACAGGTTGCCGAGGTGTTTTCGCGTGAATCCGGTCTGAGTCGCCAGATCTTCGATGGGGATGCGTCCACCGCTCGCGGCGATGCGGTCTACCGCCCAACGCACCGCTGGATGCACGATGCTGCGAGGCTTCAGGCGCACCAGTAGCCAGCGCTCCACGCATTTGAAGCGCGCTTCGAGGGAGTCGGTGTTCAAGAGTCGCTCGCGCAACGCGAGCGCGCCATCGCCGAGCGCGTCTGCAAGCGCGATGATGCGATCGGTGAGCCCATCCATTTTCTCGCCGAGCCAAGGGAATGTTCCGCGCGCCGTGAACGCCACGCCTAACAAGGCGTTGCCATGGGGAGCCTCGGTGTCGATCGGGCCCTGGTGCAGTCCGGAGTACCAGACGTCCACGAAGGGTACGCGCACCTCGGGCGGCCCGGGTTCGATGCGATACTGCGGGGGCCCAAGATTGATGAGCAGCTGGCTCTGCCCTGAGGGGAGGATCCGGTCGCGTTGATACGCCGTCTTGCCGCAGCCGTACCACATGCTCGCGACGAGTTCGGATAGCCGCGGATCCGTGCGCCACACGCTCACGCTCCAGTGCCCGATCGGCGACTGGTGCGTGAAGGTCTGGAGACGGGAGTCGTTCACGTCAGTCGTTGTTCCAGATCCAGGTGAGGATGTCGGGAAGCAGGGCGCCGCCGTGCGCATCCGAATGCGCGCCGTCGCCCCAGTTGTGCTTCACCTCGTACCGCACGCCCAGCGTGCCGTCCTTGTCGGCTTTGGCGTTCGCATATTCGAACGCCGAGAGCATCTGCTGGTTCGCCAGGAACCAGCTCCCGTGCTCGTTGGACAAGTCCTTCTCGCCGTCCTGTAGATAGATCCGGATGGGTTTGATGGGGTTCTTGCGGATCAGCGTGGGGTATAAATCGCCGCCCGGGATCATGGGCTTGCCATCCGCCGCCGGTTGATAGCCGATGGACGTGTAGCTGCCGATCATGCTGATCACGCGGCGGAACATGTCGGGCCGCTGCCAGGCGACGGTGAATGCGCAGATGGCGCCGCTCGAAGTGCCGCCGATGGCGCGCTTCTCCGGATCGTCGGTCAGGTTGTACTTCTTGCCCACCTCGGGAAGCATCTCCTCGATGAGGAAGCGCGCGTAGTTGTCGTTCAGCGCGTCGTACTCTTCCTTGCGATGGTTCGGATTGCTGAATCCGAGATTGTCCGGGTACGTGTCGCTGAGATTTCCCGGCGTGATGAAGATGCCAATGGTCACTGGCATCTTTCCTTTGCCGATGAGGTTTTCCATGACCGTCGGCAGGCGCAGCGGTCCATTCGGATTCGTGGCGCGCTGGCCGTCCTGGAACACCAGCACGTTGGCCGGCTTCTTCGGGTTGTATTGCGCGGGCACGAAGATCCAGTAGCGCCGCACCGTGCCTTCGATGACCTTGCTGCGGAATTCGAACGGACCTTCGAGGCGCCCCTTGGGGATGCCTTCCTGCGGCAACGCTTCGGCGCTCACCGGGTAGTCGCCCGGGCGGCGCATCGCCGGCTTCGCGCCTTCGGCGAACTTGCAGTCTTCCGGCACGGGCTTCACGTAGTAGCTCTTGTAGTTTGACGCGGCCTTGTCCATGCAGCCGGCAAGGTTCAGCAATTCGACTTTGCGAAAGTCAATGGGATGCGATTCGCTTTGCAACGAGATGTAGCCACTGTCTATCAGTTTGCCGTCGATCTTGGTGGTGGCATCGTAGTTGTCGACCACGCCACCGCCGTACTGCGGCATCTCGTACTCGAGCACTTTCTGGCCATTCACGAAGTGCGTGATGGCGCCTGATCCGTGCACGAGGAATTCGGCGCGCACCCACTGTTCGCCGTCGAACGTGGGCGACAAGGAATTCAGGCAATGGTCCTTGTAGAGCTTGCCCTGGTAGACGATCTCCGTACCGGGGCTGCACATGTTGGCGGTGGGGCGGGGCTTGCCGTCGCTGTTGCCGCCGAGCAGCTGGCCTTCGATCGAAATGGGAAAAGTCTGGTCGCGCGGCATGGTGTGCGGATCGGGCGAATGCAGCATGGCGCCGCTGTTGCGAAGCGCCCATGCGCCCGGATTCCCTGGCGCCTGCTGGCCCACGAACCGGTATTCGACCACCAGGCGGTAGTACGAGAACGGATCCTTATAGAAGAGGTGTCCGAACTGGCCGTCGAAAGTCTTGTACTTGTCGTAGCGAACCTTGAGCAGCCCGTCTTCGACGCGGAAGGTGTTGCCGAAGTTGTCGCCGAGATCGTGCTTGGCGATCTTCGGCGTCCAGCCCTTCAGGTCCTTGCCATCGAAGAGCACGATCCAGTCTTCCTTGTCCGCGTCCGGGTTCGTTACGGGCGCGGGTGTCTGCGCCTGTGCCTGGGACACCAGAAGAGTGAGCAGCGCGCCGAGCGCGCAGAGTGACATACGCATGTTCATTCCTGTCTTGCGAAGGGGCCTAACACCGTGCCGACGAACCCGCCGGCGACTTCGGTGCTCAATATCGAACCGTCATCGTTCTCGCGCAGCGGTTTCCATCCCTCGCCGCTGTCGTAATAGAAAGAGTAGTTGGGGCCATCGGCGCTGATGCGCAGCTGCAGCGATGGCACGACGGCGATCGAGGTGCCGATGACGATCTGCGGTCCCTGGCCGGCATTGCGTTCGAGGAACACCTGCAATGCGTTGCCCACGCGGCGCACGCCGAAGAAATACCAGTGACTCTCATTCTGATAGGCGGCCAGGCCCGCGGAGATTCCTCCGCCCGCTGGCGACTTCATTGAAGTTGACGCATCAAAATTCAGATGCTGCTGGCGGCGCGCGAGAAACGACGCATTGCGTCTCTCATCCAGATTCACGGGCAGCGGTCGAACGCGCAGCGCGCCACCCATGAATTCGAAGCGACTCTGCTTGGGCACGTGCACCTGCAACCATTCGGGTCCGAGCGAGGTGTTGAACTCGTCGCGCTTGGTGAAATTGCCGGACAATGCGTCATAGGGTCCCTTCGCACGCGCCATGGCGCGTGGCCCTTTCACCACGAAAGGAATTGGTTTGCCCTGTTCGAGAATGACGGGCCAGCCGTCTTTCCACGTGACCGGCAGCAGGAATGTCTCGCGCCCGGTGTTGTAGCGAGAGCCAGTGTAGGGGCGCGAGGCGAGGAACACTGCCCACCAGCTGCCGTCTTTCATCTCGACGAGGTCGGCGTGCCCGGCGTTGGTCACGGCGTTCGCGCGACCGGCCGGCAGATCGCGTTGCGTGAGGATCGGATTGCCCTTGTAGGGTTCGAACGGTCCCCATGGCGACTTGCCGCGAAAAATCACTTCGGAATGTCCGTCCCCGGTGCCTCCCTCCGCGCACATGAGGTAGTACCAGCCCTTGATGCGATAGAGGTGCGGGCCTTCGATCCAGATGGGCTTCTTCGCGATGTCGACGCCGCCGTTGACGATGACCTTGCGAGGGCCGATGAGCTTGTTAGCCCCGACGTCGAACTGCTGGATCCAGATGGCGCGATGACCCTCGTAGAGCGGGGCGCCTTCGGGCGGCCCGTTGTTGACGACGTACGCCTTGCCGTCGTCGTCGAAGAAGAACGAGGGATCGATGCCGTCGATTTCCTTGAGCCAGACGGGATCGGACCACGGCCCCTTGGGATCGGCGGCCGTGACGAAGAAATTGCCGCCGGCTTCCACCAGCGTGTTGATGACGTAGTAGATGCCCTTGTGAAAATGGATCGAGGGCGCGAAGACGCCGCGCGAGATGCCCAACCCATCGAAGGTGGTCCGGGCGGAATTGCTGAGCGCGTGACCGATCAGCTTCCAGTGCACGAGGTCGGTGCTTTCGTGGATCGGAATGCCGGGGAAGTGCGCGAACGTGGAATTGACGAGGTAGTACTTGTCGCCGACGCGCGTGACGCTGGGATCGGGGTAGTAGCCCGCGAGAATCGGGTTGTTGTAACTGCCGGCGGGCAACGGGGTGGCGAAGGTCGAATCACGACCGGTGTATTCAAACCAGTCGAAGGCCACCGCCGCATCGTCGGCGCGCGAAACGGTCGCGAACAAGCAATCCCAAGACGACGAGAAATGACTTCATGGCCCCCCCGGGCATTCCGCGGTCCGGTAGTTTTCCACAAACCGATCAGGATTGGGTGGAACCTGCCGCGCGTGTGACGAGGGCGCCTGCCAGAATGGCGTCCGAATGGAAGCAAGGCACATCGTCGGCGTCGCGAGGATTCGTCCATGGAGCAAGTAGCGGCACTGCTCGCCGCCGTCCGCCGGGGCGAGGCCGGTGCGGCTGAGCAGTTGTTTGGTCTGCTGTATCCCGACCTGCGCCAGCTGGCGCACGGCCGGTTGCGCCGCAGCGGAAAATTCACGTTGCTCGACACCACCGAGCTGGTGCACGAGTCCTATCTGCGACTCTACAAGGCGGGTTCGCTGGAAGCCGGCGACAAAGGCCAGTTCATGGCCTACGCGGCGCGCGTGATGCGTTCGGTCGTGGTCGACTTCGTCCGAAGGCGCGCGGCCGACCGGCGCGGTGGCGGCGCGGTGCACGTCGAACTGGGAACCGAGAGTGCCGATATGACGGATCCGCGCGAGCAGGAAGTCATCCGCATCAACGAAGCGCTCGAGGAACTGGCCACCATCGACGAACGGCTGGTGCGCGTGGTCGAGATGCGCTATTTCGCCGGCATGACGGAAGAGCAGGTGGCGGAAGCGCTCGAGCTCAGTCGTCGCTCGGTGGCGCGCGACTGGGAAAAGGCCCGGCTGTTCCTGGCGGCGGCCCTGGACTAGCTAACGCGCATTGCACTTTCAGCGGCACGAGAGAGTGCCGCTTCGCAGCTGGCAATCGTCCGGCGGACCGAATTTCTCCCAATAGGCGATGAATCCCATGTGTCGCGCCAGCTCCTGGAAGCGCGGATCGGCGCGGAATGGGCGCATCTCCGGCAGCCAGAATCCGAAAATGAAGGGGATGCCTGAAAGACCGGAGCGCCGCGATTCCGCCAGCCAGCGATCGCTGACTAGATAGGCGCGGTCGACATCGCCCAGCATGGTGTACCAGTTCATGGAAAACATCAGCATGGCGAAGGAGCCCATTCCGGACTCTGGACCCTGGCCGTTCAGCGCGTCGAGTGCGGCGATGGCATTGCGACGCTCGGCCGGATCGGCCAGGGCTTTGTGCAGCAGGTGTACCACCTCGACTGCGCCTGCCTGCCGCGCCTCGGCAGATAGACGTCATTACCTGATACTCCGCCGCCTCGGCGTACCGACCCGCGCGCCGTGCGACTGCACTGTTGAGTTCCTCGACGTCTCGGGAATTCGGCGGGCCAGCCATGATCATCGCGATGTCGACGTAGTGCAATCGCGTCGGCGTCGTGGCCCGGCTTGCGTGCCATCGCCGATCGGCCAATTGCATGGCGCCGCGGCAATGCGTCGGAGTCTTGCGCAACTCCGACTGAAAGATGCGCAATGCTTCGCGCTAGCCGGCCAGTGGAGTGCAGCACGATCTCGGCATAGCGGGCGTGGAACGCGACCCGAACCGTCGTCGAACTCGAATGCGCTCCTTGAAATGCGCTTCGGCGGCGAGCCAGTCACCGCGATGTGCGGCGATCACGCCCAGACTGGCGTGCGCACCCGGATGGTGGGGGTCCAGTGCCAGGGCTTTGCGGACCGCGGCTTCGGCGATCGCGAGCGCTTCCGGTCGGGAATATCCATGGTCCAGATGCATGAGATTTGCACCGGCAAGTACGGCGTACGCCTGGGCAAAATGCGGATCACGCGCAATGGCATCTTCCGTCAGGCGCATGACCTCGCGCAGATTCTCTTCGGTGGGCCGGATCATGAGACCGCGGGCCTGCAGGTACTCGCGGTAGGCCACGACGTCTTTGGTTGGCGGCGTGCGCGGCACGGCGATTTGCGCCAGGTTGTCAGCGAAGCTCGCGATCGCGTCGCGCAGATTCGGCGTTTTGCTGCCGCGCCCGCTGGACGGCGAGAGCCAGCGCTGACGGCCACGGTCACCGCGACTGTGGCCGCCACCGCGCGCAGCGCGAGGCGATTGCGAGCGGCGAACTTGCGCAAGTCGATACCAGGCGCTGTCGCGCCGCGCGAGCACTGGCACCCCGCGCAGGAAGCGATCCAGGTCATCGGCCAGCGCCTGCATATCCGGATATCTCTCCGCCTTCGCGCCTTTCAGGGCTTTCAGAACGATGGTGTCCAGGTCACCGCGCAGCGCCTGGGCGGTTGCGCGATCGCGTGCCGCCGCGCTCGGGGGCGGTGGATCTGCGCGCCCCGCGATTTCATCGACGAGTTGGCCCGATGCGCGCGGTAGATAGGGAAGGGAGCCGGCCAGCAGCTGGTACAGCACGACGCCGAGTGAATAGACGTCGGTGCTCGCGGTGACGGATTCACCGCGAATCTGCTCGGGCGATGCGTAGTCGGGCGTGAACGCGAGCGCGCCGAACTGCGTGGCCTGCGGGCCAAGGCCCGGGTTCTCCTCGAGTAGTTTGCCAATGCCGAAGTCGAGAAGGCGGACCTGCCCGGCGCCGTCAACCAGGATGTTGGAAGGCTTCAGGTCGCGGTGGACGACCATGCGGGAATGCGCGTACGCAACCGCCCGGGCGGCCTGCAGACCGATGGCTACGCGTGCCCGGATATCGGCATCGTGCAGGGCGCAGTACTCATCGATGGGTTTGCCATCGACGAGTTCCAGCGCGAGGTAGGGCCGCCCATCTTCCGCGACGCCGGCATCGTAGAGCCGCGCGATGCCGGGATGCTCGAGCGAGGCCAGGATGTCGCGCTCACGCGTCATGCGTTGAGCAAGATCCGGCGATGCCCAGCTGACATGAGGTAGTTTGAGTGCGACGCGGCGCTTGATCAGGCCGTCGGCGCGCTCCGCAACCCAGACCGAGCTCATGCCGCCGCGGCCGAGCGGCGTCACGAGCCGGTACGGCCCGATATGGCTACCGATGGTCGCCGTGTCCGGGGTTTCTCCAGGCGCCGGATCGTCAGGCGTCACGGTGAACTGCGGCAGCTGCTGCAGAAAATCGCCTGTCTCCTGGCGCTCTTTGAGTGCCAGCAGCTTGTCCAACGCGCCCTTGATGGGCTGGTCCGAAAGCGTGGCGAGCCACGCGGCGCGATCCGGTGGCGACAACTCGAGAGCGGTGTCCAGCAGCGCGAACACCTGGCGCCAGTCGTCGGCGGAGATTTGTCGCATGGCAAAAGCCTCTTCGCAGCGCCTAACCATACGCCACGACGGGGAATGGCGGAGACAAAGATGCCGCTGCACGCGAAATGGCACAAATGGCCGCACCAATACGTCTTGATGAGTGAGAGCCGTATTTATTCGAGCATTGGGGAGTGTTGCCATGAAGTCAGCCACAAGTGTTTGCCTCGCCGTCGTGGCGATGGCGTCCGTTTTCGCCGCGAGCGCGGTGCAAGGCGCAGAGCCGCTGGATGAAGCGGTCGCGATCGTGCGGCCGGCGAACTCCACCGATCGATGCGGCGGGGAAAGCTGCATCTCGGTGGCGCGCGGTCTCATCGGCTTCCTCGATCGGCGGCTCCACGGCCTGGGAGGCAACGGACGCTCCTGCGCCGACTGCCACATACCGCGCGACAGTTTTCAGCTTTCGCCGGCGAGCGTGGAGGCACGATTCCAGTTCCTGCAATGGCGGCGTACGCTGGAACCCGGCTGCGCAGGATCCTCTGTTCCTGCCGCTCGACGCCGACGATTTCCGCACCAACGGCGCGCTGGCCAACGACTTCAGCAATCTGCGCGAAAACGGCCTGATCAGGGTCACGTTGCCGCTGCCCGCCAACGTCCGCTTGATCGATCCGGCGACCAATGCGGTGTCGACCGAGACCAGCGTCGACGTGTGGCGCGCGGTGCCGAGTGTTTTCAACGTGAAACTGACCGGGCCCGATGGCGCCATCCCGTGGCCGCGCGGTCCCAATCCGACTGGCGGATATCAACTCGATGGACGCAAGGCGACCCTGCAGGAGCAGGCCCTGGGCGCACTCGAAGCGCACGCGCAGATCGCAAACGCACCCACCCAGCGGTTGCTCGACGACCTCGCCGCGTTTCAGAACGTGCTGTTCTCTTCGCCTCGGGTTCGCGTGCTGGCCGATGCGGTCCGCAACGGCGTGAGCCCGTTGCCCGATGTCGATCCGCCGCTCAACGCGCTCGAAGCGCAGGGCAAGGTCGTGTTCACACGCGCCTGCGCCCAGTGCCATGGTGGACCAGGCCAGTCGACCATCCAGGCGCCGCTGACGGCGCGATTTCACGACATTCAGGTGAATTGTCCGCGCCCGGTGGACACCGTGGTGCCTGCGCGCTTCACTTTTGTACCGTGCCCGCCGCGCCTGGCCCGCAATGCGCGCACGTATGAGTTCACCCAGCCCAATGGCACGGTTGTCCGGCGCACCAGTTCCGATCCCGGGTCGCGCTCTGTTGACGGGTTTTGTCGGCGGCCCGGCAGGCACCGATGACTGGAACAAATTCGACGTGCCCACCTTGCGCGGCATCAGCAAGACGGCGCCGTACTTCCACAACAACAGCGTCGATACGCTGGAGCAGGTGGTCGATCAATACATCGCGTTCTTCAAACACGCGCAGTTCAATGCACCCGATCGTGCCGCCGTTCGCGACGACCGACGGCGTGCACTTCGATCGCCAGCCGCTGCCTGAAGAAAAGGAAGCGCTGGTCGCCTATCTACGCAAGCTCTGACGAGTTGCGATGGTCCGGTCGGCGGCAGTATCAGCCGTCGACCGGTGCCGCGGGTGTCGCCAGTATCTTTTGATAGAACGCGAGGTCCAGCCAGCGCCCGAACTTGAAACCCGCCTGCGCGACGGTGCCGCAATGTGTGAATCCCAGACGCTCGTGCAGCCGGATGCTCACGGCGTTGGCGGCATCGATGCCGCCGACCATGACGTGGTAGTCCTGTTTGACGGCGGCGTCGACGATGGCTTCGAGCAGCTGGCGTCCCAGACCGCGGCCGCGGAAGCGGTAGTCGATGTAGATGGAGTGCTCGACGGTGTATTTGTACGCGGGCCAGGCGCGAAATGCGCCGTAACTGCCGAAGCCCATGAGCGTGCCGGCGTCGTCTTCGATGCCGATGACCGGATAGCGGCCTTTGGCTTTGGCCTCGAACCAGCCCACCATCGATTCGGCGGCGCGCGGCTTGTAGTCGTACAACGCCGTGGAGTTGGCGATGGCTTCGTTGAAGATCGCGAGGATGGCGGCCGAGTGCCGGCGCGGTTCGCAGTCGATGAGTTTCACGCGTCAGCCCTGGATGTACTTCGCGAATTCGCCGCTCGACATGCTGCTGTCGAGATAGCCGAAGGTGCCCGATTCGCGAATCTCGCGCGCGGCGTCGGCGAGCCCCGTCATGGCGGCGCGATACAGCGTGTCGGCGAGGCTGATGCGGCGAACACCGGCTTGCGCCAGCTCCGCGACCGAAAACGATTTGCCGCGAATTCCCACCATGAAGTTCACGGGCTTGCTCACCGACGAGCACACCGGTGCGAACCGCGGCGAGATCCGGAAGGCCGGGCGCGAACAACACATCCGCGCCGGCGCGTTCGAAAGCCTGCAGGCGTTTGATCGTGTCGTCGAGATCGGGTTTGCCGTGTAGATAGTTCTCGGCGCGCGCGGTCAGCGTGAAAGGGAAGGGAAGTTTGCGTGCCGCTTCAACGGCGGCCGCGATGCGCTCGGTGGCAAAGCCGAGATCGAAGATGGGCGCATCCTTGCGGCCGGTGGCATCTTCGATGGAGCCGCCGACCAGGCCGGTTTCCGCCGCGAGCGCGATGGCTTTGGCGGTGGCTTCCGGCGCATCGCCGAAACCTTTCTCGAGATCGGCGGACACGGGCAGGGACGTCGCAGCTGCAGATGGTGCGCGCCTGCGCCAGCGCTTCGTCGAGGGAGACGTTGCCGTCGAGACGGCCGAGCGTGCCGGCCGAGGCGCCGCTGGAGGTGGCCAGCGCGGGAAACCGAGCGAGGTGAGGATGCGCGCCGAACCGCCGTCCCAGCAGTTGGCGATGACGAAGGTGCCGCTTGAGTGCAGCGCGCGGAAGCGCTGCGCGCGTTCTGCCTGAGCTTGCTGTTCCATGCGCGCCGGAGTTTAGCGGCTGTGGGCGCTCACGTAATCCAGGACGTCCTGAAAAGTGGCGACCCAGACTTCCGGATGCTTGCGCAGCCAGTCGAGGAGTTGCTGATGCGCTTCGGCGGTGACTTCGAGGTAGTCGCCGCCGGTGCCGTGGAACTGCAATACGCCGAGACCCTTCGCGTCGCGGACGCGCTCGGCGTAGGCGATGAGTGCGTGCGCCGCCAGGCTTGTCGACCGGGCCCGCAGCTCGGGACGCGGAACAGATCGAGCGTGCGCGAGATCGGCGATCACGGATTTGTATTGATCGCCGCCGGTGCGCGCGTATTTCACGAGGCCCGAGTGGCGCAGGCGCATCGGTGTAGTCGACTCCGCCCACCATCATCTGACTGCACGGTACGGAGTAGGTGCGCATGGCTCGCGCCGTCGATGCCGAAGAGCACGTTGTTCATGACGCCGATCTCGCCGAGCATGCGGTCGACGTCGTAATTTTCGGTGAAGTAGTTCTTGCGGTCGGGCAGCATGGCGCGCGGGCAGGGATGGAACAGCGAGTGGTTGCCGAGTTCGTGGCCGGCGCGCTGGACCTTGCGCCAGCGAAGCATGTCGGCCGGCGTGATGTCGCCGTCGAGAAAGAACGTGCCCTTGAAGTCCGGCGGCGTCGAGTTGCGGGATGGCGACGTCGAGCTGCGAATGCAGGGCGTCGTCGTAGGTGAGCGCGAGCGCGGCGGTCTTGCCTTCGGGCCATGGAAATTGCGCGTGCGCCTGGGAGCAGGTGGCGACGAACAGGATTGGCGAGGATGGCGATTCGAGATCGGCCATTGCAGGACATCCAGACTGTCCCATCAGTCGAGACGCTTCTTGAAGCGCGCGACGGCGACCAGCATCATGAACGTGAGGAATGCCGCGAGCTTGAGCAACTGCAGCCAGACCTCGGGCAGGTCCGCGCCGCGCAGCATGATGCCGCGGATGATCACGTTGAAATGCGTGAGCGGCAGCAGCTGCGCGATCCACTGCGCCGCCTCGGGCATGCCTTCGAATGGAAACATGAACCCGGACAGCAGGATCGACGGCAGCAAGGTGAGGAACGCGAGCTGGAACGCCTGGAACTGCGTTTGCGCCAGCGTGGAGACGAAGAGTCCGAGGCCCAGCGTGGCGGCGATGAACACCAGCGCCGCGGCGTACAGATCGACGAGTCTTCCGACGACCGGCACGCTGAACAGCCAGGCGCCGACGATCAGGATGATCGTGGTCTGGATCAGGCCGATGACGACGTAGGGCAGTAGTTTGCCCACCATGAGCTCGAGGCTGCTGAGCGGTGTCGCGATCAGCAGTTCCAGGTTGCCGCGCTCGCGTTCGCGCACGATGGCGCCCGAGGTGAACAGCACCATGGTCATGGTCAGGATCACGCCGATGAGCGCCGGCACGATCTGCACCGCGGTGCGTTTCTCCGGGTTGTAGAGCGTGCGGATCTCGATGCGCCGCGGCGCCATGCGTTTGCCGCCCGAATACGGACCTTCGCCGTGGCGCGTGAGCAGCGGCATCGCTGCGATGCCGCCGGCGACGACGGCGAGCTGCGGTTGTGACCCGTCGACCAGGATCTGCACCACCGGCCGCGTGTCGGCCTGCAGGCGGCGCTCGAAATCCTTCGGGATCACCACCGCCATGCTGGCGCGCCCCTCGCGCATGAGCCTGCGCGAGCTCGTCCGAGGAGTGCGTGGTGTAGCGCACGTGCACGACCTGCGTGGCTTTGAGCTGCGCGACGAACTCGCGCGACATGGAGGAGTTCGCGTCGTCCTGCACGACCGTGGCGAGGTTTCGCACGTCGTAGTTGATGGCATAGCCAAACAGGATGATCTGCATGAGCGGTACGCCGACGATCATGCCGAACGTCACGCGGTCGCGCGAAAGCTGGCGCACTTCCTTGGTGGCCACGGCCTTGAGGCGCCGCAGCGCTCCCGTGAACTTGTTAGCTGCCACGCTTTTCGCGCCTCGTCGCCACGACGAACACGTCTTCGAGGCTGGCATCGGTGAGCTCGACCTGCGCGTCGATGGCGTGCTGCTTCAGCAGCGTGCGCAACTGGACTTCGGCATCCTTCACGTTGCGGTCCGCGAGCACGCGCAGCCGTATGCCGAGCTGGGTTACGCCGTGCACCCACGGAAGCTCGCGTACCAGGCGCGGCGCCTCGCTGCCGTCCGCACCTTCGATTTCGTAGACGTTGGCCTCGACACCCGCCATCAGGTCGCGCGGCGTGCCTTCGGCCACCACGCGACCCTCGGCAATGATCGCGAGACCGTGGCAGCGCTCGGCCTCGTCCATGTAGTGAGTCGACACGAGGATGGTGGCGCCGGCCTCGGCGAGCTGGAACAGCCGCTCCCAGAAATCGCGCCGGCTCTGCGGATCGACCGCGCTGGTCGGTTCGTCGAGCAGCAACAGCTCGGGCGAATGCAACGTGGCGGCGGCGAGCGCCAGGCGCTGCTGCTGTCCGCCGCTCATGGTTCCGGCGCGTTGCGTGCGCAGATCCTCGAGATCGTAGGTGGCTCGCTGCTGCGCGATGCGCGCTTCGACGTCACCTTCGAGCCCATAGAGTTCGGCAATGAAATGCAGGTTCTCGTCGGTCGTGAGGTCTTCCCACAGCGAGAATCGCTGCGGCATGTAGCCGAGCCGGCGCCGGATCGCCTCGGCGTCCTTGACCACCGAGAGGCCGAACACCTCGGCGTGCCCGTCGCTGGGCAGCAGCATGCCGCAGAGCATGCGCAGCGTGGTGGACTTGCCGGAGCCGTTCGGCCCGAGGAAACCGTAGATGCGCCCCGAGGGGATGTCGAGGTCGATGTGGTCCACCGCTACCTTGTCGCCGAATTTTCGCGTGAGCTGCCGCGCGGTGATCGCAGTGCCGTTCACGGCGACGTTCACGGCGACGCCAGGTCCAGCGTGACTTCGACCGGAACGCCGGAGGGCAGCGAGGCGGCGTCGGAATCGTCGATCACCACTTCGGCGAGGAACGACAGGCGCGAGCGGTCCGCGGCCGTGAGCGAGTAGTAAGGCGTGAATTCCGCTTCGCTCGCGATGAATCGCACCTGGCCCTTGAAGGTGCGTGCGATGCCGTCGACGGCGAGCGTGGCCTGCGTGCCGACCTTCACGCGCGAGCGAATGGGTTCGGGCACGTGTATCCGCGCGAAAGGCGCGGTGGTGGCGAGCAGCATGGCGACTGTCGCACCGCGCGCGGGCTTTTCGCCGAGATGAAAGGGCAGTGAGTCGATGGTGCCGGCGATCGGCGAGCGCACTTCGAGCCGCGCCGAGGTGGTTTCGAGACCGTGCAGAGTGGCGCGCGCGCTGGTCGGCTGTCTGGCGCGCCTGCGCGAGCTGCTCGGCGCGCGTGCCTTCCTGCAGTTCCCGCAGGTCCGCCTCGGCTTCCAGCAGCGTTGCCTCGGCGGCCTCCGCGACCGACGATTGCCGATCGGCTTCCGATTCGCTGACCAGGCTTCGCGCCACGAGGCCCAGCAATCGGTCGCGTTCGCGCACGGCGTCGTCGCGCTGCACGCGGGCCGCATCGCGACGCGCAATCGACGGCGCGAATGGTGGTGCTGCGCGGGCCGTTCTTGAGTTCTTCGACGCGAGCCTCGGCCTCGGCGAGATCGCGCGCGGGCGGCGTCGAGCTCGGAGGCCGAAAGCTCGCGGTCCTGCACCACGACGACATCGCCGACCTTCACCGTCGCGCCTTCGGCGAACGGCAGTGAGACGATGGCTTCATTCGCATCGGCAACCAGCTCCACGCGATCACGTTCGAGCGTGCCGGGCAGTGTGCTTTCGTCGTGGCGCACGCAGGCGGCGAGCAGCAGAGAACCTGTGAGCGCGGTGAGGGCGCGCGAGCTTCATGCGGCAAACTCGAAACGCATGGACAAGTCGACTGCCTGCACGTGTTTGGTGATGCCACCGATGGAGACGTAGTCGACGCCGGTGAGTGCGATTTCGCGCACGGTGGCCAGCGTCACGCTGCCGGAGGCTTCGAGTTTCGCCTTGGATCCTCGCGACCGATTGCGCTTCACGGCTTCGCGCATGTCATCGAGCGAGAGTTCGTCGAGCATGATGATGTCGGCGCCGGCGTCGAGCGCCTGGTCGAATTCACCGAGACTCTCCACTTCCACTTCGACCGGAACGCCGGGCGAAGTCCGGCGCGCCGTCGCGATGGCGCCGCCAATGGATCCTGCGGCGATGATGTGGTTTTCCTTGATGAGCACCATGTCGTAGAGGCCGAGACGGTGGTTCTGCGCGCCGCCGCAGCGCGCGGCGTATTTTTGCGCGAGGCGCAGGCCGGGCAGCGTCTTGCGCGTATCGAGAATGCGGCAGCCCGTGCCCGCGACCGCATCCACGTAGCGGCGCGCTGCGGTGGCGGTGGCGGAGAGCGTCTGCAGGAAGTTGAGAGCCGTGCGTTCGCCCGTGAGGATGGGGCGCGCGGGACCCGCAAGTTTGACCACCGCGCGGTCGGCGACGAGCGCGTCACCGTCGCTGCGCCTGCCAGTCCACGCGAATGGACGGATCGAGTTGTTTGAAGGTGGCGTCGGCCCAGTCGGTGCCGCAGAGAACCGCAGGTTCGCGCGCAATGATCTGCGCGCGAACCTGCTGTGAGGCGGGAACCAGTGCGGCGGTGACATCGCCCGCACCCAAGTCTTCAGCCAGCGCGGCAGCGACCTGCCGCGCGATGACGATTGCTGTCGACCCGCTCTATCAAACCTGGCGATCAGATTGGCAGGCCGTGCGAAGTGGCCGCCATGCATAACAACATCGGGATGGAGAGGATGAAGTTGGTGCGCGAGGCATACAGCGCAGCCTTGCGCGCCTTGGCCTTCTCTTCATCGGTGGCCGGCTTGATGCCAAGGATCTTCTTCTGGTTGGGCCAGATGATGCCCCAGACGTTCAGCAGCATGATGGTGCCGAGCCAGGCGCCGATGCCGATGACGACGGTCGGATAGTCGGACGCGCCCTTCGCCAGCCCGAACGTGAAGGCGGGGACGAATCGCTCGCCCAGCAGCCAGGCGCCGGCCAGCCAGGTGGCGAGCGCGGACCAGCGGAACCAGAACAGCGCGCGCGGCGCGACGTACTTGTTGACGCCGGCGCCACCGGGGCCGCCCTTGTCGGCAGCCGCGTCGGCCAGGGCCGGGGTCTGCACGGCGTTGAAGTAGTAGAGCAGGCCGATCCAGAACACACCGGACACGATGTGGACCCAGCGAGCCAGCGACTGCTGGTTCCAGACGGAATCGGGCGGCAACAGGCTGTGTTCGAGAACAACTGACAGCACCACGGCCAGGACGATTCCCGTGACCAGTGCATAGCGATGATTCGTGAATATTTTCATTGTCTTAATCTCCCCGGTGAGCGGTTTGAAGAATAGGGGACGTGCCCCCATAATTCAACGCACACCGCGTGGGCCGGACCATCATGATTGAACGCCCGCCATCACCCTGCATCAAAGTCTGTGTACTGGTCGAAGGCAGCCGGTGCGCGGGATGTTTGCGTACGGTGGATGAAATCGCGGCGTGGCCGGCAATGAGCGCGGAAGCGCAATGGGCGCTCCTCGGGACGCTCGAGCAAAGGAGAAAGATCGTGGCAGAAGACGTAGTCAGTCGCATCAAGACCCATATCGAAACCAGTCCTGCGGTGCTGTTCATGAAGGGCACGCCGGATTTTCCGCAGTGTGGCTTTTCGGCGCAGGTCGTCTCCGCGCTGCGCGCTTCGGAGGCCGGCTTCCACGCCGTGAATATCTTCGAAGACCCGGAGCTGCGCGACGCGCTCAAGAAGTTTTCGAACTGGCCTACCTACCCGCAGCTCTATGTGAACGGTGAGCTGGTCGGCGGCTGCGACATCGTGCTCGACATGCACCGCAGCGGCGAGCTCAAGAAGCTGCTCGCCGACGCGGGCGCGGCTGACTTAGGCGCTAGGCCGGACCGGAATAACGCCGTCGAAGCGTCGGCGTCCGATCCGAGTTATCCCGGTTTCCGGCGGCACCGTCGGCTCCGCGGCGTTCCACAACGCCTGCGCGCGCACGTCGGCCTTGCGCCACGTGCCGTCGAGTGCGTTGCACACCGCGCAGAAGACATCGGCGGTGCGTTCGGCATCGTACTTGGCCGAATGCGCCTCGCTGGAATCCCAGGCGATCCCACACACCTGGGCCGCCTTCGCGAGCACGGTCTGGCCGAACGCCGCACCCGCGAGCGTTGCCGTGTCGAAACACGAGAACGGGTGAAATGGATTGCGCTTGATCTCGGCGCGCGCCACGGCGGCATTGAGGAAACCGAGATCGAACGCGGCGTTGTGGCCCACCAGCACGGCGCGCCGGCAGTCCTGCGTTTTCATGGCGGTGCGCACTTCGGTGAAGATGCGACCGAGTGCGTCCTTTTCCGGCAGCGCCGGGCGCAGCGGGTGGTACGGATCGATGCCGTTCACGGCGAGCGAAGCCGCTTCGATGTTCGAGCCTTCGAATGGCCGCACATGATAGGAGTGCGAAAGCCCGCGTTGCAGTCGTCCGTCGGGCCCGAACTCGATCATGACCGCCGCAATCTCCAGCAGCGCGTCGGTGGCGCAATTGAAGCCGCCCGTTTCGACGTCGATGACCACCGGCAGGAACTGGCGGAATCGCCGGCTCATGAGCGGCGGGCCCGTTACTGCGGCGGCGTCAGCAGGTGGCAACAAGACTTCCATCAGGCCACCAGTTGCCAGTTGATCGGTTCATTGGCTCGCATGGGCACGAGTCGGCCATCTTCTCGAGCCCATTGCGTAGTTAGCCGGAGGCCGCCACTCGCGGCGCGCGAGCCGGATGCGCTCGGTATTGCGCGGCAGTCCATAGAAATCCGCGCCGAAGTCGGAGGCGAAGCCTTCGAGCTTGTCGAGTTTGCCGACCGATTCGAACGCTTCCGCGTACAGCTCGATGCCCGCGTGCGCCGAGAACATGCCGGCGCATCCGCAGGCGTTCTCCTTGGTGGCTTGCGCGTGCGGCGCGCTGTCGGTGCCGAGGAAAAAACGCGGATTGCCGCTGGTCGCGGCGGCAAGCAACGCCTCGCGATCCGGTTCGGTCTTCAGAATCGGCAGACAGTAGTAGTGCGGGCGGATGCCACCTTCAAAGATGGCATTGCGGTTATGCAGCAGGTGCTGGGGCGTGATCGTGGCGGCCACGCCGTCGCGGGCCTCGCGCACGAACTCGGCCGCGCGCGCCGTGGTGATGTGTTCGAAGACCACGCGCAGTTTCGGGAATCGATCGATCGTGGGTTTGAGCACCTCGTCGATGAAACGGGATTCGCGATCGAACACGTCAATATGGCGCGCAGTCACCTCGCCATGCACCAAAAGAGGCATCCCGGTTTCGCTCATGCGCGCGAGCACGTCGTCGATGCGCCTGTATGTCGGTGACACCGGAATCGGAGTACGTGGTCGCGCCGGCCGGGTAGAGCTTGCAGGCTTTCACCCACTGCGCTTTCAGCGCCTCGTCGATGTCAGACGGGTCGGTCCGATCGGTGAGATACAGCGTCATCAACGGCGAAAAATTCGAACCCGCGGGCAGCGCGGCGAGAATCCGCTCGCGATACTCGATGGCGGCTCCCGCGGTGGTCACCGGGGGCTTGAGATTGGGCATGACGATGGCGCGGGCGAATCGCGCTGCGGTGAATGGCAGCACGGCCGCCATGGCTGCGCCGTCGCGCAGGTGCAGATGCCAGTCGTCGGGGCGGCGGATTTCGATTTCCACTAGTGATGGGTCGCGTAAAACGCGCCGTAAGCTGCTGTCCAGATTGAGGTTTGCTTGACCGGAGGCACTCAAGAAACGATCATATCGCGCCTTGTTTTCCCCGCCCCCTCACCTCATTTTCAACGCGGCGCATGCTAGCACAGCACGCACCGCTATCTTTGCTTGCCGCTTCCCCGGCGATGGATGTGTATGACGGAAATCATGAAGCTCGAAGATCTCGATCCGACCGAGACACGCGAGTGGATCGAATCGATCGACTCGGTACTCAAGACGCAGGGCGCGGAGCGCGCGCATTACCTGCTCGAGCAACTCATCGACTACACGCGTCGCTCGGGCGCGTATCTGCCGTTCCGTCCGAACACTGCGTACCTCAACACCATCACGCCGGGTCATGAACCTTCCTATCCCGGCAACCGCGAATTCGAGCGCCGCATCGAGGCAATCATGCGCTGGAACGCGCTGGCCATGGTGCTCAACGCCAACAAGGTGTCGAGCGAATACGGCGGTCACCTGTCTACCTACGCATCCTCGGCCACGTTGTATGAAGTGGGCTTCAATCATTTCTGGCGCGCGGCTTCCGACAACCATCCCGGCGACATGGTGTTCATACAGGGCCATGCCTCGCCCGGCATCTATGCGCGCGCGTTTCTCGAAGGCCGCCTCTCCGAAGATCAGCTCAAGCATTTCCGCCAGGAGGCATCGGGCGACGGTCTGTCGTCGTATCCGCATCCGTGGCTGATGCCTAACTTCTGGCAGTTCCCGACCGTGTCGATGGGCCTGGGGCCGATGATGGCTATCTACCAGGCGCGCTTCCAGCGCTACATGGAAAACCGCGAGATGGTGCCGGTGTCCGATCGCAAGATCTGGGCCTTCCTCGGCGACGGCGAGATGGACGAGCCGGAGAGCATGGGCGCGCTCACGCTGCCGGTGCGCGAGAAGCTCGACAACCTGGTGTTCGTCGTCAACTGCAACCTGCAGCGTCTCGACGGCCCGGTGCGCGGCAACGGCAAGATCATCCAGGAACTCGAGGCCGCCTTCATGGGCGCGGGCTGGAATGTCATCAAGGTGGTCTGGGGTTCGCGCTGGGATCCGCTGCTCGCGCGCGATACGCAGGGGCTCCTGCAAGCGCGTGATGGAAGAGTGCGTCGACGGCGAGTATCAGAACTTCAAGGCCAAGGGTGGCGCTTATACGCGTGAAAACTTCTTCGGCAAGTACCCCGAGCTCAAGGAGATGGTCGCCAACATGTCGGATGACGACATCTGGCGCCTGAATCGCGGCGGCCACGACGCGGGCAAGGTGTTCGCAGCCTATTCCGCGGCCATGAACCACAAAGGTCAGCCGACGGTCATCCTCGCCAAGACCGTCAAGGGTTACGGTCTCGGCAAGGCGGCCGAGGGCCAGATGGTCGCGCACCAGCAGAAGAAACTCGATGAGGCCAGCCTCAAGGATTTCTGCGGCCGCTTCAATATTCCGCTCACCGACGAACAGATTTCGAAGCTCGCGCTGGTGAAACCGGCCGATGACGCGCCGGAGATGAAATACCTGCACGAGAAGCGCCAGGCGCTGGGCGGCTATCTACCCGCGCGCAAGATCGTGGCCAAGCCGCTGGTGATCCCGGAACTGTCCGCGTTCAGCGCCATGCTGGAAGGCACGGGCGACCGCGAGATCAGCACCACCATGGCCTTCGTGCGCATCCTCACGATGCTGCTCAAGGACAAGAACATCGGCAAGAACGTCGTGCCGATCGTGCCCGACGAGGCGCGCACCTTCGGCATGGAAGGCCTGTTCCGCCAGATCGGCATCTACAGCTCCGCGGGCCAGCTCTACACGCCCGTGGATTCCGATCAGCTCATGTCCTATCGCGAGGACAAGAAGGGCCAGATGCTCGAAGAGGGCATCAACGAGGCGGGCTCCACCTGCTCGTGGATCGCGGCCGGCACGGCCTACGCGAATCACGGCATCCAGATGGTGCCGTTCTACATCTACTACTCGATGTTCGGCTTCCAGCGCGTCGGCGACTTCTACTGGGCCGCGGGCGACCTGCGCACGCGCGGCTTCCTGTTAGGCGCGCACCGCCGGCCGCACCACGCTCGCGGGCGAAGGCCTGCAGCACCAGGACGGTCACAGTCTGCTGCACGCCGCCACCGTGCCGAATTGCGTGGCCTACGACCCGACGTATGCGTACGAGCTCGCCGTGATCATCCAGGATGGTCTCAAGCGCATGTTCGCGAACGACGAGAGCGTCTTCTTTTACATCGCGGTGATGAACGAGAACTACGTTCAGCCCGCGTTACCGAAGGGCGTCGAGCAGGGCATCCTCAAGGGCATGTACCTGCTGCAGGCCGGCGGCGCCGGCAAGGTGCGCGTCACGCTGCTGGGAAGCGGCACGATCCTGCGCGAAGTCATCGCGGCGGCAGACATCCTCGCGCGCGACTTCGGCATTCCCTCGGATATCTACTCGGCGACCAGCTTCTCCGAACTGCGTCGCGAGGCACTCGAGATCGAACGCTGGAATCGCCTGCATCCGGGTGAGTCCGCACGCACGCCGTACGTCACGCAGGCGTTGTCGAAGGCCACGGGCCCGTTCATCGCGGCCACCGACTACATGCGCGCCTGGCCGGACATGATCCGCCAGTGGGTGCCCGGACGTTTCACGACGCTCGGTACCGACGGCTTCGGCAGGTCCGACGGCCGGGCCGCGCTGCGCAAGCACTTCGAAGTGGACGCAAAGAACATCGTCTACGCGTCCCTGCACGCACTCGCCGAAGAAGGCGCCCTCGACAAGGGAACGCTCAAAGCTGCGCTCAACAAGCTCGGCCTCGACGCCAACAAGCTGGACCCGCAGAAAGCATGAGCACGGTTGAAGTACGCGTCCCCGACATGGGGAATTTCGAGTCGGTCACGGTCATCGACGTCCTGGTGAAGCCCGGCGACACCATCGACATCGAGACGCCGCTGGTCACGCTCGAGACCGACAAGGCCACCATGGATGTGCCATCCACCGCCAAGGGCGTGGTGGAGAAGGTGCACGTCGCCAAGGGTGGTTCGGTGTCCACCGGGGCGTTGATCGTGACGGTAAAGGCAGAGGCAGGCGCTGCAGTGCCGCGGCACCGGCCGCGCAAGCTGCGAGCTCCTGCGGCGCTCCGGCTGCTGCCGCGCCGCGCCTGCGCCTGCGCCCGCCGCCGCCGCGGCTCCGAGTTCCATCGACGTCAGCGTCCCCGACATGGGCAGTTTCGATTCCGTCGGCGTCATCGACGTGCTGGTGAAGCCTGGCGACACCGTCGACTTCGAGACTCCGCTGGTCACGCTCGAGACCGACAAGGCCACGATGGACGTGCCATCGACCGCCAAGGGCGTGGTGGAGAAGGTGCACGTCGCCAAGGGCGGCAAGGTGTCTCCGGGATCGGTGGTCGTGACCGTCAAGGGCCACGCGGCCGCTGCGCGCCGCGCCCGCCAAGTCCGCGCCGGCTGCAGCGCCTAACAAGCCCGCCGCGCAGGCAGCGCGACCGGCCGCGCCGCAAGGGCGTGCAGCAGGTCATGGCGCCGGCGGCCCGTGGCGGTTTGCCGCCGATCGACGAGCAAAGCTTCGGCGCCGCGCATGCCAGTCCTTCGGTGCGCAAGTTCGCGCGCGAGCTCGGTGTGAATCTGGGCAGCGTGCGCGGCAGCGGCGAGAAAGGCCGCATCCTGCTCGATGACGTCAAAGCCTTCGTGAAGATGGTCATGTCCGGTGGCGGCCCCGCCGCGGCGCCGGCGCTGCCCAAGGCTCACAACTACGATCCGTCCGCGTTCGGCGCAGTCGAGGTCAAGCCGCTCAATCGCGTGCAGAAGATCTCCGGTCCGCGCCTGCAGGCCGCGTGGATCAACATCCCGCATGTCACGCAGTTCGATGAATCCGACATCACGGATCTCGAAGCGCTGCGTGGTTCGCTGAAGGACAAGGCTGCGGCAGCCGGTGTGAAGGTCACGCCGCTGGCGTTCATCGTCGAAGCGGCGGTGCGCGCGATGCGCGAATTCCCGGTGCTCAACAGCCAGCTCGACGAGTCGGGCCAGAATCTCATCTTCAAGAAGTTCTACAACGTGGGCTTCGCGGCGGACACGCCCAATGGCCTGCTGGTGCCGGTCATCAAGGGCGCCGACAAGATGGACGTGTTCGCCGTGGCAAAGGCGCTCGGCGACCTGAGTGGCAAGGCACGCGAAGGCAAACTACCCGGCGCCGACATGCAGGGCGCGGGGTTCACGATCTCGAGCCTGGGCGGCATTGGCGGCACGCTGTTCACGCCGATCATCAATTCGCCCGAAGTCGCCATCCTCGGCGTTTCGAAGTCGGCGATGAAGCCCGTGTGGGACGGCAAGCAGTTCGCGCCAAGGCTCATGCTGCCGCTGTCGTTCTCCTACGATCACCGCGTCATCGACGGCGCGATGGGCGCGCGCATCGCCAAGTTCCTGGCGGATACGCTCGCCAACGCGAAGGATCTCGTCGGGGCGATGTCGTGAGCAAGATCGACCTGACTGTTCCCGATCTCGGCAATTTCGACGAGGTCGCCATCGTCGATGTGCTCGTCAAGGTGGGCGACAAGATCGAAATCGAAACGCCACTGGTCACGCTCGAAACTGACAAGGCCACGATGGACGTGCCGTCCACGGCGGCCGGCACCGTGACCGAAGTGCTGGTGCAGAAGGGCGGCAAGATCGCCAAGGGTGGATTGATCGCGCGCATCGAGGGCACTCAGGCAGCCGCGGCGCCCGCCAAGGCGCCTGCCGCCGCAGCTCCAGCCGCCGCACCAGCTGCGCCGGCGGCTCCGGCTCCCGCAGCGGCGCCCGCGCCGCGCGCGGCGCCTGCTCGCGGCGCCCAAGCCGTCGAAACCGCTCAAGCCCGACGTGCCGCACGATCGCGAAACCCAGTTGTTAGTCCTCGGTGCAGGTCCCGGTGGATACACCGCCGCGTTCCGCGCCGCCGATCTCGGCCTCAAGGTCACGCTGGTCGAACGCTGGCCGATGCTGGGCGGCGTCTGCCTCAATGTCGGCTGCATTCCGTCCAAGGCGCTGCTGCATGCCGCCAAGGTCATCGACGAAGTCGGTGAGATGAGCCATCACGGCGTCGAATACGGGGCGCCGAAGATCGACCTGCGCCAAGCTGCTCAGCTGGAAGAACAGCGTCGTCAAGAAACTCGTCGGCGGCCTGTCGGTGCTGGCCAAGCAGCGCAAGGTCGAAGTGGTCACGGGCGTGGGCAAGTTCGCGAGCCCGCATGTCATGGAAGTGACCGGCAGCGATGGCAAGTCGCAGAAGATCCGCTTCGAGCAATGCATCATCGCGGCCGGCTCCGAGGCCATCAAACTACCGTTCATCCCGGACGATCCGCGCGTCATCGATTCCACGGGCGCGCTGGAGCTCGGCGGCGTGCCGAAGCGCCTGCTGGTCATCGGCGGCGGCATCATCGGCCTGGAAATGGCCACGGTGTACGCCGCGCTGGGCGCGAAGCTCTCCGTGGTCGAGCTCACCGGCCAGCTGATGCCCGGCGCGGATCCCGACCTCGTGAGGCCGCTCGAGAAGCGCCTCAAGGCGCGCTACGAACAGATCCTGCTCAACACCAAGGTCACGGGCTGCACCGCGAAGCCGGAAGGCCTGGCGGTCGAATTCGAAGACGCCAGTGGCAAACGCACCGATATATTCGATCGCGTGCTGGTGGCCGTGGGGCGCAGCGCCAATGGCAAGCGCATCGGTCTCGAGAACGCGGACATCGACGTGAGCGATCGCGGCATCATTCCCGTCGACAAGCAGATGCGCACCAATCTGCCGCATGTGTTCGCCATCGGCGATCTCGTGCCGGGGCCCATGCTCGCGCACAAGGCCATGCATGAAGCCAAGACGGCTGCGGAAGTGGCCGCGGGGCACAAGAGCTATTTCGACGCGCGCGTGATTCCTTCCGTGGCCTACACCGATCCGGAAGTGGCCTGGGTGGGCCTCACCGAAACCGACGCGAAGAAGAACGGCACGCAGTACAAGAAGGGTCAGTTCCCGTGGGCGGCCAGTGGCCGTTCGCTGGCGCTGGGCCGCGACGAAGGCTTCTCCAAACTACTGTTCGACCCGGTGAACCATCGCGTGCTGGGCGGTGGCATGGTGGGACCGAATGCCGGTGAGCTGGTCGCCGAAGTGGCGCTGGCCATCGAGATGGGCGCGGACGCCACCGACATCGGCCTGACGATTCACCCGCATCCGACGCTGTCGGAGACCGTGGGGCTGTCGGCCGAAGCCTTCGAAGGCACCATCACCGACCTCTACATGCCGAAGAAGGCGTAGCTAGAGCGCTCTTCAATTACGGACGGCGCCGCTTCGGCGCCGTTTTCCGATGTGGCGCGCAGCGCTTAAGACTGGGCTCCGGGCGCGGCCGCGGTGAGTTCGCCTGGGGCGCCGCCGAACGCGTATTCGACGATCACCCGCACTGCCAGCGTGTCCTCGACACTGAAGTTCGCCACGTCCGTGCACACGGATTTCTGATCCGGACTGACCGGGTATTCCGCCGTCGCGGCGGCGATGTGCAGGCTGCCGAGAGTCGGCGCGCCGGCAGTCACGTTCCAGCCACGGGGATTCGCTCTTCGGCACGCGCGCTTGCACGCGCACGTTGGTGGTATGCGCCGCCGACGGAATCGAGGCGCACAGCGCAATGGGCTGCGCCACGGCGTCGGTGCAGGTCACGGGGCCCACTTCATCGGGCTGCGTGTGGATCCGGCAAGGGGGAAGATGAGCCAGCGATTGGGAGGCGCCGTTCTCGCCGTTGCGCGCGGGAATGGCGGTCGGGTCGGCGGCAGGGTTCAGCGAACCCGCGGCCTCGGGATTCTGGCGGGCGGCAAGGGCGGCAAATTGCTTGGTGAACTCGGCTTCCATCGTCGCCGCGAGCTCTTCCTTGGCGCTCACCGCGCGCAGCGAGGACCAGGCGTAGCCGCCCACGATGCAGCCGATCATCAATGCGATGGTGGCCAGCACCGAGCGCATCCGGTTCTTCTTCGGCTTCGGTCGGCCGTCGCTGGGCGCGCGATTGCGCACCAGCTGAACGATGGCCGTCAGCATGGTCGCCAGCGCGCCGATGATGGCGGCGACAATGGTTTCGGAAATGCCCATTCAGGGAACCTCAAACAAGCTCCGCCGAGTGTAGTCCCGGCCTTTCGCGCGGAAGCGCGGGGCGCATTCCGAGGTGGGTACTGGTTCACACTTCGCCGGCGCCCAAATCGGGGGCATCGGGGAAAGCCTTCAGGCGGGGCCGCGCCTCACGGCGGCGCGACTAAGATCAGGGTCTTCAATCGCTCCAGGTAGGCGCTCTCGTCCGGCGCCTTGCCGCCACGCTGTGCTTCCCAGAGCTGCTCGGCCAGCACTTCCAGCATGCGGTGCTCGGCTTCGTGAGCGCCGCCGGCCTTGCGCGACAAGCTTCGCGTGCACTTCGGTGATGCCTGCGGGGCGGTTGGTGGCCACCTGCTCGCGGACGGCCAGGTGCAGCCCCATGTGCAGCCAGGGATTCAACTGCCCGCTGCGCGGGGAGTAGTTAGCGAGGTCGGCCGCGGCCGATTCCACGATCACGTGGTACTCGGGATGCTCGGAGATCACCGCCACCACCTGCTTGTCGAGCGGCGAGAGCGTGTGTTGCTGCTTGTACCTGCGCCAGGCGGCGCGATAGGTCTCGCGCAGCTGGTCGCGGGATTGGCCGGCGAATATCACGGAGCCTTCCTCGCCGCGGCGATGATCTTGCGGCGCAGGGGATACTCGCACAGATCGTTCACGAGACAGCGTGCGCATTCGGGCTTCAGCGCCTTGCAGACATAACGGCCGTGCAGGATGAGCCAGTGATGTGCGTCATGAGCGAATTCCCCGGGCGTGAACTTGAGCAATGCGTCTTCCACTTCTCGCGGAGTTTCGCCGGGGGCGATTCTCGTGCGGTTGGCGACGCGGAAAATGTGTGTGTCCACGGCTATTGTCGGCTCGCCGAAAATTGTATTCAGCACCACGTTCGCAGTTTTGCGACCCACTCCCGGAAGTTCTTCGAGTGCCTCGCGGTCGCGCGGGACTTCGCCGCCATGCTGCTGCACGATCGCCGATCGCGGTCGCCACCACGTTCCTTGCCTTGGCTTTCCATAAGCCAATCGTGCGGATGTACTTCGCGAGGCCCGTCGACGCCGAGCCTGGCAATAGCCTCCGGAGTACGGGCAACCGGAAACAGCTTGCGCGTCGCCGCATTGACGCTCTTGTCGGTGGCCTGCGCCGAGAGGATCACCGCCAGCAGCAATTCGAATGGCGACTCATATTCGAGCTCGGTGGTGGGATGCGGATTTGCCGCGCGGAAGCGCTCGAAGATTTCCCGCCGCTTTTGCGGATTCATGGCGCGCGCTTCACGGCGCTGGCCGCGCGCCACGCTTCTTGGCCGCGAGCGTCTCGGCGCGAAGCGCGGCGCGACGCGCCACACGTTCGTTGTGCGCGTCGTAGCGAGCACGCGAGTCCTGCGCGGGCGGCAGCGTGAGCGACGGCAACGGGCTCGCCAGCAGCGGGATCATGATGATGCAGTCGACCGGGCAGGGCGCCACGCACAGCTCGCAGCCCGTGCACAGCTCTGCGATGACGGTGTGCATGCGGCGCGGCGCGCCGGTGATCGCATCCACCGGGCAGGGCGGCAGGCACTTGGTGCAACCGATGCAGCGTTCTTCGTCGATGAACGCCACGGTGGGCGCGGCTTCGAGGCCGTTGTCGCGGTTGAGTGGCGATGGCCGGCCGACCCGTGAGCGCCGCCAGCGCGACGATGGTTTCCGTGCCGCCGGGCGGGCACTGGTTGATGTCCGCTTCGCCGCGCGCGATCGCTTCGGCATAGGGCAAACAACCCGTGTAACCGCAGCGCGTGCATTGCGTCTGGGGCAGCAGCGCGTCGATGTCGGAAGCGCCGATCACGCTCGCCTCAGGTGACTTTCATTCCAGGCGCGGCGCCGTCATCGGCCGAGAGCAGGAACACTTCCGGGCCATCGTCGCGGCTCGCGCACAGCACCATGCCTTCGGACACGCCGAAGCGCATCTTGCGCGGCTCGAGGTTCGCGATCATCACGACCTGGCGGCCGATGAGCTTCGCCGGGTCGTACGCCGAGCGGATGCCGGAGAACACGTTGCGCTGCTCGGTGCCGAGATCCAGCGTGAGCTGCAGTAGTTTGTCGGAGCCGTCGACGAATGTTTGGCGTTCGAGCACCTTGGCCACGCGCAGGTCGAGCTTGGCGAAATCGTTGATCGAAATGAATCCGGGCGCGGCGGCGGGAGCGGCGGTATTGGTCACTTCTTTACTCTTCTTTGACAGGTTTGGCTTCGGGTTTCGCGGGCGCAGCCTTGTCAGTCGCAACGAGCTCCGCCACGACCTTGGGATCGAGGCGCAGCGCCAGCGGCTCGTAGGCCTCGATCGGGTGATTGAACAGCGGCGTCGCCACCGAGTTCCAGTCCGCAAAGGAAATGCGCAGGAACTTCCCGGCCTTCTCCGCCATCTGCGGCATGACGGGCGCGAGATAACTCATGAGCACGCGGAACAGGTTGATGCCCTGCGTGCACACGGCCAGCACTTCCGCGGCCTTCGCGGGATCTTTCGCCAGCGCCCAGGGTTTGTGCGAATCGACGTACTGATTGGCGCGGTCCGCGAGACCCATGATGCCGCGGATCGCCGCCGAGTATTCGCGCGCGTCGTACAGGTCGGCGATCGTGCCGCGCAGCGCGGCGAATTCCTCGTAGAGCTGCGGATCGGGTAGTTGGGCGGCGAGCTTGCCGCCGCCGCGCTGCACGAAGCCCGCGCAACGGCTGGCGATGTTCACGAGCTTGCCGACGATGTCGGAATTCACGCGCGCGACGAAGTCTTCCAGCGACAGGTCGATGTCGTCGACGCCGGCTCCAAGCTTGCTGGCGAAGTAGAAGCGCAGCGGCTCCGGCGGCAGGCGTTCGAGGTAACTGCGTGCGGTGATGAAGGTGCCGCGCGTCTTCGACATCTTGGTGCCGTTGATGGTGAGAAAGCCATGCACGAACACCGCGCGTCGGCTTGCGACAGCCCGAGCCGTGCAGCACCGCCGGCCAGAACAGGTTGTGGAAGTAGCTGATGTCCTTGCCGATGAAGTGATACAGCTCGGTCTTGCTGTCGGCGCGCAGATATTCGTCGTAGTTCAGTCCGCGCTTGTCGCACAGCGCCTTGAAGCTGCCGAGATAGCCGATGGGCGCATCGAACCACACGTAGAAATATTTTCCGGGCGCACCGGGAATCTCGAAGCCGAAGTAGGGCGCGTCGCGCGAGATGTCCCAGTCCTGCAGGCCCGCTTCGAACCATTCGGCGAGCTTGGCGCGCACTTCGGGCTGGCGCGCGCCGCCGCCCTCTAACCACTGGCGCAACACCTCGGTGAAATCACCGAGCTTGAAGAAGTAGTGCTCGGACTCGCGCAACACCGGCGGCGTGCCGCTGATGGTCGAGACCGGATTGATCAACTTGTCGGGCGTGTAGGTAGACCCGCAGTTTTCGCAGGAGTCACCGTACTGGTCGGCGGTGTGACAGACCGGGCATTCGCCCTTCACGTACCGATCCGGCAGGAACATGCCCGCCTTCTCGTCGTAGGCCTGGCGCACGCTGCGCGAGGTGATGTGACCCGCCGCCTTCAGCTTGTTGTACAGGTCCGCGGTGATCGCCTTGTTCTCGGGCGAGTGCGTGGAATGGAAGTGATCGTGGCCGATGAGGAAACCTTCGTAGTCGGCGCGATGTTCCGCGGCCATGCGCGTGATCAGCTCTTCGGGCGTGATGCCTTCAGCCTGCGCCTTGATCATCACCGGAGTGCCGTGCGTGTCTTCGGCGCACACGTAGATGCAGTCGTGACCCTGCATGCGCTGGAAGCGCACCCAGATGTCGGTCTGCACGGTTTCGATGATGTGGCCGATGTGCAGCGGGCCGTTGGCGTACGGCAGCGCGCTCGTGACGAGAATCTTGCGAGGCATGAAAACCGCGGGGTCTTGAAGGGCCCGCAAGTATAAACACTAGGAGGCGACACAGCCTCCCTACACGGACGTTGGCCTAACCCTGATCCTTGACCGGCTCGAACTTGGCCTTGCTGATGCCCTTCTTGTAGGCCTCTTTGCCCGTGATCGATGCGCTGATTGAGCAGCGCCTCGATGGCGTTGTCCATGGTGCGCATGCCGTGCTGGCTGCCCGACTGCATGGTCGTCTCGAGCTGGTCGAGCTTGCCCTGGCGAATCAGGTTGGAGACGGCCGGTGTATTCACGAGGATCTCGAGCGCCGCGACGCGCCCGCTCTTGTCGGCCTTCTGCAGCAGCTGCTGGGAGATCACGCCGCGCAGGCTGGTCGAGAGCATGGTGCGCACGTGACTCTGCTTGTCGGCCGGGAAGACGTTGATCATGCGATCGACCGTCGGCGCGGCGCCGTTGGTATGCAGAGTGCCCATCACCAGGATGCCCATTTCGGCGGCGGTGACCGCGATGCTGATGGTTTCGTAGTCACGCAACTCACCGACCAGCACCACGTCCGGATCTTCGCGCAGTCCCGATTGCAGCGCCGCCGCGAAACCCTTGGTGTGCACGCCCACTTCGCGCTGGCTGATCAGGCACTGCTTGCGCGGATGCACGAATTCGATCGGATCCTCGATGGTGAGGATGTGGCCCTTCATCCGCGAATTGATGTCGTCGATCATCGCCGCGAGCGTGGTCGACTTGCCGGAGCCGGTCTTGCCGGTCACGAGGATGAGCCCGTTGTTGGCGCGGCACAGCGTGTGGCATCGCCGGCGGCAGGTTGAGCTGCTGCATCGACAGCGCCTTGGACGGAATGGCGCGCATCACCGCGCCCATGCCATTCAGCTGCCGCATGACGTTCACGCGGAAGCGGCCGTACTCGCCCATGTTGTAGGCGAAGTCGGCGCCGTCGTGCTCTTCGAATCGCTTCACCGCGGTCTTCGGCATGATTTCGTACAGCGTGTTCTGCACGAACTCCTTGTCGAGACGCTCCGGGCGCAGCGGCTGCAGGTCGCCGTACAGGCGGATGCGCGGCGGATCGCCGGCCAGGAAGTGCAGGTCCGAGCCTTTCTTGCTCAGCACTTCCTTGAGGTATTCGTCGATGACTGGCATGAGAACTGTTAGCCGCCGCCCGCAGCCGAGGTCGGGCTCGTCACGTCGAGCTTGGGCATGAGGCTCGTGTCGGTGACGTAGCGCTGGAACGCACGGCGATCGCTCGCGTAAGTGACCGCGTCGTCCGGATCGATTTCCTTGGCGGCCAGGGAATTGAGCAGTGCCTGGTCGAGCAGCTGCATGCCGAGATCCTTGCCGGTCTGGATCTGGTTCGGAATCTGGTGCGTCTGGTCGGTCTGGATGAGCTTCGCGATGGCGCGCGTCATGACCAGGGTTTCGCAGATGGCCTTGCGCGCGCGATTGTCGGCGGTCTTCACCAGGATCTGCGTGACCACGGCTAACAAGCTCTGCGACAGGAAGCTCTTGGTCTGTTCGCGCTCTTCGATGGGCAGCGCGTCGATGATGCGGTCGATGGTCTTGGACGCGGAGGTGGTGTGCAGCGTGCCGAGCACCAGGTGGCCGGTTTCCGCGGCCGTCATGGCCATGGAGATGGTTTCGGCGTCGCGCAACTCGCCGACCAGGATGACGTCCGGGTCTTCGCGCATGGCGGCGCGCACGCCTTCGGCGAACGACGGAATGTGCGTGCCCAGCTCGCGCTGGATGACCTGCGCTCTGCTTGCTGCGGTGGACGAACTCGATCGGGATCTTCGAGCGAGATGATGTTGAGGCGTCGCGTGGTGTTCAGGTGGTCGATCATCGCCGCGAGCGTGGTCGACTTGCCGGTGCCGGTGGCGCCGGTGACCAGCACCATGCCCTGGTGGTAGTCGCAGAGTTTCTTGACGATCGGCGGCAACGCCAGCTTGTCGATGCTCGGGATGTCCTGCGGGATCGCGCGGAACGTGGCGCCGAGGCCGGTTTCCTTGCGGAACACGTTGACGCGGAAACGCCCGCCGTCGGCCGACACATAGGAGAAGTCGAGGTCGTTGCCCTTGCCGAAGTATTCGTGCTGGTTCTTGGTGAAGATCTCGGTGAGATAGCTCTCGAGCTCCGCATCGCCGACGTCGCGAAACTTGATCGGCATGAGATCGCCGTTCATGCGCAGCATGGGCGGCACGCCAACGGCCAGGTGCACGTCGGAGCAGCCTTGCTGCATGCCAAGCTTCAGGAACGCATCGATGCGAGCCACGTGGCGTCGATCCTCAAGTTTATGTTGATGGTCTCGCCCAAGCATGCGACGGCGAGAAGGGCGTCAAGTGTGACGCAGTGCGCGATTCTCTGCGAGCCGTTCGCGAGCATTGCCAATAGCGCAGAGGCGAATACTGAGGTGTATTGCTCAGCCAATGTCCTTCCAGGCCGCGATGCACCGGGTTCAGAGGTATTTTTCGAGGGCCGCGCGCAGCTCGGGCATGGTCTGGTAGCGCTTGTCCTTGTCGACCGACATGGCCTGCATGATGACTTCGGGCAGGCCCGGCGGCAGCGCCGGGATTGATCTCGCGCGGCGGACGCGCCTTGCCCTGCACGTGCTGGTACATGACGGACATGTGATCGCCGCGCGCATACGGCGGCACGCCGGTCATGATCTCGTAGAGGATGACGCCGAGCGCGTACACGTCGGCGCGCTGGTCCACTTTCTTGCCGAGGATCTGTTCGGGCGCCATGTATTTCGGCGAGCCGATGACGTAGCCGGTCTTCGTGAGCTGCGTGTCGCCTTCGCGCTGCGCGGCGGCGACGCCGAAGTCCACGATCTTGAGCAGGCCTTCGTCGTTGATGAGCACGTTCGCGGGCTTGAGGTCGCGATGCACGATGCCCACCGCGTGCGCGACTTCCATGCCGGTGCAGATGTCGATGCCGAAGTTGAGCGCGCGGCGAGCGGCATCGGCTTCTCGCCGACCACTTCGCTGCCGAGCGTGTGCGAGGGGAAGTACTCCATCGAGATGGCGTAGTTGCCCTGGATGAACAGGAAGTCGTAGATGCGGATGACGTTCTTGTGCGTGATCTTGCGCGAGTAGCGCAGCTCGTGCACGAAGCGCTTCATGATCTCTTCGTCTTCCGAGACGTTCGGGTTCAGGAACTTGAGGATCAGCCGCTCGTCGACGACGGTGTCTTCCATGAGCAGCACGGTGCCGAACGCGCCCTTGCCGATCTTTTCGACGTATTTGTAGCGGCCCTCGATGATGTCGCCGGGCTTCATGGTCGTGATGTCGAGCTTCTGCGGGCCCGCCATCTTCTCGGCTTCTTTCACCGCGCGCTGCACGTCCTGCTCGGACATGAGCTGCGTGCGCGCCTGCTGGGACGTGGGTGCACGGCGGCGGCAGTTTCCGGACGCGGTCGCGGCGGTGGCGGAGTCGGCGCCGGCGTGGGCTGCGTGTATTGAGGGCTGGCTGCCTGCGTGGCGCCCTCCGGGCGATGTCCGGCGACCGGCGAGGGTGTCGAGACAGGCGAACGATTCTGCGTCGACGAGAGACGCGTGCCGCTGCCGGAGAATCGCGAGTCGAGATCGGAGAGTGCGCGCAGCGCGGCCTGCGCCACGGTTTGTTCGGTGTTCGACGCCTGCGCCTGGATCTGTACGCGGATCTGCTCGAGCCGGCGTTCGTCGGCGAGCTTCGCAAGCGAGGAGATGGCTTCGAGCCGGATGTCCTTTTCTTCGCGCGACAACATGGGCAGCACGGCGTCGATGACCTTGTGATCGCCGAGGCGACCGAGCGCACGCACGACCACCGGCAGCGATTTCGGTGGCGTGGTAACGAGCATTTCGATGAGCCGCGGCACCGCGCGCTTGCTGCCGATTTCGGCCAGCGCGTCGACGGCGCGTTCGCTGACCCACCAGTCCTTGTCCTTGGTCGCCTCGATGAGGTGACCGACGGCGCGATCGTCCTTGGTCTGATTGAGGATCTCGACCGCCGCGCGGCGGATGTCTTCGTCCTGATCGCCCACGAGCTGAAGCACGGCTTCGACGACTTTCGGCCCGCCGATCTTGCCGAGCGCATCCGCGGCGCGGCTGCGCACCCACCAGTCGTCATCGGAAACCGCTTCGAGAAGCTCCTTGACCGACTTGGCGTTGCCGATTTCGTTGAGCACTTCCACCGCGGCGCGGCGCGCGTACTCGTTTTCGTCCTTGAGCACCGGGATCAGGTACTTGATCGTTTCCGGATCGTTGGCGCGAATGACGACGTCGATGGCCTTGTTCTGCACGTCGATTTCCGGGTCGCGCAGCAGCACGCACACCTGTTCGATCTCGATCGGGCCGTCCATCTTGGCGAGCGCGCCCAGCGTGGCGGCCCGCACCAGCTTGTTGGTGTCCTTGAGCTGCTGCTGCAGTGCGCGCTGGACCTCCGGGGTCGGGAAGCGCGACAGGATGTTGATGATGTGCAGGCGCGCCACCGGGTCTTTGCCGTTCAGGCGACCGACCAGCTCGGGCAGGTCGTTGTCGGTGGCGAGCTCGCCGAGGATGCGGAACAACGCCGCCTTTTCGTTGGCTTCCTGCTTGTAAGCGGCGGCCAGGATCTCGCGCACCGAAAGCCGTGAACGGTGGGCCGTGATGACATCGAGCAGGGCTGATTTGGCCACGCCTTCGGTACCGAGCGCTTCCAGCAGCATGGTCGGCGGATAGGCGCGGCTGCTCGACAGTGCCCAGGCGACGCCGGCGACCACTCGCGGGCTGCCGGTGACCATCGATTCGATGAATTCGGGAAAGGTTTTCTGGTTGACGAGCCCAGTGAGCACTTCGATGTAGGCCACCGTCGCGATCTTGTCCGCGTCGGCGAGGGCGGCGGTGACAGGTTCAATCGCCCCGGGGCCGAGCTCGCGCAGTTTCGCGATGGCCTTCTGGGTCGCAGGAGCGGCGACGTCCGTCGCGGTCCTGAGCTCCGTGATGAACCGGTCGGCCCGGATGTTGGTGAAAAAACTCATGGAACGGTTGATCCGCAGGGTGCGTAACGGCAGTGGCCGCGATGTGCGCGTGCGGAATTGAGCAAGCCTGCCGTCCTTTGTAACTCGAACCCTATTACAAAAATTATGCCACATGTCCTGTCGACAACAGCCGATCCTGACCGCGCCGACAGGTATTTTCGCTAGAATCCCGGGCCCTCCTGTCCCGGCGGACATCTCGAGAAACTATGCCCTCAATTGCTGCCGCCGAATTTCGCGCACTGGTCGAAGAATATCCGGACCCATATCTCAGACAGACACTAGGCAGCGCCCAAGCGGTCGAGTTGGCTGAGCTGAAGGGTGACAGGGGTCACGTTCGCGCCGTTCTGGGCTTTCCTGTGGGCGGTTATCAAGAAGAGTTCGCACGCGGCTTGACGGCCCATGTCACCGCCGGTGGTGGGCCCGCCCACATCGATGTCGAGCTCACCCAGAAGATCACTTCACATGCCGTGCAGCGCCAGTTATCGCCGCGCGCGGGAGTGAAAAACATCGTGGCCGTTGCCTCCGGGAAAGGTGGCGTTGGCAAGTCCACGGTTGCGGCAAATCTGGCGCTGGCCTGGGCACGCCAGGGCGCGCGCGTTGGCATCCTGGACGCGGATATCTACGGGCCGAGCCAGCCCATCATGCTCGGGCTCACGGGCCAGAGGCCGACGTCACCCGATCAGAAGACCATCATTCCGCTGTCGGCTCATGGCGTCGTGGCGATGTCGATCGGGTTTCTCATCGATCCCGAGCAGCCCATGGTGTGGCGCGGGCCCATGGTCACCCAGGCGCTCTCCGACCTTCTGGGCAATACGGCCTGGGGCGAACTCGACTACCTGGTGATCGACATGCCGCCTGGAACCGGCGACATACAGCTCACGCTCGCGCAGCGCGTGCCGGTGGCCGGCGCGATCATCGTGACGACGCCGCAGGACATTGCGCTCGCCGATGCCCGCAAGGGTCTCAAGATGTTCGAGAAGGTCAACGTGCCGGTGCTCGGAGTCGTCGAAAACATGAGCGTGCATGTGTGCAGCCAGTGCGGGCACGTCGAGCACCTGTTCGGGTCCGGCGGAGGCGCGCGCATGGCGGCCCAATACGGCGTCGAATTGCTGGGCGAGCTGCCGCTGGATTCGCGCGTACGCGAGGAAGCGGACGGCGGAGTGCCCACCGTCGTGGCCGCACCGGATTCCCCGCATGCCGCACCGTACTTCGTCATGGCGCGGCGTACCGCGGCCGCGCTTGCGCGCCGCTCGAAGGATCGGTCGAGCCTGTTCCCCAAGATTGTTGTTGAAGAAAGCTAAAGGATTCTCGCGATGAGTATCAAGTCGGACCACTGGATTCGCCGCATGGCGGAGAAAGACAAGATGATCGAGCCATTCGCGCGCGAGCAGGTGCGCCAGGCGGATGGCCACAAGATCGTCTCCTATGGCACTTCGAGCTATGGATATGACGTGCGTTGTTCGCGCGAATTCAAGATCTTCACCAACATCAACTCGACCATCGTCGATCCGAAGAATTTCGACGAGAAGAGCTTCGTCGATGTACATGCCGACGTGTGCATCATCCCGCCGAACTCGTTCGCGCTGGCGCGCACGGTGGAGTATTTCCGCATTCCTCGTTCGACTCTCGTGGTGTGCCTCGGGAAGTCGACGTATGCGCGCTGCGGGATCATCGTCAACGTCACGCCGCTCGAGCCGGAGTGGGAAGGGCATGTGACGCTGGAGTTCTCGAATACCACGCCGTTGCCCGCGAAGATCTACGCCAACGAAGGCGTGGCGCAGATGCTGTTCTTCGAATCGGACGAGGTGTGCTCGACCTCGTACAAGGACCGCGGCGGCAAGTACCAGGGCCAGACCGGCGTGACGCTGCCGAAGACCTAGTCAGGTCTTCTCGACGGTCTGGATCAGCAGCGTGATCAGCACTTTCTTGCCCTTGATGCGCTCGGCCTTGACGGGTAGATAGCCCAGCGCAGGCGCCACCCAGGTGCGCGTCAGGCTCTCGGTGTCGCCGGTCCGTCTGCTCGAATAGATCACGGTGTCGAGCTCGCCGAGCTCGGTGGTGATGCGGGCGTTGCCTTCGAGATGCAGCTCATAGTCCTTGAGCTTGGTGGAGTCGATCATCCACACCGTGCCCTTGAGCGCGCCGCTCGCGAGATCGCGCATCGAGGCGATCTGCATCGACATGGCGTCCTGGGCGCCGTCGGGAAGCTCGAGATCGACCGCGCGCTCCTTGGCGACACCGGTGACGCGCTTCTTCTGCCAGTCGAACGTGAGATTGATGGGGCGCTCTTTCTCATCCGAGCCCTGGAACAACATCGGCACGACGTGCCCGTCGACGATCTTGAACGTGCTGGTTTGCGATAACGCGTCGGGAAACGCCATGCGAAAGATGCCGCGCGCCGAATTCACCGACGAATAGGTGTAAATGTTGGCCGAGACGTTTTTCAGTTCGACCGTCGAGCCCGCGGCGGTCATGCCTTTCCATTCGGCGATATAGGTGGCGCGAAACGGCTTCAGATCGATGGGATCGGCGCTTGCGACGCCAGCCGCGGCGAACATCAAGAGGGCCATGGAAACCTCAGGCAGCCGCATCGTTTTCCTCGATGAGCGGCGCGGCAAGCGGCGCGCCGTCGAAAAATACTGTGCCGTTGCGGCATTCGATGCGCCCGGCGGCAATGAGTGAGCAGACATGAGGATAGATGATGTGCTCGAGCGTATGAACGCGGGCTGAAACCGCCTCTGGCGTGTCCGTAGGCCGCAACCGGAGCCGCCCCTGCATGATCACCGGCCCGCCGTCGAGTTCGGCGGTGACGTAGTGCACGCTGGCGCCGTGTTGTGTATCGCCTGCCGCAATCGCGCGCGCATGCGTATCCAGGCCTTTGTACTTGGGCAGCAGCGACGGATGGATGTTGAGCAGCCTGCCTTCGAATCGCTGTACGAATTCCGCCGAGAGGATGCGCATGAAGCCGGCGAGCGCCACGAGCCGGGCGCCGCTGGCGTCGAGTTCGGCGGCGAGCGCCGCATCGAAGCTGGCGCGATCGGCAAACTGCTTCACCGGCACCACGCTGGTCGGAATCCCGAGGGTGGCGGCGCGGGCCAGGCCGCCGGCGCTGTCGCGATCGGCGATCACCCTAACTACGCGGTAGCGGCTGGCGCCACTGAGCGAGGCGCGCGCAATGGCCTCCATGTTGCTGCCGCGCCCGGAAATGACCACGGCGACGGGCAGCTCGCTCACTCTTCGATCACCACGCCGCGCGTGCCGCGACCGACGCCGCCAATGATCGTCGCGGTTTCGCCCGTGGACTGCAAGCTGCGCGAGCGCGGCGTCGACGTCCGAAGGAGCGACCACGACGATCATGCCGATGCCGCAATTGAAGGTCCGGTACATCTCGGTCGCGGCGATCTTGCCGGTGGCGGCCAGCCAGTCGAACACCGGATCGCGGGCCCAGCTGCGCCGATGCAGCGCCACTTCGAATCCGTCGGGCAACACGCGCGGGATGTTGTCGGTGAGCCCGCCGCCCGTGATGTGCGCGAACCCTTTGACGTTGATCTTCTGCGCCAGCGCCAGCATCGACTTCACGTAGATGCGCGTGGGCGTCAGCAGTCGATCGAACAGTGATTTGCCATCGAGCTGCGTTTTCTCGTCGGCGCCCGCGACCGACACCAGCTTGCGGATCAGCGAATAGCCGTTGGAGTGCGGGCCGGAAGAGGCGAGGCCGATGACGACATCGCCTGCTGCGATCTTCGTGCCGTCGATGATGCGATCGCGCTCGACCACGCCCACGCAGAAGCCCGCGAGGTCGTAGTCGTCGCCGTGATACATGCCGGGCATCTCGGCCGTCTCACCACCGACGAGCGCGGCGCCGGCGAGCTCGCAGCCTTCGGCGATGCCGCGAATCACCGACTCGGCGACGTCGACGCGAAGCTTGCCGGTGGCGTAGTAGTCGAGGAAGAACAGCGGCTCGGCGCCGGAGACCGCGATGTCGTTGGCGCACATGGCCACGAGGTCGATGCCGATCTTGTCGTGCCGGCCGGTGTCGATGGCGAGCCGCAGCTTGGTGCCGACGCCGTCGGTGCCCGACACGAGGACCGGCCTGCGATAGCGATCGAGCGGCACTTCGACCAGCGCGCCGAAGCCGCCGATGCCGGCCAGGACCTCCTTGCGCATGGTCTTTTTGACGACGGGTTTGATGCGCTCGACGAGTTCGTCGCCCGCGTCGATGTCGACGCCGGCGTCTCGATAGGTCAGTCCGGATTCAGTCATGTATTGGGGCGCGGCGGCTCAGGAAAAAACGTGCGATATTGTAGCCAATGCGCACATTCATCGTCAGTTTCATCGCCTTGAGTCTGCTCGCTTTCGCCAGTCCCGCCGCCGCCACTCGCCAGGTGCGGGTGTTCGAGACCAATGTTTCCTCGCAGGCCGATCCGGCAGTGCAGGCGCAGTCCGGGTTGCGCGTGGTGCTGGTGCGCGCCACCGGTGCGCGCGATGCCGCCAACGATCCGGCACTCGCGGCGGTTCTCGCGCAGGCGCAGACCTACGTGATTGCCACGCGCCCGGCGGCGACCGGCAGCGGCACCACGCTCGTCTTCGATGCCGCGGCGCTGGAGCGCGACATCGTCGCGGCGGGCCGCACCGTGTGGAGCAGTGAACGGCCGCTGCTGCTCGTCGTGCTCACGGGTGGCCCCGCCACGGGTGCATTCGAGACTCGTCGCCAGGTCGAAGGTGCTCTCGATGCCGCGGGCAATCGCCGCGGCCAGCCGATCTCGGTCGTGCGTCCCGAAGGAGTCAACCTTCCGACCACTGGCGACATTCCGGTCGAGGCGGCGCTCGCCGCCGCCCAGCGTCGAGGCGCCGACGGAGTACTCGTGGGTTACGGTGACGCCGTTCCCAATGGTGGCGTCTGGCGCTGGACGCTGAATGCCGCGGGCATCAGCGAATCGTGGAATGGTTCGCTTGAAGAAGGCGTGAATGGCGCCGCCGACGTATTCGTGCGCAATGCCGTGATGTATGCGGCACAGCCCGAGCTCACCATCCTGGTCGAAGTAGAAGGCGTGCCCACGCTCAAGGACTACGCGCGCGCCGCGGAGATGCTCGGCGAAGCCGGGGCCGTTCGCAGCGTGCAGCTCGCCGAAGTGTCCGGATCCCGCGCCACGTTCTCGGTGGTGACGCGCGGCGGTGGCGATGCGTTGCTGGCCACGCTCGGCGCCAACGCGCGGTTCGAAAGGGTGGATCCGACGGCGGGTGGCACGATCGCGTTTCGCCTGCGTCAGTAAGCAGTTCGATGCTTCGCCATCTTCCCAACATCATCTGCCTGGTGCGCATCGCGCTGATCTGGCCGACCATCGACGCGCTGTACGCCGGCCGGTACTGGACCGCGCTCATCCTGGTCGCGGTCTGCGCGGTATCCGACGGTGTCGACGGCTGGCTGGCCAAGCGTTTCAACTGGACCTCGCAGCTCGGCAAGCTGCTCGATCCGCTGGCCGACAAACTACTGCTCGTGGCGTTGTTCCTCACCGGCCGCCTGGATCAACCTGCTGCCCTGGTGGCTTACGGCAGTAGTCGTGGCGCGCGACGTCATGATCGGGTTGGGCGCCGTGATCTATCGATTCTGGTTCGGTCCGCTGCACGGGCGGCCGACTCTGGTGAGCAAGATCAACACCGGCATGCAGCTCGCGGTGGCGCTGGCCGCCATCCTCGGCGGCGCCACCGACCTGCCCACGCCCGAGATGGTGACGGCGCTCGCCATCGTCACGCTCGGCACCACCGTCGTGTCGGGCGCCGACTATCTATCCGCGTTCACGCGTCGCGCGCTCGCAACCTGATGTCACCGAGGCAGTTGACACTGGGCGTGCAGCTCAAGGAGCGCGCCACCTTCGCGAGTTTTCTCACCGCTCGCAATGTCGAGCTGGTGGCGCACCTGCATCACGTCGCGGCAAACACACCCGCGGGATCCACGTGGATTGCAGGCCCGCACACGGCGGGCAAGTCGCATCTGCTCCAGGCGGTGTGCGCGGCCACGCCGGCCGGAAAGCGCGCCGCCTATCTTCCACTCGAGTCGTTGCTGCCGTTCGGTCCCGCGGCGCTCGAGGGAGCGGAGCAGCTCGACATCGCCTGCTATGACGACGTGCAATCGATCGCCGGTCTCGAGGATTGGGAGCGTTGCCTGTTTTCACTGTGGCAGCGCGCGATCGAGCGCAATTCGACGTTGCTGTTTGCGGCGCGCGAAAACCCCGCCCAGGTGCCATTCGGTCTCGCGGACCTCAAGTCGCGCCTGGCGTCATCGGCGGTGTTCGCGGTACGCGAGTTGAACGATGACGAACAGGTCGAGGCGCTGAATCTGCGCGCGAACTTGCGCGGATTTGAGTTACCGCCAGAAACCGCGCGGTATCTGCAGCGGCGCTTCCCGCGCGACATGCGCACGTTGTGCGAGATCCTCGATACGCTCGATGATGCGGCGTTTGCCGCGCAACGGCGCATCACCGTGCCGTTCATCCGCGACGTCATCGACGGCGCGGCGAAGGCGTAGTCAAGAATTGCGGCGTGCCGCGCGGCCTGCCGCGAGCGTGGCTGCGACATCGGCGACGCGTTTGCCGAGCGCCTGCGCCAGCACGATTTCGTCATCGGAGAGTGTTCCCGGCTGGGTCGCCATGCCGGAGACGTGCGTCGCGCCATAGGGCGTGCCGCCCGTGCGGGTCTGGTTCAGGCTGCGTTCGGTGAACGGCAGGCCGAGCCACAGCATGCCGTGATGCAGCAGCGGCATGGCCATCGTCAACAGCGTCGATTCCTGCCCGCCATGCATGGTCTGCGACGCTGAAAACACTGCCTGCCGGCTTGCCGGCGAGCGTGCCGTCGAGCCACAGGCTCGAGGTGCCATCGAGAAAGTATTTGAGCGGCGCCGCCATGTTGCCAAAGCGCGTGGGACTGCCTAACAACAAGCCGTCGGCGCGGCGCAGGTCGTCGTTGGTGGCGTAGGGCGCTCCGGCATCGGGCACCGGCTTGACCGGACGTTCGCTCTCTGCGCTCACCGGCGGAACGGTGCGCAATGTCGCGGTGCAACCCGCAACGCTCTCGATGCCGCGGGCGGCGTGGCGCGCGAGCTCGGCGGTCGCCCCATGTCGCGAGTAGTAGACAATTAGAATCTCGGTCATGTCTGGCTATCATGCCGCATGATCTGTCGACGTTCCTTTGTTTCGGGCCGGGTGCAGGGCGTGTTCTATCGGGCGACGTGCTGCACCAAGGGCGTGTCACTGGGCCTGACCGGCTACGCGCGCAACCTCGCCGATGGGCGCGTGGAAGTGATGGCCTGCGGCGAGGACGCCGCGGTCAACGAGTTCGTGGCATGGCTCTGGAAAGGATCGCCGGCATCACGCGTCACCGACGTTGCCACCGAGCACGCCGACCCGTCGGAAGGTCAGCGGACGGTGAGCTTCACTTCGGCGTGACGTTCGCTGGTTCGCCCCAGATCATCCGCGCCATTCCAGCGCGTCCACTGGTCGATCACCTTGTCCGAATACCAGCGTTTGCCGGTGCTGCCGTTGTAGCGCGCCAGGGCGCGCGCAATGTTGTGGTTCTCTCGCTTGAGATAGGCGCGCAGGATGGCGCAACCCATGCGGACGTTTTCCGAGACCTTGACCAGCTGGTGACGGCGCATGCCGAGGTTTTCCGGCCAGAAGGGCATGACCTGCATGAGCCCGACTGCGCCCGCGTATGAAACCGCGTAGCGATTGAAGCCGCTCTCGATGTCGATGATGGCCATGACGAGGCCCGGCGGCAGGCGCACCTCGCTGCTGCGGTTGGCTTCGCAGAAGACGGTCTTGAGAATCGCCATGCGCTCGTCGCGATCCGGCACGCGCTTGCGCAGGCGCGGCTCCATCATCTTGTACCAGACCGCCGAGTCGTAACGGTCTTCGAAACATTCGGCCTGGTCGATGGCGTGCTGGACCGCGTTCTTGACCTCGGGTTCGCGCTGCGCCTCGGGCGCGGGCGCGGCGAGCGCGCCATGGCGAGCGATCAGCAGCGTGGCGATCATCAGGGCGGCAACGCGGGGCAGGAGGAGTGCCATGGCCCGCGTCGCGTAGTTAGCCGGGAGTGGCCGCGAGCCGGCCGCGGATGAAGCCGATGGCGTCGGCCAGCGGAAACTCTTCGGCGGCTTCCGCGCGGCGATGGCGGTATTCGAGCTTGCCGGCAGTGATGCCGCGGTCACCCACGACCACGCGGTGCGGAATGCCGATGAGCTCGGTATCCGCGAACTTGACGCCGGGCCGCTCGTCGCGATCGTCGAGCAGGACGTCGACTCCCGCGGCCAGGAGTTCGGCATAGATGCGTTCAGCGGTTTCACGGACGGCGGGTGACTTCGGTGCGTTGATGGGAACGATGACGATCTGGAACGGCGCGATGGCGTCCGGCCAGATGATGCCCCGCGAATCATGGTTCTGCTCGATGGCCGCGGCAACGACGCGCGTCACACCGATTCCGTAGCAGCCCATGTACAGCGTCGCCGCCTTGCCGGATTCGTCGAGCACCGTGGCGCCCATGGACTCGCTGTACTTCCGGCCGAGCTGGAAGATGTGGCCCACTTCGATGCCGCGCGCGATGGACAGCGTGCCCTTGCCCGAAGGCGAGGGGTCGCCGGGCACGATGTTGCGCAGGTCGGCGGCGATCGCTTCCGGCAGATCGCGCACCCAGTTCACGCCGGTGAGGTGCGCATCTTTCTTGTTTGCGCCGCAGACGAAGTCATGCAGCGCGACCACCGAGTGGTCGGCGTAGATCCTGCCCTTGAAGCCGACCGGGCCCAGGAAGCCTGCTTCCGCGCCCGTGGCCCTGGCGATCGTGTCGTTCGAGGACATGCGCAAGGGTTTGAACACGCCCTCGAGCTTCTGCGCCTTGACGGCGTTCAACTCGTGATCGCCGCGCACCAGCAGCGCCACCACGCCACCATCCGTGCTGTCGACTAACAAAGTCTTGACGAGCTTCGAGGCCGGCAGCTTCAGCTGGCGCGTGACTTCCTCGATGGTTTTCGCGCCCGGTGTGGCGACTTCGGTGAGCGCCGCAGTCGCGGCGGCCCGCGGTGTGGCTGGCGGCAGCGCCACGGCCATTTCGAGATTGGCGGCGTAGTTGTCGCCGTCGGAGAACGCGATGGCGTCTTCGCCGGAGTCGGCGAGCACGTGGAATTCCTCGGAGCCGCTGCCGCCGATGGCGCCGGGGTCGGCGACCACGGAGCGGAACTTGAGCCCGAGCCGCGTGAAGATTCTGGTGTACGCCTTGTGCATGGCGTCGTAACCCGCCTGCAGCGACTTCTGGTCGAGATGGAAGGAGTACGCATCCTTCATGAGGAATTCTCGCGCGCGCATGACGCCGAAACGCGGCCGGCGCTCGTCACGGAATTTCATCTGGATCTGGTAGAAATTCACCGGCAACTGGCGGTAGCTCTTGAGCTCGTTGCGCGCGATGTCGGTGATGACCTCTTCATGCGTCGGCCCGAGACAGAAATCGCGCTCGTGCCGGTCCTTGAGACGCAGCAGTTCCGGGCCGAACTCGCCCCATCTGCCGGATTCCACCCACAACTCGGCGGGAATGACGCCGGGCATCAAGAGCTCGAGTGCACCGGCACGATTCATTTCCTCGCGCACGATCTGCTCGACCTTGCGCATGGCTCGAAGGCCGAGCGGCATCCAGGTGTACAGGCCCGCGGCCAGCTTGCGAATGAGGCCCGCACGCAGCATGAGCTGATGGCTCACGACTTCGGCATCGGCGGGAGTTTCTTTGGTCGTGTTGACCGGGTATTGGGACCAGCGCATAGGGGCGCGAGAGTGTATCAGGTGAACGATTCGCCTATGATGCCGGCCGTGACTTCAGACACCCCGACTCAACAAACTCCGCCCAAACGCGGCATTTATCTGCTGCCCAATCTGCTGACCACGGGCTGCCTGTTCTCGGGTTTCTATTCCATCGTCGCCGCCGTGGACACGAACTTCGCGTTTGCCGGCGCGGCGGTGTTCATCGCGCTGTTGTTCGACGGACTGGACGGACGCGTGGCGCGCTGGACCGGCACCGAAAGCTCCTTCGGCAAGGAATACGACAGTCTCGCGGACATGGTCGCCTTCGGTGTCGCGCCGGCGGTGCTGGTCTATCAATGGGGCGTGATCCGCATTTCCGAGTACGGCGCCGAATGGCGCCAATTCGGCTGGGTCATCGCATTCTTCTACTGCGCCTGCGCGGCGTTGCGCCTGGCGCGCTTCAATACGCGTGTCGCCAGCGGCGGCAAGGGCTACTTCGAAGGACTTGCCGAGTCCATCGGCCGCCGCCGTGGTGGCCTCGTTCGTGTGGTTCTTCAGCAAGTGGCGCGAACCCGGGTCTGCCGGGACTGGTACTCGCCTTCGCCGTCACCGGCTACGCCGCCGCGCTCATGGTGTCGGGGTTCAGCTATCTCAGCCTGAAGCAGATCGACGTCGACAAGCGCGTCAAGTATTCGTACATCGCTTTCGTGATCCTGCCCATGCTGTCCTGATCGTCGTGGATCCGCCGACCATGTTGTTCGCCATGTTCGTTTCCTATGCCACCTACGGTCCGGTGCAGTGGTTAGTGCGCAAGTTGCGCCGCCCGCGCAGCGCGGGTGCCGCCTGAGGCGTGCCGATGGGACCGCTGCGCAACGCGTATCTGGACGCGCTCGGCATCGACCGCTGGGTTCCGCGCGACGCACCGGCTGAGATTGCTTCGATTCCGGAGATCGTGGCGGCCTCTGCGGTCGCCGCGCCGGTCGCCCGAATCAGTCCGGCGGTTGCTCCCTTCGTGCCGCTGGCGCCGAGCGCCGACTGGGCCACGCTGCGCGAACGTGTTGCTGGCTGCACCGCCTGCGCCGAGCTTTGCAAGACGCGCACGCAAACCGTGTTCGGCGTTGGCAACACCAGCGCGGAGTGGCTGGTGATCGGCGAAGCGCCAGGCGCAGAGGAAGACCGTCAGGGAGAGCCGTTCGTCGGACGCGCCGGCCAGTTGCTCAACGCCATGCTGCTGGCGATCGGCCTGCCACGCGAGCAGGTATTCATCGCCAACATCCTCAAGTGCAGGCCGCCGGGCAATCGCGACCCGAAGCCAGAAGAGGTATCGCGCTGCCTGCCGTATCTCTCGAACCAGATCGCGTTGCTCAAGCCCAGGATCATTCTCGCGGTCGGGCGCATTGCGGCGCAGAACCTGCTCGCCACCGATGCGCCGCTGGCACGCCTGCGCGGCAAGGTGCACAGCTTCGGCGAGCCGGCGACGCCGCTGGTCGTCACCTACCACCCGGCCTATCTACTGCGCACGCCATCCGACAAGCGCAAGGCCTGGGAAGACCTCAAGTTCGCGCGCGCGACGCACTTGCGCGCATCATCGGGTGGCGCCTGATGGCCGCCGTACGCGAAGACATGGGCGAAGTGCCCGAGGTGCACATCCGGCCGATGATGGATCTCGACCTGACGGACGTGTCGGCCATCGAGCAGAAGAGCTACGCATTTCCGTGGAGCGAAAACATTTTTCGCGACTGCCTGCGCGTGGGATACACCTGCCGCGCGCTCGATCTCGCGGGGCAGGTCATCGGCTATGGCGTCATGAGCCTGGGCGCCGGTGAGGCACACATCCTGAATGTGTGCGTACGCGAGGAGTTCCGCAGTGTGGGTTTCGGGCGCCGGCTGCTCGAGCACCTCATGGAGCGCGCCGCCGCCGGCGGCGTCAACGAGGCCTTCCTCGAGGTCCGGCCCAGCAATCTGGCGGCGATCCGCCTCTATCAACGACTCGGATTCGAACAAATCGGTATCCGGCGCGGGTATTATCAGGCCCCCGATGGGCGCGAAGACGCCATTGTCCTGAAGCTGATGCTTCGACAAACCGGGACCTAATCAGCCATCTGAGAGATCAATGACCTCGACCGGGCTTGAAACGGCGCGGCGGCGCACGTTTGCCATCATTTCGCATCCCGACGCGGGCAAGACCACGCTCACCGAAAAGCTGCTGCTGTTCGGCGGCGCCATTCAGCTCGCGGGTACCGTCAAGGGCCGCAAGGCGGCGCGCCATGCCACCTCGGACTGGATGGCGCTGGAGAAGCAGCGCGGAATCTCCATCACCTCCTCGGTGATGCAGTTCCCGTTCCGCGGCGAAATCATCAACCTGCTCGACACGCCCGGCCACGAAGACTTCTCCGAAGACACCTATCGCACGCTCACCGCGGTAGATAGTGCGCTCATGGTCATCGACTGCGCCAAGGGCGTCGAAGAGCGGACCATCAAGCTCATGGAAGTCTGTCGCATGCGCGACACGCCCATCATGACCTTCATCAACAAGCTCGACCGCGAAGGGCGTCCGCCCATCGAGCTGCTCGACGAAATCGAAAGCGTGCTCAAGATCCGCACCGCGCCGGTGACCTGGCCCATCGGCATGGGTCGCGATCTCGCCGGCGTCTATCACCTGGTCGAAGACCGCATCTATGTCTACGAGGCGGCGGCGCGCGGCGAGCGCGGCACCAACCGCACGATCGAGGGCCTGCATAGCGCGGAAGGGCGTGCGTTCCTCGGTGATCGTGCAGCGCGCTTCGATGACGAAATCGAGCTGGTGCGCGGCGGTACCGCGGAGTTCAACGTCGACGCCTATCTCGACGGCCGCCAGTCGCCCGTGTTCTTCGGCTCCGCCATCTCCAATTTCGGCGTGGAAGAACTGCTGGCGCACTTCGCGCGCCACGCGCCGGCACCGTTGCCGCGCGCCACCGTGCAGCGCGAGGTTTCCTCGGACGAGGACAAACTCACCGGCTTCGTATTCAAGATCCAGGCAAACATGGATCCGCAGCATCGTGACCGCATCGCCTTCATGCGTCTGTGTTCGGGCAAGTACGAGCGCGGCATGCGCATGTATCACGTGCGCCTCGACAAGGAGATGCGCATCGCCGACGCGCTGACATTCATGGCCTCGGATCGCAGCGCGGCCGACGAAGCGTTTGCGGGCGACATCATTGGCCTGCACAACCACGGCACCATCAACATCGGCGACACCTTCACCGAAGGTGAGAAGCTCACGTTCACCGGCATCCCGAACTTCGCGCCGGAGATGTTCCGGCGGGCGGTGCTCAAGGATCCGCTGAAGATGAAGGCACTCGCCAAGGGTCTCGACCAGTTGTGCGAGGAGGGCGCCACGCAGCTCTTCAAGCCCCTGCGCAACAACGACATGATCCTGGGCGCCGTGGGCCAGCTGCAGTTCGAAGTGGTCGCGTTCCGGCTGCAGGACGAATACGCCGTGGCCTCCGTGTTCGAGACGATCGGGGTGCACACCGCGCGCTGGATCTACTGCGACGACGAGAAGCATCTCGAGGAATTCCGCACCAAGGCCTACGACCATCTCGCCATCGATCACGCAGGCAAGCTGGTGTATCTCGCGCCCTCGCGCGTGAACCTCGAGCTCACGATCGAGCGCTGGCCGAAGATCGCCTTCCGCGCGACGCGAGAATCGCAGTAAGAATGGGGTCAGGCTCCATTTCCTAGAAAATGGGGCCTGACCCCAATCTGGTAGCCTTCGATTCATGAGGGAGTTGTTCAAGAACCGTCCCGTCTTCTCCTGGGCGATGTACGACTGGGCGAACTCGGCATTCGCCACGACGGTCATGGCCGGATTCTTCCCCGTGTTCTTCCAGAAGTTCTGGAGCACCGACGTCACCGCGACGGAAACCACCTCGCGTCTCGGCTATGGCAGCGCGATCGCAGGCGCCGTCATCGCCATCCTCGCGCCCATCCTCGGCGCCATCGCCGATCGCGGCGGCACGCGCAAGAAATTCATGTTTGCCTGGACGCTGCTGGGCGTCGCCGCGACCGGCGCGCTCTACTTCACGGCGAAAGGCGAGTGGGTCGCTGCGCTCACGCTGTTCGTGCTCGCGACCATCGGCTTCAACGGCGGCATCGTGTTCAACGACGCGCTGCTGCTCGATGTCGCGCGCCCCGGCGAACTCGACCGCGTCTCGGCGTTCGGCTATTCGCTCGGCTATCTCGGCGGCGGTCTGCTGTTCCTCGTGAACATGCTCATGGTGCAGAGCCCGGCGACGTTCGGCCTTCGCGATTCGGCGCAGGCCGTGCAGGTGTCGTTCGTGACAGTCGCCGCGTGGTGGCTGATCTTCACGATTCCGGTCATGCGCGGCGTGCGCGAATCAGCGCAGGGTCCGAAGCTCGGCATGGCGACCGCGATTTCCGTGGGCTTCCGCGAACTCGGCAACACGATCTCGCATCTGCGCCAGTACCGCACGCTCGTGATGTTCCTGATCGCGTACTGGTTCTACATCGACGGCGTCAACACCATCATCAAGATGGCGGTGAACTACGGCACGGCGCTGGGCCTCGACACGGGCAAGCTGCTGCTCGCGTTGCTGGTCACACAGCTCGTGGGTTTTCCGGCGGCGCTGCTGTTCGGCTGGCTCGGTGATCGCATCGGCCCCAAGCGCGGCATCCTCATCGGGCTCGTGGTGTACGCCGCCATCACGGTCTACGCGTATTTCCTCGATTCCGAGCGCGAGTTCTTCGTGCTCGCCTGTACGGTGGGTCTCGTGCAGGGCGGCGTGCAGAGCCTGTCGCGTTCGCTGTTCGGACGGCTGGTGCCGGAGGGCAAGAACGCGGAGTTCTTCGGCTTCTACAACATGATGGGAAAGTTCGCGACGGTGCTCGGACCGCTGCTCATCGCCATCGTCGCGAGCGTCACGCACAACGAACGCGCCTCGATCATCTCGCTGGTGTTGTTGTTCGTGGTCGGCGGCGTGCTGCTGTGGCGCGTGCCCATCACACCGCGAGGTTCCTGACCTCGCGTTCGAAGGCGGCGATGTCCTGGTGGCTGGCATCGCGCCCGAAACGCAGGGTGGCATACAGCGACGCGAGCGCCGACGATGCGCTCGGCGAGATCGGGCCGTGCGCTCGCCGACCCTGCGCGCGTAGGCCATCGGTCCTTCCGCGGCGGCGCGCGCCGGCGCGACGCGCGCCAGTTTGCGCGTCGCGCGCAACCAGGCGCGGCCGATGCGATCCGGCTTCACGCGCGCAACGCCGCGGCGCAGTGTGAGGCTCACCCACGCGATCCACACCACCAGGCCCGCGGCGAATGCCCATCCGAGATGGTGCCAGTCCGGCGAGTCGATGCCGAACTTGCGCAGCAGATCGAGCTGCGAACGCGTGTTGAACTCCACCACGCGCTCCTGCCACCACTGATTGGCGCCGTCCCATAGTTGTTCGAGGTGGAACACGAAGCGTTGTTGTGCAGGAAGCTGCTGGTGGCCGGCAGCGAATCGGCAGCAGATCGAAGATGCCGCGCTCCAGGCGTTCGGGAGCGACCACCGCCGTAGGATCGATGCGTGTCCAGCCGCTGCCTTCGAGCCAGACCTCGGTCCACGCGTGCGCGTCGGACTGCCGCACGATCAGATACCCGCCGACCGGATTCCATTCGCCGCCGAGATATCCCGTGACCACGCGCGCCGGCACACCCGCGGCACGCATCATCATTGCGTACGCAGACGCGAAGTGGCCGCAGAACCCGCGCTTGCTGTCGAACAGGGTGGTGTCCACCGAGTCGACGCTGGTGACACCGGGTTCGAGCGTGTATTCAAGGCCGTTGTCGCGGAACCAGGCGAGCACGACGCGCGCGAAATCCGCATCGCTGCGCACTCTGCGCGCGCAGCTCGCATCGCCAGCGCGCGTGCGCGCGGATTGCGTTCCAGCGGCAGCGTGGTTTCGTGCCGCCGTCCGCAGGTCGACAGCGAGGTGACCGTGCGGGTGGCGAGGTGTGAGACGGCGTCGTAGCTCGTGGTGCTGGTGATCGGCTCACTGGCCGACAGTTGCCGGTCGTGCGGCGCCATGAACATGTCACGGCCGTGGAACCTGCGCCACGCGTGTCGAGCGCAAACAGCCACGGCTGATTGGTCGGCTCGAGCGTGACCCGGTAACGCACCGGCTCGCCTAACATCACGAGTTGCGGCCCGGTGTAGTACTTCGATCGCATCGCGGCGCCAGGTGAAGCCGTCGAAGTCGTTGAGCACCGGCCCGCGCCAGTACAGCGCCGCTCGCGGTGGCATGTCGCCCTCGAAGCGCACGCGAAATGCCGGATCGTATTCGTTGGCGAGTTTGCTGATGCTGCCCGGCGACATTTCGTCCGACAGGCCGGTGGTGGCCTGTCCCCCGCGCTGCATCGCCCAGAACTGTCCGCTGAATCGCGGGAAGAACAGGAAACACGCGACCGCCAGCGGGATGGCCATGGCCAGCGCGCGCGCCGACAGCCGCAACGCGGCGCGCGGCGAGAGGCGCCGCCGCGGTCGGCGATGATCGCGATCGCCGCGCAGGCGCCCCACACGACCAGTAGATAGAAGGGCACGCTGACCAGCGACTGCGTGGCGAGCGTCGCGGCGAGCAGCAGGAACAGCGCCACGCCGACCACGATGCCATCGTCGCGGCGCGAGCGCGCCTCGAGCAGCTTGAGCGCTCCCATCACCAGCAGCAGCGCAGTACCGGCGGCGAGGCCGTTGAGCGTCGGAAGCTGATCGCCACCGCGATCACCAGCAGCCGCCGTGACGACGCCTAACAGGAAGCGCGCGCCGCTGCGCGCCTTGGGCGCGTTGAGTCGTCCGCCGGCGACCAGCAGTCGCCAGGTGGCCGCCGCCAGCGCGATGACGAGGCACCAGGCCGGCGCCTTGCCATACCATCAGCAGCACGCTGGCGACGAAGACCAGCGTGGCGGCGATGTGCGAGCGTGCGGCGACGTTCACCATGGCTTCACCAGTGCCGTGCAGCGCCAGCCCGTTGAGGCAGCGCGCGCGATGCTCGTTGCCGCCGTCGGGCGACACGCTGTGCCCGGCGAGCCGCAGCCCGTAGCGTTCGCCGCGCGCGTGCGCCGCCACGATCCACGCCGACAATTGTTCGAGGCGTTGCTCGACTTCGCCCGGCACGGTGGCGAGGTCGAACATGCGCTGATGCGCGGCCGGCGATTGATAGGTCTTGACCAGCAGTCCGCGGCCGCGTGCGTAGGCACCCCAGGCCACCTGCCGCGGCGAGTCGCCGCTGCGAAACTCGCGCAGCCCGGCCCATTCCTCGTCGCCGACGCGGTGCACGGCGGTGGCGCTGCCGCCGCTCGCGGTTTCGGGCGGCGCTTCTCGACGTCCGCGCGGCACCGGCCAGGCGAGCAACGAGGCGTGCAGGTGCACGTACGTCCAGGCGCGAAACAGGCCGAACGGAAATGCCGTGGATAGTTTGATGCGATCCACCGTCAGGCGGCCGCGCCGCTGCCAGCGACAGCGCCACATCGGCGCGCGCGCTGCCGCGCGCCGGAACGTCCACGGCGGCGCGCGCGCTGCCCTCGACCTCGCAGTCGAGGCCGATGCGGGCCGTGTCGGCGGCATTCTCCAGCGTGAGCAGCAGGCGCCCGTGTTCGCCGACGAAGGCGTCGACGCTGGCCACGGCACGCAGGTTCACGCCGACCAGATTGCGATGCGTGAGATGCATCGCGATCATTCCGAAACCGGCGAGCAGGAAGGTGAGCAGCAGCGCGATGCTGTTGGCGTAGTTGAGGCCGGCCAGCAACATGACGAACGCCAGCGCCGCGAACGCCAGGCCCGCGCGCGTCGGCAGTATGTACACGCGCCGCGTGGCGATGGTGATGGGCAACTGATCGTCGCCCTGGCGGCGGCGGGCCCAGGCGCGCCATGCGACGGCGCAGTGTTGCCTTGAGGGAGCCGCTCAAGTGCACACCGCGGCCATCGGACTATCTACACCGGAACCGGTACGCCGCGGCTGAGCTCGGCGATGAACGCCGCGTGATCCGCGCGCGGTGGCGACGCCCGCGCGCTCGAGGCGATGCCCGGCCACCGGCGCGAACACCGCCTGCACGTCTTCGGGAATGACCATGTCGCGGCCCGCGAGCATGGCCCAGGCGCGCGCGGCGCGCACCAGGCCCTGGCCGGCGCGCGGGCTCAGGCCCAACAACACGTCGGTGCGCTGGCGCGTGCTCGCGATCAGCGTCTGCACGTAGGCGAGCAGCGCGGGCGCCACGTGCACTGCCTGCGCGGCGGCCTGCAGTTCGCGCACGCCGTCGGGACTCAGCGCGGGCTGCATGCCGGCCAGCAGGTCGCGGCGGTCGCCTTCGCCGAGCAACGCGCGTTCGTTGGCCGCGTCGGGATAGCCCAGCGAAATGCGCATGAGGAATCGATCGAGCTGCGATTCCGGCAGCCGGAAGGTGCCTAACTGCTCGAACGGATTCTGCGTGGCGACCACGAAGAAGGGGTCGGGCAGGCGGTAGGTGGTGACGTCGACGCTGACCTGGCGCTCTTCCATGGCCTCGAGCAACGCGCTCTGCGTCTTGGGGCTGGCGCGATTGACCTCGTCGGCCAGCAGCAGCTGCGTGAATATCGGACCTTTGCGAAACGAGAAGCTGCCGCTGCCGGCGTCGAACACGGAAACGCCGATGATGTCGGCGGGCAGCAGGTCGCTGGTGAACTGCACGCGTTGCCACGCGAGGCCGAGCACCTGCGCCAGCGCGTGCGCGAGCGTGGTCTTGCCGACGCCGGGCACGTCTTCGATGAGCAGGTGGCCGCGCGCCAGCAGGCAGGTGAGCGCGAGACGCACGGCCTCGGGCTTGCCGAGGATTACGCGATCGAGGGCGGCGAGGACGGCGGTGAGCGCGGGATTGGGGGAGGTTTTCACGGGCCGACTATATCCCGCACGACCGACTCGTGATCTGCCTCAGCTTCCGCCGAGGCGCCGAACCTTGTCGAGCTGCTGGCGGAGGCTGTCGTTCTGCGCTTCGAGCTCCGCCATGCGCGCGCGATCGGCGGCGACCACTTCCGGCGGCGCATTGCGCACGAAATTTTCATTGCCGAGCTTCGCCTTGAGTTTGCCCAGGTCCGAGTCGTTCTTCGCGATGCGTTTGTTCAAACGCTCGATCTCGGCTTTCGGGTCGATGAGGCCGGCCATGGGCACGAGCAGCGTGAGCTCGCCGAGGATGGCGGTCGCGGACTTCCGGCGCCGCATCTGCGGGCTCGAGCGCCTTCACCGACTCGAGTCCCGCGAGTCGCGAGAGGTAGGAGAGATGTTTGTCGACGAGCGCGCGTTCGCGCGCCGGTGCGTTCTGCAGCAGCAGGGGAATCTTGCGCGAGGGCGCGATGTCCATCTCGCCGCGGATCTGGCGCACCGCGAGGATGAACTGCTGCATCCAGCTCACCTCGCTGTCGGCTTCGGCATCGGCGGCGTAGTCGCGTGGCGTTCGGGTACTTCGCCTGCATCACGCTGTCGACGGATTTCTGGTCGGCGCGCGAGTTCTGCGCGGCCAGCAGCGGAGCGGCGAGCGGATGAACCCGCTGCCAGATCTCCTCGGTGATGAAGGGCATCAGCGGATGCAGCGCGCGCAGCAGCGCCTCGAGCATCGTCACCAGCGTGCGGCGTGTGCCGCGCTTCTGCGCTTCGGTCGCGGTCTCGCTCTGCAGGACGGGCTTGGTGAGCTCCAGGTACCAGTCGCAGAACTGGTACCAGGTGAATTCGTACAACGCCGTCGCCGCGAAATCGAAGCGATAGTCGGTGAGCGCGCGTTCCACCTGCGCGAGCGTCGCTGCGAAGCGCGACACGATCCAGCGATCGGCCACCGACAGCTCCGCGTCGCCGACCAGGTCTCCCTGGCCCGGTCGTCGCTTTCGACTGTCATCAGCACGAAGCGCGCGCCATTCCACAGCTTGTTGCAGAAGTTGCGGTAGCCGCCGACGCGGCCGAGGTCGAAGTTGATGTCGCGAGCCGGCCCGGCCAGTGACGCGAACGTGAAGCGCAGCGCGTCGGTGCCGTAGGGCGGCGATGCCTTCGGGAAATTGCTTGCGCGTTTTCTTCTCGATGCCCGGCTGCAAGATGCGGCTGCATGAGGCCGGTGGTTCGCTTGGCTGACGAGGTCTTCGAGCGCGATGCCGTCGATGATATCGATGCGGGTCGATGACGTTGCCCTTGGACTTGGACATCTTGTCGCCGTTCTCGTCGCGGATGAGGCCGGTGATGTAGACGTCCTTGAACGGCACGTCGCCCATGAACTTCATGCCCATCATGATCATGCGGGCGACCCAGAAGAAGATGATGTCGAAGCCCGTGACCAGCACGCTGGTCGGATAGAACTTGTTCAACGCCGGCGTCTTGTCAGGCCAGCCGAGCGTGGAGAACGGCCACAGCGCCGAGGAGAACCAGGTGTCGAGCACGTCGGCGTCCTGGCGGAGTTCGCGTCGGGCGCGAGCGAATGCTTCTTGCGCACCTCGGCTTCGTCGCGGCCCACGTAGATCTTGCCGGCGTCGTCGTACCAGGCCGGAATGCGATGGCCCCACCAGAGCTGGCGGCTCACGCACCAGTCCTTGATGTTGCGCATCCATTCGTAATAGGTCTTCGACCAGTTTTCCGGCACGAAGCGGATGCGGCCGTCTTCGACGGCCTTGCAACGCAGGCTCGGCCAGCGGCGCGATCTTCACGTACCACTGGTCGGTGAGATAAGGCTCGATGACCGCGTCGGTGCGGTCGCCGCGCGGAACTTTGAGCTTGTGAGGCTCTATCTTCTCGATGAGTCCCGCGGCTTCGAGCTCGGCGACGATCTGCTTGCGGGCGACGAAGCGGTCGAGCCCGCGGAAGCGCTCGGGCGCGTTCTCATTGAGTTTCGCGTCGGGCGTGAAGATGTTGATCTGCGGCAGCGAATGCCGCTGGCCCATCTCGTAGTCGTTGAAGTCGTGGGCCGGCGTGATCTTGACCGCGCCCGAGCCGAACGCGGCGTCCACGTAGCTGTCGGCGATGACCGGAATCGTGCGGCCGGTCAGCGGCAGCTCGACCTGCTTGGCCGAGCAATGCCTGGTACCGTTCGTCGTCCGGGTTCACGGCCACGGCCGTGTCACCTAACAAGGTCTCGGGGCGCGTGGTGGCGACGACGACATGGCCGCTGCCACCGACGATGGGATACCGGATGTGCCAGAGCGAGCCTTGCTCCTCTTCGGACAGCACTTCGAGATCGGAGACCGCGGTGAGCAGCACCGGGTCCCAGTTCACCAGGCGCTTGCCGCGATAGATCAGGCCTTCCTCGTGAAGGCGCACGAACACTTCGGTGACCGCGCGCGAAAGATCCGGGTCCATCGTGAACTTGTCGCGCGACCAGTCGACCGAGGTGCCGAGGCGGCGCATCTGCCGCGTGATCGTGCCGCCCGATTCTTCCTTCCATTTCCAGACGCGCTCGAGAAACTTTTCGCGCCCGAGGTCGAGGCGATGTTTGCCTTCCGCGCCGAGCTGGCGCTCGACCACCATCTGCGTCGCGATGCCGGCATGGTCGGTTCCGGGCTGCCACAACGTGGCATCGCCGCGCATGCGGTGCCAGCGCGTGAGCGTGTCCATGAGCGTGTGCTGGAACGCGTGACCCATGTGCAGCGTGCCGGTGACGTTCGGCGGCGGCAGCATGATGCAATAGCTTTCGCCATCACCTTGCGGCGCGAATGCCCCGGAAGATTCCCAACGTTCGTAGATGCGGGCTTCGATTTCGCCCGGTGCGTATGCCTTGTCCATGAGGGCGCGGATTATACGGGGCGCGAAAAAGGGGACATTCCTCATTTCGCTGTAACAAACCACGCCGCTCGCAAGTACCCGCTTCAACTCCCGTTTGTTACAGCGAAATGAGGAATGTCCCCTTTTTCGCGGTTCAGGGCTGGATGGCGTGATAGTCGTCGAAATCCACGGCGGCGCGATTGGTGATGAGGCCCGCGGCTCCGCGCGGGATGCGTGGTATCGGTGGCTTCGGCGACCAGCACTCCGTTGACGAAGCCGCGAATCTGCGCACCCACCGCTTCGATGCGCAGTCGGTACCAGGTACCGAGCGTGATGGGCAGTGAATAGGTGCCGAGCTCGGTGATGGCGCCGTTGGTGAGCTTGCGCAGCGACACCAGATTCGTATGGCGCAATGTCAGGTAGTAATAGTTCGAGTCATCGACATACCGCGCCATGACGCCGAACCATCGATCGCCGCTGCCGGTGCCCGCAAAGGTGGTCGGTCGCGCTCGCACGTCCACAGTCTGATCGTCGGTGGGAACGCCGATCACCGCACGCGCGGTGTCCCGCCACCGAGCTTTGTGCGAACACGAAGTTCGGGCCAATCGCAACCTGTCGCCACAGCCCGGTGCCCGTAAACGACCACAGATCCGTCGGGCCGCCGGAGGTCGTGAAGTCCGCGGCATACAGGATGGTGGCGGGCGTCGGACTCGCGACCACGTTGTCGAACTCGGCCGACGCCCGATGCGTGAGCAGCGCGGCGCGCCCGCTCTTCAGCGCGGTGTCGTCGACATCGAGCACCGATACGCCGTTCATGTAGACCCGGTGACGCGTGCCGATGGATTCGAGCCGCAGCCGATAGGGTCGATTCAGCGCGATGGCAAAGGTGGTCGAAGCCAGCGGCGTGACTACCCCACCGACGGCGCGCCTCAGCGTGACGACGCCGGAATTGCTCACCGTGACACTGTAGTGATTGCCGGCATCGCGGTAACGCGTGGCGAGACCGCTCCAGTTGTCGGTGCCGCCGAAAGCGAGAAGGCGAACGTCAGCCTGAACCGACTGGTTGGTCCAGTTCGACGCGTCGAGAACCGCGGTGTGCGTTGCGGGGCTCACCGTGTCCGACTGGCGCAGCACCCGGCTCACGCCGCGCCGAACGATCGAGAAGGCGCTGCCCGCGCTCGTCGACCATCCCGTGGGAGTCGCCCCGGCGAACGTATGCTGGATGGGTGCCGGCTGACTGAGACTCGTGGGCAGCTCGAAATAGCAGGCCTCATTTCCGCAGTCCGCCATGACGCGACGGCTGCTGATGCCGAAGTTGCCGAGCGATCCGCCGTCACTCGACACCAGAGTGGCCACGTGCTCGTAGGGCGCGTCGTCGCTGTTCCGAAATACGTTGATGACGTAAGCCTCACGCTCCGCGTTCCAGTTGCGCTGCATGATGAAAAGATCGTTCTTCCCGATGACGCTGGTGACGCCGCCACCCATGTGGCTGTCGAGCGGCTGCAGCTTGTCGAACTCTTCCCAGGAATCGCTGAGTCCCGGGCGGTAGACGCGCGTGCCTGACAGATTGGTGCCGGCGATGAATATCTCATCGCCGCGTATCGCGGCTTCGAATCCGAGCGGCGCGAGACTCGGAGCTGCGTATCTCCGACTGCAGCAGGAAGCGCTGCGGCGGACCCCAGTCGCGATATACGGTGACACTCGGCGATGCGCGCGGCGGGTCCTCGTCATTGTAGGGACTCAGGATCACCGCACGGCCCCCCGAGATATCGACAGGGCCGCCGCTGAACTCGATGTCACCGTTGCGATGGTCGCCGACCATGACCGACGTCGGACCCCAGACCCCGGCGGAGCTCTTCTCGTAGAGGGTGCCCATCCACGGGCCGCTGCTGCCGCCAAAGAGGATGCGACCGCCGTCGATGGCGATGCTGTCGCCCGGATTGGTCGGATCGACCCCGGTGACGGGCGCGGACACCCAGTTGCCGTCTGCTTCGCTCGAAGACCTGCAGCGGGTTGAGCGCAAGCGCCGCAATGCCATTGCGCATCGCGAGTCCGGAATCGAAGGTGCTGAACGGGAAAAAGTGGTGTTGCACCGCGAGCTGACGGACCGGCGCCCACCCGCTGGTGGTGCGATGAAACAGGTGGACCGCCACTTCGTGTTCCAGCGTCACCGGAAGTCGCCTTCCGGCGGATCGATGAAGCGCTCCAGCGTCGCGATTGCGTCGTCGCCGTCGATGGCGACGTCGGCGGCGAAGATGGGGTAGGTGACCGGATCAGGGTTCGTGATGCGCGCCGATTCCTGTACGACCAGCGGACGCGCTTGCGCGACGGCGAGCGCGCCCCACGCGATGATGAGACCAGACAGAAGTTTCATAGGGATCTGCCGAAAGAAAGAGTACGTAGTTAGGTCGAGGCCAGGCCGGGCCTCGAGGGTGATATCAGATCAGAATCGATGCGCGATGGCTGCACGAAGGCAACCATGATCCGGAGGGGAACTATCGCCTTGATCGATGCAGGCGAGGGACTACGTGCGCGCAGCAGCCCGGGCGACGCCGCGCGTCGGGGCTCTCCTACAGATTCAGACGCTATGCGTCTGCGGTTCGATGGACTTGCCGCGATAGATCTTGAAGCGCTCGCGCCCGGCAGCGCGAACTTCCGGCCGCGCGTCGAGGAACTCCGCCACTCGCGCGAATTTCTCGAAGGATGCCGGCACTCCATTGCCGAGATTGACGAGCACGTCGGTGTGGTCCGCGGGCAACGAGCCGGTAGTTAGTGCAACCGGTGCATCACAAGGGGCGTCAGCAGCGGTGACGGTGTCGTGGGGCACGAAGCTGCCGTCACCGAAGGTCCACAGCAGTTCGTCGAAACGACGCAGAACCTCCGCGTCGTCGCAGAGCACCACCACTTTCTGCTTCGCGAGGTACGCCTTCTCGGCGATCCGGCAGGCGAGGCGCAGCCGCGCGGACTCACCCGCGTCCGCGCTCACGTAGAAATCGACGCGGGGCGTCGGCACGAAATCAGCGCGCGGCCGCGACTGCAATCAGCGCGCTGCCGCGCGACGCAGCAGGAACTCGAGCAGCATGGCGCTGGGACGCCCCGTACTGCCTTTGGCGGCGCCACCCTGGTAGGCGGTGCCGGCGATGTCGAGATGAGCCCAGGTGAGGTCCTTGGTGAACTTGGCGAGGAATGCCGCGGCGGTGATGGAGCCGCCGTCGCGGCCGGCGACGTTGGCCATGTCGGCAAAATTGCTCTTGAGCTGTTCGCCGTATTCCTCGGTGAGCGGCATGTGCCAGGCGCGGTCGTCGACCGCGGCGCCGCAATCCACGATCTCGCGCGCGAGGGCGTCATTGTTCGCGAATACGCCGGTGTGATGCACCCCGAGCGCTACGACAATGGCGCCCGTCAGCGTGGCCATGTCGATCACGACCTCGGGTTTGAATCGCCGCGCGTAATGAAGCGCGTCGCAGAGGATCAGGCGGCCTTCGGCGTCGGTGTTGAGGATCTCGACGGTGAGACCGGCGGCACTGGTGACGATGTCTCCGGGCTTGATGGCCCGACCGTCGGGCATGTTTTCGCAGGCAGCGACCAGGCCGACGATGTTGAGCGGCAGGTTGAGCTCGGCCACGGCCTTCATGGTGCCGATGACACAGGCCGCGCCGCTCATGTCGAATTTCATTTCGTCCATGGTCGGGGGGTCTTTGAGCGAGATGCCACCCGTGTCGAAGGTGATGCCTTTGCCCACGAGCACCACGGGAGCACCTTTGGCGCGCGGATGCCGATGTTCGATGACGAGGAAGCGAGGGGGTTCTTCGCTGCCCTGGGTGACCGCCAGGAAGCAGCCCATCTTTTCGCGTTTGATCTCGGGCAGGCCGAGAACCTTCACGCGCAGGGATTTGTAGGTCTTGGCAAGGTCCTGTGCTGTCTTCGCGAGGTAGCTGGGCGTGCAGACGTTGCCGGGAAGATTGGCCAGGTTGCGCATGAGCGCGGCACCGCCGGCGAGCGCGGATCCTTGCGAGAAGCCCTTCTGGATTGCCTGCGAGGCCTTGGCCGGCGCGACCACCACGACGCGCGCCAACGCATGCGCTCGCGGCTTCTTGGCGCTTTTCAGATCGTTGACGCGATAGAGGGTGTGGCCCGTGAGCTCGGCCACGGCGCGGCCGAGGCGTTCATCGGAAAGGATCTTGGTCGCAGGGCGCGGCAGCGCCAGCGCCAGGGAGGTGATGCGCGTGCGAGTCGCGGCGCTGATGGCCGCTGATACCGCGCGGCGCCAGGCCTTGCGCGAGATCTCGTCCCGGGAAGCGGGGGCCTTCGACCCCAGGCCCACCAGCAACACGCGTTCGGCACGGATGCCTTCGAAGGTCGATGAGCCAGGTTTCCCCGGCCTTGGCAGTGAAGTCACCGCGCTTGAGGAGCCGCGCGAGCTTTTCGCGACCGCGCAGGTCGAGAGCGCGGGCTTCGGTGGCAAGTTCGCCGTCGTCGTGGACGCCGACGGCGATACAATCGATGGGCAGGTCGGCGAGGCTCTTCGTCCAGATTTCGAACTGCATGTTCACGCTCGCATTGTCGCGGAGGGTGGGGTGTTTTAAGGTCGCGAAGTGTAACCCAAGTCTCCCCGGGTGGGCCTGTTGCTGCGGATTCTCGATCGCTACATCCTGCGTGAAGTCGTCGTCAGCTGGCTGTCAGTATCTGGCGTATTACTAGCGATAATGCTCACCGATCAGGTGGCGCGCGTGTTAGAGCGCGCGGCCGAGAGCCAATTCCCGCGTGGCGTCGTGCTCGAGCTCATCCTGCTCGGTGCGGTTCAGAAGCTCCCGCTCGTCATTCCCGTCGCGCTGCTGCTCGCCATCGTGCTGGCGCTCGGCCGGCTGTACCACGACAGCGAGATGACCGCCGCGCAGGCCTGCGGCGCCGGCTCGCGATCCGTGATGTTGCCGGTGATGGGCTTCACCACGGTGCTCACGGCGCTGTTAGCCGTGCTGTCGCTGCAGGTGGCGCCCGCCGCCACCAGCCGCATGCTGGAAATGCGCAGCGAAGCAATGCGCGCCGGACAATTCGCTCCCATCAGCGCCGGCAAATTCAGCACTTTCGGTGGTGGCGGCAGCACGGTGGTGTATGCGCAGTCGGCCGACAAGGATGGCACGCTGCGCCGCGTGTTCGTGCAGCGCAGCCGCGGCAACCAGCTCGAGATCGCGCTCGCGCAGCGCGCCACGCATGCCTATTCCGAGGGCGGCGACCTGCAGGTGATCACGCTGTACGACGGCGAGCGTTATGAAGGCATTCCCGGCGAGCGGAAATTCCGCATCGTTCGCTTCGCCGAGAACACGATTCCGGTGCGCCTGCCGCCGCTGTCGGACGGCGCGCTGCAGCTCGGCGGAGTTCCGACCGCGGTGCTCGCAGTTTCGAGCGATCCGCTTCAGCGGGCCGAATTTCACTGGCGCCTTGCCGTGCCGATCATGGGCGTGATCATGGCGCTGATCGGCGTGCCGTTGGCGAGGCTGCGTCCACGCCAGGGGCGCTACGCGCGCGTGGCCTTCGCCATTCTCGTGTTCTATCTATACATCCAGCTCGCCATCGCCGGCAGGTTCTGGCTGGAGCGCGGCGTCACGCCCGGGTGGTTAGGCCTGTGGTGGGTGCATGCGGGTGTCGCGCTGTTCGGCGCCGGGCTCATCTATGCGCCGCGATGGCTCTCACGCCATCGTTATCAACGCAACATGCGCGGCGTTGCGCCGGAAGCGGCTCCCGCATGAACAAGCTCGACCGCTATGTCATTCGCGCAGTGCTGGGCGGCGTATTCGTCGTCCTGGCGGTGCTGCTGGCGCTCGGCGCGTTGTTCACGTTCGCCGGCCAGCAGGACGACATTGGCGAGGGCACCTACACGGCGCTCGATGCGCTCTGGTTCGTGTTGCTGAACATCCCGCAGCAGATGTACGAGACCATGCCGATCGCGGTCATGATCGGTGCGTTGCTGGGCCTGGGTTCGCTCGCCCGAGGCAGCGAGCTCACCGTGATGCGCGCCGCGGGGATCTCGGTCTGGCGCATCGCCGGCTCCGTGGCCATGGCCGGTATGCTGCTGGTGTTCCTCGCGGTGCTCTGCGGCGAATTCATCGCGCCGCCACTGCAGGCCATGGCCAAGCAGCAGAAGCTGCTCGCCAAGTTTTCCACCATCACATTCGCGGGCCGCGCCGGTCCCTGGGTGCGCGACGGCAATCTGCTGATCAATGTTTCCCAGCAGTCCGGGCGCGGCGAATTCGGCGGCATGCGCATTTTCGAACTGACCGAGGATCACGAACTGAAATCCGTGGGCACCGCGACCACGGCCCGCGTGCAGGCCGACGGCAGCTGGAGACTCTCGCATTACGCCAGCACGACGTTCGGTGGAGAACGCATCGAGTCCCAGCGCCAGGACAGCCGCGAGTTCGCCTCGACGGTCGGAGGCGACTTCCTGGCGCTGACCGTCTCCTCGCCGCGCCAACTCGAGACTCGCGTGCTGTGGAACCTGATCCGTCATCTGAAGCAGAACGATCTGGAATCGACTGAACAGGAATTTGCGTTGTGGTCGCGCATCGCACGCACCGTGGCCATCCTGTTTGCGGCGCTGCTGGCGGTTCCTTTCGTGTTCGGCAGCCTGCGCTCGGCGGGCTCGGGTACGCGCACGCTGCTTGGCGTGCTCATCGGCGTCACCTTCTTCCTGGTGCAGCGAATGCTCGAAAGCGGCGCGCTGGTATTCGACGCGAGCCCGGTGGTGCTTGCGTGGTCCCCGACGGCGTTGCTGGCCAGCGCCGCACTCATCCTGATCGCGCGAACTCGTTAGCAGTCTACTTCTTCTCTTCGCGGCCTTCGCAGGAGCAGGTGCGGGCTTCTCCAGCAGTTCTTCCTGCTTCTTGAAGATCGCCTCGTACTTGTACGCCGGGATCTCGTACTCCACGCCCTTCGAGCGCGCGCCCAGCGTCTCCGCGGTCTGGTCGGGAAGCTTCGCTGGCGTGGCCGCTGCCGCCGGAACGGGAGTGGCCGTGGGCGGGCTGGTGGCCGCCGCAGGCGCGGGTTCCGGAAACTTCGCGGCGAGTTGCGGATCGCGGCGCGTCGCGATCGCGACAAAAGCCTTGTCGCCTTCGCGATGCCCGGTGAATTCGATGACCTGGCCGTCGAAGGTGCGATAGGTGGCGTTGTCCGTCGCCGTCTTTGCGGTAGCCGGTGTTGCGGCGGCCGGCAATGCGCGCACGTCGTCGAAGTGGAACGCAGCCAGCGCATCGGCCTGCCCATTGAGCGACATCGCGCTCGCCGGCGTGCGGCCCTTCGGGATCGGGCTCAGGGTCACATCGGTGGCATTACGATCCGCGCGCGTCAGCACGTAGCCTGAGCCGCTCGCGGGCTTGACCGCGATGTCGTGCACGTTGGCGCCGGGTATGTCGGTGATGAGCCGATCGATCCAGCGCTTCTGGTCGGGATCGGCGGTGATCAACGGCTGCGCCAGCGCGCTCGCCGCCTCGGCAGGCTTGCGCACATAGACGGCACGGCCATCGGCGGCCTTGCCGACGATCAAAGACCAGGTCTTCGTGCCCGCCACCACTTCGACCAGCGTGCTTCCGGCGGTCGGCTTGTCGGGCGCCTCGACTCCGAGCTTCGCGTAGTTAGCCGGATCGCTGGTTTTCTGTTCGACGATTCGCAATCCGGCGAGTCCCAGCGCGAGCTCGCGCACCCGCGCGGCATCCGCCGGGTACTGACGCTCCACCACGGTCCACCCGTCGGCATTGCGGTGCAGGGTGGTTCGGCTCCCGTCGCCCCTGGAGAGGCGAATCTCCTCGACCTCGCCCAGCGCGTTCTTGAGATCCGCGAAAACACTGCCGCCGCCGCGATCGGTCTGCAGATTCGAGCGGTGCATGGAAAGCCACACGCCCGCGCCCAGCAGCAACACGGCAGCGCCCGCCACGATCATGAATTTCTTCTGATTCATGCCGCGCCACCTTTACGCAACATGGCGATGGCATGTCGCCGGCGCTTGCGCCACAGCGCGACCAGCAGGCCGAGCGCTGTGACGATCAGCGGCATGGTGAGCATGTTGATGAGTTTCATCTTCCAGCCGAGCGTCTCGATGTCCTGCTCGAGGCCCGCCTTGGTGGCGCGCAGTTCCTTGCGGATGCGGAGCTTCTGTTCCTGGAAGCGCTCGATCTCGCGCGCCTGATCGTTGGACAGCAGCGTGTTGCCGCCTTCTGGCTGGCCGGTCTGCAGCTTGCTCAGTGTGGCCTCGGTCTGTTCGAGCTCTTTCTGCAGCTGTTCTTCCTTGGTGCGCAGTTGTGCGTCGGCGTTACGCCGCAGTTCGTTGACCCGGTCGAAGGGCCGCGAGTACGCCGCGCGACCGCGAATGCTGATGAGGTCGTTGCTGCCGCCCAGGTTGTCGATGGCATTCCAGACGAGTTCGCCGTTGTTGGCGACCGGCTGCACGACGACCTGGCCGAAGAAATTGCTCTGCCGGACCCACACGTAGTCGGACAGCATGTCGGTATCGGCGATCACCACGACATTGAGTGGTTTGGCCGATGCTTTCAGCGCATCGGGCGCCGCCGTGACACCGGCGGGCGGGCCATCCGGGAAGGCGGTCGTCGCATTGCCCGACACGCGCACGGCGATCATCTGTTCGCCGCTCGGCTTGAAGCCGTCGCGCAGCGCGCGCGGGTCGGTTGCCATGCTCACGCGCTGCGCGGGAATGAGTCCCGCCTGGCTGCTGGTCTTGATGAGCGGCTCGATCTTGAGCTTCGTGCCGGCGACGGCGCTCAAACTACCGGCGGTGATCATGTAGACGTTGTCGAGCTGCGCGGTGACCACGTCTTTCGCCATGCTGGAGCCGTCGAGACCCAGCACCGCGATGTGCTGCAGCGGCGGCTCACCCTGGCGCATGCTGACCACCATGCCTCGCTCCAGGTCGACGACCACCTGGCCGCTCTTGAAATCCACGCCCCAGGCGGCGAGCAGCGGCTCGAAGTGCGAGGATTTGTCGGCCATGAACTGCGCCATGGGATTGTTCGGATCCGCGGCTGATTGATCGGCCTGGGCATCCGGATCGACGAATACCAGCACGCGGCCGCCACGCAACGCGAACTGATCGATGGCGTAGAGCGCCGCGGGTGGCAGGTCTTTCGGATGCACCACCACCAGCACGTCGACGTCATTCTCGATGCTGGTGAGCGTGGGCTCGAGGTTGCGCACCGTGTAGAGCTGTTCGGTCTGGCTGTAGACCACCCAGGGCTGCCCGGGCCTGCCAGACTGCATATCGAACTCGCCCTGCATGGGTAGCGATGACAGCCAGCCGACCACCGGCTTCTTCGCGTTCGACAGCTTGTGGATCAGCTTGGCGATGTCGTATTCCAGCTGCTCTTCGACCTGCGGATCGAGGTAGGGAATCGATTCCTTGCCATCAGTGGAGTTGGTGGCGGCGAGACCCAGGTAGCCCTTCTCGCCACTCTGGTTCACGGCGACCGGTGCGATGCCGAGCTCGTTGGCGCGATCTTCCTCTTCGGAATACGGCTGCGGGTCGATGACCTTGAGCGTGAGCTTGCCGTCGGAACGCGACACCAGCTCTTCGAGCAGCTCGCGCACGCGAGTGGCGTGCGTGCGCAACGCCGGATTCGGCGTGGCCGACTTCTCGGAGAAATATAGATAGAGGTTCACGGGCTCCGTGAGGCCGCGAACGATGTTTTCGGTGCCTTCCGAGATGGTGAACAGCTTGTCGGCGGTCAGATCGAGCTTGGCGCCGCGCAGCAGCAGGTTGGCCAGCAGCATGATGGCCACGAACAACACACCGACGACGGCAATGCCACCGATACCGAGATTGGATTTTTTGAACATGGTTGAAGTTATTTCGATTTGCGGTGGTCGAGCACCACGGTGCTCGCGAGCAGGAAGAAGATGGTGACCAGCGCGTAGTACAGGACGTCACGCAGGTCGAGCACGCCCTTGATGATGTTTTCGAAATGCGCGAGGAACGAGAGCGAGGCGACGCCGTCGACCAGCCATTGTGGCGCCCAGCGCTGGAAGAAGTCGGTGACCACGGGATAGCCGGCCATCAGCAGCAGGAAGCACAACAGCACCGCGATCAGGAACGCGATGAGCTGGTTGCGCGTGATGCTGGAGGTGAATGAGCCGACGGCGAGGAAACCTCCGGCGATGAAGAGGCTGCCGAGATAGGCGGCGAGGATGGCGCCGTTGTCGGGATCGCCGAGGTAGTTGACCGTGAGCCAGATCGGGAAGGTGAGCGCGAGCGCGATGCCGACGAAGGCCCAGGCGGCGAGGAATTTGCCGAGTACCGCCTGCCACAGCGTGATCGGCTGCGTGAGCAGCAGTTCGATGCTGCCATTGCGCCGTTCTTCGGCCCACAGCCGCATCGAGACCGCGGGGATCAGGAACAGATAGAGCCAGGGCAGGAAGGTGAAGAACGGAGTGAGGTCCGCCTGGCCTCGCTCGTAGAGCGCGCCGAAGAAGAATGCGAACAGGTTCGCCAGCAGCAGGAAGATGACGATGACGACGTAGGCGAGCGGCGTCGCGAAATAGCTCGCGAGCTCGCGCCGCAGGATGATTCGTACGGTTTTCAAGACGACTCCGGGAGTTGGGTCAGGCGGCGACGGCGCGGAACACATCTTCGAGCCGGCCCGAGGGCGCGCGGGCCTTGAGGCCCGCGGGCGTGCCGTCGGCGACGAGCTTGCCGCGCGCGACGATGATGGCGCGCGTACACACGGCGTCGACTTCTTCGAGGATGTGCGTGGAAATGACGATGGTCTTCTCGCGCGCGATCTCGCCGATCAGCGTGCGGACTTCGTGTTTCTGCAGCGGATCGAGACCGTCGGTGGGCTCGTCGAGGATCAGCACCTTGGGATCGTGCACGATGGCCTGGGCGAGGCCCACGCGCCGCTTGAATCCCTTGGACAGCGTTTCGATGGTTTGCGCGATGACCGGCTCGAGTTGCAGCCGGCCGATGACGTAATCGAGGCGCGTCTTGCGATGCGCGCCTTCGAGGCGGCGCAGGTCGGCGATGAAATCGAGGAAGCCACCGACCGTCATCTCGCCGTAATGCGGCGCGCCTTCGGGTAGATAGCCCAGCGCCGCCTTCGCGGCCAGCGGATCGGCCGAGATGTCGTGGCCGCAGATGCTGCCGGTGCCGCTGGTGGGCGTGATGAAGCCGGCGAGCATGCGCATCGTGGTGGATTTGCCGGCGCCGTTGGGCCCAAGGAAACCGAGGACTTCGCCCGGCTCCACGGTGAAGGTGAGGTCGTCGACGGCGAGCAGGCCGTCGTAGTTCTTGGTGAGGTTCTGCGTCTTGATCATGGCGCCTGTTCTGAGCGGTGCGCCTGAAAATTAGTTCCGCGGCGCCGGGGCCCGGATTTTGCTGAGGCAGGGGCCTTCGCGCAAGACGTGGGCCCTGGAGGCCCCGCAGATTACGCAGATGTAATCAATCTTTCCGGCGGGTGACGACGGCGTCGATCTGGTCGCGGTAGGTGCGCAGGATCCGGCGAATCTCGGAGGGGCTCGGCCGCTCGGAAAGGCGCGCGATCATTTCCGCCAGCTCGTGCCACTGCTTGCCCCAGCCTAACAAACGCACCGCATCCGCGATCACCACGTGCTCGGTCTGCGTCACCGTCGACGGCGCCTTCTTCGGCTTGACAGCGACGGGGCGTGCAGGCTCGCGACGCGCCTCCCGTCTGGGAGCGGCTGGTGCCGGCGGCTCCTTGAGCGGCGCGCCGGCGCGTTGTGCGGCGAGCGTGCGAAAGACCTTGGAGTTCGGCAGCGCCGGCATCTGGCGCGTAATCTCGGCGGTACGTCTTCTGTTCGCGCAAAGGAGTTTCGCGAGCGGTGGGCGACGTGCGCGGGCGGCTGGTGTCCGCGGCCGGTTTGGCGGCTGGCGTCGGGCTTCGCCGAAAGCACGTCGCGGCGTTCGGTTTCATGCGTGGCGAGTGGAATGAAGCGGTCTACCGTGGTGAGACCGACCATGGTGGCGAGAAAACCCATGATCTCGATGCCTTCGATGCAGGCACGGTCACCTTCGGCCTGGCGCTGCGTGACGAGGCGCTTGAGCGCGATGATTCGTTTGCGTGCGAGCTGGATGATCCAGCGCTGCGGCCGTTCGTGTTTGGGCCAGGGCTGCACATGCCAGTAGCGGGCGTCATCGAGCGCCGAGTATTTGGCGTGCAGATCGAGGCTGGTCTGCCAGCGTTCGAGCAGCGCTTCGAGCTGACCGGTCTCGTTCGCCGGGCATGGATTCTTGAGCCATGCCCTGAAGAGTAGCGCCGCCTGCGTGGCGCGCGCTCGCCGATCTGTCCGCATTTGTGCACGACAGCACAGTTGCGCCCGGACTAGACTGCCCGCAAACAAGAAGCCGGTCGGGAGAGTCGCGGATGATGACTCGTTTGCGGCACACACTGGGTGCATTGACCCTGACCCTGGCCGTGTCTGTCGTGCAGGCACGCGAGATCCACGTCGCCGTGGTCACGGATGGTCCGGCGGCAAGAACATTTTTCTCCGCGGAGTCGATCGAGAAAGAACTCGCCAACGTCGCCGCGCCGGGCACGCAGATCGTACTGCCTGCGGCGAAACGCTACGCCGGAGACTGGTCACTCGCGGGAGCTGAAGCGGCGCTCGACCGCGCACTGGCCGACCGCGACGTCGATGTGGTGTTGGCGATCGGCATCCTGACATCACAGCAGGCGGCGCGCCGCAAGTCGCTGCCGAAGCCGGTGATCGCTCCGCTGGTCATCGATCCCGTGCTGCAGGCATTTCCGCTGTTGGAAGGCCGCAGTGCACGCCACAATTTCGCCTACGTTGCCGACTTCCACAGCGTGGCCAATGAAGTTCGCGCGTTCCATGAAATCGTCGGCTTCAAGTACATGGTGGCCCTGGTGAACGATGCGTTGCTGGCCGCATTGCCGGCGCTGACCACCAAGGCTCCCGAGCTCGCCGCCGAACTCAAGGTTCGTATCGGCATCGTGCGCGCAGGGGATGACGTCAACGCATTGCTCGCCAGCATTCCCGCGGGGGTCGATGCGGTGTACATCACGCCGCTGCGATTCAGCGATGCGCAATTGCGCGAGCTGGCGCAAGGGCTGCAGGCGCGCAAACTACCCACGTTTTCCGTGGTCGGGCGCAGCGAGGTCGAAGCCGGTGTGCTCATGACCACCGGCGGCGCCGAACGCGACACCGAGCGGCTCGCGCGCCGCGTGGCCATCATGATCCAGCGCATTTCGCAGGGGGAAGATCCGGCCACCTTCGAAGTGGGGTTCCCGACTTCGCAGCGCCTGCTCATCAATATGCAGGTGGCGCGCGCCATCGGCTTCTCGCCGCGATGGCAGTACCTGGCCGACGCAGAGCAGTTGCTGACGGATCCAGGCGACGCACAGCCCCTCACATTGCTCGGCGCCATGCGCGCGGCCCTGGACGCGAATCCGGCGCTCGCCGCCAGTCGCGAGCGCCTCGGCAGCGCGCTCGATGACGTGAACATTGCGCGCAGCGGTCTGCTGCCTTCGTTGTCGGCGTCAGCCGCGCGCACACGTATCGACGAGGATCGCGCGGGTCCACTGACGCAGGCCGAAGACTCCACCAGCACCGCATTGGAATTCAGCCAGGTGATCTACTCCGAGCGCGCCTGGGCGGGCTATTCGATCGCCAAATCGCTGGGCGCGGCACAGGAACAAAGTCAGCGCACCGACGTGCTGGACACGCTCACGAACTCCGCCGCGGCCTACCTGAACGTCTTGCGCGCCCAGTCGTTCGAGGATGTGCGCCGACGCAACGCGGAGAACACACGCAGGAATCTCGAGATCTCGCGCGTGCGCGAAGAGGTGGGGCTCGCGGGGCGCTCCGACTATCTGCGCTGGGTGTCGCAGCTGGCACGCGACAAGCAGACGCTGCTGTCCGCGGAAGCGAGTCGCCGCCAGGCAGAGACCGAGTTGTTGCGCATCCTGCACCGGCCCGCGAACCAGCCCATCCGCACCATGGAAGCCGGCATCGACGATCCGCTGGCACTGGTGGCGAATCCGCGCACGCAGGCGTTCCTCGACACCCCCTCGAAGTGGGCGGCCTTCATGGAATACGCGGTGCACACGGCGCTGCAGAACGCGCCCGAAATCAAGCAGGCAGAGGCCGTTCTCACGGCCCGGCAACGCGCGCTGAGCTCGGCCGGGCGCGCCTTCTATCTACCGGACCTGGCGCTGGTGTCGAACGGAACGAAGTTCATGGAGAAGAGCGGGACAGGCTCGCTTTCGGTGCCGGGAGCGCCCGACGATGAAAGCTGGAGCGTATCGCTGCTGGCGACTTTGCCGCTGCTCACCGGCGGGCAGCGCGGCGCGGAGCGTTCCCAGGCACGCCACGAAGTGCGCGCCAGCGAAGCGGACCGGGTCTCGGTCATGGATGGCATCGAGGCGCGTACGCGCCTGGTGCTGCATCGGACCGCAGCCTCCTGGCCGGCCATCGACCTGTCGCGCGAGGCGCAGGCGGCGGCGGACGAAAATCTTGCCAACGTCACCGAGGCCTACGCGCGCGGAGCAGTTTCTGTCACCGATCTCATCGATGCGCAAGAGACCGCGCTGATCGCGGGCCTGAGCGCCTCCGACGCGAAGTACGGATTCGTGACCGATTTCGTCCAGGTGCTGCGCTCGATGGGCGAGTTCGAAATCCTGCTCGACCCCGCATCGCGCGAGACGTGGTACGCGCGCGTGGAAACCTGGTTCCGCGAGCATCCGCCGCAGTGAGAAAGGGGCCTGGAATGGCATTCAACAATAAGTCCTCACTCTTATTAATGGCGCTCGCGGCCCTGCTGGCCGCCTGCGGCGGAAAGAAGGAACCCGAATCACTGGTACGGCCGGTGCGCTCGGAGATCGTGACCGGCGGCGCGAGCTCCGACAGTGCGACGTACACCGCCGAGATCCGCTCACGCTACGAGACCGACCTGAGTTTCCAGGTGGCAGGCAAGCTCGTGAATCGCGCGGTGGATGTCGGCGCGACGGTGAAGAAAGGCCAATTGCTCGCGCAGCTCGACCAGACCGATCAGCAGCTGGGCGTCGACGCGGCGCGCGGCGCGGTGCCGGCGGCGCAGTCGGATCTCGATCGCGCGCGCGGTGAAGAGGCGCGATTTCGCGACCTGCTGGAGCGCGGCCTTACTACCCGTGCCCAGTACCAGGCGCAACAGACCGCGGTGCGTGCGGCGGAGGCCAAACTATCGCAGGCCACCGCGGAGCTGCGCCTGGCGCAGCAGCGCCTGGGGTACACCACGCTGCGCGCGGGCGAAGACGGCGTGGTCACTCGCGTCATGGTGGAAGTGGGTACGGTGGTCGCCGCCGGTCAGCGCGCGCTGAGCATCGCGCGCCCCAGCGAGCTCGAGGCCGTGTTCGACGTGCCCGATGGACGCATCGGCGAAGTCAAAACCGGCTCGTCGGTGCTGATCAATCCGCTGAGCGGGGAAGGCGAGGCCTGGGCCGGCCGCGTGCGCGAGATCAGTCCCAGCGCCGACCCCGTCACGCGTACCTACCAGGTGCGCACTACGATCGTGAAACCACCGGCCTCGTTGCGCCTCGGCATGACGGTGAGCGTGACGCTGGCGCGCGTCGGCGGAGCGCCCAACATCGCGTTGCCGTCCACCGCCATCTTCCAGAAAGACGGCAAGCCCGCGGTCTGGATCGTATCGGCCGACAGCACGGTGGAACTGCGTGCGGTGATAGTCGAACGCTACGACACCGACCGCGTCTACGTCGCCGAAGGCATTCGCACCGGTGAGCGCGTGGTGACGGCCGGCGTGCACCGGCTCTCGCCCGGCGAGAAAGTGAAGCTGGCGCCCGAGAAGCCCCAATGAGCGAGGCGCACGGAGCGCGCCAGGAGCACGGAGGCTTCAATCTCTCCGCCTGGGCGCTCACCCACAAGCCGTTGATCGGCTTTCTGATGGTGATCGCGCTGCTCGCGGGAGTGCGCGCCTACAACGGCCTCGGCCGAGATGAAGACCCGCCGTTCACCATCAAGACCATGGTGGTGCGCGCGTTCTGGCCGGGCGCCGACGCCATCCAGACCGCCAAACAACTCACCGATCGGCTGGAGAAGCCGCTCGAGTCGCTCGAATACCTCGACTTCGTCACCAGCTACACCAAGCCGGGCGAAGCCACGATCATGGTCAACCTGCGCGACAGCACGCCGCCGAAAGCGGTGCCGGACCAGTGGTACCAGGTGCGCAAGAAGCTGGGTGACATCCGCGGCCAGCTTCCGCAGGGCGCAATCGGCCCGCTGTTCAACGACGACTTCGGCGATGTCTATGGCGTGATCTACGCGCTGACCAGCGACGGCTTCACGTATCGCGAGCTGCGCGACCAGGCCGAATTCATCCGCGCCGAGCTGCTGCGCGTGAGCAACGTAGGCAAGGTGGATCTCATCGGCGCGCAGGACGAGGTCATCTACATCGACCTGTCGCTGCGTCAGATGGCGGGCTTGGGGATCGCGCCGGAATTGCTGGCCGCGACGCTCGCCAGCCAGAACGCCGTCATTGCCTCCGGCACCATCGAAACGCCGGGCGAACGCATCGCCGTACGTGTGAGTGGCGCGCTCGACTCCGTTGCGGCGCTCGAGAACGTCGCCATTCGTATCGGTGACCGGCAGGTGCGGCTTCGGGATTTCGCGCGTGTGACGCGCGGCTACAAGGATCCGCCCTCGCCGCAGTACCGCTTCAACGGCACGCCCGCGATCGGCATCGGCGTCTCCATGTCGAAGGGCGGCAACGTGCTCGACCTCGGCGAGGCGCTCGAGAAAGAGCTCACGCGCATCGAGAGCGATCTGCCCGTGGGCATCGACGTGCATCGCGTCGCCAACCAGCCCGTGGTGGTCGAGGAATCCGTCGGGCAGTTCACGCGCGGATTGTTCGAGGCCATCGGTATCGTGCTGATCGTGAGCTTCGTGAGTCTGGGGATGCGCGCCGGCCTGGTCGTGGCGATCAGCATTCCGCTGGTGCTCGCGATCACCTTCGTGTTCATGGACATGTTCGGGATCAGTCTGCAGCGCATTTCGCTCGGCGCGTTGATCATCTCGCTCGGCCTGCTGGTCGACGACGCGATGATCGCCGTGGAGATGATGGTGAAGAAAATGGAGGAGGGCTGGAACAAGTTCCGCGCCGCCACCTACGCCTACACCTCGACCGCGTTCCCGATGCTCACCGGTACTCTCGTGTCGGTGGCGGGATTCCTGCCGGTGGGATTCGCCAAGAGCGGCGCCGGTGAATACTGTTTCACCTTGTTTGCCGTCGTGACCATCGCGTTGCTGGTGTCCTGGGTGGTGGCGGTCATCTTCACTCCCTACATCGGCGTCGCGGTGTTGAAGGAGCAGCCTTCAGGTCACGTCCACGAGCCTTCAGAAGGTGCAATGACAGCCCGGTTTCGCCGGGTGCTCACGAAGTCGCTGGCGAATCGCGGCTGGGTGGTCGCCGGCACCGCGGGCACGTTCGTGCTCGCGATGATCCTGTTCCGCTTCGTGCAGCAGCAATTCTTCCCGTCCTCGAGCCGGCCGGAGCTCATGGTCGACCTGCGCCTCGCGCAGAACGCATCCATCGAGGCCACCGAGGCCGAGGTACTGCGCTTCGAGAAAATCCTGCTGGCCGATCCGGACATCGAGTTCCACAGCTTCTACGTGGGATCGGGCGCGGTGCGCTTCTATCTGCCGCTCAATCAGCAGCTCGAGAACGCCAACTTCGCCCAGGCGGTCGTGATCACGAAGGGCTACGAAGTGCGCGATGCGGTGCGCGCGCGGCTGGAGAAAGTGCTCGCGGAAGACTTCAGTACGCTGATGGCGCGCGTCGAGCCGCTGGCGCTCGGGCCGCCGGTCGACTGGCCGTTGCAGTATCGCGTGAGCGGGCCGGACGTGAGTGGCGTACGCGCCATGGCCGAGACCGTGGCCGCCACGCTGCGCGCAGAACGCCAATACGCGCGTGGTCAATTTCGACTGGAACGAGATGACCAAGGACATGCACATCCGCGTCGACCAGGAAAAGGCGCGGCAGCTCGGCGTCACCTCGGAGCAGATCTCGCGTTCGCTGGCGTCCGCGCTCTCGGGCCGCACCATTACGCAGTTCCGCGACGACATTTATCTCATCGACGTACAGGGCCGCGCCCAGGCGAGTGATCGCGGCGATCTCGCGCGTATTCGCGATCTCGAAATCGGCATCCTCGGCGGAAACTCCGTGCCACTCGCGCAGATTGCGACCTTCGAATATGGGCTCGAGGAAACCGTGATCTGGCGCCGCAACCGGCTGCCGACCATCACCGTTCAGTCGAAGGTGGCCGACGGTCTCACGGCCGCGACAGTCACCAAGCAATTGAAAAAGCCCATCGAAGATCTCATGGCCAAACTACCGCCGGGTTATCGCATCGAGATCGGAGGCGCTGTTGGCGAGAGCGCCAAGGGTTCGGCGTCCATCATGGCGGTGATTCCGGTGATGTTCATCCTCATGTTGTTCATCCTCATGCTGCAGCTGCATAGCACGCAGAAGCTGCTGCTGGTGATGCTCACGGCGCCGCTCGCCATCATCGGCGTCACGATCGCGCTGCTCATCAGCAACCGGCCGTTCGGCTTCGTGGCCATGCTCGGCGTGTTCGCGCTCGTGGGCATGATCATCCGCAATTCCGTGGTGCTGATGGCGCAGATCAAGGTCAACGAGGACGCCGGCATGGAACGGGGCGAGGCGATCGTCGACGCCACCATGCATCGTCTGCGGCCCATCCTGCTGACGGCGGCGGCGGCCATCCTCGGGTTGATTCCCATCGTCAGCGAAGTGTTCTGGGGTCCCATGGCCATCGCGATGATGGGCGGGCTGTTCATCGCGACGGTGCTGACGCTGATCTTCCTGCCGGCGTTGTATGCGAGCTGGTATCGCGTCAAGAGGCCTGCCCCCGCTTGAAGAGACTACAAGCGCGGCAAGGCCAGGCTCGCGCGGTATTGGGCCTGATCGTCATCCGCGACGGCATCGAGTACCTGTAGATAGTCCTGCGCCAGGGTCGACCAATGAAATCGCTCGATGCGCGTGCGCGCCAGCGGCGCACCGCCGAACAAGGTTCGCTCCAGCGCCTGCTCGATGCCATCGATGTCGCCGGACTCCACGCAATGGCCTGCGCCGCTGTCCTCGAGCAATTCGTAGAGCGCGGCGTCGCGCGGCGCGAGCGCGAGAATGGGCCGGCCGGCGGCCATGTAGTCGTAGATCTTGTAGGGAGTTGAATAGGTCATGTGATCGCTGACCACGGCGAGCAGGACGTGCGCGCGCGGCAGGACGGCGAACAACTCGGCGAAGGGAATGCGCGGCCGCTCTTCGATGAACTGCTCCAGCCCCGCCTCGCGAATGCGTTGCCATTCCGCGCCCGGCAGGGTGCCGTAGTTGATCACCTGGATTGGGCGCGCCGGATGGCGCGTGCTCAGTCGATCGACGGCGCGCAGTAACGTCAGCAGCGAGCGGCTGCCGTAGATTTCACCGGCGTGCATGATTTCGATCGGGCCAGTCGACGGCGGCGAATTCGTGCCCGGTGCCGCGTCGAAGCCATTCGGCACCACGTAATTCCGCGCTGGCGAGGCACCGGCAAACGATTCCTCGAACCAGGCACGCATGTCGGGGGTGTTGAGTACGCGCGCAGCACTGGCCCTCACGAGCCGCGTCTCGATGCGGGCGCCCAACCACTGCATGATCCAGCCACGATGCCACTCGGGAAAGTCATACGCGCTCCAGGGATCGCGATAGTCGAGTATCAGCGGCCAGCGCAATTTTCGTGCGATGCGCGAACCGGCAATCAATGCCGCGTGCGGCGGCGAAGTTGCGATGACGATCCCGCGCGGTAGTTTGCGCGCGATTTCCAGCGCCTTGCGCGTGGCCGCCCGGGCCCAGAAGTATTCGAAGCCCACGGGCGCGAGAATGCGCCGAAGAACGGAATTCGCGAGCTTGCGCAGGATGCCTTCGCTCTTGAGAGGAAATTCGAAAGGCGCGGCGCAGCGGTGAACCGTACCGGCGAGCGGCAGCGAATGGTCTTCCCGGCCGTAACGGGTTTCAGACAGATCGTTGGTGATGACGTGAACGTCATATCCCAGGCGCACGAATTCCCGCGCGAGAAAGCTGAAGCGCTTGGCGCCGACCAGAGGGCTCGGCGCGAAGTAGTACGACACGATGAGCAGGGTGGGTTTTGCGCTCATGCGGCCTTCCGCCGCAGGATGGCGCGCATCACATAGCCGTATTCCTCGCGCAGGATTATTCGCGCGGCCGATGCGTAGACCAGCCCGAACACGGCAACTCCCGCGACCATGCCGAGCGGTGTGGAGGCCAGATACAGCTGCGAGATATGCAGTGCCGCCAGCGCGACCAGCGAGGAGGCCAGTGCAAGCCCGAGCTTGCTCCACTGGCACAGCTCCGACAGCGGAAGCTTGAGGCGCTTGAGCACCCTCGAGCCCAGGTAGACAGACGTCCACGTCTGGCCGATGACCAGCCCCAGCGTGGGACCCCACAGGCCGAACTTCGGCATCAGCGCGAGGATGAGTCCTGCATTGATGAGCAGTGCGATGAGATTGGCGTGCGCGAACGACTTGTTGTCCTGGATACTGCGCAGCGGCGTGGAGAACTGGAAGCATTGCCGCACCATCAGGAGCAGGAACACCTGGAAGTAGGGCACGGCACCGATAAAGGCGTCGGTGAACAGCACGCGAACCAGCGGCTCGGCGAAGTACGTGAGCAGCACCCACGCGGGACAGATGGCCGCGAAAATCAGTACCTGCGCGCGCTTCCACAGCAGCAGCCCCTGCGTTGCATCGCGCTGCGATCGTTTCACCATGTCGGGAAAGATCACATCCGCGAGCGCGCCCTGGACGATGTTTACCAGCGGTACCTGGTAGGCCGCGGTGGTGTAGATCGCCAGCTGCACGGGACCCAGCTGGTTGGCCACCACCACTTTGCCGAAATCGTTGAGCTTGTAGAGCAACGAGCCGGCACCGAGCGGCACCACCAGACGGATCTGTTCGCGCATCGCCTCCGGGTCCCAGCGGAACACCAGCAGCCCGCGCCGCCGCAGCCACACGTAGATCCAGAGATTCTTCAGCGCTTCGGCGCAGACGATGGTGACGAAGATCATCTCTACGTCGCGCAGCCAGAAAGTGGCGGCGAGCAGCGTGCCGATCCGCCAGACGGTCATGGTGACCGTGTAGACCATGATCTGAAACGACTGGCGGTGCGCCAGCCAGTAAGACACCAGCACTTCGAGATTCAGGAACAGGAAAACGTACACCGCGAGCAGCGGCCACGCGTTCTCGATCTCCGGCGGCACGATCCAGTTGCGCAGCACCACGATCACGAGCGCGCTCACGAGGCTCACCGCGAGCATCAGCAGGCAGGTGTTGGTGATGTCCACCGACTGGCGCTGCGGCGTGCGCGCAATCAGATAGTTGAGATTGGTGCTCAATGCGAATCCGGCCAGCGAGGTGATGAATATGGCGGTCGCCATGAACTGCCGGTAGCGGCCGTACTCGGAAATCTCGAGCAGGCGCACCAGCAGCAATGGACTCAACAGCGCCAGGGCGTGATTTAGTAGGCGCGCGCTGGCGAGCACAGCACCTCTCGAGACGAATGAACTCATGCGGTACGTGATTCTAGGAGGCCGGTCAAACGGCGCACTGTCGGACAAGGTAAGGAGCCGCCTACATGCAAGCCGGTACTTCGATCTCAACCGATTCCGTAGCGTTCCTAAATCGCTTTGCCGGCTGTTGTCATTTAATTGCCGCCTCATGAAGGCGCAAGTAAGGAAGACGTCGATGAGCGTGAGATCGAGGACCGGCGAGGCGACACTGCACTTGTATCCAGCCCAGATCACCGACGATATCCCCGCCGTACTAGCGCGCTCACGCATGATCGAGCTCATGGAGCTGGCGGCGGCCCGGCTCATGAAGCCGCATCTGAGCGATGCGGAAACATCCGTGTCGATGGAAATGAAGGTGACGCATGTTGCCTCGACGACCGTCGGTGGCACTCTGCGTGCGGTGGCGACCTATGCCGGCGTCGCGGGCCGATTACATCGCTTCAGGATCAATGTCTTCGACGAATCGGGATTGATCGGAAGCGCTGAGCACACGCGTGCCGTTACGACCGAGCGAAGATTGTTAGCCAAGAGGCGGCGTCGCGCCGACCCGGCCGACTCACTATCGCTGGTCTAATGCGCCGCTGTTGCGGGCGTGAACCACAGGGAAAAGATGCCGAGCGCGACGAACGAGAGCGCCGCGACGATGCGTACCCACTTCATCGGCACTCGCCGGATCAATGCATCGCCGAGATAGACCACCGGCACGTTGGCGAGCAGCATGCCGAGCGTGGTGCCGAGCACCACCCACACGATGGAATGAAATTGCGCCGCGAGTGCCACGGTCGCGATCTGCGTCTTGTCGCCCATCTCGACCAGGAAGAACGCCACCGTCGTGGTGAGGAACACGCCGTAGCGCGGTGTGGTGGTAGATTCGTCGGGCGCGGAGTCGGGGATCAACGCCCACGCCGCCATGGCGAAGAACGATAACGCGAGTATCCAGCGCATCGCGTCGGCGCCGACGAAACTGACCAGCCAGCTACCAATTGCGCTCGCGCCCGCGTGATTTGCGAGCGTGGCGACGAGGATGCCGAGCACGATGGGAATGGGCTTGCGGTAGCGCGTAGCCAGCAGCAGCGCAAGAAGTTGGGTCTTGTCACCGATCTCCGCCAGCGCGACCACGCCTGCGGAAACGAGCAGGGTTTCCAATATAAGGGCTTCAAGCCATTGATTTGATTGGCGCTCCCTACCGGATTCGAACCGGTGTTACGGCCTTGAGAGGGCCATGTCCTGGGCCTCTAGACGAAGGGAGCGTCTATTACGGCGGGTCCAGAATCGAGCGCGGTAGTATATGCGCCGCTTTTCACCTGCCAAGCGGAACTTTGAAGACTTGAACGACCTTTCCCCCCTTGATCCGGCCAGTCGGCCGAAAGCACGCATCATCCCCCGTGCCGAACATTCCATATCGCGTGCCGCGATCTCTCCCAATGCGCTGCGTGTGCTCTACCGCCTTCGCGAGGCAGGCTACGAAGCCTTTCTGGTGGGCGGATGTGTCCGCGACCTCCTGATCGGCATCACGCCGAAAGATTTCGACATCGCCACGAGCGCTCTGCCGGAAGAGGTCAAACGCACGTTTCGCAATTGCCGGCTCATCGGCCGGCGCTTTCGGCTGGCGCACGTGTTCTTCGGGCGCGAGATCATCGAAGTCGCCACGTTCCGTGCGATGAGCGCGCCGGAGGTTGGCGAGGAAATTCCCGAACCGCCCGCGGCCGATCTCGACGATGACGTCGACGACGAGTTGCTCGACGACGAGCTGGACGACGAAGTAGACGAAACCGACGAAAGCCTGGTGCTCGCCGAGGCCGGTCCCCACCAGACGGGGTTCCGCCGCAATTCGCCGTTGCGAGAGCGAGATCGTTCGCGCCATGCGGGAGCCGGCGATGACGAGGACGAAGACCGCGTCACCGACGAGCATGGCCGCATCCTGCGCGACAATGCCTACGGCACCATCGACGACGACGTGTGGCGCCGCGATTTCACCGCGAACGCGCTGTACTACAACATCGCCGACTTTTCGATCTGGGACTACGCGGGCGGCGTCGAAGACATCGCCGCCCGGCGCCTGAAACTCATCGGCGATCCGGCCACGCGTTATCGCGAGGACCCGGTGCGCATGCTGCGGGCCGCGCGCTTCGAGGCGAAGCTGGGCTTCTCGCTGGACGGCGAGACCGGCAGCCTGATATCCGAGCTGCGCGGGTTGTTAGCCAGCGTTCCCCCGGCACGATTGTTCGACGAGACTCTCAAGCTGTTCCTCACCGGTCATGGCGCGATGAGCCTGGTGGTGTTGCAGCGGCACGGACTGCTGGGTGAGTTGCTGCCGACCGTGGCCAGTTATCTGAACCGCAATCCCGACGGGGCCGTGTCGCGGCTCGTAAGGCAGGGGCTCGTCAATACCGATCAGCGCGTGGCTGCCGGCAAGCCGGTGACCCCGACATTCCTGTTTGCACTGCTGCTCTATGGGCCGTTCGCGGAGATCATCGAAAAGCAGCCGCAGGAGAAGTGGCACGACATCGGCACGATTGTCGACACCGTGGATCGCGCGGCGCGCCAGGCGCAGGGCCGCATCTCGATTCCGAAGCGATTTTCCCTGGGGGTGCGAGAAATGTTCGCCGCGCAGCCGCGGCTCGAACAACCGCGCGGCCGGCGCGCACTGCGCATGCTCGAGCAACCCCGTTTCCGCGCCGGATTCGACCTGCTGCTGTTGCGCGCCGAGATGGGCCTGGCCTCGCGTGAACTTGCGGACTGGTGGACGAAGGTTCAGGAAGTTTCGCAAACCGATCGCGATCTCATGGCGGATGCACTGGCGCCGCAACAGCGTCCGGCAGGGGATGGGAGTGGACGCCGTGGCCCGCGCCGTCGTCGACGGCGTGGCCGGGGACACGCACCCGCGGCCTCATGAACGCCGCAGCGGCCGAGGTCGTGTCCCAAAGTTCTCGCTGGTTGCCGGCCTATGTCGGCGTGGGCAGCAATCTCTCGGATCCTCGCGCGCAGGTGGCGCGTGCACTCGAGGCGATCGGCCGGCTTCGCGGCTGCCGCCTGGTGGCCAGCTCGCCGATGTACCTCACGCAGCCGTTGGGCGACGTGGTGCAACCGGCTTTCGTGAATGCGGTGGCGGGGTTGCTCACCCAGTCGACACCCGAAGATCTGCTGTCTTCGTTGCGCGCACTGGAGCGCGAACTGGGGCGTGAACCGCCGCGCGAACGCTGGGGTCCTCGAGTGATCGATCTCGACCTGCTGATGGTGGGACGCGAGACGCGCAGTACCGAGATACTGACGCTGCCCCATCCCGGAATCGCCGCGCGCGATTTCGTGCTCTATCCACTGGCCGACATCGCCCCCGACCTCGAGGTCCCGGGCGTTGGAACCGTCCGGCAGCTTCGCGAGCGTGTGGCCAACCGCGGCATCGAACGCTTGTGAGTACACCGGAAGCCGAAACAGGCGCCGGTACGACCGGCTCCGCGCCACGCGGCACCGGTCCGGACGTTCCGCCGCAGCGATACATCGTGGTCGAAGGGCCGATCGGTGTCGGGAAGACCAGCCTTGCACGGCGGCTGGCGGAAACCCTCGAAGCCGAACTCGTGCTCGAACAGGACGCGCAGAATCCCTTTCTCGAACGCTTCTATCGCAATCAGAAATCCGGGGCTTTGCCGGCGCAGCTCTTCTTCCTTTTCCAGCGAGCGCAACAGCTCGGCACGCTCAAGCAACAGGATATGTTCGCGCCGCGGCGTGTGGCTGACTATCTATTCGAGAAGGACCGGCTGTTCGCGGGTCTGACTCTCGACCCCGCCGAGATGGCGCTGTACGAGCAGGTGGCCTCGCGCCTCGCCGTGGATCCACCGAAGCCCGACCTCGTGGTCTACCTCCAGGCGCCGGTGGAAACGCTGCTGGCACGTATCGCCAAGCGCGGGACGTCCTATGAAACCCTCATCGACGCGTCGTATCTCACGCGGCTCAACGATGCCTACGCGCGCTTCTTCCACGAGTTCGACAAGGCTCCGCTCTTGATAGTCAACGCGGCGAGCATCGATCCGGTACAGAACCAGGCGGATTTCGAGGAGCTGGTGGGTGCCATTCGTCGCATGAAGAAGGGGCGCATGTATTACAACCCGCTCCGCCACGGTACTATTTAGGCGCTGCGCGCCACGTCGGAAATCGTCGCCGAAGCGGCGCCGATCATGAAGCGTTAAGAGACAGAGGGGCATCGTGTACACACATCTCGAACAACGCGATTCGACGCGGCCGCCGGTCTCGCTGGGCACGCTCGACCGGATGAAGCGCGAGCGCGAGAAGATCGCGTGCATCACCTGCTACGACGCCAGCTTCGCGGTGCTCTGCGACAACGCCGACACCGATCTCGTGCTGGTCGGCGATTCGCTGGGCATGGTCCTGCAGGGCCACGACACGACCGTGCCCGTGACCATGGACGACATCGTGTATCACTGCAAAGCGGTGGCGCGCGGGCTGCATCGGCCGTTCCTCGTCGCCGATCTGCCTTTCGCGAGCTATCCGACGGCCGACATCGCGCTGGCGAACTCGGTGCGCCTGATGCAGGAAGGCGGCGCGGAAATGGTGAAGCTCGAAAGCGGTCTCGGCCAACTCGAGATCGTCGAATTTCTCGCGCGCCACGACATTGCGGTGTGCGCGCACCTGGGGCTGAAGCCGCAGTCGGTGCACAAGACGGGCGGCTTCAAGGTCCAGGGTCGGGATGAAGCTGCCGCCAAGCGCATGCTCGAGAGCGCCAAGGCGCTGGAATCGGCGGGCGCGGACATCGTGCTGCTCGAATGCATTCCGTCGGAACTCGGCAAGCGAATCACCGAAGCGCTCGAAGTGCCGGTCATCGGCATCGGCGCGGGCCCTGACACCGACGGTCAGATCCTCGTGCTCTACGATGTGCTCGACATCACCTCGGGGCGCAAGCCGCGCTTCGTGAAGAATTTCATGGACGGCGCCAGCTCCAATGTCGACGCGCTCAAGCGATACGTCGAGGCGGTGAAGAAGAAGAGTTATCCGGCACCCGAGCATGAATTCCATGCTTGAGGCTCGTCTGCGCGAGACCATGATGACCGCGACCACGATCGCCGCCGTGCGCGAGCAGGTGTCTCGCTGGCACGCCGCAGGCGAGCGCGTGGTGTTCGTGCCCACCATGGGCAACCTCCACGCCGGGCATGTCAGCCTCATCGAAACAGCGCGCGCACACGGCAAGCGTTTCGTTGCGAGCATCTTCGTAAACCCGATGCAGTTCGGGCCCAACGAAGACTTCGCGCACTATCCGCGCACGCCGACGCTGGACGCGAAGATGCTGAGCGAGGCGGGCTGCGATCTCATGTTCATGCCGGAGGTCGGCGAGATCTATCCAAACGGCGCAGACCATGCGACGCGCGTGGAAGTCCCGGGCATCTCCAACATCCTCTGCGGCGAATTCCGCCCCGGCCATTTCGAAGGGGTGGCGACCATCGTCGCCAAGCTGTTTCACATCGTCGATCCGGACGTCGCCATTTTCGGCGAGAAGGATTACCAGCAGCTCACGGTGATCCGCCGCATGGTGGCCGACCTGTGCCTGCGCGTGGAGATTGTCGGCGCTCCGACCGTGCGCGAGGCCGACGGGCTCGCGATGAGCTCGCGCAATCAGTATCTCGACGAATCGCAGCGCAAGCTGGCCCCGGCTATCTACCGGCAACTGCAGCAGGCGGTGGCTGCGCTTGCATCCGGCTCGCGCGATTTCGCGAAGATCGAAGGCGCGGGGCGCGCCGCGCTCGACGGCGCCGGATTCCGCACTGACTATTTCAGTGTGCGCGATGCGCTATCGCTCGCGGCGGCTTCGCCTGACACGAGGCGCTTTGTCGTGATGACGGCATCACGCCTCGGCAAGGCGCGGCTGATCGACAATATCCAGTTCATCGCGCGCTAGAAGCGATTCGTGCGGGAACAGGATGATGCCGTCGTCCAGTCGCGAAGCCGGTACTGTCCGGCCTGCGGAGCACCGACCGTGCATTTGCCCTTGTTTGCCAGGCGCCGGCGCGACCCCGTCACCTGCACGAATTGCGGTGTGAAGCTCGAGCGGGTGCTTCCCGGGGTGCCTTACTACACGCTGTCGTCCATCGTCGCCATCCTGATCGAAATCGCGATGGTGCCGGTCTTTTTCCTGATCTTCGCGCGTCAGTGGATCTGGATTGCCGTGGTCATCGCCGCCGCAGTGGCCATCAATCTCGCGGCATCCGCGTTTCTCAATGCCCGTACGCGCGTGGAGTTCGTCGATCCGGCTGACGGGCGCAAGGATAAGCCGGGTCGCTGGTACCCGAACTAGCTAGTAACCGTCGCCGGCGCACCTCGGGCCGAGAGCTCGTTGAGTGCCCACCGTACGTGTTCCCGCACAAGTTCCGACGCGTCATCCGCGCGCGCGGCCAGCGCCGCGGCGTTCTCGCGCGAAGCCGGGGCATTGCCCAGCGCCACTGCAATATTTCTCAGCCAGCGCTCATAACCGATTCGCCGGATCGCCGATCCTTCGGTGCGTTCCAGGAACTCGGCCTCGGTCCACGCGAACAGGTCGCTCAACCTCGACGCATCGAGCTTGTGCCGCGTCTTGAAGTCCGGATGCGAGGCGGCGCGCGCGAACTTGTTCCAGGGGCACACGAGCTGGCAGTCATCGCAGCCGTAGATGCGATTGCCCAACATGCGGCGAAGTTCGGTGGGAATCGCGCCGTGCAGTTCGATGGTCAGGTACGAAATGCAGCGCCGCGCATCCAGTTGATGCGGGGCGGTGATCGCGCCCGTCGGACACACTGGAATGCAGGCTGAGCAACTGCCGCAGTGCGCGCTGGCGGATTCGTCGATGGGAAGCGGCAAGTCGGTGAGGATCTCGCCAATGAAGAAGTACGAGCCGGCATCGCGCGCGATGAGATTGGTGTGCTTGCCTATCCACCCGATGCCGGCGTTGCGCGCCAATGCCTTCTCGAGCACGGGCCCGGAGTCGACGAATACCCGATAACCCATGGGCCCGACGCGTTCGATGATGTCGTCGGCAAGCCCCTGCAGCGCGTTGCGCAGGACCTTGTGATAGTCGCGTCCCAGCGCATACCGCGAGACATAGCCCAACTGCGGGTCGGAAAGTGCGCCAACCGCGTCGTGAGCGTCGTCGGGCCAGTAGTTCATGCGCGCCGAGAGCACTCGTACGGTGCCAGGCACCAGTTCGTCGGGTCGCGTGCGGCGCGTGCCGTGTTTGGCCATGTAGCCCATCTCGCCGTGCTTGCCAGCGTCAAGCCAGCGGTCGAGATGCCGGGCATCGGCATCGAGTTTGAGGTCGCTGACGCCGAGTGCGTCGAATCCTCGCGCCTGGGCCAAAGCCAGCAGGGTGGACTTGAGGTCGGCAATTGATTCAGTGGGCTGGGTCATGGGTCGCGGTCAGTATAATTCGCGCCATGCCTCGCCCGACCGCCATCTACTCCGCCGCGCAAGTGCGTGCGCTCGACGCCTGGGAGATCGAGAAGCGCCGGGTGCCGGGTTTCACGCTGATGACTCGTGCGGCCGAATCCGCGCTGAAGATCCTCACGGCGCGCTGGCCCCAGGCGAAGCGCGTCGCGGTGGTTTGCGGCGCTGGCAACAACGGGGGTGATGGCTATGTGCTCGCGCGCCTGGCGCGGGCGGCGGGCCTCGATGCGATGGTCCTGGCCGCCGCACCCCCAGACAAGCTTGCCGGCGATGCGCGCCGCGCACAGGAAGAGTGGCTGGCCACCGGTGGCAGCGCTCATCCCTTCGCGGCCGACGCGCTCTCGGGCAGCGATCTGATCGTCGACGCCTTGTTAGGCATCGGGCTCACCGGGGCGCCGCGGCCGGAGGCGTTGGCGGTGATCCGTGCCATCAACGCGGCGAAACGCCCGGTGCTGGCGCTCGACATTCCGTCCGGAGTGAATGCGGACAGTGGCGCTGTGCACGAGGCCGCGGTGCGCGCCGAGATCACGTTGACCTTCGTGGGGTTCAAATCCGGATTGTTCGTGGGCGCCGGAGCCGAACATGCGGGCGTGGTGCTGCTCGACGATCTCGGCGTGGTTGCTCCCGCGTTGCCGAAATTCGCACCGCTCATGCGGCGCATCGACGAGGGCGAAATCGCCGCGACTCTCCCGAAACGCCCGCGCGAGTCGCACAAGGGTTCCAACGGCCGCGTGCTCATCGTGGGCGGTGGTCCCGGCATGCCGGGCGCGCTGCGCCTGGCGGGCGAGGCGGCACTGCGAGTGGGCGCGGGCCTGGTGAGGGTGGCAGGCGCGACGGAGAATCTGGTCGCCGTCACGGCCACGCGTCCCGAGCTTATCTATCTACCCGTGTCTTCGGCCACCAGCCTGGATGAACCGATGCGCGGCGCCGACGTGCTCGCCATCGGGCCAGGCCTCGGGACCAGCGACTGGGCCCAGCGCCTGTGGTCGGCCGCGCTGGCGGCAGGCGTGCCGACGGTGGCCGACGCCGATGCGTTGAATCTGCTGGCGCTGAATCCGGCGAAGTTGCCGGCGAGCTGGGTGATCACTCCGCATCCGGGCGAAGCCGCCAGATTGTTAGGGACCGATACCGCGGCAGTGCAGGCCGATCGCCTCGGCGCGGCGCGCGAGCTGCATTCGCGCTTTGGCGCAGTCACCGTGCTCAAGGGCGCGGGTACGCTGGTCACATGGGGCGCCGATGGCGCGACGGAAATTGCCATCTGCGAGCGCGGCAATCCAGGCATGGCGACCGCCGGCATGGGTGACGTGCTCACCGGCGTCATCGCCGGCCTGCGCGCGCAATCCGGCGACAGCGCGCAGGCGGCCCGCATTGGCGTGCTGGTGCATTCGCTGGCGGGAGATTCGGCGGCGCGCGGCGGGCAGCGCGGTCTTCTTGCGAGCGACGTCATCGCGGAATTGCGCGCTTGGGTGAATCCGTGACTCGCGCTGAGCCACGCGTGTGGCTCACCCATAGCGGCGAGGAAACCGAAGCGCTCGGCGCTCGCTTGTTAGGAACCCGCGCGGATCCTGGCGCGCCTTGCCAGGTCGTGTTCCTCTCCGGCGAACTCGGAGCCGGCAAGTCGACGTTCGCGCGCGGAGTGCTGCGCGCGCTCGGCGCCCAAGGTGCCATCAAGAGTCCGAGCTATACCCTGGTCGAGACCTACGCACTGCCGGAAGTGAATGCGGTCCATCTCGATCTGTACCGGCTGATCGATCCGGCTGAACTCGAGCACCTGGGGCTCGCCGACTACCACCGTCCGGGCTTCCTGTGGCTGATCGAGTGGCCAGAGCGCGGCGCGGGGCGCCTGCCGGCGCCGGACCTTCACTTTCAGCTTTCGATCACGGAGCAGGGTCATCGAATCGAGAGGATTGAAACTTCTACGGCAACTAAGTAAATTGCGCCACAGATCAGGCGTTGAACTCCATGATGGGGAAAGGGTTTTTGCGGAACAGAATCGGAGTCTGGCTGACATTGCTCGCATCCGTTGCGGCAGTCTCCGGGAACCTCTTCGCCGCTGAAATCCGCGACGTCCGCATCTCCGCCACCGAAACCGGTACGCGCGTGGTGCTCGACCTTTCCGCGCCGGTCAAACACAGCGCCTTCGTGTTGGATGACCCGGGCCGCGTCGTGCTCGACGTGTCCAAGACCTCCCTCAAGTCGAAACTGCCCGGAGCAGAAGGCGCAATCACTTCCATGCGCTCGGGCAAACTGCCGCACAACGGGCTGCGCCTTGTTTTCGAAGTGCCGGGGCCGGTCACCATCCTGACCAGCGTTGCCGCGCCCGCAGGGGACGCAGGTCATCGCCTCATTCTCGACATTGCCGGCAAGTCCACGGGCACTGCTGCACCAAGAGTGGTTGCCGTGACGCCGGTGGTTCCCGCAGCGCCGGTGGCCATCCGTCCCGCGCATGCGCCGAGCGACTCGGGCCGCGACATCGTAATCGCCGTCGATGCGGGTCATGGTGGCGTGGATCCCGGGGCTTCCGGCAAACGCGGCACTCATGAGAAAGACGCGGTGCTGGCAATCGCGAAGGCATTGGCGGCGCGCATCAATGCAGAGCCCGGCATGAAGGCGGTGCTCACGCGCGACGGCGACTACTTCATCAGCTTGCGTGAAAGGAACACGCGAGCCCGCCGCGCCAAGGCGGATCTCTTCGTATCGATACATGCCGATGCGATCGCCAATCCCGATGTGTCGGGTTCGTCGGTGTACGTCTTATCCGATCGCGGCGCCTCGAGTGAGGCGGCGCGCTGGCTGGCCGAACGCGAAAACGCGGCGGACCTCAAGGGCGGCATCAAGCTCGATGACAAGGACGCCATGCTCGCCAACGTGCTGCTGGACCTCTCGCAGACCGCAAGCATCTCCGCGAGCATGGTGGCGGCGGAGAACGTGTTGAAGTCGCTGGATCGCATTGGCGAAGTCCGCAAGCCGCGCGTGCAGCAGGCGGGGTTCGTGGTGCTCAAGTCGCCCGACATTCCCTCGCTGCTGGTCGAAACCGCGTTCATCTCGAATCGCGAGGACGAGCGCAAGCTGTCGCAGCCGGCCCATCGGAGCAAACTCGCCAACGCCATCTTCGCGGGAATAGAGCAGTACTTTCAGGGCAATGCACCCGATGGCACGCGGCTGGCCGCGACGCGTCGCGGCGCTGGCGCCGGCGCCCTGGTCGAGCTCCGCAAATAATCACGGACGACGGCGCTTCGCCGGCGTTTTCCTATGTGGCCGCAGGCCTGAGTAAACTGCGGCCATGCCGATCCGCGTCCTCGACAATCATCTCATCGATCAAATCGCGGCCGGCGAGGTCATCGAACGCCCCGCATCCATCGTCAAGGAGCTGGTCGAGAACAGCCTCGACGCTGGCGCGCAAAGCGTGGAAGTGGAGATCGAAGCCGGGGGCATGCGACTCACGCGCGTGCGCGATGACGGCAGCGGAATTCCCGCCGCGGAACTCAGGCTCGCGTTGTCGCGCCATGCCACGAGCAAGATAGCGACCGCGGACGATCTCGGCGCCATCACCACACTCGGGTTCCGCGGTGAAGCGCTGCCATCGATTGCGTCGGTTTCGCGCTTCGACATCACTTCGCGGCACCAGGACGAAGAGCGTGCAGCGCGCGTGAGTGTCGAAGGCGGCACCATCGGCGAGCCCGCCCCGGCGGCACATCCGCCGGGCACCACCATCGAAGTGCGCGATCTGTTCTACAACCTGCCCGCACGGCGCAAATTCCTGCGCAGCGAGGTGACCGAGCAGGGCCACATCGTGCGCCTGCTCGAACGCCTCGCGCTGTCGCGCGGCGACGTGGCATTCCGCCTGCGCACCGGCTCGCGAACTTTGTTAGATGCGCCGGCGCTGATTGCGGCCGGCGGCGCCGCGGCGCGCCTCGGCCGCATCGTCGGGCAGGATTTCGTCTCACGCGCTCTGGAGATCGAACATTCCGCCGGCCCGGTGCGCCTGTCCGGCTGGATCGGCGCGCCGTCCGCGGCGCGCGCAACCTCCGATCTGCAGTTCTGGTTCGTCAACGGGCGCGCGGTGCGCGACCGGCTGCTCATGAACGCCGTGCGACTCGGTTACCGCGACGTGCTGTATTCAGGGCGGCAACCCGCCTATGTGCTGTACCTCGATATCGACCCGACGCTGGTCGACGTCAACGCGCACCCGCAGAAACTCGAAGTCCGGTTCCGGGACAGCCGCCAGATCCATGACTTCGTATTTCGCGCCGTCGAACGCAAGTTGAGTGGCACCAAACCAGGAACGAGCGTGGTTCCGCCGGCGGCTTCGCCCGGTGGTCACTACACGCAGCCCATGCCGCTGCAGACAGCCGACGCCGCACCGGCGACCAGCGTGTGGGCAGTCGCCGAGATGCTGCGCGGCTCGAGCGCCGGCGAGTACGAACGTCCCGCGGATCCTCCCGAGTACGGCACGCAGCCGCTCGGAGAAGCGCTTGCCCAGGTGCATGGCATCTACATCCTCGCGCAAAATCCGCAGGGCCTGGTGCTCGTGGACATGCACGCGGCACATGAACGCGTGTTGTACGAGAAGCTCAAGGCCCAAACAGGAACTGTTGCCACGCAATTGCTGCTGGCGCCCGTGACCGTCGAAATGAAAGTCGATGAGCTCGATGTGCTGATGGTGCAAGCCGAGGAGTGGCAGGCCGCGGGCTTCGATGTCGAGCGGCTCGCGCCCGGCACGCTGGTGGTGCGATCGGTGCCGGCCATGTTGCCGAGCGAGGATATCGCCGCACTGGTTCGCGAAGTCGTGGGCGACGTGGCCGAAGGCGAAGCCACCCACCACCTCGACAGCGCCACCGATCGCTTGTTAGGCACCATCGCCTGCCGTTCGGCAATCCACGCGCATCGTCGCCTGACGCTGCCGGAGATGAACGCGTTGCTGCGGCAGATGGAGCAGACGCCGCGCGCGGATCAATGCAATCACGGGCGCCCGACGTGGACGTATGTCAGTCTGCAGGAGCTCGATCGCATGTTTTTGCGTGGACGCTGATCGCAACAGGCCGATCGCAGTCCTGACCGGTCCGACGGGCACGGGCAAGAGCGGCTTTGCCATGCGTCTTGCGCGCGAGTTTCCGATCGAGATCGTCAGCGTCGACTCCGCGCAGGTGTACCGCGGCCTCGACATCGGCAGCGCGAAGCCTGACGCGTCGGAGCGCGCGGCAGTACCGCATCACCTCATCGACCTGGTCGAACCCAACGCGAGCTACTCGGCGGGGCAGTTCGTGCGGGATGCCGCGCAGGCCATCGACGACATCGAAGCGCGTGGACGCGTGCCGCTGCTGGTGGGAGGCACGATGCTCTACCTGCGCGCACTCATGGGCGGCATCGCGACCCTGCCGCGGGCCAGCGACTCCATTCGCGCCGCCATCGATGTCGACGCGCAACGGCTGGGATGGCCCGCGATGCATGAGCGCCTCGGTGAAGTGGACGCGGCCGCAGCCGCCCGTATCCATCCCAACGATGCCCAGCGAATTCAGCGCGCGCTCGAGGTCTACACCGCCTCCGGGCGACCGATCTCGGAGCTGCAGACGGCGAGCACGCGGCCCATTGACCGTGAATTCATTTGCGCCGCGCTGGTGCCTCATGACCGGGCGCGCTTGCATATCGCTTTGTCGCAGCGTTTCGAAGCCATGATGTCGTCGGGACTGCTCGACGAAGTGCGCCGGCTGTTTGCGCGCGGCGACCTGACCGACGGACATCCGGCAATCCGCGCGGTCGGCTATCGGCAACTTTGGGCACACATTGCGGGCGCCTATCCGCTCGAAATGGCGGTCGCCCGTGCCATCGCCGCAACGCGCCAGCTGGCCAAGAGACAGATGACCTGGTTGCGTTCGATGCCCAACATCCGTGCGTTCGATCCCTATGAAACACAAAGCTTTGTAGGCCTCCGCCAATCCCTGATTGCCTCTTTTGAGAGAGCCTGACCGCGTTGCCGGGTAGGGACCCCGTGGTATGCTCGCGGTCGTTCGCTTGCTTGAAAAATAAGGAGAACATCATGGCCAAGGGCCAGTCACTGCAGGATCCGTTTCTGAATACTTTGCGCAAGGAACGAATCCCGGTGTCAATCTATCTGGTGAATGGAATCAAGCTGCAAGGCCAGATCGATTCGTTTGATCAGTTCGTCGTACTACTCAAGAACAGCGTGAGCCAGATGGTGTACAAGCACGCGATTTCGACGGTCGTCCCGGCGCGCAACGTGCGCATCACCAACGAAGACGGAACGACGATCGAGGCGGTCGCCGGAGAATGATTTTCCGCGCGGTCGCACGCGTTTCCGTTTTCTCGAGAATCCAAATTGTTCGAGCGACCACGCGCAGGTGAGCGGGCCGTGCTCGTGCGCCTTGGCATCGGCGCGCCTGCAGACCCGGAAGATATCCTCGAGTTCGAAGCGCTCACGCGCTCGGCGGGAGCGCTGCCGGTCGTCAGTATTGGCGGCCGCCGCGATCGCCCCGATCCGCGATTTTTCGTGGGCAGTGGCAAGGCCGATGAGATTCGCGCCGCCGCGGCCTCCCACAATGCCGACGTGGTGTTGTTCGATCACCCGCTCTCGCCGTCGCAGGAGCGCAATCTCGAAAAACTCATCGAACGCCGCGTGCTCGATCGCTCGGGCCTGATCCTCGACATCTTCGCGCAGCGCGCGCGCAGCCACGAAGGCAAGCTCGAAGTGGAGCTCGCGCAGCTCAAGCACATCGCGTCGCGCCTGGTGCGTGGCTGGACCCACCTCGAGCGTCAGCGCGGTGGCGGCATCGGCAACCGTGGTCCTGGCGAGACACAGCTCGAGACCGACCGTCGTCTGCTCGGCAAGCGCGTCAAGACATTGACCGCGCGGCTCGAGACGATCAAACAGCAACGCGAGACAGGCCGTCAGCAGCGCGCCGAGATTCCCATTCCGTCGCTCGCGCTGGTGGGCTACACCAACGCCGGCAAATCCACGCTATTCCGCGCGCTCACGGGCGCCGATGCCTACGTGGCCGATCAATTGTTCGCGACGCTCGATCCCACGGTTCGAAAGATCATGCTGCCGGGCCATACGCCGGTGGTAGTGGCCGACACCGTCGGGTTCATTCGCGAGCTGCCACACGAACTCGTGGCGGCATTCCAGTCCACGCTGACCGAAGCGCGCGAGGCGACACTGCTGCTGCACGTGGTCGACGTCAGCGATCCGCGACGCGACGAACACATCGACGAAGTCAATCGCGTGCTGGCCGAAATCGGCGCGGCCGATCTGCCGCAGATCCTGGTGTTCAACAAGATCGACCGCATCGACACGCCACCGAGGGTCGAGCGCAACGAATCCGGGAGCGTGAGCCACGTGTGGCTGTCCGCGGCCAAGGGCGCAGGACTCGATGGGTTGCTCCAATCGGTGGCCGAACGCCTCGCGCGAGTCGCAAAACGCGCGACGCTGCGCCTGCCAGTCTCGGCCGGCGAGCTGCGGGCGAGGCTGTATGCAGGCGGCCTGGTGCGCGCCGAGAGGATTGGCGATGACGGCGCCTTCGAGATCGACACTGAACTATCCGAATTCGAGTTGCTCAAATGGGCGCGCGAGCCCGGTGTCGAAGTTCTGACGCTCGCAGACGACTCAACTTGTACGGCCGCAAGTGCCTACCTACAATCGTCGCCCGCATTGCGAAGCAGCTGATATGGCCTGGAATCAACCCGGTAGTCCGAACAACAACCCTTGGGGCAAGAAACCTGCTCCTGGCGGTGGCGATTTCGACCAGGCCTTCAAGGACTGGCAAAAGCGCATCGAATCGCTGTTTGGGGGCAGTGGAGGCGGCTCGGCGACGTCATTGCTGTTCATCGGCATCGCAATTCTCGCAATCTGGATGGCCACAGGCCTCTACCAGGTGCAGCCCGGCAACCAGGGCGTGGTGCAGCGCTTTGGCAAACATGTGCAGACGGTGGGCGACGGCTGGGGCTGGCGCCTCCCTTGGCCCATCGAAACCGTCATCAAGGTCGACGTCGCCGGCGTCAAATCCACGGAATACAAGTCGAGCGTGCTCACCGCCGAGCCGAACATGGTCGAGCTGCAGGTGGCCGTGCAGTACCGCATCAAGAACGCGGAAGACAATCTCTTCAAGGTGCGCGATCCGGCGGCCACGCTGAGCGAAGTGAGCGAGAGCGCCATTCGCGAAGTGGTCGGGCGCAATGACCAGCAGGCCATTCTCGAAGCGGGCCGCATCAAGATCGCCGAGGACACGCGCGTGATCATGCAGCGCACGCTCGACCAGTACGGCGCCGGCATCGAAGTGCGCAGCGTGAATATCACCGACGTGCAGGTGCCCGAGGCCGTGCAGCAGGCGCAGCGCGACTCGGTCAAGGCGAAGGCTGATCGCGAACGCATGATCAAGGAAGCCCAGGCCTATGCGAATGGCATTTTGCCCAAGGCCCAGGGTGACGCTGCGCGTGCAGTGCAGGAAGCCGAAGCGTACAAGTCGCAGGTCAGCCTCATGGCTACCGGCGATGCCTCGCGCTTCACGGCGCTGGCCCAGGCCTACGAAAAATCACCGGACGTCACGCGCGAGCGGCTCTACATCGAGACCGTCGAGAGCGTGCTCAAGACCTCGCGCAAGGTGGTCATCGATCCGAAGAGCGGTAACGGCAACATGCTCTATCTACCGCTCGACAAGCTCATGGACCGCCGCGAATCGGATATGAACACGGTAACGGTGCGGCCGCCGGCTGGCGGTGAGCCCGACCCCGCGCCGTCCACGGATGCACGCCAGAGGGTGGAACGCTGATGGGCTCGCGCATACTCGCACTCCTGGTGGTGGTGCTGGCGGTGATCCTGCTGATCTCCAGCTCGACCTTCGTGGTCAATGAACAGGAGCTCGCCGTGCGCGTGCGCCTGTCGCAGATCAAGGGCGCGGACTTCGCGCCTGGCCTGCAGTTCAAGATTCCGTTCATGGACCGCGTGGTGAAATTCGACCGCCGCGTGCTCACGCGCAAGTTCAATGGCGAGCAGTTCCTGACCAGCGAGAGCCAGGGACTCACCATCGACTACTACATCAAATGGCGCATCCTCGAGCCCCAGACTTTCTACCAGGCGACCAGCGGTGGCGATGAAGGCCGGGCCGAATCGCTGGTGGGCGATACCATCCAGGACGGCATCAAGAATGCCGTCGCGCGACGCACGCTGAAGGACATCGTGATCTCCGATCGGCAGCAGATCACCGGCGAGTTCATGAAAGACGCCAGCGAGAAATTGCTGAAGCTGGGCATCCTGCTCGTCGACGTGCGCATGCAGCGCATCGCCTTGCAGGAAGAAGTCGCCAGCAGCGTCTACGACAGCATGAAGCGCACGTTCGAAGGGATCGCGCAGACGCAGCGGGGCGAGGGTTCGCGCGAGGCGCAGATCGTGAAGTCCGAGGCCGAGCGCCGGCGTACCGAGATCATCGCCACGTCGCTGGCCGACGCGCAGCGCATCCGGGGCGAGGGCGATGCCGCCGCGGCGAGCATTTACGCGACGGCCTATAGCCGCAATCCGGAGTTCTATTCGTTCTATCGGAGCCTGCAGGCGTATCGCAGCGCGCTCGGCCGGGACGGCGATGTGATGGTGATTTCACCCGAAAGCGATTTCTTCCGTTATCTCAAGAGTCCGGCGCCGCCAAGCAAGCGCTGACCGACCCCTCCACTGCAATTCAAGAATCGCCGCGTTCGGGCGGCGTCGGGTAATCACGGGCAATCATGGGCAAATTCGTCATCATCATCGGGACCCAGTGGGGCGACGAGGGCAAAGGCAAAGTCGTCGACCTGCTCACCGAACGTGCCGCGGCGGTGGCACGTTTTCAGGGTGGGCACAACGCTGGCCACACGCTGGTCATTGGCGGCAAGAAGACCGTGCTGTCGCTCATTCCCTCGGGAATCCTCCACAAGAACGTGCAATGCCTCATCGGTAACGGCGTGGTGCTGTCGCTGGAAGCATTGTTCCGTGAAGCGCAGACGCTCATCGACACCGGCGTGGACGTGTTTGCGCGGCTACGCGTTTCACCTAACTGCCCGCTGATCCTGCCGTCGCACGTTTCGCTCGACAAGGCACGCGAAGCGGCGCGTGGCGCCAACGCCATCGGCACCACCGGACGCGGCATCGGTCCCGCGTACGAAGACAAGGTCGCAAGGCGAGCGGTGCGCGTGCAGGACCTGTTCCAGCGCGAGAAATTTGCCGCCAAGCTCGGCGAGATCCTCGACTTCCACAACTTCGTGCTGCAGCACTACTTCAAGCAGCCGGCCGTCGATTTCCAGAAGACTCTCGATGAGCAACTTTCATACGCCGAGCGCGTGAAGCCACTGGTGACCGATGTGACCCTGGCGTTGCACAACATCCGTGAAGACGGAGGAGACGTCATGTTCGAAGGCGCGCAGGGCGCGATGCTCGACATCGACCATGGCACCTATCCGTACGTCACGTCGTCGAATACCACGGGAGGTTTCGCCGCAACGGGCACCGGTATTGGCCCGCGAGATTTCGACTATGTGCTCGGCATCGTGAAGGCCTACACCACGCGCGTGGGCGCGGGACCGTTCCCCACGGAACTCTTCGACGAGTACGGCGCGCATCTCTCGCGCGTCGGCCATGAGTTCGGGGCGGTCACCGGACGCAAGCGCCGCTGCGGCTGGTTCGATGCGGTCGCGCTGCGTCGATCCATCATTCATTCGAGCGTGTCGGGACTTTGTCTGACGAAGCTCGACGTGCTCGATGGCCTCGACTCGCTGCAGATCTGCGTCGGTTACAAATCCGATGGACGGATTTCGGAAAACCCGCCTTTGTTTGCCGACGCGTTCGCCGAAGTCGAGCCGGTGTACGAAGAAATGCCCGGCTGGAAGGATTCCACCATCGGTGTCACGTCGTATGACGCTTTGCCGAAAAATGCGCGCGCCTATCTCGAGCGCCTGCAGGCGCTGGCGGGCGTGCCCATCGACATCATCTCGACGGGCCCGGACCGCGAGCAGACGATCGTGCTGCGGCATCCATTCGATTGACGCAATGCGCGGCTCGTTTCGCGTTCTCGCCGCCGCTCTGCTGATCACGCTTTGCGCGTGCGCGCGCACGCCCGCGCCGCCATCCGACACGGCGCCTGAGGGGCCTGGTTCGCTTTTGCCCAGGTCAACGCCGTGGACGACCACCTGGGCCTCTGCGCCTCAGCCGCCTTTGCCTGGCAAGGCCGAAAAAATTGCCAACGCTCAACCGATCCGCCTGATCGTTCGGACGAGCGTCGGTGGGGAGCGGGTGCGCGTCCGGTTCTCCAACCTGTACGGAAACAGGGAGATCCATATCAATGCCGCACACATCGCGTTGCGGTCGCGCGGCCCGGACATCGATCCGGCCACGGAGCGCGATCTCACGTTCATCACAGCTCCGACCGCGATTGTTTTGCCCGGCCATGAGCTCACTTCCGATGCGGTCGACTTCGCGTTACCCGCGTTCGCCGACCTCGCGATCACGTTCTGGCTCACCGGCGAGCATGAGGCGAGCACGACTCATGTCCTCGCGCAGCAAACGAGTTATGTCGGTGCGCTGCAGGGAGATACGGGCACGGCATTCAAGGCCACGAGGACCTTGGACTCATGGCCATTTCTCGCAAGCGTCGATGTGCAGATGCTCGGCAGCACGACGGTCGCGGTGTTCGGCGACTCCACCGTCGATGGCGACGGGTCGACCGCGGACGCGAACCGGCGCTGGCCGGATTTCCTCGCGCGCCGCTTCAATTCGGATGGCGCACGGGTAGGCGTCGCCAATCTTGGCCTCATCGGCAACCGTTTGCTCAGAGATAGCCCGGCGCAGAGCAGCGATTTCGGCGACACGCTCGGCCGGGCGGGCATCGATCGCTTCGAGAGCGATCTCGAGCGTCTGCCGCAGGTGCGCTGCGTGATCCTTCGCATCGGCGTCAATGACTTGGGCTTTCCCGGCACCTTTGCGCCAAACGATCCACCGGTGACGGTCGCGGACCTCATCGACGGGTTTCGCCGCATCGCCGCCACCGCCCACGCAAAAGGCGTGCGCGTCATCGGCACGACCATCGCACCGTTCGAAGGTACGGCGATCGAGGGTTTCTACAACGCGGCGAAGGAGAAAGTGCGCACGGAGGTCAACGCCTGGATGCGAAGCGCGCGCGATTTCGATGGCGTCATCGATGCAGACGCGATCTTGCGCGATCCCGCGCAGCCCACGAAGTTGTTAGCGGCTTTCGACAGCGGCGATCACCTGCATGCTGGCGATGCGGGAACGAGCGCCTCGCCGCCGAAACGCCGATGGATATCTGTCCTCGGCCAGCCGTGGTGCATGGGTAGGACTGTTCCGACAGAGATCAAGGCCGGGGCCGCTTGCGGAAAAATTCTCACTCCTAACTACCGCAATTCCGCGGGCCATCGGCCGCGCACGTTCTTATACTGCGCCGATGACTCAACTCGCGCCGCGTGAAGCGGCCGCCGTCGACGCGGTGCCGCTGCCCACGACTGCCTGGTGTCTGTTTCTCGATGTGGATGGAACGCTGCTCGAGCTCGCGGATCACCCGGGCGCGGTCTTCGTGGATCCGGCACTCAAACAACTCCTCACACAGCTGCGCGCGGCTGCGAACGGGGCCGTGGCCCTCGTCAGCGGCCGTACCCTTGCGGATCTCGACCGGTTGTTCGACGACCTCAAGCTCCCGCTCGCGGGCCTGCACGGCTGCGAGCGACGGAATGCGAGAGGCGAGTTGCACGTTGCGCCGATCGCAATCG